>DATLJR010000459.1:0-3046 GCA_035538755.1 Pseudolabrys sp.
GATGTTAATCAACTGGCCACCCTTCCGACCTCCGGTACCAAGACCGAGTACGAGGCGAAGGATCAGCCCGGGGAGACAGCGCCACGATCCGCACGCGGCGGCGGCACCTCCGGCTTGACATAAAAGCAGTACCGCATGCTCTCCATATCGGGATACCAGGCGAAATCGCCGTTATTGGCGTCAGTCTCGATCTTCCATGCGCACTGCAGGACCTTGGGGTCGGACGTCGCGATGCGGAAGCCGTTGCGCACGAAGCGTTCAGACCATTCCCATAACGTGGAGAACGTCTGTACGCCCTCGAAAAGCTCGTACGCTTCGATTACCTCTTTAGTCATGTCGGTGGTTATCGAGCCGAAAAACACGCCAACGCGGCAAACACGGAACAATTCCGAAATCGCAGTGTCGAGATCCGCTTCCGGCAAGTAGCACAGGCACGTCTCGTAAACAAAATCGAAGAACCCATCGTCGAACGGCAGCTTGCGTACGTCCCCATAAATGTTTCGTGCGCGCCATGGCTCCGGCGTGCGTGCATAGATATAAGGCGAATATTCGATACCCCAGGCCTCCACGTTCTTGCGGGCGAAGCGTTGCAGCGTGAGCCCGTTGGCACTGCCACAGTCTAAAAGTCTGTAGGGAGGCGAGCGGCCAAAGATCGTGCGGATCAGATCGATGGTGTAGGTTTCGTCAAAATGTTCTTCGAACGAGTCCTCGTATGGACTCTCCCCATCATAAAAATCAAAATAGTCGCTGCCAAGCGGCTCGGCCTCCGCGGTCGGGGCGGCGAGTGCAGAGGTCACCTCCTCGGCCGCTTCATTATAAGCACGCTGATTCCAATCGCTAAGGATCGCTTCCGAGACGTATTCGGCGGAATCGAAAACGCCATTGATGGTGCAATCGAACAGATAGTCGCCAACCAGATGTAAGCCCGGATCACTCACCGGTGCCGGGATGTGGCGATCGCGCAATTCCTGGACATCCCATCCCCCAGGCAACCCACTGATTGTGTTGATCCAGCGATGCACGCGGCCTTCCTTGAAAAGTCCGCGCCCTTCGGCAAGCGATCGCGGCAGGGAATCGAGCACACGTGCGATGAGTTCGCGATCGCCCGAATTGCACAGCGTGGCAACGGTGGTGCCGGCGAGTAGCCAGCCAAGCACACCGTAAGGTTCGCAGTCATGGCGCAGGCCCTCATCATAAACACAACAGCCGCCAAAAGCATCCGATAGGAAATAGGATCCTCCGACCTTGCCGCGCCAGAAGGGCCGCTCAAAGACGACCGTCACGCGCAGGTAATGCGCCGGATGTTCGTAGCGGGCGAGATGCTTCTGCATAGCGAGACGCAGGGGCAAATCCTCGAACTCGATCTGGCCGAGCCAATTATGTGGCAGAGCGAGCACGACCCGGTCGAAGTCGCATGCAACAGTGCGGTCGTGGTTCCTCAGGCGTAGGCGATAGCGCCCGTCCGGCGCCCGCCCTATCGCGAGAAGGCGGCTTCCGCGCACAATCTCCGTTTGCTTGAGCCCATTCGCTATCCCCTCGACTACTTTCTCAATACCACCTTCGATCGAGTAGAGCCGCATATAACGTGGGTCGTCCATCAGTACATTCTTCAACCCGTTGAGGGCGCTCGTCAGATGTGGCTCGGTCGCCGTATCGCTGCGCACGGCGGCCTCGACATAGCGCCGTGCGTTCTCGTCTGGAATTTCGTCGAGCACTTCGCGAAATGTCCGATGCGCCCATGGGTGCTGTCGGTCGACGGCGACATGGCCCTCATAATAATCCGAGCTCGAATAGAGCGCTGTGCAGGTCTTGTGAAACTCGCCCAATGCGCGAAGGGCCGGCAGGCCGAAACGTCGACGGAAATCGTGCTCGCTGCGCAGGATCTCATCGCCGAGCACAACTGCATGTCCATGCATGGGGATTGCTTTGAGACCGAGTCCCTGCACGAGGGTCTTCAAGGGGTCGACGCCGATATTAGAGTAGTCGTACAGCTCCGCGACCCCAGCCTCGTAGATCGCAGGAATGGTGTCGAACCGCTGGGTCAGAATTTTCCCGCCGAGCCGCGCCGTTGCCTCAAAAAGTGTGACATCGAAAATCCCAACCGGAAACCGTTCGAGCAGATGGGTCATTATCAACCCACCCGGACCGCCTCCGACGATTGCCAGCCGAACCACGCCCTACCCGGTAACCCTGAATGTTGCGTCCTGAAAAAATGAAAACGAAAAGTGCAAGGCAAGATAGTGGACAGGCTCGACGAAAAGGTCAAGGTAACGGATGTCGGGTGAGCCGATCACATGTGGGCTTTACCCGTAGTGGCCTTGGAATGACGTTGTCGCTGCCAATAATAGCCGCGTGTTTTTCTGGCCGGAAACGCAGGGCGGCCCTATCCGACGTGGCCACCGTTTCTGGGAGAGGTACGGATAGCTCGTGCGGGAGCAGCAATTATGACGCGCAGCATCAAGGGCTTTAAAGTTGATTGGGGTGACAGGTGGCGGCACAGCGCATGGGCGGAGCGGGAGACCGCGCCGAAACACATGTATTGGTTCGAAGTCTCCCCTGATCGAAAGTCGCAAAAGTCATTAGGACAAGAGTTTTCCGAATTAGGAAACACCAGGCGTCTTCGGCGGCAGCTTGTGCGCTAACTCTGGCCACTCGCTTTCGACCACCGGCGGCGCCGCTAGAGTCGCGTTTGTAAGGCTTGGGCGCGCGTTACCGGGCGCTTGCTGGCGCTCGCGCGCGTTCGGGTGCAGCGCCTATCGCCAATCGGGAACAGCAGAAATCCACCGCCGAGGGCCGAAAAGGCGCCAACTTTTTTCGGTCGAGCGCGAGGGCGGCGAACACAGAGCGCAGTGCCGCGCGGCTGTCGCGCGCGCGAGGGGGTGATTTTTCGGTTTGTGCTGCTAATCGCGGCCATTGGAACAACCTGGATGGCTTGCGATGAGGGCCGCCAGGCGTTCACACCGCCTCGCGGCCCGTTCAGTTTACACCCATTAGTGGCGCTGGTGCTAGGATTCGTGTCAGGGCCTCCCGCTGGACCTTTAAGGGA
>DATLJR010000460.1:0-20806 GCA_035538755.1 Pseudolabrys sp.
GGCACGCTGAAGCCGGCGCTGCGGCGCCCCTTGGGCGTATCTACGAATACGCGGCGACGACGAGACATCAGACCCACCATTGCGAACGGTCTCAAGCGATCGCCGGTTTGAAATAAGCCATCGGGTGTAATGGGAACCGGCGCCGCGGCGAGCCCGCGCGATTGATATGTAGGACGACCCAATTATTTTCCAAGAGTCTGCTGGAGCTGCTGCATCGCAAAAATCTGCTAGGCACGGAATGTCCGCTTTTGGCCCAAAGCGGACATGCCCTTGTGCACCGCATATGTCTGCTTTTGACCCTTAGCAGACATGAGCGAGTGCGCTGCACATGTCCGCTTTCAGGGGTAAAGCGGCATGGCGCTTAACGTTCAGAACGTCCGTTTTAGGAAGAACGTCATCATCCGCTCTGACGGCGAGCGGTCCAAATTTCATAGAGCGCCAACACCCCTATTAACGCACCGATAACAACGAAATTTTTTTTAGCCGTCGATGAGCTAATGCCAACAATCCAAGGGCATACAATCAGCCATACTCCAAGTATAACGTTGATCCATTCCTCCCAGGAGCGAAAGACGGTAAGCGTGAGCAATTCCGCCAAGATTACCAAAACTCCGGAGATCACTGCTATTTTCGTAGCTGTTGAGTCTAGATCGAACAGAAGGGCCCATGGTGAGATACACAACCAAAGGCCAAGCAGCCAGCTGCACCAGTCTTCCCATTGCTTTGGAAGTGAGACCGCCATCGTCGCCCTTTTAATGACCCGTAGGCACCGCCTTAGCGTTGTGGACCGCTCAGGCTCAGCTCGCGTTCAGCGCTAAAGATGTTGCTGTAGAGATTGGCGATCCACTTTCGTCCGTTCGACGTGACATTGAGGTAGCGGATCGCGCTCTGGATATGCGGTGCTACGCTAGTCCAATAAAACTTTGGGTACAGATCGATGAGATCGGCGGGCGAAGTATAGCCGAGTTGCTTATTCATCCCGACTTCTTCAAATTCGTAATAAAGTGCATTGGCTTTGCGCAGATATAGCGGATCACCAAGCTGGCCGATAAGATTGGCAGCGCATACCAGCATGCCCTCTTCCCTGTCACTGTCGTCAGCGCCATGAGTCAACGGAAAGCGCGTGGACTCGATGGCGTTGGCGACGCGGGTCGCGTCGAGGTCTTTGATCTTGGCCATGCGATCCATCACGTACAGCTTTGACCGGTCGATGTGATACGGCAATAGCGCGGCGTCGGATGAGCCGCGCGGCAGCTCGGCTTTGTTGCCTTTGGCGTCAACAATATAGCCGTCGATGCTATCGCCTTTAAGAACACCGCGGACGTAACCAATGTCGTGAAACAGACAAGCGAAGATGAGGTGCGCGAAATCGCTGGCATTTGTCTCCATTAAGAGCTGTCGTCCCCTCAAAATATCGTAACCAACGAGGGTTACCAGCATCGTGTGCTCAACGTTGTGATAGAGCGCGTCACTGTTCCCGATACAGTCGATTGCAAGTCTCGCAGCCGACTCGACGCGTTCAATTAAACCCGCGTCCGTCGAGCCAAACCGTCGATGCATTTGTTCGGCAAGGTGAGACCCCAGGGCATTCGCCGTCAGTTCGGGAATGGTAAACATAGCCCCCTCCCGCAGTGCTCGAACCACCATCGTGTCGACTGAGCATGGTCAACAATCGACGATGCATTTCGTGGCCGCCTGCGCCGGACATTTTCAAAGCGCGCCTGCCCCGTACGCCGCGTTATTGGACGTAGCTCAACGCGAAAAACAACTTACCGCTCCACAATGACGTTCTCATATTACGTTTTGGCAATTCTGGCGGTGGGGCCATGCGTTCAAGACAGGACTGCCGCTTTCGCGCCGGTCACCGTAGGTTGGACGATGGTCCAACCCTTCAATCACCTCTATTGGCCCCTGTCGGTTATCGAACAAAAGGGAGAAGGACCATTGCAGCGGATACACGACGGGAGCGACCGAATTGGGGTCCTGCCTGACTGATGTGACCCGCGAAGGGTCGCTCCCGAAGAGCCGTTCGTGCGTTACCGCTATGTTGTGACCCGAACGAGTCACACAACAATCATCGCGGCCTTTTGATCCGGTGGAATCATTTAGACCTCCGCGTCACGAAGGCTGCAATAAAATTCTGGACAAAGATATGCAGATGTCAAGTGAGTAAATTCGATCAACGAGGGTCGCGATGTCCGCTATCGGCCCATAGCGGACATTCGGGTTTGCAGTGCACATGTCCGCTTCTGACCCAAAGTGGACATCCCCAGCTGCACCGCACACGTCCGCTTTCGGGATAAAGCGGGCAGATGCCAATTGTCTTCAAAGGGTGTGGTTGGCATGTTAAATTGGTTTGATGGCCTGTTCTAATCGAATGGAGCACTGCCGTGCCTCCGCATCGGCCAAAGTCATCACGAAATCGTGTGGCAATTTCCACGAGGGATTTGGCGCGACGTCTGCGCAAACGTCTCAACAAGACGACAGAGGGAATTGAGGCAGCGGTAGCTAAAGTTAAAAACGACGCGGAGACTGCCATCAAAGAGTCAGAAGCGAAACGGACCTGATGTAAAATGGCTCTCAAGGCTTTCTCCAGAATGCATTTGCGGAGGGGCTAATAAGGTTTGTGAAACTCGGCGGTTCGATGAAATGGTGAGGCGCAAGAAACGGATCGCGACCGTAAACACGAAGCTCGGCATTTCGATCAGCTGCCGGGTGCAGAAGCCAGTCTTGAAAGATCTCGACGCCTACCGAAAGCCACTAAAACTTTCGCGCTCCGCCGCCTTGGTAAAGCTCGCCACCGACCACCTGGCCGAACTGAAGGAGCCGGCCGAAAAGCTGTGGGAAGGCGCCGTCGAACACATGTTCCCCACGGGCAATGGAGTTAAAGGTGACGATCCGAGATGATCACACCCAATCCATTAGCAGTCCGCCTTCCTGGACGAATTTGCAGTCGCTCCTACATCCGACCGACGAATGACGTATCTGCTGATGTCGCCAGTGATGTCCGCTTTTGGCCGGATATTCAGTTTTGCAGCCTACATTTCCGCATTTGACCCAAAGCGACATACGCTTGTGCAAACCGCCTAACTGGCTGCAGGGATGGGAGGCGACGATGAGCATGAAGACCATCTTGGTTCCGATGGAAAACAATGACATGCAGTCAGCACTGGAGACCGCGCTGCTATTGGGTCAACGAAACAACAGCTACATAGAAGGCTTTGCGCTGCGCTGGCAGGTCATCGAGCTTATTGCCGGCATCGATGCAATGGGGGGAATACCCTTGGATAGGTTTAAAGAAGATGTTGAAGAGGAAGCAAAGAAAGCAAAACAGATTTTTGAAATCTTCATGCAAGATCACGGTGTGCCGCGCTCAACCGAGACGACCGAGACGGTGTCATTCGGCTGGTTGGATCATGCGGCAGAGGGAGAAGGCTTTATTGGCAACTATGGTCGCGTTTTCGACGTGATTGTGATGAACCGACGTGATGCAAACTCTGGCCCCATGCACGATAGAGCGATTGAATATGGTCTATTCGAAAGCGGGCGACCAATACTACTGTCTCCACCGTCGCCTCCAAGCCAGATTGCAACCAACGTGTTGATCGCATGGAACTGCAGCACAGAGCAGGCACGAGCCACTGCCCTCGCGATGCCGATTCTTCAGAAAGCCGACCGCGTTACGATCCTGACGGTCATTGGCGGAACGGGAGTGCCGGGCCCCTCGGCTGACCAATTAATTCGATACCTGCGCCGCAATGGGATTGTCGCGGATTCGATGAAAGTTGAGCTTGATGGGAGAAGCACTGGTGAGGCGATTCTGGCTTCAGCTCAATCACTGGGTTGCGACCTTCTAATCAAGGGTGCCTACACGCAAAGCCGCATGCGGCAGTGGATATTTGGCGGGGCAACCCAATACGTCTTGGCGAATGCAGCTTTGCCCGTCTTGTTGGCGAATTGACAGGCTTGCTGTTACTAACGAGGCGGTCAAATGAATTACGGAATGTCCGCTATTGGCCGATAGCGGACATTCAGTTTTGCACTGCACATGTCTGCTTCTGACCCAAAGCGGACATCGGTCCACTTCCAATCCGCCAGTTTGAGCCGCTACGATGGCCTTTCGTGGGGTCGAGGGCGGGTATGAGACGGCGCGAGTTCATTTCATTAATTGGCGGTGCGGCGGCTGCATGGCCGCTGATGGCGCGTGCGCAGCAGCCCGAGCGAATTCCACGGATCGCTGTGCTCATGAACCGGTCTGCGGATAGCCCGGAAGGTCAGGCCCGCTTCGTGGCTTTTCAGAAAACCCTGCAACAATTGGGATGGACCAATGGCCGCAATATCCGAATTGAGGTCCGTTGGGCTGAGGACGATATTGACCGCGAACGTGCCTACGCGACTGAATTGCTAGCCCTCGCCCCCGATGTTGCCCTCGCTTCCGGCACTCTTAGCGTGGCAGCATTGCTGCGTGTCAACCGCACATTGCCGATCGTGTTCGTCGGCGTAACTGATCCAGTGGGAGCCGGCTTCGTCGACAGTCTCGCTCGGCCCGGCGGCAACGTGACCGGCTTCATGATTTATGAATACAGTTTTGGGGCAAAAAGGCTGGAACTGCTTAAACAAATTGCTCCGAACGTGATACGGACGGCGGTTCTTCGTGACCCCGACAATCCCGCAGCCAACGCTGAATTCGCCGCCATCCAGGCATCGGCGCAATCGCTGAAGATTGAAGTGAGCCCGCTCAATAGCCACCGAGATGCTGGTGGCATTGAGCAAGCGGTCACGACTTTTGCTCGCTCACCCAACGGTGGCTTAATCGTAACGCCTGGCGCGTCTGCGACGGGTGATCAGGTCATCACGCTCGCGGCTCGCTACAAGCTGCCTACCGTGTACCCTTTCCGTTACATCGTTACTCGCGGCGGTCTGATTTGCATCGGACCCGATGTGGTCGACCAGTGCCGAAGCGCGGCTGGGTATATTGATCGCATCCTCAAGGGCGAGAAGCCTGGCGACCTGCCGGTGCAAGCGCCGACCAAATACGAGCTGGCAATCAATCTCAAAACGGCCAAGGCGCTTGGTCTCACAATTGCGCCGTCGGTGCTCGCTCGCGCAGACGAGGTGATCGAGTAGACAAGCCATGTCCGCTTTTGGCCCAAAGCGGACATCTCTAGTTGCACCGCACATGTCCGCTTCTGACCCAAAGCGGTCGCGGGTGAGCCTTTCCCGCAGCTGCGATGGCCTGAATGCTCTGGTAGGTTAGATTCACGCTCATTTCGCAGGGGGCCGGCGCATGGACCAAACGGAAATCACGGCATCATCGAAGCTGCGTGCTACCTTTCTCGTCATCTCAATTACGATGTTCGTGCTGTGGGGTTTGAGCCTGATCCCGCCGATCAAGTCTTGGGGTGATCCGAGCGAAGACGGCTTTTCCTACTTGCCAGCCTTTTGGGCCACTATCACCTGTCTGCCGGTCGGATTTTACCTGCTCGCCGGCGCTATTGTCGGTCACGGCCGCCATGTCGCCCGCGCTCGCACCGCGCTGGTTCTCGGCGGTGGGCTGCTCTTTCTTGTGGTGGGGTTCCTGATCGTCCAGCACATCGCCGAATCGTAGAAGCTTGTCATGCGACCGACTCAGTGAAGATTATAAAAAGGCAGGCTGCCAGATAAGGGTTTGGGGGCGTTATGAGTTGGCGGGGTATTGGCGCATTTCTATTGTTCGTCGTCCTTTATATGGTCATCAAGCCTGCCGTTGGAGTGATTGCTATTTATGCTGTCGATAACCCAGTCGTTCATAAGCTGATCGATCTTTTTGGCGGCAACAACCAAACCATTGTGGGTGTGATTGCCGCCGGCCTTGGCAGCCTCGTCGGTATGTCATTGGCGATAATCGCGCATACCGCAATTATGGAAGAGCGTCCCGCACGAGGAATCGGTGTGGCGTTCATTTTATGGCAAGCGGCATACGCACTCATGTTTTTGTTGGCGGGTGAAGACGAATTGACTAACCCTATTTTTGTCGAAGGTTGTGTCGCCTGCGTGGTGGCGTGGGTGGCATTTCGATTGCCGCCTTTTAAGCGACGACCGCCCCTCGCAACTAATACGTTGTGGTGGGCAAGAGTCGTGGGATCAGCGGGGATCGCTATCGTCGCGATCACAGTATTTGTGCTCATTGCGGTCGACAAGTAAGTCAGACAAATGCACGGCGCACCCATAGAAGCGCGCGGTCTGGGCCAACGCGTAATAGCCACCGTAGTAGCCACGACGGTAGGCTCGCCGGTAATATCGACGCGCGTGCCGATGGTAGTAGTAAACCTTATGTAGCTCAGGCGCGGGAGCATTTGCGCGCCATTGCCGGACGCGCGTCAATCTCTGGCACACGTTGTTGCATGGTAATCGCGCTTCCAAATGAGTGGCCGGAAATCATAAGACTAAAACGCAAAACCCGTTTGGTTTGCGGCTACCAAGTCGCCGTCCGCATCCCGAACAATTCACCCCCGCATCGTTGCGTTAGCCTTTTTATTGCCGTTGGCCGGGTGCCTGACCGGATACCAGACCGACGAAACACACCGGTTGTGCGCAACGAAGAAGCATTCGCTAGGGCACGCGCCGCCGTCCTCGAAGCGGCGAAAGAACCGTCGACACGCAAACACCACGGTCATGGGGATTTATGGGCAAGCCACGCCCGCTTAATTTGCTGCCTTTGCGGCTAAGACGTTGTACGCCGTAAGCGGGCGGCGAATACCCTTGAGTTCAAAATCTCCGACTGGTTCAACCGCTATGTTTTTCTCGACGACCATTAATACACGGGGGCTAATTAGGATTTGACCTGGCTTTGCCTCGTCGCAGAGCCGCGATGCTACATTGGATACCGTTCCGATGGCGGCATAATCGAAGCGTCCTTCAAAGCCGATGGTGCCAAGCGTGGCAAATCCGTGCGCAATCCCTATGCCAAAGCCGATGTCGTGTCCAAGTTTGCGCCATTTCTCGATTAGCTCTCCTATAGCCGCTCTCATGTCAATGGCCATCAGTACAGCTTGGAGGGCGGGGTTATCGACCGGAATTGGGTCGTTGAACACCGCCATTACTCCATCGCCAGCATAGCGCTCAAGTGTGCCGCCATACTTGTGTATGATTTCACCAATCGCTGCATGATATTCACGTAATAGGGCCATAACGTCTTCTGGATCAGAGCTTTCAGAGAAACCGGTAAAGCCGCGCAGATCGCAGAACAGCGCGGTAATTTCTCGACGGTGGCTTTCGAGCTGCTTCTCCGTCCCGGATGCGACGATCAGATCGGCCACCTGCGGAGGTAGGAAACGTCGCAATCTACTCATCCGCTCAATTTCACTCACTTGATCGGCAACACGTTGTTCAAGCTGCTGGTTGAGTTTGTTGAGGTCGTTGAGCAGCCGTGCGTTCTCGATCGCAATGACGGCCTGGGAAGCGAAGTTCTGCACGAGCTCGATCTGCTTGCTGGTGAAGGGGCAAACATCCTGGCGGAAGATGGAAATTGCGCCGACCAACTCACTATCTTTGAGCATAGGCACGGCGAGATGTGTTCGCGCACCGGCAGATTCCACGAGCGCGACAAAGCGAGGATCGCGTTCGATATAACCCTGCTCGGCCATTAGGTCGGGCATATCGACAACGCTCTTACTTGCGGCGAGGCGGTCGAGCGGATTGTGCGGATTGTCACCAACCACAAGTATCGGTCGCTGCCGCCATCGCTCCGCATAGGCGGGCGGCGCATTTTTCTGGGCGGCGATACGAAACGAATTATCGGCATAAAGAAATAAATTGCCGAACTTGGCCTCGCAAATGCGTGTGGCGTTCTCAAGGATCGCGTCGAAGACCGGTTTCAGTTCACCAGGCGAACTTGAGATGATCTTTAGCACCTCCGATGTTGCGGTCTGTTCCTCCCGCGATTCCTTGAGTTCGCGGGTGAGAGAGACCACCTGCTCCTGAAGGCCGGGGGTCGACCCCTGTGCTCGCCGCGCTTTGCGAGCCCCGCTCTTACGACGAGCTTTCACTGGCGGCCTGTTTCGACCGTGCATGTCGCGCCCCCCAAGCAGTTCACGGCGATGCTCCAACTCTATATAAATCTTCGCTTTAGCGCCATGACAGTATGTTCGCTTTGCGCCAAAAGTGCTCCATGCGGCGCGATAAAAAGAACGTTATTTGGTGAGCATCAGTTCGCCGCCGACATGGAAAGAACCAGATTTCTTTACTGGATCAGTGTAAAACTCGAATTTCTCATTCGCGCCTAACTGAATGCGCGTGGTTACGCGCCAGCGGACGTCGTCGGTGTTTGGACAATCAAGCCGAAAATGAGCGCCCCGGCTCTCGGTACGCTTCAGACACGCAGTGGCAAGAACGCGCCCCAGTAACGCGAGGTTGCGAACGGACAGCGCGCTTTCCAATTCAGCGACTCGCACTTTGTCAGAGGTGCGTGCCTTGTCATGAAGTCGCATAGTTGGCATGGCTTCGCGCTCAATTCGCTCAAACTCCGTGAGCGCCTCTCCGAGCGTTCGTTCTTGTCGGATAGGACCCAGCTTGTTGTGTGCCAGCATGCAGCAGGCTGTGCGCACTTCAGATTGAAGCCGACCGATATCGCGGCTTATCAGCTCTGAAAGCCACGCGCGTTCGGATTCGGGAATATTGGCCTCTCCTGCTTCGCCTAGAGCCACCCGTTCGGTCTTGGCAAGTGCTGCCGCTTTCCGGCCAGCACGCCGGCCATAGACCAGCGAAGCCGACAACGCCGAACCACCGATGCGATTGCCGCCGTGAATTCCTCCAGCAGTCTCGCCGGCGGCGAAAAGGCCAGCGACCGGAGTCCTGCCATCAATGTCAATTTTGAGACCGCCGAGCCAGGTATGACTTCCAGGCGCTACTTCGAGCGGCGTCCTTGTGATGTCGATATGGCGGTGAAGACAAGTCTTGTACACGTGTGGGATCTGCTTCTGGATAACATCCATCGGAACCTTTGTTGCGTCCATGAAAATCCCGCCGGTCGCCCCGGCCCGCCCCGCGTGAATTTCCTTGGCCATGGCTAGAATGACTTCTGAGCGTGTCGATTGTTCCGCAGTATCGGGAAAATAGCGCTTGAGGAATTCCTCACCTTCCCGATTTCTGAAAACTGCGCCAGCATTGATGAAGCCGGTGGGGTGCGGGGCAAAGCCGAAAAGCTCCTTCGGCGAACAGCACATCGCCTGAAAGTCTATCATCTCGATGCCAATGAGTGGTACACCGGCGCGAAAGCCGAGCACGTATCCGTCGCCGGTCACCTGTGGCGGATTATCATTGACGTAGAACAGTCCGCTGCCGCCCCCGGTGCACAAGATGATTTGTTGCGCTAGGTAAACGACGAGCGCGGCGTTCTCGTAGTCCACACCCCAGGCCCCGATTACGCGATCATCCCGTTTGATTAGAGCAACGATTGCCGTAATTGAATGTTTTTCAATGCGTGCATCAGCGCGCAGCTTCTTCGACAAGACCTTCGTGATCATGTTGCCTGTAGTGTCGTAGTGATGGCAGGCCCGATTCCTCGAGTGGCTCGGAAACGCCTTGAGGTCCAGTTGGCCGTCCGCAGAGCGCACGAACTCCGCTCCCCAGGATTCGAGGTCATGCACCACGTCAACAATGTCGTAGACCCAGATGCGCGCGAGTTCAGGATCAATGAGTTCACCGCCATGCTTGACGATGTCGTCGAGATGGAGTTCAGGGCTATCATCCTTGCCCATTGCAGCGGCAAAGCCCCCACGCGCCACCGTAGTCGTGCCGCTGGTAGCGCGTCCCTTCGTCACCTGAATGACAGAAACGCCGGCTTCGGAACATTCGAATGCGGCCATACTACCCGCAGCACCGCCACCGACGACCAATACGTCGGTTTGGTAATGCTTGATGGGAATCTCTAGGCGATTGGATTTGGTCCCCTGAGTCATTGGTCTCATCAATTCCTGCCGATTTTGACGAACGCATCCACGCAAGCATCGGCAAAGACAGTATCATTGACATGTAGCGCAAACTCTTCGACGGGAGCAGCCTTCAGATGCTTTTTTAGGGAATCGATGAAAACCTGATACTCCTCCGGTCGCTTCCATGGACCCGTGTCGTTGCCGTCAAGATCGTGCGCGCGACGCTTGGTATGTTCGCTGAAGCCTTCGAGCGGTACCAAAACACGGACCGGCCCCTTGGCCGCATTGAGCCGGTTGCCGATTTCGTAGCCTAACTTTTCGAATTCCTCGGCATTGGTCCGCATAAGCAGATTCTGCGCGTTGTAACGAAAGAATTCGCGATTTCGGTAACGCTCGGGCACATGTCCCACCCAAAAATTGCTGTGGTCGGTTGCTCCCGGCACAATAACTTGAGGCAGACCGGCCGCGCCCGCAGCGGTCAGCCGACCATTGCCGGCGGAATACACGCCGTCCGCGATGAGGTCCGCGAGTTCATGCGTTGTTACATCGATGACACCAATGAGTTCGCCTGATCCGGCCAGGCGTTCGAGCGATTTTCCGCCGGCGCCAGAGGCATGGAACATTATGACTTCGTAACCAAGGGACTGCAGGCGTTCGGTTACACGCTCGACACAGGCGGCGGTGCCGCCAAATGACGAGATAGCGACCAGCGGCGCTTTTTTAATTTTGGTTTGTTTTTGCGTCGTTCGCTTCTTAACCGCAGCCGCCACCGCGAGCGCGGCATCTTCCATCACCGACTTTGTGATCCGATTGAGCGAAACGTCGCCGATCGAGGGAAACATAACGATGTCGCTCTCGCCTATGTACCACTGCACGGCTGCCGTGCCAGCCACCGCGCTGATCATCACTTTAGGCACGAGGTAGGGCATAGCCCGCAAGATCGAGCAGACCAGATTAGTCCCATTCGCTCCCCCGAGACCGATGGCGCCTGCAATCTTACCCTTCAAAAACTGCTCGATTAGTATCTTGGTGCCGCCTTCGATCATCACCGTAGCGGCGTCCTGGCGCGATTGTTCGTTCAGCATTTGCCATGATGCCCCGGCCGCCGCGACCACACGCGCGCCCGTCATATCGACGCCGTCAACATCGTGGGTCTTCAATGATAAATCTACAATCCATGGTTTCACTCCCGCGCGCGTAAGCGCATGTGCAACAAACCGGGCTTCTCTGCTTTTGGTGTTCATCGTGGCTAGGACCGCGACTGTTGGTCTCGGTGTGCTCACGACAGCCTCACTGGGCCCTTCCTGAGCCCGCTTTCGGAAGCTTGATACTCTTGAACTGCCGCGCCGCTTCCACGACGGATGTCTCAATCGGGAAACGCTCGGCAGAGGAGCCCCCAACATATCCGTTCAGGCGCGGCTCAAGCTTCAGAAAGCGCTCGAGATCAGCCGGCGTCTCGATAGCGCCACCGTGACACGTGACGATTCGGTCGGAGAACTTAACCGACAATGCATCGAGCACAGCGCCAGCGCGTTTTCGCGCGACACCTTCTGCAAGTACCGTTTTCGAACCGATTGTACCACCCGAGCTGTTGCCGAAATGCACGATAATATTGTCCACACCAACTTCCGCCATAGCGAGAGCTTCCTCGGGCGAGGTGCAGAACGCCTTTGTAAACAGCCCCATGCGTGACGCGATCCCGAGGACTTCAACCTCACGGGCGCATCCCATGCCGGTTTCTTCCAAATCGCTGCGAAATTTTCCATCGATCAGCATCACGGTAGGACAGTTCATTACACCATCATAACCAGCCTCCTGAATTCTTTTGAGGAAACGAGTCATGTCGCGCGTCGGATCAACACAGAGCAATCCGGCCACTAGTGCGCATTCGCGCACCACGTTGACAAGCGCGCGCTCGCCCAATTCGAGAGTCAGCGCATTGGCATCGCAGATGGGCAGATAGCCTGCCATCGAACTCAAGCCCTGCATCCGGAAATAAGCAAGGCAATGAGTGGTGACCATATCGGCGCCACCGCGTACCGCCATCTTTGCAGTAATACCGGAGCCGCACAGAGCGTCGTAAATTGGCCGCCCACTGTTTATTTCCGCACGCAAGTGCTTAACAAGAGTTACACGGTCATATCTTCTCGTCATGCGCTCTCGTTGCCTCCCCACGCTCAAGTTGGGCATCGTACAGCATTAAACGAACCGAGCTGCTGACTTTCAAAGCTTGAATACGACTTTGAGAAACTCTTTGACCGACCTCTTAGCTGCTTCCGTTGAGGCGGCGTCGTAACCGACGCGAGGATTAAGCTCGACACACGGGTCCTTGTAAGTAAATGGCCGCCGTGTCGAAGCATTAATCAATACGCCCGCAGGCTCTTCGACGATCATGCAGTGGCGAACCGTCTGAGCATTGGCGACGACGGCGGCCGGTATCGGACCGAGCGGATTATCAAAGGCGTGCGGGGCAGTTGCATACTCGGTGACTTGAACGTCGTGCCCAGCTGCCTTCAGTCGCTCAGCATAAGGTTTGCACAGCGCGATGGGATTGTAGTCGTCGAGCGTACCGCCGAAGATGCGGATCGGCCGATCCGCAACGTCAGTATCAGAAATAAAAGTTGTCGCGCAATCAGGATAAAACGGTATATAGGCCGCAAATTCGATACCTGATTTATTCCACATCTTATGGAAGCGTTTGAGACTCGCATACAACGTAGCCTGCCCGCCACGCGAGAAGCCCATGAGTACGATCCGTTGGGGATCGACACGGAGGTGCTTCGCTAATACGTCGAGTGCGCGATAAATATCCAATATGAAATTGAGGCGGCCTAGCGCACCTTGATTGGTATTGACCGATGAAAGGCCGCGACCAGTAAAACCATCGAGTGCAAGCGTAGAAACGCCCATCGCATTTAGTTCTCTCGCCCACATCTCAATATTGCCGCCCATACCACCGGAGCCATGCTGGAGCACGACAACGGGTAAGCGACCAACCCCCGATGCGATCCGGAACAGTCCAGTCGTGATCGCTGCTTTTGCGTTTGAATCGCCAGCCAAGAATTGCGCATCGGACAGAGTAAGCGTGTCTATCGCGAGAAGTTCGGTTCGCGTCGCAAAATCGGACGATACAGATTCAGCTGGCGCGAGTGCAGGAATAAAATAAGTAGCCAACACCGCAACGATTCTGAGTAACTTCATCGTCGTCGCCCCCGAGGCAAGACACGGCGATGGTAGCAATCGGCCGCGATGCTCGGAAGGGGTCGGGCTCAGTGATGTCCGCTTTGGGTGCCCGGACCTTGAACGCATTCCGCTGATCGAGCGATAGAGCGCGATAATCTTCGAGCTCGCTCAAATCGACTTCGTTGCGACCCGCCATAGCGGCCTCCACCATTTGTATGTGCTTCAGGTCGGCTTTACGGGCTCCGCTTAATCACGTAAAGTGAATAGTCACGAGTAATTTGATCTTGGAATGAGAACGATGGATTTAGCTGACCTTCATATTTTTAGGACCGTTGTGACCGAAGGCGGCGTGACTCGCGCGGCCGAGCGTCTCAACCGAGTGCAGTCCAATGTGACGACTCGCGTGCGTCAGCTCGAAGAGGACTTGGGTGTGTTGCTGTTCATCCGCGAGGGCAAGCGGCTACATCTATCGCCGACTGGAAGGGTGCTGCTCGATTATGCCGACCGCCTGCTCGACCTTGCACAGGAGGCGCGCGTGGCTGTTCGTGACAACGCGCCGCGTGGGCCACTGCGTCTCGGTGCCATGGAGAGCACCGCCGCGATCCGCCTACCTGCGCCGCTGAGCGAATTTCATCGGCGTTATCCGGAAGTAAAGCTTGATCTTTCGACACGCCCAATCAGCGAGCTCACTGAGCGCGTTTTGGCCGGCGACCTAGACGCTGCGCTGGTCGCGGAGCCGATTTCCGACGCTTTCGAAAAAGCTAAGATCTACGATGAAGAACTCGCTCTCGTTTCCGCCGCTGATCATGCCCCGATCCGTTCACCGCGCGATGTGCAATCGGAGACCGTACTTGCATTTGAGCATGGTTGCCCTTACCGACTTCGCCTGCAGCAGTGGTTTGCTCGCTCGGGCGAGCTGCCCGCGCGGATCGTCGAAATGTCATCGTGGCACGCCATTTTGGGTTGCGCCGCTGCCGGCATGGGCATCGCGGTGATGCCAAAGACGGTACTAGTAACATTCCCTCAAAGGAACTTTCTAAAGGCGCATCCGCTGCCTGCGGAGCTCAATCATGCACCCACTGTGCTCATCTGGCGTAAGGGCTCCCGCTCTCCGAAACTCGTTGCCCTAATGAAAGTGCTCGGCTCGAACACCAGCCGAACTTCGCGTCGCAAGAACCGATGACGTCCGCTAGGACCGATATCGACTTGCCAGATCGAATTGACGGCTGAATGCGCAGCCGAACCCCGTTCATCTCCTCACGGGATTAAAACAATCTCATTTATTCATTTTGCAAAGATCTTGGCCATTGCTAAAGCGCCGAGGACCTCATCATCTGGAGGCAAGCAATGTCAAAGGGCTATTGGATCGTTCGCGTCTCCGTTCATGATCAGGCTCGGTATCCCGAGTATCTCGCGGCAGCTCAGCCGGCTTTCGCAAAGTACGGTGCCAAGTTCATTATTCGCGGCGGGATCTACGAAAAAATGGAAGGCAGTGATCGAGAACGCAACGTTGTGGTCGAATTCAAGGACCACGCAACCGCTATGGCTTGCTATCAAAGTCCTGAGTATCAAGCAGCAAGATCCTTGCGTCAAAAATATGCCAACAGCGACTTCGTTATCGTCAAGGGTGTGGGTGCTTGAATTTGCGTGCGCTTTTTCGCCCGGCGGGAGTGTGAGCGCGGCAAATTCACGGAATTCTTGAAGAATGAATATGAGATCTGATCAGAGAGTTTTGGTCAAAAAGACCTGGACCGCTATTCTTCCAACTGCGGATTCAGCAGCGTCGCTGTTCTATCAGAAGCTATTTGAAATCGACCGCGAAGCAAGAAAGCTTTTCCAGCACATTGATATGTGTGGGTACAAAAGAAGGCTAATAGAAGCGTTCAGCTATGTCGTCGATGGTCTTGATCAGCCCGACCGCTTAATGTCGACCGACGAGGTGATTGAATAGCGCCCGATGTCCGCTTTTGGCCCAAAGCGGACATCCAAAGCAGTTATTCGATTGCGGGACAGCGAAAATAAGCTAGTCGTGTCCCCGCGGAAAATCGTGTTACTCGGTTATTGTCGTCGATCCTCAAGACGATCTGATCGGTAAAACGTCCGCTGGGTGTCGAGCAGTCCGCTACCAACCGGACGGTATTGTCGTCAACCTTGCGTTCCTTGATATGGCAGGCTGTAAAGCTGTCTGTGAATTGGTCGCCCTGAACAATGAATCCATTTCCATACAAATCAGAATGATCGGCCATTGATATCCTGTTATTTTTCTTTACGAAAATCTGAGAGCAAACGTTAGGATCGCTGGCCCAAGCGCCATTTAAATCTGCGGCAAACGCATGAAAAACGGGTAGCAAGGTGAGTGTGAACCCGATCAATATTTGTTGGTTTGGCATTCGTAGCGCTCAAATGATATTGCCGCATTCTCTCACGAGAGCGCACCAACGAAAATATCTCGCGGCATGTCAGGAAATGGACAATCACGGGTCGCAAATCGGCATTGCATGTCCGCTTTTTGGGGGTAAAGCAGACATGGGTTGCTGCACTGCATGAGTCCGCTTTCGATCCAGCAGACAAAACCCTCTACGCCCCTTACTGCCTTTTCTCTGCTAACCTTTGAAGCGCTACTGGCGTCTAGGGAGTGACAAATGCGACAGCGTCTGTTCGGCATGGCGGTGATTCTGCTCTTGGCGTCGAGCATCAGTGCTTACGCCGAATGTGTTCCGCCACCGCCACTCGCAGATGTGACCACAAAAGTCGATACCGAAGGTGCCGTCGCCAAAGTGCTCAAAATTGCCGGCATCACTTTGAAGGCCGATATCGCGATCGAGCGAAAATCGATTTTCACACAGTTCCCCAATGCCAATCAGATGGTGGTGGCGCTGGTCGCCATCTATCAGTACTGCACGCAGCTCGAAGTAGTCAAAACCCTCACCGATGAACAGAAGCTTGAAAAGCTCGCCGCGTATCAGACCACCTGGCTCATGGCGGCCGCCGGTCCTCGCGCGATAGCGACCACAGCGGACAAAAACGGCGGGGCCGCGCCCGACAGGCCGCGCAGCCACGACAAACGATCCGGTCGGATGCTCAATAATGTCCTGCTGTTGCGCATCGCCATGGATCACACGCCCATGGTCCGAATTAAGACCGGGAAGATTTCCTGGGTTGACATTTATTTGAATCCGGTACCGCTTTGGATCACCGACATGAACAAGTCCTTTGTCATCGTTGGGTCTGCTGCAACCGAGGCGGAAGGTCGGCAACGAATGCAGGGGCTAAAAATATCGCACCCGCAATATGATTTCGAGCTGTATGAGCCTTACGGGACCAATACCAACTATGGAATCATGATGGCGTCCTGGGTGTCCAAGCAGCGCGCCGGAGAAGCTTTGCAGGCTGCCAAGCAGATCGAGCGAACGAGTTTTATTTGGGAGTGCCGAGGAACTGGCGATAGGTGCTGATAGGAGCGACGGAACTCTGCCACAACGCCATTCGCTTTCGAGGGCAAAGCGGACATCGCCTTTTGCGCTACACATGTCTGCTTTTGACCCAAAACGGACATTAACCCTAACCAAAGGTTTCCGTTGGCGCCGGTTTGACTTTCACTATTCATTGGGACCGCACCACCGATCAGGGCAGGAAAGCTCGGAATGCATATGCGGAGCCTAGTTCTGTGCGCCGCGACAGTGACGCTCAGCATTACATCGGCGTCCGCGACCATGCGGATCGCCGACGATCGCGGTGGTCAGATCGGTCGCTATTTAGAGGCCTTCACAACGGTGCGCTCATCGGGTGAGCTCGTCATCGTTGATGGAAATTGTTTGTCGGCTTGCACGCTGGTACTCGGTGTCGTCCCGCTTGAACGGATTTGCGCCACGCACCGAGCGCGGTTCGGCTTTCACGCAGCGTGGATGCTCGACCCTGACGGAAGGCCGGTGACAAGCCCATTGGGCACGCAGACTCTGTGGAGTGTCTATCCAGCCTCGGTTCGACGATGGATCAGCACGCACGGTGGCCTGTCAGGCAATATGATCTTCATGCAAGGTCGGGATCTCGACGGCATTATAGCAAGCTGCGATCGCGAATTGCGAGCGCAGGCACGATCTGCGCGACGGCTTAAGCCGACTCCGGTGCGCTATGAATCTGCAAGCGCTTCCAGTGATCGCCGCTGAGGCCATCACGCGTCCAAACCAGAGATAGTGAACGCCCTGCTAGCGCGCGCCGGTCGCGCACAGCGCCACGACGACGACTACTCGTTCAAGTCGGCCAAGGCCGCGCTGCGTTGCCAGAGCAACACAGCAGATCGGTCATCCTGTGCCCACGACGACGGCGTAATCGGCACGGATCTGTAAAAGTATTTCCCCGTCACCTCGGCAACGTGTGGCGAGGAAGCGAGATAGACCATCGTTTCTGCGCCCTCAGCAGGGGAAATCGCAAAAAACTTGGCGAACCTAATGAGAGGTGAGATCAAACCGCCGCTTTGGTCGCCGAAGCGCGTGGCGACGAAACCAGGATGCAGGCAATTCGCAGTGACACCCAAGCCGTGCAGGCGGCGAGCGAGCTCACGCGTGAATAGGATGTTGCATAGCTTCGACTGACCGTAGGCTTTCCTGGCGCCGAAGCTCTTTGCCGATTGAAGATCGTCGAAATCCAGCGTGGCTTCCTGGTGCGCGGCGGAAGCCGTATTGATGATGCGTGCTGGAGCCGAGGCTGAGAGCCGCTCGCGCAATCGCGCTGTCATAACGAAATAGGCCATGTGATTGAGTGCGAAGGTGCGTTCAAGCCCGTCTTCCGTGAGCCGGCGCGACGCAAATAGCGCGCCCGCGTTGTTGATCAGAACGTCGACGCGCGGCTCGTGGTCGGCGATTTGAGCCGCCACGCGTCTCGTCTCGTCCAAGCGAAGGAGATCGGCAAAGTGCGCGCAGTGGGCGATGCCCGGGGCGCTGTCGCGAAGCCGGGCGAGGGTGGCCCCCGCGCGGGACTCGTCCCGTGCGACCAAGATGATCCGGGCACCCATTCTTGCGAGTGCGACGGCGGCGACCGCGCCAATTCCGGACGTGCCGCCCGTAATGACAACGACTTTTCCCCTCATGGTCGTTCTCGTCTGTCGAGGGCAGGCTGATATTGAGGCCAAATTTACGCGTCACCAACCTCGAGACCAAGTAAGCTTTTTTTCAGAACCGAAGAGCGATGAGACGGCGCGAGTTCATCAGGCTCGCCGGCGCTGAGGGCTTCAATCCTCCCGCCCCATCGGAAAAGCGATAAAATTGGTGCGCCGTTAAACGAAGCGTTCTCAAGAGGGTGCCATGCTCCGTCGCGACTTCATTTCTTTTCTCGCCGGCGCGTTGGTCGCCGGGTCACGCGTTGCGATCGCCCAGACCCCATCTAAGGTCTACCGTGTCGGTACGCTCCTCCCAGGTGCGCCGGTAGACGAGAAATCGCCCCTTGGGGCGATCCTGCTGAAAAAGCTGGAGCAGCACGGCTACACACTCGGAAAAAACCTCGCGTACGAGGCACGCGGCGCCGGGGGCCAGGTCAGTAAGCTTGGCGAGATTGTCAACAGCATGAAGGCTAATGGTGTGGATGTGATCGTCGCCGGCGGCTTTCCAACCACCCTCGCCTGCAAGGTCGCGAATGTGCCGACGGTGGTCTTCCTTGGAGCCGGTGATCCAGTCGCGACGCGCCTTATCGACAGCCTTGCGCACCCGGGTGGCAACATCACCGGCATTTCTGACAACGCGGCGGCTCTCGCCACCAAACGTCTCGAGTTGATCAAGCAAGCGGTGCCGAAGGTGCGACGGGTCGCGATGTTGTGGAACCGAAATGATCTCGGCATGAGCATGCGTTATGATGCCTCCGCCGACGCCGCGCGGTCCCTTGGAGTAACGGTGCAGGCGCTCGGTGTGCGCGAGCCCGACGATTTTATCGGAGTATTCGAAGCCATGGATCGCGACCCACCGGATGCCATCTTCATGGTCGCGGACTCGCTCACGACCCTCAATCGCAAGCGCATGTTCGACTACGCCGGCGCGCACCATATTCCAGCCCTCTACGAATACGATGTCCCCAATGTGCATGACGGCGGCTTGATGTCCTATGGACCCGACCTGAAAGAAAGCATGGAACGCGCGGCCGGTCTGACCGCACGCATCTTGGGTGGCGCGCGGCCGGCTGATCTGCCGTTTGAGGAGCCGACACATTACAAGCTCGTCATCAACCTCAAGACCGCAAAGGCCACTGGCATCGAGCTGCCGGTAAATTTTTTGGCACTCGCCGATGAGGTGATCGAGTAGCGATGCCAATTGCTGCACTGCACGAGTGCACTTATGACCCTTAGCGATATTCCAATATCGCTGACGAGTGTCTGTCTTCCGGTGTGAAACGGCCATGGCGCGGAGTTTGTGGTCTCGCGCCTGCCCGCGTGCACCTTTGCGCGATAAACTTCCGTCACGGACTAGCCGTAGGAGGCATTCATGCGTAGGCACCGTCCGACAGTATTTGTGACTTTCGTCGCAATGTTTCTCGCCAACGTTGCATCGGCACAGGTGAAGGCCACCGCACCAGAAAAGATGATGCCGGGTGACAAGGCGAAGAAGATGCGCGCATGCGCAAAGATGGCCGAGCAACAGAAGGTAAAAATGGAAGACCGCTCCCGCTTCGTAAATGAGTGTGTTGCAGCAGGAGCAAAATAGGTATGAAACATGAGCAGGCCATGACTAGCCGAACGACCGCTTTTGGCCTTTAGCGGACTTTTCACCTGTCGCATTTGATGTCGCTTTCGGGGGCAAAGCGGACGTGGGCTGGTGCATTGCATATGTCTGCTTTTGACCCAAAGCGGACATGTGCAGTGCGCTGCACAGGTCCCATCTCACCCCTTCCTGAGCACACGTAATGGCAAATGCCTGCTTTTGACCCAAAGCGGATATGCCTCTTACTCGTCGCGGCGCCATATCTCGTAACCGATTTCCTTAGCGATCAATCCATCGCGGATATGGAAATTGTGCAGCAATCTCATCTTTACCTTGGTGCCGATGGGAAACGGGCAATTCTCGAAGCCATCGCCGGAGATGCGAAACGTTGCCCACATGTCATCGAACACGCGGTCGGGTGTTGCGAAGCGTTCGATCGGCTGAAAGGTGATCCCTTCTGCGGACTTAAACACGCGCAGATACATGTTCTTGATCGTCTCCCGCCCCAGATAACTGACGTTGCGAGCGGGCGTCTCCCAGACGGCATCCTCGGTATAAAGCTTGATGCATTCATCGATGCGGTCAGGATTTTCCTCATGTAAATGCATGTCGACTAGATCGAGCGCATATTGGCACTTTTCCTCATATGTCTTCGGCACGTTACGACGAGCAAGAAGTTGCTCAACCGTCTCTCGGGATTTTTCGATGATATTCATGGTCTTCCCCTGTTCAGCGTGCGCAACGAGTTGTGCTGGCCAAGACCACCTAATGGTACGCTGTGTGTCAGCGCGGGCGAAGTGTCCCTAGCTGATATGCTAGTACCGCTTACGTATGTCTGCTTTTGGGGGGTAAAGCGGAAGAGCTTGTGCACCGCACGTGTCTGCTTTTGACCCAAAGCGGACATTGTCCGGCGTTTTATGTTGCAGCGCGAAGCGAGTCTCAGCTCTATCAAAACATTTGCTTGAGCCGGTACGATGCAGTCTCCTCGGCAGCTGGAGGGTGGCCCGTTAACGGTGCCCCTCCGTTTTC
>DATLJR010000461.1:0-31571 GCA_035538755.1 Pseudolabrys sp.
AAAGGCGGGCTGCCTCTATCCGAACAACGCGCGCGCGCTGATCGAGTCGCACGCGCGCGGATTTGGCAACTGTGTCGTCCTTGATCTGCTCGGCAACGTCGCGGAGCTTGCGACGGCCAATATCTTCATCGGCAAGGATGGCGTCGTGTTCACGCCGACGCCGAATGGCACATTTCTCAACGGCATTACGCGTCAGCGCGTCATCAAGCTGCTGCGCGATGCCGGGGTCAGCGTCGTCGAGACTACGCTGAACTATCGCGACATCCAGACCGCCGACGAGGTTTTTTCTTCCGGCAACTACTCGAAAGTGATGCCGGTGAATCGCATTGAGGATCGATCGCTGCAGCCCGGACCGCTCTATCGCAAGGCACGCGAACTTTATTGGGACTATGCGCATGCCTGACCGCGCGACCAGCGCTCCGGTCGGCATTGTCGGACTGGGGCTGATGGGTGAGGTCTATGCCCGGCGGCTGATCGAGGCGGGCATCTCTGTCACCGGTTTTGATATTGATCCTGCCCGCAGCGCCCGTCTTGCGGACATTGGCGGGCGCCCGGCGCCGTCCGTCGGGGACCTGGCCAAATCCGCGCGCTGCGTCATTCTTGCGGTCTTCAGCACCGAGCAGGTCGAGCATGTTGTCGAGAGGGAGCTTTTGCCGGCACTCGGTGAAGGCTCGGGAAAGCTGGTCCTGTGCATGAGTACCTGTGATCCTGATCGGGTGGCTGCGCTGGCAAGCCGCATCATTCCTCGGGGTATCCGTTATCTCGATGTGCCCGTATCGGGCACGAGCGATCAGGTGGGCCGTGGCGACGGCGTTGCGTTGATCGGAGGCGACCCCTCGATCGCGGAGGAGGTTAAAGATGTGTTCGACGCATTGTTCGCGCGCCGTTTCCACGTGGGTAAGGTCGGAGATGGAGGCCGCGCCAAGCTTGCCGTCAATCTGATCCTTGGCCTCAATCGTCTGGCACTGGCTGAGGGTCTCGTTTTTGCCGAACGGCTAGGCCTTGACCCAGCCGCGTTTCTCGATGTCGCGCGCGGCTCGGCTTCCTATTCGCAGGTGATGGAGACCAAAGGGCCGAAAATGGTGCGTGGTGATTTTTCCGCGGAAGGGCGCGTGAAGCAGACATTGAAAGACGTGCATCTGATGCTCGATCAGGCAGCCGCGGCCGGGCAAAAGCTTTCGGTGCTTGGCGTGCATGCGGACGTGCTCGAGGCCTGCGTGCGCGCCGGCGAGGCTGATCTCGACAACAGCGCCGTCATCAAGGAAATCCGGCGCCGCAGAACATAAGCTGTCCCGAATGGGGCTGAGGGAGGAAGACAATGAAAAAACTGATAGGCCTGGCGTTGACGGCCATGATGCTTGCCGGTGGGCTCGCGTCATCGTCCTACGCACAGGAATGGCCACAGAAACCGATACGCATCATCGTGTCATTCGGCCCGGGCGGCGGTGCCGACATCATCGGCCGAATTCTTGCGGATTCGATGCAGGTGCAATTGGGCAAGCCGGTGGTGGTCGAGAACAAGCCTGGCGCGGGCGGCATCATCGGCAATGAAGCGGTCGCAAATGCTGATCCTGATGGCTACACGCTGGGCATCATGACGGCGGGCCAGATCATTGCCGCTGTCGCGCGAAAAAACATGCGTTATGACACTTTGACCGCTTTTGCTCCCATCGGTCAGATTGCGACTGCGAGCCTTCTGATCGTCACGCGGCCGGACTTTCCCGCCAACAACGTGAAAGAGCTTGTAGCCGCGGCAAAAGCCGACCCAGGCAAGATCGTGTTCGCCAGTCCGGGTTTTGCGGCCACGCAGCACTTTGCGGGTGAAATGTTCAAGCAGACCGCGCAGGTCAATCTGTTGCACGTTCCGTTCAAGACGTCGCCGGAAGCGATCAACGCAACGCTCGGCAAGCACGCGGATGTGCTGTTCGACACCGTGTCGGCGTTGATCGGACATGTGCAGTCGGGACAACTCAAGGCGCTTGCGGTCACTGGCAAGGAGCGGTTTCCGGCGGTTCCGGATATTCCCGCGGCGGCCGAGTCTGGCGTTCTTCCGGGTTATGACGTGACGACCTGGTACGGCCTGTTCGCCCCTCGTGGCACGCCCGCGCCGGTGATCGCCAAACTGAACAAGACGCTCAATTACAGTCTGGCAGACCAGACCGTGCGTGAGCGTTTGGCTACGGCAGGTGTCGTGGTCAAGGCATCCACCCCCGAGGCCTTCGGGGATTTCATGGCGGGCGAATACAAGCGGTGGGATGCCGTGCGTGAGACCGCGGGGATTCCGCAGCAGTAAGGAATTAGGCGCGGGCCACGCTGATCGGGCGCTCTTCCGCCATTGAGCGGATGATCGCCTCGAAAGCGCCGACGACGTCGAGCATGTCGTCAGTCGACACCGGGAAGGGCTTGCCGGTTTCGATCGTCTCCGCGAAGGATTCGAGCAGTACCCCGAGCGACTCGGCCGCCGGATAAACCTGCGTTACCGGCTGCTCGCCGATCTTCGCGACGGTCAGCATCGTTTCGTCGCGGGCTTCCGCCGAACCTTTGCTGCCAAACACCATGATCCGCCAATACATCGGCGCGGCACGCACGGTCGCAAGCACGCCGGTCGCGCCGCTTTCGAATTGCACAAGCGCCGCCGCCGCATCGCGCGGATCAGGCGGCGACTTCTGCGAATAGACGGATGCGGTCACTTTTCTGATTGGCCCTGCGAGATTGACGAACGCGTCGAGCACATGCAGCCCGGCACCGGTCATTCCGCCGCCCGGGGATTCGCGCGGGTCGTCGCGCCATCCACCCTTCACCCGCGTCGAATGTTCATTGGTGAAATTACCCTCAATATGCAGGACGTCGCCGATGATGCCTTCGGCAACCAGGCGTTTGAGTTCGCGCATGCAGGGGAAGCATCGCTTGTTGTTGCCCAGGGCGAAGGGCACGCCGGCTTTCTTGCAGGCGGCAATAGCCCGCTCGGCTTCTGCGCGGGTGAGCGCGAGCGGCTTCTCGCACCAGACCGGCTTGCCGGCTGCCGCCACGGCGGAAATCTGTCCAATATGCAGCGAGTGCGGGGTTGCAAGGAACACCGCCTGGACACGAGGATCGGCAACGGCCTCTTCAAACTCCGTGGACAGTTCGAAGCCCTTGGCCGTTGCGAAATCGCGGACCAGTTCGGGCTCTTTGCTCACGCCGCGGATAAACCGCAGACGCTTGCTTTTGCCCTGAACCGCATCGACGATATTTTTTCCCCAGCGGCCGAGGCCGATTACGGCGGCATTGATCATGTGTGGGCAGGTTGGTGGGATCAGAGGCGGTCGGCGCATACTAGACAGGCTGGCATGCTCACTGCAAATCAGACGCGGGGTCAGAGAAGGGAAACGGTCATGGATGACAAGGAGCTTTACGAACGCGGGTTGAAACTGCGCGTCGAGATGTTCGGCCGCGAGGCCGTGGACAAACGCATGAATGCATTCGGCGAATTTGGGAAGCCGCTTCAGCACATCATAAATGCCTACGCCTATGGTGACGTGTGGCAACGATCCGCGCTTCCACCCGCGATCAAATCGCTAACGATGGTCGCGATGATGGCGGCAGCCGGTCATCAGAATGAATTACGCGTGCATCTCAAAGGTGCCTTGAAGAACGGATGCACAGCCGAACAGATTCAGGAAGTGCTTCTGCTGTTGACGTTGTATTGCGGCATCCCGGCCGCAAACGAAGCCCACCGCATTGCTGCTGAGGTCTTGAGCGAGGCAAAGGGAGCGTGATGCGATTGCTGCTTACGGCGGAGGTTCGGTGAGCAGATTGGGCACCGGCCGGCCGCGGATGTCATAGACGCGGGCGTAGTCGATGCCTTCGCGGTTGATCTCGACCAGGATAGGCGCGGTCAGGTCCCTGCAGTAGAAGGTGCCAAGCATCATTGCGAAATCGGCGCGCTTGCGGTCCCAGGTCGTTTCGAACTCAGGCCCAAGGGTCACTTCCGCCGGGCGCTGCGGTCCACAAATTTCGACAGTCCAGCGTCTGCCACCAGGCGGCTTGAGGTGCATTGCGTCGAGCTTCGCGCGCAGCGCCGCCCCCGCCTGTTTGAATGCGAGCCCCCAGTAATCCAGCATGTAATTGTCGTGCGCCATCTGCACGCCACCCGAAGCCCAGTTGAACGCCGTGTACTGATATGGATGCAGTCGCACCATGTCGCTGATCGGCAACGCGAGACCGCCAACGAAGATCGCCACGAGCGCGCCGGTTGCAACTTTGCCGGAAGCATGCGCCCGGTCGAAAAGCCAGGCGCCGGCAAGACCGCCGATGGCGGCAAAAGGCGGAACGACGAAGACGAAGTGGCGCAGACCATTGTAGAAGGCGGGATGCGCCAGGATTGCCACGAGAATTGGCAGGATGGCGGCCAATGCCACGAGCACAAAGCTGGCGCGCCGGTTTAGGGGTAGCTGACGTCGCGTCGCCGCAAAAAGCGCGCCGGCTACGCCGGCCAGCCCCAGCATCAGCATGATCTCAGGGAGCTTGAGCGCGAACAGACGAGGCAGGTAGTCCACCGGCATGACGGTGACCGAGATTATCTTGCCGGCGTAGAGTTCTCGCCACGGTTTCTCGAAGAACTTGTCAAAGTATTCTGCCGCCCGGACCGGATTGAGGGGCGCAAGGATAGACCAAGGCCATAGCAAGCCCATGATCAGGTAGCCGAGGGCCAGCGCCGGCACGATCCGCCCAATGAATTCACCGACGCGCGCCGCGCTCTGGCGCAAGCCCGCGCTACGCGCTTCACCCACCGCGATGAGGAGCAAGGCGGCGAGCGCACAGGGCGCGATGATGCCTGCAAGAATGCGCGAACCGAAGACAAGCCCCAGGCCAGCGCCTGTCAGTGCGACTGTTCGCGCGTTCGGCCGTGGATATTCTTCAAACGCGCGAACCATGCCGAGCAGCAGCACCGCCATGGCTGCGGCGAAAGGCGCGTCCTTGGCATTGATGAACATGTGACCGTAATAGAGCGGGCAGGTCGCGAGCAGCATGAGCGCGATCAATCCGGCGATCGGGCCACAAAGGTGGCGGCCTATTCTCCATGTTGCGATCAAGCCGACGATGCCGACGAATGCGCCCACGAGCCGGCGCGTTTCAAAAAGATCGAACGGGAGAACCTTGGCGGCAAGCGCGGCGGCCATGTCGAAGCCGCCGCCATATTTGTAGAGATTGACGAAGGAAAGGGCGCGTTGGTCAGCGAAGCCCGAGCCGTAGAGCTTGAGCAGCAGGTCGCCATACTGGGAATGGGTGTAGTCATCCCAGCCGAGCCCATAGTCGCGGAAAGTCATCAGCGCGAAGACCGTGACGATTGCGATCACGCCAATGGCAGCCCGGTCGGCAATTGCGATTGCCGACCGGGTGCCGGGAAGTGGCAGAGATAGGGTCGAAGTGGTGGTGATGTCTATTTGCTCGCGGCGACGAACATTTCCTCGACATGCTCCCAGTTCACCAGATGGTCGAGAAATGCCTTCAGATAGTCCGGTCGCCGATTTCGATAGTCAATGTAATAAGAATGCTCCCAAACATCGCAGCCGAGTATGGGCGCCGCGCCGTGCACGAGCGGATTCTCGCCATTGGGTGTCTTGCTGATGATCAGCTTGCCGTCCTTTACCGCGATCCAGGCCCAGCCGGAGCCGAACTGCGTGACGCCGGCTTGGGCGAAGTCTTCCTTCATCTTAGCGACGCCGCCGAGATCGCTGTCGATCTTCGCCTTGAGCTTGCCGGGGATCTTGTCGCCGCCGCCATTCGGCTTCATCCACTTCCAGAAATGGATGTGGTTGTAGTGCTGGCCGGCATTGTTGAAGAGCCCGGCGTTTTTGCCGAACGACGCTTTGACCACTTCCTCGAGTGACTTGTTTTCCAGCCCGCTGCCTTCGAGAAGCTTGTTGCCGTTATCGACATAAGCCTTGTGGTGCTTGTCATGGTGATATTCGAGCGTCTCGCGCGACATGTACGGCGCGAGCGCGTCATGGGCGTACGGCAGGTCGGGCAACTGGAACGGCATCAGATCCTCCTCGATCGACAAACGATGAATGCGGAATATTCGACAGTTAGATGAAACCCGGTCTGTCCTGCGCGAGTTCCTCAACCAAGCTAATTAGGCGGTGCCACGGTCTGGGGCAACGGTCGAAGACTGAGCCGATTTGCCCATCAAACAGGGACATATCCGCCGATGTTCCACAATAGGTGTTGCCGCCAGCGTTTGAACAGGCGAGACTTTAGCATTGCCAGCTGAATTTAGCCTGCCGATCTAGGGCGAAAGTCGCTGGTAACAGGAGAGGATCGGAAAAAAGCATGCCGGCTCTGTTGTATGGGATCGGTGCGTTTGCCCTTTTTGCAGGCCTGCTGATGATCGGCTTCGGTGTTCCGATCAATGAATTCAGCTTCGGAAATACGCTGATCATGGCCGGTACCACAGCAAGTGTAGGGGGGCTGATCATCATTGGACTCGGGGTGGTTGCCGGGCAGCTGCGGCGGGTCGCCGAGACGATGGCCATGCTACCGAGCCAGTCCGCGCCGGCACCCGAGGCCCTTGAAAACGCAAGCGCGCCACGCCCGGCACCGGCTCAGGGCCGCGCTCCATTCCCGGCGCGGCCAGCGCCTTCGGTCGCATTCGATCCTATGCCCGGGCCTGCAGCTAATCCCTTCGAAGAGAAATTCGAGGAGGCGCCTGCGCTTCGCAACCCGGACATTCCGGAGGCCCTCGAGGAGGAAATTTCGCTGTCCCCGCCACGTCCGGCGGGGCCATCGGTGAAGCCGCCCGCCAATGACCTGCCTGCGTTCGCCCGGCATACGCCGGTGCCGTCTCCGGCCGTGGCTGCAAGCGCGACTGAAAAGCGCGAACCCATGGCGGGCTGGAGGTCGCCTGTATCGGCGCCTCCGCCACCCCCGTCGCGACCCGCCCACGGCGCAAATTTCGATGCGATGTGGCCCGCCGAGGCAAAGCCAAAAGGCCCCGCCGCGCGCGAACCGCATCCTGATTCAAAGGTTGAGCCGGTATCGCGCGATCCGAAACGTGGCGAACCGGACACGCAAAAATCGCGCTCGGTCGCAGTCCTGAAGTCCGGCGTCGTCGACGGTATGGCCTATACGCTGTACGTCGATGGATCGATTGAAGCGGAGTTGCCGCAAGGCACAGTGCGCTTTGCCTCTATCCACGAGTTGCGCAATCATCTCGAAAAGAACTCATAGTGTTCACCGGCCCCACGCATCGTTTGTAACGCCGGTTTTATTCTGGTTTTTCTTATCCCGGTCGCATTTTACCAATATTTGTCGCGTTAGGCGCTATGTTGTTCTTGCGGGTTGTGAAGTCAAATAGTAGTTTTTAAATATTGTTATCGATCGCGATACTGGACGATTGCGGGGGCAATTGAACTGAACTTTTCCAGCAGCTCGATCGCAGCGTAACAGGGGCAGCTTCGATGAGTGAAAACACACAAAACGGGAATTTCATCGAATTGACCGCGGAGATCGTGTCCGCGTATGTGAGCAACAATACCGTGCCCGCTGGAGAGATCCCCGGTCTAATCAATCAGGTGCATCTTGCGCTAAGCCGCGTCTCAGGCAAATCGGCCGAAGGGCCCGCGGAACCGCTCAAGCCGGCAATTTCGGTGAAAAAATCGATCACGCCCGAATACATCGTCTGTCTGGAGGACGGCAAAAAATTCAAGTCGCTCAAGCGTCACTTGCGCACACAGTACAATATGACGCCTGAGCAGTACCGGGAAAAATGGGGCTTGAGCGCCGACTATCCGATGGTCGCACCAAATTATGCCGCTGCGCGTTCGCAACTGGCGAAGCAGATGGGTCTCGGGCAGCAGCGTCGGCGACGCGCAAAATAGCAAATCCTAAAAGTTGTGGATAGCCACTCCTGCTATTTAAGCGGGACTTCCTTTTTGACCTTGGTCTAGGTAAATAATCCTACATCAGTATCGACCAAGGTCCGCGGCAAGCGCCGAAAGTCAGCAAGCCCAATGCCGCAGGCGTTGTAACCGATCGTCGGTGCTTTCGTGCGCAGCACCTTGTTCTGTCGCAACAGCAGATCGAACGGATCTCGGCCGCGTCAGCGTCGTCATCGATGAGATCGAGAGTCCGCTCGATTGGCTTGTACGTCGGTGTGGGCGCGACGACCGACCATTGATCGAAGTTCATCAATTGCAGTCCGGTGAGCCGCGGCGCACGGATTTTACTCGTGCTGCAGTTGATGCCGCGCATCCGATGGCGTCCGCTCGTCGTGGCGGCGGAACTGATCGAGCCGATACAATGACCAAAACGATCGTCGCGGCGCCGCTGGACGCCGTAAGCCCCGAATTCTCAGGGTTATTGATCGACGTTTGCTATTTCCTGAAAGACATCGAGCGCGATCGTGCGTGGCCGGCGCGCTCCTGCAAGGTTGTGCTGCAACTCGCCCTCGACCGACTGGCCCGCCACTCGGCTATGCGTCGCAGAGGCGCGGACCGGCCGGCGCAAAGGTCAGAACATGGCTCGCCGATGATGCGGCTTTTAGCGTGGAGAACGGTTGACTATGCGACCGTAGCCAAAGCCGTTTTCGCTTCAGCACGAATGCGCTCGACCATGGATCGCAAACCGTTCGAGCGCTGCGGCGTGAGGTTTTCCCGCAGCCCGATACGGTCGAAAAGCGCGAGTGCATCGGTTGCCAGAATGTCTTGCGCGCTCTTGCCGGAATAGAGCGCGAAAAGGATTGCGATCAGCCCCCGAACGATATGCGCGTCGCTGTCACCTTCGAATGTGAGGACTGGTCTGGACGACCCATTCGGCCGCACGTGGGTGAGCAGCCATACCTGGCTAGCGCATCCCTGCACCTTATTGGCGTCGACGTGGGCACTCTCTGCCAATGGCGACAAAGTGCGGCCAAGCTCGATGACATAACGATAGCGATCGTCCCACTCATCGAGCAGCTCGAAATTCTCAACGATTTCGTCAATCTTGCTCATCGCCGTATATATATATAGGCCGACGAGCGCCAAAGGCCAAAGGATCGCTGCGGCCGAAAAAAGTAGCTCTACGGAGTCTATGCCGCTGGGCGGCCGTCGCGCGTATCCCGGCGCGGTGGCAGCGGAACCGGCGCGTGCCAGGCAGGCGCGAGATCCGAGGGGGTCAAGGTGCCCTGCACCGAGCCAGTCCTGTCGCCCGAGCTCGCCTTTTCACGAAGTTTGGTGACGAACTTATAGAGTGTACGGGCGCCCGCTTCGGCCTTTTGGCCCAGCGCGACTGCGACTTTGCCTCCGGTCACACAGGCGTCGGGCTGGCGTTCGCAGAATCCGCGCACGTCGGAAACTGCCGCGGTTGCCATTGTCACGGCCTCGGAAGCGTCGATCTTTGCGTCTGTCGACGACGATTTGTTACCGCTGGGCAACAGTATGCAAACGAGGCACAGCCAAAACGCCAGCCGCAATAGAAAGAACATGACCCAACCCGTAATCAGCCCCGGCAGCCTATTGCTGCCTTTGAGCTAAATCCTAGCAGACATGATTGAAGCTGTTGTTGGAAATGCAGTGAGGTTTTTGGACAAATTCGACGAAATTTTTCATCAAAGTTGAGAAATTCGAATTTAATGAAAATTTTAAGCAATCGACTCCCGGCCAATATTCATCGCGAAAATGCGTATTTCGATATGGTTACCGCATCGGTAACGATTAGGCGGCTGGCCTGTCTTGCCCGTTCTCGGCAACTGAAATTTCACCATGCGCGGCGAATGGCGGAATGATCAGGTTCAGATAGGCGTCGCGAACGGCGATTGGGCTGTCCCGCCGTTCAAACTTAGCGTTCGCTTAATCGGCTGTGACCTAAGGTTTGCTGCGAGTTAGGGGCGCGTCTGTTCTGCAAAGACGTGAGACGGGACCGTGAGCTTTCTCACGCCGGTATCCAAGGCCGGATCGGCGAGGGGACGCGGGTGACGGTCCGGCTGCCGTTCGAAGGCGCGAGCGGGGACAGCACAGACGATCTCATAAAATTTATCCCCGAGCGTGGTCGGGGAATAACCGCAAACATTCAGGTGAAGGAAAGTGCCCAGACGATCTTCCCGCAAAAAGAACGTCGCATTTGGCGGCGCCGGAAGGCTCGCGACCGCGATTGCCGGCCATCCGCGCGAATTCGTGGGCTTCATCATGGCGACCCTCGCGGTTCTCGCGATCGTTACCAATGCCCTCTTCATGCAGAAGGGGCCGCATCCGGCGCCTATTTCTGCAACGCGGCCATTGCTTCAGCGCGATGCGACGCCCGCATCGCGTCCGCAGGCTGTTCAAGCCTTGCCCGCGGCCGATCAGGCCAGACTTCAGCTCATCGGCAATATCCAGCGCGAACTCTCGCGCAAAGGCTTCTATGACGGCCCCGCCGATGGCATCTGGGGCGCCAAGACCGATGCCGCGGCGCGGGACTTTGTCTCTGCCGCCGGATTGAAGATCAATCCGGAAGCCAATGATGGTCTGCTGCGTTCTATTGTTGCGTACAATCCAAAGCCGGCAAACGTCGCTGCACCGCCGAGCCCACCATCGGGTCCAATCGCAAAGCTCATCGCACCGTCGAAGAAGGTGATGGCAATACAGCGGGCGCTCGCCGATTTCGGCTACGGACAGATCAAGCCAACCGGCCTTCTGGATCCAGAGACGCGCGCCGCGGTCGAAAAGTTCGAGCGCGATCATCGGATGCCTGTCACCGGACAGATCACCGACCACTTCGTACGCGAGCTCGCGGGCATGACCGGCCGCCCGCTGGAGTAATTGGCAGCCCGGCAATCGCTCGTGCTACTGAAGCTGATGCGATTGAAATCCGGCATTTGGGTCGCGGCTTACCTTCGCCGATGTAATGTCGAGGGAGTCTTTGTGGCCGTGCGTCGGCGTGGAGCTGAGGAAGCCGGTGCCATCTTCATCAAGATCAATCGACTCGACGGGACCGGAATTCTCTATGGGCCTGCACCGCAGGCCGTCTTTGACGACGCGCGCCCGGCGGATCGCGTGTTCAGCATTGTCGCCGGTCGTGGGGCGCCCGCTGCGGACAGCGAGATCGAAGCGCGTCTGGTGCGCGAGATTCGCTTCGATCCGGACCTTTGGATTGTCGAAGTGGAAGACCGCGAAGGTCGCAACTTTCTTGACAATGCCGTCAGCGACGCGAGCTAGCGCTCGTTGATTTTGAAGCGCGCGGGCCGTGCGTCGGTTTCGACCGCATGGCGCGCGGTCGATTTTGGGTTTGGTCGCAGGCTTGGACGCTCGTCGTTCCAATAAACGGGTGCATGGACCGAACGCCGCTGCGCGGTCGTTTGCCAGATCGTGAGCATGTATTCGGCCGATTGCGCACTCAGTTCTTCGAAAAGGTGCGTGAGCTTGTAGATCCGCGGCGCGGATTGCCCGATGACCGGATTGAGGAAAAGCAGTATGCGCTGCAGCACCGCGAGCTTCATCCCGATTGCCCTGGCGGCAACGACAACCGGCTCTCCGTGCTCGTCGCCCGTGATTTTCTCGGCGAGATCGCGATCGACGCCGAGCGCGCGCTCCAGGACGCGGCTGAATTCGCCCGGATTGCGGTTGAGCGCGGCACTCTCAAGCCGGCGAATCAGTTCGCTGGCCACCGGCATGACGCGGCGGGCCGTCTTGCTGGCGGCGACGTCCAGATTAAGGAGAATAAGGCTGCGCTCGTCGGGAGGGGCCGAAAAGAAAAGGTTCGTCAGGTCGTTCTGGCCCGGTTCCATGCGTACGCCGGTGCCGGCTGTAGCGGGGCCGGCGAGCTTTTTCAGAACGGCCGCCGGGGCCCCCGGGTAGCTGGCCAGGGTGGCCGAAATGACGGTCCGCGTCTGGAGGTCGACGGCGTCGATCAGCCCAAGCACCAGCTCGACAAACTGGGTTTCCTCCTCGCTGCTGTGATTGGCCTTCTGGACGTAAAGGTCGGTGACCACGCGCAGCAAAGTCGGACGGACATCGACGCCGTCGCAGCACGCCAGATCGACCAGACTGTCCAGTGGATTGGACGCGGAAGGCTTCACCATAACCACTTACGCTACAGAACCGAGGGATGGCGCCCAGATTAGTCGGCCGGCGTTAGCGGACCGTTAACCTTGCAAGTCCTTTAATTGAGAAAAGGCGCCGCGCCGGTAGCCTCGAGGAGGCACCCGGACGGTCAGGGGGAACTTGCAATGGGCGAGGTCATCCGATTTCCCGACGAGTTGGGTCCGCGCGGCGCCAAATATGTCGACGCGAACACCGAGCCCGCGACCGTCATCATTCTTCCGGTGATCCGTATCGACCGCGGACCCGATGGCGAGCCCGACACGGGCAACACCGCCGGACGCCGTCGTCGTCGTAGGGCCGCACGTTGAGCGGAACACCAGTCGAATAATCCATGAAAATTCTGTCGCAGCCCGCCAAAGCTGATGGGCACTGGTTTGAAACGGGCCGGGGTCGCCAAAAAAAATCAACAAGTTGTCTGATTTCGCGGACCAGATTCCCACCCCGAAAACGTCAAAAGGTGCGGCAGCGGTGGAAATTCGGCTAAGCCCCTCATTATTACGTGCGGGCGCTTGCAGTGGCAGCGGTCAGCCAATCAATAGCGGCTTGCAGATCATTGGTTCTCGCCACCATGCGGGGCTTTGTCGGGTTTTGTCAGGTTCCCACTGACACATATTAGGCGTGCAAAGGCCTCCGCTTAAGCGTGCAAAGACCTCTGCGCTGGCGAACATCAGGCAGAAAAATATCGTCCTGTGTGAGCCAGTTCACGCGGCACTTGCCAGACCGAGCGTAATTATTTGGTGCCGGCGACTTTCATTGGAGGTCGCTCATGCGTAAAGCACTCTTTGTGGCCTTAGTTCTAGCTGGCGTCCTCACTGCCGCTATTGCTGCCCCACGCGGGCATATCGCGACGAAAGCCGCCTTCCATAACCATGTGATGGTTGACGGTCTTTATGTCGCGCTGCCAACAGAAATGCATAACTTTCCGGTGGAGTTAGTGGCAGAGCCTTAATTCCATTGGTGGACGTAAAGGACTATGATGCTCGTTCTGGGAGGTGAGTACCTTGAAGTTGGTCGCGGAGTACATGCGCGACGTCATCCTGTTCGAGCAGATGGCAAGCCGAGAGACTGATCCAGAGCGGAAGGAAGCTTTGGAAAGGCAGGCTACGGCTTTTCGCAAATTGGCAGACAACCGAGCCAAGGAACTTGGCCTCGCTCCTTTGGAACCGCCACCGTTACTCTGAGGATTTAGCTTGTTTTTATGCCCGACCCCGCAAAATTTGCGGCTTAACACCTGCTGATTGAGATAGGAAAACGCAGTTTAGCGCCGCGTTAATAAGGCCATCTGCGTGAATACGTTCCTGCAATATTTAACGCAAGATCAGACACTATTGGGGATCACCTTCCAAAATTGGGTACCTTTTGTCACGGGGCTTTTTATCGTCTGGATTATTGGCCTAGCCGTCTGGTCACGCACTTAGGGCGGACCGCCTCATTATTGCCCCTGTTCTTAGGTTGCTCGCGCGTCAGTCGATCTTTCCGGACGATTGAGGGGAACCATGACTATAGTCGTCAACATCATGCTGCTGGCCCTGTCGCTCTGTAACGTTGGGGCGGGCGTGTATTTGGCCTATCAGGGCTGGATATTACCCTAACAGGCACGGCGGCCAACCACGCCTGCGCAAACGCCAGATCATCGGCTGGCAACATCACATCTTGTACCGATGCTTTCCACGCAGCATTAACGAAGGTCCGAAAATAAGTCGCCACGTCAGCACTGCGGCGCGTTGTCCGAAGGCTTGCTGCCATCGCCGGGCGACCCTGATCGGATGCACAAGCCATCTGCGCCCACATTCCGGCAAGGTGGCAAGCCATTCCTCGATGGTCATGTAATTCAAGCGCCACGTTGCGCACAGAGTTGTGCATGGTCGCAAAGCCGTTTTGTTTGCACCAACCAAAAATGCCCACGGACTCGAGCGCCTGGAGACGCAAGCCGTCGAAGTGGAACGCGTGCTCAATCAACTGCAGAGGCAGATCGATCGCTATCGCACGCTGCCGCCGATCTGGGTGCGTGAGCCAAGCCTCGCCGACCACTGAGTCTCTACTTGCGCTGCGGCCGCGCCGGCTCCGCCTGCGTCACGCACTTTGAAGCCGCAACGGTACCCTGTGCCACGCGCATCAAGCCCGGCTCAGGCGCCATCGCCCTGATTGCGATAATTCCAGTCGGCGTCGGGGATTCCACGATCAATCGGTCGGCGGCCGTGACTTCTTCGTCTTCCGGAACCTGGTCGTGCTGCGCCGTCGTCATCAGGTCGAGCTCGATGACGCGCCGGCCGGCGGCGCGGTCGTTTATCGCGTAATAGGCTACGTTGCTGCGCGTGTAGAAAGAGACCGACGTATAGGCGGGACTGACCGGCACGGTCAGCTTCAACGGTCCTTGAGAAAGATCGTAAAGGCAAATGGCGCTGGCGAAGGCGGGATCCATGAATGGCATGACCGCTTTCTCTGGCGTGGGCACGGGAAGGGCGACCACGGAATTCACCGGTGCGATCGGTGCAAGCCGTGCATAGGCATCCTGCGTCGCGGTGCGCGGCAGGATGATGACCGATGCCAGGTGCACGATGCCGCCGAGGAGCGCGCCGCCGAGAATCAACAGGAGCCACCGGATCATGGGCAGCTCCGGGTGGTGACATCGGGCATCGGGATCTCGCGACCGGCTTTGGTCGCAACGCCCACTGCAGTGTCGTAAAGCCGCAGCACGAGCTCATAACGGTCGACGCCGCCGGTCGGCAGCCAGTTACCGGAATTGGCGCGCGGCGCCACAACGATCTCAAAGCTGCCGTCGCTGCGGCGGACGATTTCCTGGCTGGTGAAGCCGTAACGGTTGGTTGAATTGGCGACCAGCCCGCCATCCGCGTTGTAGAGCGTCAGGGTCCAGAAGCGCGCCACGGGCGTTATCCCGGCGACGACGACCTCGCAGCGTCCGTCGAGGGCTTTGCCATCGTCATCGGACTTCAGGCTGAACGACACACCATCGCCCATGGCCGTCGGCAACCGGCCGGTCCGCGAAATGGATGCGCGGGCGTAAGGATCGGCGTCGACGGTTCCGGTCTTCGGCCAGGCAGTCCAGCCTTCAATCGCCAGGCCGCCAAAGGATGTGCCATGGGCAAGCGCGTAGTAGGTGAGGCCGAGCCCCACCGCCGCGGCTATGGCAAGTCCAAATAGCGTTCCGAAAAGCAGTCGCACGAACAATCCGCGAGGTTGAAATGGTGTCGAAGGATACGCCGGTCGAAGCCGCGCGCCAATCAGTTGTGGTTGCCGAAGGCACGTCCTTCCAGCGAAGTGGCGAATGTGTCGCCAGTCTCGGGCGCACTGGCCTGCCGATCCTTGCCGCTTGAGACAGTCGGGCGCACCGGTCCCAGCGCACGATTGGCGTCGTCCATCAAGCGCTCAACGCGGACCAGGACATCGGCTCCGCGCTTCGTCAGCAGGGCAGGTCGCTGCGGAGGTGCCGGTTCGTTCGACTTTGTTTTCACTTCGGCGACGGCAGGTTGCTGGCGCACTTGCGGCGCCCCGACACCCGGCAGCTGTTTGATCTCAACGCCCTGGTGCGCATAGTCCATGATCTTGTGCCAGGTCATTGCCGGCAGTGAGCCGCCGGTCATGCGGTTAGTCACCTGATAGTCGTCATTGCCGAACCACACGCCACACACGAAGTTGCCCGTGTAACCCATGAACCAGGCGTCACGATAAGCGTTGGTGGTGCCGGTTTTGCCGGCGGCGGCGATGCCGTCGAGCCGCGCGCGACGGCCGGTGCCGTTTTCGACCACGTTGTTCATCATTTTGATCATGTCGCCGGCAACTCCCGCCGACATCACCTGCCGCGGCTTCGGTCCGTCGCGATCGAAGCGCCAAACAAGATCGCCGGCACCCGTACGCACTTCGAGGAGAGCATGCGCCGTCACGGCCTTGCCCAGGTTCGGAAATGTGGCATAGGCGCCTGTGTGATCGAGCACCGTGACTTCGTCGGCGCCGATCGGCAGCGACGGGGTATCCGGCAGCGGCGTGCGGATGCCCATATCGTGCGCGAGCTTGACGATCTTCGCGCGGCCGACTTTCGCGTTGCCGTTGCCGATCGAGATCGAGAGTTTAACCGCAATGGTATTGATCGAGTGCGTGAGCGCGTTGAGCAGCGTCATGGACCCGCTGTAACCATTGCCATAGTTGTGCGGGCACCAGTTGCCGATGCACACCGGCCCGTCCACTACGATCGAAGTCGGCTTCATGCCGTTGATGAGGGCGGCCGAATAGACGTATGGTTTGAATGAGGAACCGGGCTGGCGCATCGCGTCGGTCGCACGATTGAACTGGCTGGCACCGTAATCACGGCCGCCGACCATCGCTCGTACGGCGCCGTCGACATCCATCAGCACGGCGGCTGCTTGTTTCGCATGATATTCCTGCCCGTATTGCCGCAGCGAGCTCTCGACTGCGGCATCGGCGTTAATCTGCAGGTTGGTGTCGAGCGCGGTGCGAACCACGAAGACCCGCTCGGTCATCGATTTCGGGAACGTATCGACAAGCTTCCTCATCTCGTCGAAAGCCCAATCGAGATAGTAGTTCGGCGCACGATCGTCGCGGCGGTCGACGGGTGTCGCTGGATGCCGGCGAGCACCGAACACCTGGCCTTCGGTCATCATGTTGGCTTCGACGAGGTTGTCGAGCACGACGTTGGCGCGGGCACGCGCGGCCGGCAGGTTGACGTGCGGTGCGAATTTGGTCGGTGCCTTGAACAGGCCGGCCAGCATTGCCGCTTCCGCGAGGTTCACGTCGCGTGCGGATTTGTTGAAATAGTACTGCGCAGCCGCGTCGACGCCGAAAGCACCGCCTCCCATGTAGGCGCGGTCGAGATAGAGCTTGAGGATTTCGTTCTTGGTCAGGCGTGCTTCAAGCCACATGGCGAGAAACGCCTCTTTCACCTTGCGCTCGATGGTGCGCTCGTTGTTCAGGAACAGATTTTTTGCGAGCTGCTGGGTGATCGAGGAGCCGCCCTGCACGACGCCGCCGGCGCGGGTATTCGCCACCAGCGCGCGGGCCGTGCCCGCAAGGTCGATGCCGAAGTGTTCGTAGAAACGCCGATCCTCGGTTGACAGCACGGCCTTGATGAGATGATCGGGAAACTGGTCAAGCGGGATTGCGTCGTTGTGCTTGATCCCGCGCGAGCCCACCTCGTTGCCGTAGCGATCGAGGAAGGTCACGGCCAGTTCGGATTTTTTCAGCCAGTCATCGTCCGATGTTTCGCGGAATGCCGGGATCGCGAGGGCCAACATCACGATCAGGCCGAGAGTGCCAATGGTCGCGCCTTCCGAAACGATCTCATTGAGTCCGCGTCGCCAGCCGGAGACGTGGAAGCGATCCATGAAGGTCGAGAAACGCTCATAGGTCTCGCGCAGGCCGGAGACGCTGCGGAAGACGCTGAAATCGACCCAGGCGTCCAGCCCGAGCAGGAACCGCTTGATATTGGGCTTCCAGTCCTCGGGAAACAGATTGCGCAAAGCTGTACTGCTCGTAAATTTAACGCCGGCGGTCCGCCGGCGAGGGGAATTTTAGCCGATCGGGGAACGCAGGGCCAATGCCGCGATTCCCTCGGCTGGAACCAAGGTGAACACGAAAATTGCGGTGAAAAATGGCCCGTTTTTCCGTCTTCCCCAGAATCAGGCCGCTCGTGGTAAAGGGTTTTGTGCTCCAAGCTGCAATTGCTTCATCTTAAAGCAGAGGTTCAAGAACCTCTTGTTACGGCAAAACTTGAAAAAAGCCCAAAAATTATTACCGCAACTCGTGCCCGCGCTCTCAGAGGGCGCTTGAGGAACCGCGAATATGGCTCGAATCGCGCTTCGGTTCCTGTGCCGCGACCGGACGGAGTCTGGGCCCTTCCGCCATAAGGCGCTACAACGCGCCATGAGTTCCGAGAAGGCCGACCCGCAGACCCCTTTCTGGCGCCGCAAGGCGATGTCGGAGATGACACGGGCCGAATGGGAAAGTCTTTGCGACGGCTGCGGCCGTTGCTGCCTTAACAAGCTGATCGACGAAGACACGAATGCAACCGTGTTCACGGATGTCAGCTGCAAGCTGCTCGACTGCCAGACCTGCCGCTGCAGCGACTACACCCATCGCCAGGCCAAGGTGAAGGATTGCGTGCGACTGACGTCGCGTAACGTGCGGCGGCTGAAATGGCTGCCACCGACCTGCGCCTATCGGCTCGTGGCCGAAGGGAAAGACCTCGCCTGGTGGCATCCGCTCGTTTCCGGCGACCCGGAAACGGTCCACACCGCTGGCATCTCAGTGCGAGGACGCGTCGCGGCAAGCGAAACCGACGTGCCTGATGAAAGGCTCGAGGAATATATCGTCAGCTGGCCGGGAAAATGGCCCAAGGGAGCCCGCGGGAAATCGCCTCAACGTCCGCGTGGTGCAATCGCAAAATCATAAGCGCGCGGCTCGGCGGAGTCGTTGTATGAAAAGTGCCACCATTCGCGAAAGTAACCGGCAAAGCCGTGCCGGCGCATCACCGAACTCAACAGGTTGCGCCACTGACGCTGGTCGGTGGCAATTGCAGTGCTTTGGCCATAGCTTTTGACGTCGAAACAGTCGTAACCGGTGCCCATGTCGATGCTGTTGTCTGGCGCGCGCTTCGCGGCCGGGCCGGTGCAGGCTCCATAGCGCGTGGCAGGATCGAAGCGGGGGACAGGCGCGGGTGGCAATCTGACGAGCGTCAGATCGACAGTCGTTCCGGTCGAGTGCCGTGATTGCGAAGCAATGTAGCCGAGCGCAAACAGGTTGCGCTTATGCAGGGCGGGATAGAAGCGCCGGGTGGCTTCACTGTCGCCTCCGTCATGCGCCCATGCTTCCATTGCGCGTACGGCGCGCGTCGGGCGGTAGCAATCGTAGACCTTCAATCCAAGTTTATCGCGCGCCAGTTCTGCCTGCACGGCTTTGAGCGCTTCGGCCGCTTCACGACGCAATATGCATTCGCCGGCGCCGTAACCGGGCAGAGGACGCCCCGTGAAATTGTCGTCCGTCGCGTACCGGATGTCCTGCACGATGCTTGGATCGACGTCGTGCAGGTAGACAAAGCCGGGCGGCAACCTGTCGCGCGCATGAGCGGACGTTGCTCCGAGGAGAAGTGCAATAAAGAGAAGGGGTCGAATGCGCAGCTGAAGCCTCATGTTCTTCGTGAATCCTTCGTGGCAAGTCCCTGCCGCTACTTGCAAGGATTAGGGCGTAGTGCACATACCACCCCCGCGCAGGCACGTCTTGCTTTACGGGGACCAGCAAGGCATGAGCGGGTTATCTGCTCATGACTGTACTTATATACACTGCGCGATGACCGCCCCGAAATCGAAGTCCAAGGCGCGACCAGCAAAGTCCGAGGCGCCGCCCGAGCTGAGGGCGCTCACGCACCCGGAAATACGGACCATCGTGCTCGGCATCATGCTGGCGATGTTCCTGGGCGCGCTCGATCAGACGATTGTTGCCACCGCATTGCCAACGATCGGCCGCCATTTCGGCAACCTCGACGATCTCTCTTGGGTCGTCACGGCCTATCTGCTCACCGGGACCGCCGTGACCCCCCTTTACGGCAAGCTCGCCGACATCCACGGGCGGCGGGTGATGATGCTCACGGCGATCGGCATTTTCATCGTCGGTTCGGTCGCCTGTGCGCTGGCGCCGAGCATGACAGCGCTCGTGCTCGCACGCGCCTTCCAGGGTCTTGGCGGTGGCGGCCTGATGGCGCTGGCGCAGACCATCATCGCCGATATCGTTTCGCCGCTCGAGCGCGGCCGGTACCAGGGATACATCGGCGCGGTGTTCGCAACATCGTCGGTGGGAGGTCCGGTGCTTGGCGGCTTCCTGACCGAACACATCGACTGGTCGCTTATTTTCTGGATCAACCTGCCTTTAGGGCTAATCGCGCTTGGCATGACGTCCAACGTGCTCCGGCGCGTGCCGTTTCGCCCGCGAAAGCACAGGCTCGATGTCATCGGCGCCATGTTGATGATGTCCGCGGCAATCGCGCTCCTGCTTGCTTTGTCGTGGGGCGGGCGCCGCTATGAATGGATCTCGCCGCACATCGGCGCGCTGCTGCTTGTCTCGGCAATTCTGTGGGGATTGTTTGCGTGGCGGCTCTTGAGCACGCGAGAGCCGTTCCTGCCGCTCGCCGTACTGGGCAATCCGGTCGTTCGCTGCGCGACGCTCGCGGGCGCGTGCAACATGGGCACCCTGGTCGGGATGACGATCTTTGTGCCGCTCTATTTTGAAACCGTTCTGCACCTTTCGGCGAGTCAGTCGGGGCTTGCGTTGATTCCGCTGATGGCCGCGACCGTGACATTCTCGACCATAACCGGCCGCATGATGACCTATGTGGTCCACTACAAGCGGGTGTCGCTGATCGGACTTACGATCTCCATTCTGTCGCTTGCGCCGCTTGCAATCTGGCCGGCGTCGATGCCGACAATACTCGTACTTCTTCTATTGCTCGTGATCGGCGCGGGACTCGGCACGGTGTTTCCGGTCTCCACCGTCTGCATGCAGAACGCCGTGTCGCGTTCGCAGATGGGCGTGGCCACTGGCGCCGCCAATTTCTTCCGCGCGCTGTTCTCGGCACTGGTCGTCGCGGTGCTCGGGGCCATCGTTCTCGGTGGCCTCGGCGGCGTCACCGGCATGTCGGTCGAAATGCTGGCCCGCACGGCTTCGGCGCCCGAACTCGCTTACGCCTTCCGTTTCGTGTTTCTGGCCTGCGCCTTGGTCCTTTCCTTCGGTATGGCATTTCTGATTGCGATGGAAGAGAGGCCTCTCAGGGGGCCCTCGGTGCCTTCGCAAGCGGCGACCGCGCCCACCGCGCCCGCAACGCCGATCCCCGCCGAATAAAAGCGGCCGCCGCTACTCGCTCGACCGCGCGAGCCAGACCGTCCGGCCGCCGGCCTGCGGATCGTTGACGACATGCGCGACAATCTTGAACCCGATTCCCTCAAGCAGCGTCGCATACTCGGCGGGATCGAGACTGGCATGGTAGAGCGGATCGCCGCGATAGCTGCCGATCGCTTCGCCGTGACTCGGGCCAGCGTTGAACATCAGCGCAGTGCACGGAGCGGCGTGTTCGCGGAACACGTCGAACATTCGGCGCTGGTCGGCAGGCGTGAGATGGAATAAGCTGTCCCACGCCAGAATGCCCTGGAACCACTGTTTCAAGGATAGCGTGCGCATATCGCCGACAATCCATGTGTGTGCGGGCAAGCGGCTACGACACAGCGAGATAAACTTCGGGGAGGAATCGACGCCGGTGATCCTCAGACCTTGCGCTGCCATATGCCGCGCGACCGGGTTGCCCGATCCGCACCCGAGGTCGAGCACGCTCGCACCCTTTGCGAGCATGGCGATGAAACGATCAAGCCAGGGCTTGTCGTTCCACGCCCCGCGGCTTCGATCTTCGTCCCAGGCCATCGCGTGGCGCTCGTAGTGCCCGATGATTCTGTCGGCGAATTCACTCATCGGGACAGACTGGCAACACAGAGTACGACGCTCAAGAGAAAACCGGCCTCGGGCCGGGGTTTGGTTGTGATCCTACACCTTGAGTTCACTCGTCATGCGCGTTGTCGCGATGCAGTTCGAACCGGACGTTCGGATCTGGGTCGCGGCCTGCATAGTCGCCGGACCGGTGTAAGGATCGTTCGACGGTACGACTTGTTCGGTGCGTGTGTTGCGTGCATGACGCGCACTCGCGCGCGGCGGCACAGAGGCGAAGGACTCGTTGCCGGACGCGGTTGGTCCGCCATGCTCAAGGGCGGGCTGATCGATTACATTGCCGCTGCCGTAACCCGCATTGTACGATTGGGCAAAGGCGGGCGATGTGAGCATGGCAGCCAGAGCCGCGCTATTATGGCGGCGGCCCGTATTGCGCGGCCCCCACGTACGAAGTCGAACCCGGCTACTACGAGGAGGGCGGCGGTGGTGGCGGCGGCGTGGAGTACTGCATGCACCGCTTCAGATCCTATGATCCGCGCAGCGGCACCTACGTGGGTTACGACGGGCAGCGTCATCCGTGCCCGTGATGTGAACTACGGCATCGACGAAAAGAAAACCCCGGCACTAGGCCGGGGTTTTCCGTTGTACGTGACATCTCATTCGCAGAATTTGCAGGGCGGGAAGTCGCGGCTGTAAACCGGCTGCGCGAGGAATTTGTCCTTCCCGTATGTCCAGAACTGGCTGACAGCCGGGTAGGTCTTGATCACGGTGTTCCACAGCTCGGGCTTGTCGTAGCCGAACATCTGCTTCTTCTCGACCTTCTTGATGTAGATGTCCTGAATCGGGTTGCGCATGTCATCGAAGGACACCGGCCCGCGCACTGCGTCGATCTTCAGACCGGACATTGTCTTGATGAATTGCTCCGCACCCGGCCATTTTGCGCCGTTCTTCTTGATGGTTTCGTCGATCAGTTGCGCGGTCGTGTAATTGCTCTCCGAAAAGTACGACGGCACCTTGCCGTATTTGGCGCGGTAGGCCTTAACGAACGCCTCGTTCTTCGGGGTGGTCAATGCGGCGCTGTATTGCAGCGAGGAGACGTCGCCGACGACTTCGTCGCCCATGAAGGGCAGGGCGAATTCATCATAGCTCGTGCCGCCGCCGATGATCGGCTTCTTGTATCCGGCCGCTCGCAATTGCTTGGGGAATTGCAACGCCATCGGTCCGACCATCAAGGCGAACACGGCATCGGCGTCGGCCTTGATGGTGGGGATGAAGGGCCCGAAATCCTTGGTGCCGAGCGGCGGCCAGATCTTTTGGACGATCTTGCCTCCGCAATCCTCGAATGTCTTCTGGAAACCGCCAACCTGCTCGTAGCCAAAGGCATAGTCGGCGCCGACCGCGACAATTTTCTTGTAACCCTGATCGCAGGCCCACCGGCCCATCGGCTGCGATGGCTGCGAGGAGGACCAGCCGGTGCGGATCAAATAGGGAAATTTGTCCGCCTGACGTTGGGTCAAATCATCAGCCGCCGGAATCGACGGGATGTAGACGGTCTTCATTTCGGTGCTGACAGGTGCGAGCGCATAACCCGTGGAGGCAAGCACGCCGCCGATGAACATCTGAACCTGGTCGTTCAGCACGAGCTTTTTGGCCTTTGTGACGCCAAGATCGGGCTTCGCCTGGTCGTCTTCGAGAATGAATTTGACGTCCATGCCGCCTAGCTTGTTGCCATGCTCGTCCAGATACATCTGGAATCCGTCGACCATGTCCTTTCCGACCTGGGCGAAGAGGCCGGTCATCGGCGCAATAAAGCCGACACGCAGCTCTTCCGCCTGCGCGCGCGATGCAAACGCGCCGAACAAAAGCGCTCCGCTCAACAACAGTGGCTTGATCAGTCGCGATAGGCTCATGTCTGACCTCCCGTCAGCGGATCTGCCGTCCATTTTTGATTGCAGACGGGCGGATCGCGGTTGCAGCACGTACCCCGGACCCGTCAACGCTATCACCCCCCGCGCCACGGACGGAAGCCCACGATTTGTCGCGAGCTGCTACGACTGGTTACGGCCCCCTTCGAGCGTCGAGCGCACTGCTTCGGCTAGGGCGGAAATCTGATAGGGCTTGCGCAGGATCGGCATCCCGTGCTGGCCGCTGAGCGCCTTCGCGTAGCCGCTTGTCAGCAGGACCGGGATTTGCGGGTAGCGTTTGCCGATCGTTTTGGCCAGACCGAGACCGTCGAGATCACCGGGCAGCATCACGTCGGAGAACACCATGTCCACGGATTTCCCGGCCGCCAGAAGATCCAGCGCGGACTTTGCGTCATCGACCGCTACCGTACGGTAGTTGAGTTGCTCCAGCAGCGTGGTGGCAACCGTTTTCACATCCGGGTTGTCCTCGACAACAAGGATGGTTTCGCCTTCGCCATACGACTGGCTGGTCGTTTCGGGAATGACGGTCGTGACGGCGGCATGGCTGCGCGGCAAATAAAGTGTAACTTGCGTTCCCTGGCCGACCTGGCTGCGGACAGCGATTCCTCCGCCCGACTGCTGCACGAATCCGTAGGCCTGCGAAAGTCCAAGCCCTGTCCCCTTGTCGGGACTTTTCGTCGTGAAAAACGGTTCAAAGATCTTCGGCAGTACTTCCGGCGGGATGCCGGCCCCGACATCGCTGATCGTCAGCGCCGCAAATTCCCCTTTGAGGGAATCGACGGTTTCGGTGCCGCGCAGCTTCACGTTTTCCGCCGACACGGTAATTGAGCCGCCCTCGGGCATGGCATCGCGCGCGTTGACCACAAGATTGACCAGCGCCAGTTCGAATTCGGGAATGTCGATCGAGACCGGCCAGACGCCTTGCGGGATATCTATGCGTAGATCGATCTTGCCGCGCGCCGAACTCGCAAGCACGTCATGAAACGCTGCCACAGTCTGGCCGACATGCACTGTCCGTGGATTTTGCGTCTGGCGACGCGAAAAGGTCAGCAATTGCCGCGTAAGCGCTTCACCGCGCGAGGCAGCGGTGAGGATCGCTTCAAGCGAACGAATATTCTTCTGATCGGTCGTCCTGCGCAGAAGCGATTGCGCCTGGCCGCTTACGACCATCAGCAGGTTGTTGAAATCGTGCGCGACGCCGCCGGTCAGCTGACCAAGCGCTTCCATTTTCTGCGCCTGTGCGAGCTGTTCGTGGGCGCGTTCGAGCGCTTCCTGCGCATTGCGCTTTTCCGTGATGTCGCGCGTGATCTTGGCAAAGCCGACAAGTTTGCCGGACTCGTCGCGAATCGCGTCGATGACGACGTTGGCCCAAAACAAGGATCCGTCCTTGCGCATACGCCACGCTTCCGCCTCGAATCGACCCGTTGCGGCCGCGACCGCCAGCGAGCGGTTCGGCCGTCCGGCCTTGCGATCCTCCGGCGTATAGAATTGCGAAAAATTCCGACCGATGATTTCGTCGGCCGTATAGCCTTTGATCCGTTCGGCGCCCGCATTCCAGCTTGACACCACTCCGATCGGACTGAGCATGTACAAAGCATAGTCGGTGACGCCAGCCACCAACGCACGGAATTGCTGGTCGCTTTGCCTCAGGGCCTCAGCCGCCTTTTTCTCCGCCGTGATATGGCGGCCCGATACGTAGATGAGTCCGTCATCGGTGGTCATCGTCCAGGCGACCCATCGCCACGACCCATCGCGGTGACGGAAACGGTTTTCGATGCGCACGTTTTGCATGCCACGCGCGAGCTGTCTCCGCGCGGCAATGGCTGCTGCTGCATCGTCGGGATGGCGCAGCTCGTTGACATGCAGTGATTTGATTTCGGCCTCGCTCCAGCCGAGCAGATTTGTCCATGCGGGGTTGGCGCTGAGGAAGTAGCCGTCGAAGTTCGCAACGCCGAGCAAATCCTCGGACACCTTCCAGATGCGGTCGCGTTCGCGGGTGCGTTGCTCTACTTCCGATTCAAGTCGGTTCGTGAGTACGTGCAATGCTTTTTCGTTTCGCACGCGCTCGGTGGTCTCGAAGGCGGTGGCAAGCACGCCGCCGACACCGTTGGGTGCGGATGCGTCCGGGATCGGGCTGTAGCTGATGGTGAACCGCGCGTCTTCGGGAATGCCGTATCTGTGGATCCGCCAGGGATGATCCTCAGCGAAGAAGCAGTCGCGCTCACCGCGCAGGATCGCGTGATTGAGCGTACCGAGTTCGTTGTAAATTTCCGGCCAGATTTCGCGCAGCGGCTGTCCCAGTGCGCCTGGGTGGCGGTCACCGAGCAGGGCGCCATAGGCATCGTTGTAGATCAAGATGAGTTCCGACCCCCACCGAATGGACATCGGGAAGCCAGACGCCAGGACGAGCTCAACGCTCCATTTCAGAGATTGGGACCAGTTTTTTGCCGGTCCCAGCGGTGTGGCGGCCCAATCAAACTCTTTCACCCGCGTGCGCATGTCGAGCGCACGTGTCACGACTTCCATTGGGATCTCGGCTGTATCATCGCGCCAACGGGGCATCCTATCCGCCTTCGCCCAGCGCGCAAACGCCGGGCAAAGGGAAAAGTTCCATGATCGCGGGTGGTTAACGGAGCGGAGGCGCCGACGGCCGATCCTTGATGAAGGTGCCGTTGCGCAGTTCGGACACGGCTTGCTGCAGCTCGGTCTGTGTGTTCATCACGATCGGTCCATACCAGGCGACTGGCTCCTGGATCGGCTTGCCGGACACGAGCAGGAAGCGAACGCCTTGTTCGCCCGCCTGCACGGCAATTTCGTCACCTGAATCGAAGAGGACAAGCGAGTGATCTCCGGCCTTCTCGCGGACGAGGATTTCATTTCCATCGATCTGCTTCTCGCTGAGCACACCGATCGGCTGCGAAGCCGCGACGAAAATGCCGCTGCCTTCGAACACATAGGCGAAGGCGTGGCGCTCAACTTCAACCTTGAGAACCTTGAGTTTGCCGGGGGGTACGAAGATGTCGAGATAGCGCGGATCGGCGGCGACGCCGTCGACCGGCCCTTTCTTGCCCCAGAAGTCGCCGCACACGACGCGCACGCGCGTGCCGTCGTCGTCAACGATCTCCGGAATTTCATTTGCCTTGATGTCTTGATAGCGCGGTGCCGTCATCTTCAGTGACGAAGGCAAGTTCGCCCAGAGTTGAAACCCATGCATGCGACCCTGCGCGTCGCCGAGCGGCATCTCCTGATGCATGATCCCGCGTCCGGCGGTCATCCATTGCACATCGCCCGAACCGAGCGTGCCGCGATTTCCCAGGCTGTCGCCGTGCTCCACAGTCCCGGAGAGCACATAGGTGATGGTCTCAATGCCACGGTGAGGGTGCCACGGGAATCCCGCGAGATAATCGGCCGGCCGATCATTACGAAAATCGTCGAGCAGCAGAAACGGATCGGTCTCCGCCGTATCGCCAAAGCCGAAGGCGCGCCGGAGCTTTACGCCGGCGCCCTCGATGGTGGGCTGCGATTGTACAATGCGCTTGACGGGACGGATGGACATGAAGTCGGTTGCCTTTCGTTAGGCAGCGGTGGGCGGACAGGTCGCTTCGCCCACTCACTCTAAACTGCCGTTCATATGCAACTTCATATAGGGCTTTCGTCCATCGGATAAAGAGTGTCCGACGCATTGCTGTCATCCGATTGATTGAGGAGGGTCGTCATTCAAACGAATGAAAATAGGTATCCGGGCCCATAGGGGCGGCTCTCGCCGACCCCGCTTCATTCGGCTATGCTGGCAGCCATGTTTGGACCCCTCCCGAAACGCGCGGCCGTCATTATGTGCTTAGCTCTGCTCGGGCTCGGCCTTGGTGGCTGTACCAAGTGCGGCTGGCTGTGGGACCAACCCGTACGCGCCTGTCACTCCGACACTCCACGCTGAGACGGCGCCCGGAGCGACGGTCTTGTTATTGCGAGCGCAGGAAATTGAGGAGCGCGCCGGCGAGCCCTACGAGCAGTCCGGCGAGTAGCACATATTGCAGGATCATGAGAGCACGGCTCGGCGTTTCAGTCGCCGTGGCCATGTCGTAAATCTGCCAGGCCGCAACCGCCGCAAAAGCGACGATCATAACCCCGGAATTTTTGGTTCGCTTTTCGGCCAAGGCCAATCCCCGCGCGCTCTCGCCCCCGGCGGGAGACTAGTCGATTTGGCGGCCGGGTTCCATGCGCGCCGCGCGACTTGCGACGGGCTCAGACGTCGTCGTACTGGATAATGACCTCGACTGAATAATCGCACGCCGGGCACTCGAACGTGCGCCGGTCGTGCGAGGGTTGGTCGGGTGCAATGTGCGATAACCACATTGCCGTACCGCATTTGGGACAACTCGGTCGCTCGATGTCCGGAAATGACGGATCGAAGATATGTGATTGCGACACGACTCGCTCCCTGTAAGTCCAGGCGGGAGCGCTACGAGTCTCTCAGCCACCAGCGCCTGACAGGCCTTGGCCAGCGGTGACTCGAATGTGCGCTTGCGCATGCCCGGAGTCGAGTGTCGGAAAATACATGTTCGAAATTTAATGCAGCAGTCGTTCCACTGCGACAAAATCGTTTGGCACCGTCCTACAATCCTACCGTTTGGAAATTGTGAACTGTTTATTGCAATTTTTTTCGGCGTTCCAGGAACGATTTTGAAAATGTTGCATTGCAACTTCGTATCGTGCGTAAAAAGACATAGTGGGACCGGAAATGTCCTCGGGGGACGATTATCTGTTTCGTGCGGCCGAGTTGCTGGCCAAGGCAGAGTGCGAGAGTGATCCGGGAAAGCGGGCCGAGCTTGAAAACCTGGGCTGGGCATTCCTGCGTCTGGCAGAACAGGCGAGGCGAAATAGCTCAAACGATATTGTGTACGAGCCGCCGCCGCCGAAGCTCGACGATCCCAAGACAAAATCCTAATTCAACGTACCCATCTGAAGGAAAAATTCCTAGGAAAAAAGAACAGCGTAACGCTGCCGGCATAGACATTCGGCACGCTCCACATTTGCGCTCGTGACGCTGCTGGTCCTGCAGAAACATTTGCAGGCTGCGCAGGCACTGGAGAAGCAGACCGCGCAGAAACAGTCTTCGCGTTGAGGAGGGTCGGGCGAATTGATTTCAGTCGATCCGAATGGCGCCCGCTGCCAGTCCCCGCAGCCGGGCGTCATTTTTTTGTCCCGACAGGTTGCTAGAACCTGGCGGGATTGGCCCAGCGTGCTTTGAGTTCCTTCATCGCCTGTTCGCAGCTCACGGCGTAGCCGTGGTTCTGCGTGCTCTCGGGCCGCGCCGTGATTTCCCAGAACCATGGCATGCCTTGCGGTCCTTGGGTGGAGAGAAGGATGCGGCCAATGAGATGATATCCTTCGAACACGTCGTAGTCATCTGTCGACCATTCGCCATCGCGGCTTTTCCCGGCGCGCGTCAGCGTTAGCGTGCCCATGCCTCGGACCGTGCGGCCAGGTGTCGGCGCTTCCGCCGCACGCGGCCGATCCGGGCCGCCGCGGAGCGGCAGGAAATATGGGCCATCTGGATCGGAAGAACTCATCATTGCGATTATAAAATCACAAGCGCGCGTGTTTTGCCAAATGACCAAATGCGTGCTGTGAATTGCGGAGCGGATTACTCGAAGACCTCGTCGGCGGCGATCACGAGCTCCGGCGGGATTGTGATTCCCAACGCCTTAGCGGTCTTGAGATTGATGAACATCTCGACCTTTGAGGATCGATACACCGGCATCTCGCCTGGCTTTTCGCCGGTAAGGATTCGACCGGTGTAGATGCCGGCGAGGTGATAGGAATCGGCAACGCTTCCGCCGTAGCCGATCAAACCTCCGGCTGCTGTGAACTCTCGACCGAGAAAAACCGTTGGTACGGCATGCCGCAAAGTGATTGCGGCCAGCGTCGCGCTTTCGCTGAGGAAAAACGAGTCGCCACCGGCGATCACGAGTCCGACGGACCGCCTGGACAGTCCAGCAGCGATCTTGTCGAATTCGTCCGCAGTGCTTGCCTGCAATATCTGCAGTTGCAACCCAAGTGAGCGCGTTGCCTCCTGCGCATCGCGTGTCTGCACCTCGGCCACCCGCGGATTGTTAGGATTGACCACGAGCGCGATGCTCGCCGCATCGGGCAACAACTGGCGCATCAACTCGAGCCGCTTCGGGCCGAGTTCCATGTTCAATTGAGTAGCCCCCGTCATGTTGCCGGCGGGGTGCGCCAGGCTCGCAACCCAGCCAAGCGCGACGGGATCGCTGGCCGTCGTGAAGACAATCGGAATCTTTGTACTGGTTGCTTTCGCGGCCAGCGCTGCAGGCGTGCTGGTTGCGGCGATGACGGTCACCTGACGGCGAACCAGTTCCGCAGCAAGCTCCGGCAGGCGTTCGTAGCGGTTTTCGGCCCAGCGATATTCAACGACAACATTCTGGCCTTCGACGAAGCCCATCTCGTTCAGGCCACGTCGAAACTCACGCAAGAATTTGGTGTAGAGCTCAGGCGCCGCGCCATTCAGGAAGCCGACGACGGGCATCGATTGCTGTGATCGCGCGATGCGCGACCACGAAAAGGTTGCGCCGCCGACAAGCGCGATGAATTCGCGTCGTTGCATACAGCCCCCGTGTGGACGACGCCGTTACGGTAATGAAGACCGTAACAGGTCGGCTCAGGGCGGCCGAATTAATTCCTGTTTATGCGCTCGCAAATAGCGTTAAGCGGCATGGAATCTTTGGCTTACATTGCGCCCGGCTTTCCAAGGCCATTTCGATGTTGCGTTGGTGTTCGAGTGCGCCCCGTGCTCCGGCAGCGGAGTATGTCCCAGCAGATGAATGCGAGCTGCGCGAGAATGCCGCCGGCCAGCATTTTCCATAAGCTGGCGTCCGCTCGATGCGTCGAATGGTGCTGGCCATTTAAGGTCTCCCCCAAAATCGAGCCAGTCCATTTCCGTCAACTTACCACCGCGGCGCACATAGGCTCTGTGAAGCAGGACATTCTTGTTTCGAAAAAAGCGCATATCAGAAAACGAGGATGGAGAATTGCGCGACATATGCATAAGATGTCCGGTGTGATCGACGGCGGGGTGACGAAGCCGCAAAGGAGTTCCCTCATGTCGGCTTGGTGTGGTGCACGTAAATTCAGCTTCACGGTAACGGTAGGGTTCGCGTTGGTAGGCGCGTATGGAACCGCAACGGTTCATGCGCAGCAGCCTCCCGAACAGGCGCCCCCGCAACAGCAGCCCCCGCCGCAAGAACTTCCACCGCAGCAACAGCCGCCTCAGCAACAGCAGCCTGCGCTGACTCAGCCGCAGATCCAGCAGTTGGTTGCACCGATCGCGCTATATCCCGATCCTCTGTTGGCACAGGTGCTGACGGCATCGACTTATCCGCTCGAAGTGACGCTGGCGGCACGTTGGGTCGAGAAGAACCCCAATCTCAAGGGCTCGGCGCTCGAGAGCGCCATGCAACAGCAACCGTGGGATCCAAGCGTCAAGGGACTGACGTCAGTACCACAGGTGCTGGCGATGATGAATGAGAAACTGGACTGGACCAATCAGCTCGGCGAAGCCTTTCTCGCCCAGCCCGACGACCTGCAGGTCGCAGTTCAAGCTCTGCGCAAGCAGGCCGAAGTGACCGGGAATCTGAAATCGAGCAAAGAGCAGAAGGTCAGCAGGGTTGCGGCACCAAACACAGGCTATGCAGGCCCGCCCGAATACATCGTCATCGAGCCGGCAGAGCCTGATTACATTTATGTGCCTGTGTACGATCCGGTCGTTGTCTACGGCCCCACCTACTGGGCTCCGGCTTACGTTCCCTTCTTCTGGCATCCGCCCTGGTGGACGGTTGGGCCGGTGTTCGGATTTGGCGCCGCGCTCTTCGTCGGTCCGGCGCTGTGGTACCACTACAATTGGGGACACGGCGGGTTCGCGGCGATCCAGACCAACACCGCGCTGTACAGCAGATTCAACAGGGTGAATTTCGCCGGCGGCGGCCAATTCCAAAACTGGAAATTCGATCCGGCGCACCACGGCAACGTGCAGTTCAAGAATGTAAATCTGCAACGACAGTTCGGAAATGCTGGCGGCAAGAACGTTCAGGGCATTCAGGGTGCCAGGACGATTCAAGGCGTCCCGGGGGTC
>DATLJR010000462.1:0-4027 GCA_035538755.1 Pseudolabrys sp.
ACGGATAGACGGTGGGCAGACGGTAGCGAGCTGTCAGCGAGACGATTTCCGCACGATAAACATTCAGGAAACCATCTGGCATCACGACCAGCCCACCATTCATTCCACGAGCCTGTGTGGCAATGACCGATTCCAGCTCGGCCTGGTCGTTAACAGGTACGGCGAGGGCCTCCAGTCCGATGGACGCAGCGGCAGAATTGAATGGGCTCAGGTAAACATCACGGTATGGCGAAGTTTTGGGATTGAATATGATGGCAGCCCGCTCGACGCGCGGGGCAATTTCCTTGAGCAGCTCCACCAATTTGCCGGTAATCGTCGGCTCCATAACAGTGAAGCCGCTGGCGTTACCACCCGGCCGCGCCAAGTTCTGGACGAAGCCGCTGCCAACCGGATCCGCAACGATGACAAAAATGATAGGGATGGTGCGCGTTTGTTGCAGCATTGAAGCGGTGGGCGGTGTGTTTTGCGTAAGAATGACATCGGGCTGCAAAGCGACGAGTTCCTTTGCGGATCGTTGCCTCAACTCTGGGTCATCGAGTGCCCCCCAGCGAATGTCGATCTTGATGTTGTGGCCCTCGATCCACCCAAACTTCTGAAGTCCCTCCCTGAATGCGGCTATGTAAGTCTGAAATTCTGGGTCGCCCTCAGGATGTGCCATAAGCACGCCAATACGCCGCACCCGATCTCCTGGTTGCTGCGCGTGCGCGACGAGCGGCCATGTTGCCGCTCCGCCACCGAGAAGCGTGATGAAATCCCGTCGCCTCATGAGCCGTTTCCAAGCTGAGGACGACACCCTATCACATCGAATGGAGGCTGTTCGCGCCACAGCAAACCGGATCGCCCAATGTCCGCTTTGGGTCAAAAGCGGACTCATGCAGTGCAAATGAGCATGTCCGCTTTACTCCCAAAAGCAGACATGTGCAGTGCAACACGCCATGTCTGCTTTGGGCCAATAGCGGACATCTGAGCGTGAAGTACGTCACGCAACCTTTGACGATGTCGGGCTAGTCTCGTCGCACGGTGCATCGGAACGCACCGAGACTGGAAGGAGAACTCCGATGGCCAAGTTGGTAGACGTATGGATATTCGACTGGGATAAATATAGCCCCGACGATCTCATGCAAAAATGCGACAGTTTTCAGCCAGGGCCAGCACTCCTCGCGGCTCTCGTGAAAAGCAGCCGTGCTACCACTTGCGGTGCTCGCGCTCGGTTGCGTCGGCCGCGATCAGGATCAATCCGATCACGCCGCGCGTAATGGCGGCCAGCAGAGTGCCAACGCTCTACCCGTCAATGTGCTGCTTCGGGTACTCGGCCCTTCACAGCGTTTGCGAATGATTCGTAGACGATGCGTCCATCCGAAACGGAAGGTAGACGGTCGCGCAGCCGGATAATGCACGAGTGGTCCCACTGATGCGGCTAGCATCTGAAGAGATCGGCCAGCTACGCGCTTTGAAATGGGAACAGCATCGTGAATGAATTTGTCTTGTTTGCTGGCCTTCTTTCGTTTGCGATGGCCTATTTGGTTGCGAGAAGTCATTTCTCGTCAAGAGTGTGGCCGCGCGAAGCTCATTTTACAGTAGTCCTGGCCTGTGTTGGCGTTACTGCGTTCGCTTACTTTATGTGGAGGGATCAGCACTCCACGAATACCCTAGTGGCCGCTCTCTGCCTCTTCCTCGCCGGCTTTGCGCTCTTCCTCTGGTCGGTGAAGGCGACCCGATCAAGACGCCCCAAAGCCGCGTTTGACCCCGAGCCTCCCAATTTCCTCACGCGTGATGGTCCTTACGCTTACATCCGACACCCTTTCTATGCGTCGTACATCTTGTTCTGGCTTGCGTGCGCTGTCGCGACTTCGCACTTTCTCATTTTCGTATTTTTCGTCGCCTATACCGCTACCTTCTTGATCCTGGCATACCGGGAGGAGCGCACATTTGATCGGTCGCCACTTGCAGCCGAATACGCGGACTATCGTAAGACGGCTGGATTGCTTTGGCCGAAGCTTCATTGGCGATAATAGACCCACATGACCGCATGTCCGTGGGATGTCCGCTTTACCCCCGAAAGCGGACATGTGCGGTGCAGCTAGGGGTGTCCGCTTTGGGCCAATAGCGGACATCCGAGGTACACTCAGTTTGTCAGCCATTCGATGACCTCGAAGCGCCGTAACTGGCAGTCTGGCAATGCCGTTCCGATTATTCGGGCGCAGCTCGGGGCCCATTGATGAAACTATTGACCGGCGGAAATTCTGACTGGTCCGCCTAGCAGCTTGCTCGGCAAAGACGAAACCAATTCGTCCGCAGTCGCAGTGCCATCTTTCGCGCCTATGCCCTCCCCGAGAACAGCGCGCAGTTCCGGCGCAACCGTAGCCAGTTGAACAAATTTGTCGTGGTTGGACGGGTCGTCACCCTTAATATCCGTCAAATCGATCACAGTGGCGCCCAGCGCCGCCAGTTCCTGAATGTCGCTGTCATCGCCTACTCGGTTCTCTCCGCCGGCGATGAATTTTGAGAACCCTAGCGCTTTATCGTCCTTTGAAAGGACGATATAGAACGGCTTGCGAGGCTTTCCAAAGCGGCGCATCTGCGATTTGAAGACATCAATATCTATGTCGGGCGCCGCGAGGAAGACATCTCCAAATTTGCTTGCATACTGGAGGTTGCCGGATATCTTGATCTGCCGTAGCGCCTCGACCGTGACCCAATTTCCCATCGAATGCGCAAGGATGTTGACCTGATCAGCGTTGCTCGCCAAGAGAAGGCGGAGCGTGTGCTCTAGATCGTCGCGCGCGGCTGTCGCGCTATTGTTGTCGTAGACATAGGCCGCGAGCTTCCCGCGCGACGCCCAGGTAAACAACACGGGAACGCCAGTCGCTTTTGAATCGTGAACAACCTGGGCGAAACGATAAAGCCCTTCGGCGAAGAGCGTATTATAACCGTGAATGAACACGAACACCTTGCGGCTTCCCTTCGGGCGCGTCGCAAGTTGGCCATTTAACGTCTGTACAAAGGCCTTGTCGTCATCGAGATACGCTTCGTCCCGCACAACGAAATCGGCGGCCGGATTGCCGGGCGGTGTTAACGCCCATTCGATTTTGCCCGGGATATGCGTTGGTGGGATCGAGACCGTTAGCGTTGCGTAGTGAAGGGATCTTCCTCTCTCGCCATTGAAAAGAGTGCCAGGCCGCACGTCTCGCTCACGTGTCGTCGCAATGAGCAACGTATGATTGCTGGCGCCTATCGCGTTCTCTGCGACGGGGCTTAGAAAGCCGGTCTCCGGTCTGGTGGCACACGCTGCCAAAGGCACGGCAACAACCAGTGCCGCTAGTATTGAAGATACCTGCCTCATGGGAATAGCGACCCTTTAGACCTTGGTAGGCAAGTCAGCTGCAAGACCAGATGCGCCGAACAATCCAACGACGGCGGCGCTCGGCAAGAAAAGTGCTTTCATTAACCCCCCAAATTAACAATGGCAGTGATGGCAATTGACCGCACCCCCTCGATTTCGGAAAGTCGGCCTCCGCTCATCCAATTTTCAATGGTGTGGCTCGTTTATCACAAAATTGATGAGTCAGCGGTAATTATGGCCGCTCGGGGAAACCTCGGACACTCCGCACGTCCGCTTTGGGTCATAAGCAGACGTTCGCGCCGCAAAAAGTCATGTCCGCTTTACCCCCGAAAGCGACATCAAAAGCGACATGGTGGAATGTCCGCTTTGGGCCAAAAGCGGACATTCCCGCTTGAGCCATCCACAGATTACGTTGCTTGGGGTCGTTCGCGAGATGACTCGCTTTCACGCCTTGCAGCAAAGGTATGCCAAAATGGTCCTGCGTCCCGCTCGTCAATCACCCAGCCGTCGCGCGTGGGCCAAGATGCCGACAACTCCTTACGTACAAAACCGGCACGGATACTCGCCAGCACGTCATGGCGAATCACGTCGCCGCAACCAAAGAGCCAGACGAAGCGACTCACTTCTCGCGCAAAGCGAGTTCGTCTTGGCTCGCCGGCGACAATGAGCTTTGCCCTATCTGCT
>DATLJR010000463.1:0-6014 GCA_035538755.1 Pseudolabrys sp.
CGCTGGGCGACCGCGTGGTGGTAATGCGCAAAGGAGCCATTGCCCAGATCGGTACACCGCGCGACATCTATTTTACCCCCGCTGACCGTTTCGTTGCTGAATTTGTCGGTGCCGCAAATCTCGTTGAAGCGCCAGCGTCCAGTGGAACCCTAAGCTTGCCCGGCGGGCAATTGGCAATTGCTGACGTTAATGCAATGGGCAACATCGTCGCTATGATTCGTCCGGAATCAATACGCGTTGTAGCGCCCGGCGCTTCTCGCTTATCCGGCCGGGTCGAGCGTGTGAGCTTCGTCGGCGATCGACAACGGCTAACGGTCAGCGGCGCCACCCAACGCCCGCTATTGATCGATGGATCGAACACATTGGCTGTAAAAGTCGGCGAACAGATCGGACTCGATGTCGAACCTTCCGCGGTTCGCATTTTTCCGGGAAACAACACGTGACCAATCGACCTATATTGGTGGCGCAGATCTCAGACCTGCACATTAAAAGGCCAGGCGAACTAGCATATTGCAAGGTCGATACAGCAACCGCCCTTTCGCGGTGCGTGGCACAATTGAATCGCCTGGTGCCGCTGCCTGACCTTGTCGTCATTTCGGGCGATCTTGCCGACACGCCAACGCAACAGGAATACAACCACCTCAAACATCTGCTTGCGCCATTGCAGATTCCGTTTGTCGCGATTCCAGGCAATCATGATGACCGCATATCGTTTCGTGCCGCGCTGTCGGGTCAGCCCTACGCGCAGTTGAGTGGAGCGCTCAATATCGAGGTTCCGCTCAGGGAGTTAGATATTGTATTGATGGACTCGAGCGTTCCCGGCGCATCACACGGCGAGCTTGATAGCGATACTCTGGCCTGGCTCGATACAACGCTTAGCGCGTCGGCATCACGTCCCGCACTATTGTTTCTGCATCATCCACCGTTCATCACCGGCATCGGGCATATGGATGTGCAGAATCTTCGCAACCACAACGATCTCGCTGCTGTCGTCGGAAGACACAGGCGCGTACGCTTTATCGCAGCTGGCCATGTCCATCGTGCGACGGCGACGATGTTCGCAGGCGTGCCAGCGACGATCTGCCCGGCGCCCAATCATGCGGTCGCCCTGGATCTCGTTGGACAGCATCCTCCATCATTCAATATTGAGCCGCCAAGTTTTCACTTGCATGCTTGGTTCTTGAATGACGAAAATGACGCGGTGGTGACACACCTTGTGTCGATCGGGGATTTCGACGGCCCCCATCCCTTTTCCGGGCCAGACGGTCGCCTTCTTTAGGCGCTCGGACGTCACCGAAACAAATGCATCCGCGGTTTTAGGCGCGGCCTAGCTTGAGAGTTCCCCCGGCGGGAGAAGGCTTCGGTTGTTCCCTTCCAACGACTTAAATCTATACTCGACCATCGGCTATAGTCGTTTAACAGGATCAAGTCCCTCTCTGGCACCAGCCGACCAACGATGATTGCATGATATCGCATTTTTCCACACTAATCGTCGACTTCGTTCAGGCGCACTCGTACTACGCGCATGTTGTCGTCTTTTTGCTCGCGATGTCGGAAGCCATTCCTGTGGTTGGCACCGTTGTGCCTGGCTCGACACTTGTCATTGCCATCAGTGCGCTGGCCACGAGCGCTGATGCGAATCCATGGATACTTCTGGTTTCCGCATTTGCGGGAGCGGTTGCCGGAGACGGATTTTCGTATTGGTTAGGCCGGCACTATCACCGCGAAATTTTGAACTCCTGGCCGATAAATCGGTATCAGCAATTCGTTGCGCGAAGTGAGCAATTTGTAAAAAAATATGGACTAGCAAGCGTGTTTCTTGCGCGCTTCACGGCCATCATCCGCGCCTTTGTTCCTCTGATTGCGGGCATCCTGCAAATGTCACCGCGCCAATTTTATGCTGCAAATATCCTATCGGCACTTGCTTGGGCACCTGCGCATGTGTTTCCTGGTGTGCTGCTCGCAATCGCACTCCAATTTACCGGAACGAGCGTACAGCAACGCATAATTCTTGTAATCGCTGGTTTGCTTATTGTCACGACTCTTATCTATGCTACACGCTCATACTTCAGACCGCGCCTTTGATCAGCGCATCAGTCATACCTAAAAATTACAAAAAATTTGTGAGCGCTATTCCTCGCAGCTTAGTATCTTGCGGCGTAGGTTTCACCGTCATTTGACGTATTTTCGAAACTCCGGCTTTCGTTTTTCGTTAAATGCCCGGACGCCTTCTTTCGATTCCTCGGTATCGTAGTAAAGTTTCAAGGCCTGCAAACCCAACGCGCCTATTCCGGCGATCGCATCGGTATCCGCGTTGATGGAACGTTTGGCAATCGAAATCGCGGTTGGACTGCGCTCCATGATTTCTCGGCACCAGCTCTCTACCTCGGCGTCAAGCTGCTCGTCCGGAACCACCTTGTTAACCAGCCCCATGGCGGCTGCTTCATGGGCGGTGTAGCGGCGGCACATGTACCACATCTCGCGCGCTTTTTTCTCGCCCACCACCCGCGCCAGATAGGCGGTGCCAAATCCGGGATCAACCGAGCCTACTTTCGGGCCGACTTGCCCAAATTGTGCGCTTTCGCCCGCGATCGTGAGATCGCACAGCGCTGCAAGAACGTTGCCGCCGCCGATCGCAAACCCACGCACTTTCGCAATGACCGGTTTCGGTGCGGCTCGAATGATCCCGTGCAACGTCTCCATAGGTAGTCCGATCGTACCGCGTCCGTCGTATTTTCCGTCGTGAGCCGACTGATCGCCTCCGGTGCAAAACGCGCGTGTTCCCGCTCCGGTAAGAACAATAACGCCGATTTGATGGGTCCACGCTGCGCGACCGAACGCGTCGATCATTTCGTCACATGTCTTGCCGCGAAATGCGTTTAGCTTTTCCGGCCTGTTGATCGTGATCGTTGCAACACCGTTGCTCTCGTCATAAAGCAGATCGTCGTACACGTTTGCCATTTTTGCCTCTTTCGACACGCCAATTGCGTTTCCGAACTGCGTCGAACGTGTTCGCGTGCAGCAAATGCCGGCTTCAGTTTGCTAGCGCTTTTGCTTGCTCGCGAAGTTTGAATTTTTGGATCTTGCCACTCGGCGTCATCGGCAGTTCGTCGACGCACACCAGCCGTTCCGGCATGTACTGCTTTGCCACCTTCTGCTCGGTCAGAAATCGCGCCATTTCATCGAAATCGAATTTCTGACCAGGTTTGCGCATGACAAAGGCGCAGGCTCTTTCGCCAAGGCGCGCATCCGGCATGCCGACGATGGCCACGGCCTGAACTGCCGGATGCCGGAATAGAAGGCCCTCGATCTCGACGACCGGAACGTTCTCGCCGCCGCGAATGATGATGTCCTTGGCTCGCCCGGTGATACGAATATAGCCGTCGGCGTCAAGACGCGCGAGATCGCCCGTATCGAACCAGCCATCAGCGTCATGATTGAAAAGCTGCGGCCGTTTCAGATAACCGACAAAATTTGAGCAGCCGCGCACTTTCAGAGTACCCTCGTCACCAACGGCCGACGACTTATTGTCCGCGCCGGTCACGCGTACCTCCATGCCCGATAACGGGCAGCCGTCAGTGTAGAACGTTTTTTCGTCGGGATCGCCAAGTCGCGTCGTTGTCACCGCTCCATTTTCGGTCATGCCCCACGCTGACACGATATTCGCACCCAGCGTTTTCGAGGCGCGTTCCACCAAGACTCGCGGTATGGGTGCGCCCGCAGCAAGGAAAATTCTTAGGCTCGATACGTCACAACCACTCCTCCCGACGGCGTCGGTTAGGTCCGACAAGAACGGAGTCGATGCGAATGTGAAGGTCGCGCTCTCTGCCTTGATCAAATCGGCTGCGCGCTTTCCGTCCCAAATATCCTGCAGCACCACCGTCGCCCGTAACACGACTGGCATTAAGATTCCGTAGATGAAGCCGGACTGGTGTGCCAAGGGTGACGCCATCAGCACGACGTCCTTGCTTGTCAGGCCTAGCCGCTCGCAGAATGGATAAATATTCGACAAAATCGTATTCGAGGTGTGCATCACGCCTTTTGATTCGCCGGTCGTCCCTGATGTGTAGAGAAGCTGGATGATGTCGTCGGGGTTTTGTCGCCGTTCCGCGAAAAGGCGTTCCGCGCGTTTCGCATCAAAGGCTGCACCGAGCAGAACTTGCTCGAAGCTCTCTTCTCCGGCCCCGCCGATTACCAAAAGTTGCTGCAAATGTGGCAAGTTGGGACGTAAGGATCGCGCCATTGCGGGATAATCAAATTCGCGAAATTTGCGTGGGACTACGAAGACCTTACTTTCCGCGAAGCCAAGCATGAATTTGACTTCGCGTTCTCGAAATATCGGCATCACCGGGTTGATGACAGCCCCAATTCTCCAACAGGCAAACACCAACGCCGGGAATTGCCACCAATTCGGCAGCTGGCACGAGACGATGTCGTTCTTCTCGACACCGAGCTCAGCCAAAGCAAATGCGATGCGATCGACCAACGTCACGAATTCACGATAGCTTAGCCGGCAGTTGCTGCCATCCATGGAATTGGAGCCAACAATTGCCGTTTTTTGAGGAAGGTCGGCCGTACAGAAATCAAGAAGGTCCCCGAACAGCTCATCGCGCCAATAACCGTTCGTGCGCATTGCCTTCGCTCGCGTTTCCGGCATTATCGCATCAAAGCTCACGGCCCACCCCCGGTTGCCTTGCACAAGAGATATTGTTTCCTTGCTCGGTCGGCTTCGTCACTCGCTGATACAGCGCCCGACACACGCCGAATAGTCCCTTCTGCCCCGCAAACGCTTGACACGTCTGAACCAAAACTTGACACGTCTGAACTAAAAAATGAATCTGTCAAACCGAATGACCGTTCATTCAAACCTTTTTCATTATCCATGCTCTTGACCGAAGAACAAGAACTGATCCGCGCCACCGCGCGTGATTTTTCCAAAAGACACCTCGCCCCCTATTCGGGGGAGTGGGAGCGCAACGGTACATTCCCACGTGAAGCCCTGCGCGAGATGGGGCGTCTCGGCTTCATGGGGATGACAGTGCCGCCCGAATGGGGCGGTGCGGGAACCGACTACATCGCCTACGCCCTGGCACTCGAGGAGATCGCCGCCGGCGATGGAGCTACTTCCACAGTCATGAGCGGGCACAATTCGGTCGGCTGCATGCCGATCTTGGAATACGGCACCCAAGAGCAGAAGGAGCGTTACCTACGACCGCTGGCATCCGGCGAGAAACTGTGCGCCTTCTGCCTAACCGAACCACAGAGTGGCTCCGACGCGTCCGCCCTGAAAACCCGCGCCGCCTTGCAAGGGGATCACTATCTGCTTGACGGTACCAAGCAATTCATCACTTCCGGCAAGACCGCCGACATCGCCCTCGTTTTCGCGGTCACCGACCCGAACTCTGGCAAACACGGTATTTCCGCTTTCATCGCTGAGACCTCCCTATCCGGCTACCGGGTCGGCCGGGTCGAACGAAAAATGGGGCAGAACGCTTCCGACACCTGCGAAATCCGGCTTGAGAACCTTGCGGTGCCGGCCAGCAGTCGGCTAGGCGCCGAGGGGCAAGGCTACCGCATCGCGCTCGCCAACCTTGAAGGCGGCCGTATCGGCATCGCCGCGCAATCGGTCGGAATGGCGCGTTCGGCACACGAACTCGCCGTCGCTTATGCACATGAGCGCCATTCCTTTGGCAAGCCGATCATTCAGCACCAGGCGGTCGCGTTCCGGCTCGCTGAGATGGCCACCAAGATCGAAGCCGCGCGTCAGTTGGTACTGCATGCGGCGGCCTTGCGCACTGCTAAACGCCCCTGCCTGGTGGAAGCCTCGATGGCGAAGTTGTTCGCGACAGAGATGGCCGAGCAGGTTTGCTCGGATGCGATCCAGACCTTTGGCGGTGCAGGTTACATCGAAGATTATGGTGTCGAGCGGATCTTCCGCGCGGTACGCGGCGCCAAGATCTATGAAGGCAGCAATGACATCCAACGGATCGTGATCAGCCGTTCGTTTTCGCCAT
>DATLJR010000464.1:0-1520 GCA_035538755.1 Pseudolabrys sp.
GATAAGAGGTTGAAGCCGCAGATTGTGGCAGAGTTAGTGAACTACAAGGGCCGAATGTTGCCATTCATGCCTGGCCAGCGAACAGCGGACAAGGAACGGGCTTTCTTCGCGATTTTTTCAACCATGATCGGGGCGGTTGAAATTGCTCGAATGCTGCCGGATCGCGCAATGCGAGAGAAAGTGCTGGCGAACACAAGAGATTATCTATTGCGCAGCTTCTGACGTCGGCAATTCGGGTAGCCGCGTGGATCAATGAATCGATCGCGGCGAGATTGAGTAGATGCTTCGCCAGGAGAACGCTAGCGTATTCGCTTTTGACCATCTTCCCTGCAACCCGTGCGCAGAGTGCCGATCCTGGCTGCCCTGTGTGAAAACCTGGAGGTGCGCAGGGCTCCGTGCGGGCCGCGGCTATTTAATCTCCAAGTAGGAAGACCGGATCGCCCTCGCGGATGAGCCCTCCCTGGAGTACAGCGCAGTCGAGTGCCATGGTGCCGTCGAGCTCGCTGACGATGCGCTTGAGTATATTGCGATCCTGGTGCAAAGTGTCGGGATCGAAGGTTGTCATGATGCAACGACCTCGCAATTGCGCTGCCTGGATTAGAACGCCGCCGATTTGGAGGCGGCGTCCCGGCCACTCACGCTCCATCAAACCTTCGACTCCGCCGATGACGATATTGGGCCGCAAGCGCCGGCCGTCGAATCCCATGTGGTTTATCGCACCGTCCGTGGCAACTAGAAGCGGTAATACGTCAAAGCATTCTTTGCCTTCATAGTGAACCGGCTCCGCGTCCGGCCCAGCGGCTTCTTTCACCAGCTCTAATGCCTCCGGCGAATTCCAGCTATGACCTGAGATTTGGGGAACGCCATTGCTGTCCAGCGTTCCCTTCAACCCCAGCAGCCGATGGTGCGTTCGTGATGTCCCCAGTCAGCCGCCAGCATGGACCAGGACTGTGCGATCGCCCGCGATGCCGAGCTTCCCCACATCCGCCTCGCGGACGCGCTCGCCGGCCATCGATTTTACCGGATAACGCCAGATTTCTTTGACGAACATGGAAGTTGCCAGTTGTTGTTGGTGAATCAGATTCCGTCGGTCGGATCATCTGTGAAGCTATACGTGAGGACCAAATTCTTCTGCCGCCGGAATCCGAGCGATTCATATAGCCGGAGCGCTCCGGCATTGCCGGGGCTGACCTCCAGAGCAAGCGCCACAGCTTCGAATGGTCTCGTTTGGTCCAGAAACTTGAAGAAACGCCGGCCGATACCTCGGTTGCGGGCTTCTGGAATTACGAACATCTCATCCACAAACAGGAGAGTGCCGCCGAATTCGTTACTCCAATAAGGGATAAGCAGCGCGTAGCCGCATAGTAGTTCGCCTTGCCGGAAGAGCACAATGCGCCCCGTTGACGGCTTAGCGACGAGAGTCTCGACATGAATCGCGAATCGCGATTGATCGACCGGCAACTCGGACTTGTCCTCGGCGTAGAGAGCCTGCATCATCGAGACGAGCTTTTCCTTATGCT
>DATLJR010000465.1:0-1914 GCA_035538755.1 Pseudolabrys sp.
CATGCTTCGCCAAGTCCAATCCGATCGTAGTAACCTCGCCCATGGATGGCTCCCATTCGCTGCTGTTTCGATCAGACAGCAGTTTGGCACTCAGATGCCGCAAGGGGGCCATCCACCCCATCATTCAATCACCTCGTCGGCACTCAACAGAACCGACGTTGGCAGCTCGAGGCCAAGCGATCTGGCTGTTTTGAGATTGACGACAAGCTCTACCTTCGTCGCCTGCTGGACCGGCAAATCGGCAGGCTTGGCACCGTTGAGTATTTTGCCGGTATAGATACCGGCCTGTCGGTACATATCAAAGGTGTTGACGCCATAGCTCAACAGACCGCCAGCCATCGCAATATCTCGGCGTTCGTAAATCGCAGGAAGCCGGTGACGTGCCGCCAGTGCGGTCAATTGCGTGCGTCGCATGTTGAAATAAGCATCTCCGGCAATCAGCAGTGCACCGACGCGGCGCTGGCCGATCGTGGCGAACGCCGCATCGATTTCACCTTCCGAACTGGCGGCAAGAATCTCGAGTTGCAGCCCGAGAGCTTGCGCGGCGGCCTCCGCTCCGGCGTCGATGGCCTGCGACGCCGGGCTTTTCGGGTTTACCAGAACGGCAATCGTGCTGGCACGCGGCACGATCTCATGCAGCAGTTCAAGGCGCTTTGCCGTGAGACTCGTGTTGAAATTGCTCAGTCCGGTAAGATTGCCACCTGGCCGCCTTAGACTGTCAACAAGGCCGGCCGCCACAGGATCGACGCCGCTGATGAACACGATCGGGATCGTCGATGTGGCCGCTTTGGCTGCTAATGCCGCGGGCAGGTATGCCGCGGCGATGACTAGGACCTTGCGATTGACCAGGTCGGCGGCGAGCTGCGGGAGGCGTTCGTAATGACCCTCTGCCCAACGATATTCGATCTCGAGGTTCTTGTTCTCGGAAAAGCCGGTCTCGCTGAGGCCTTTGTGGAATCCACTTACCAGATTTGCAGCGAACTCCGCTGCTTCCTGATTGAGTAATCCGATTACCGGCTTGGCCGTCTGCTGCGCACGCGCCGCGAGCGGCCACGCCGCCGCAGCACCGCCAAGCAGCGTAATGAACTCGCGCCGCTTCACCATCGCGCTCACCCCAGACCCAAGGTCATGGGAAGTATAGCAGGTCGGGGCCGTGTATCGCAGCAATAGCGGGCACTCATTGTCCGCTTTGGGTCAATCGCGACCCAAGCGGTCGAGTCCCTGCGCCCATGGATGTCCGCTTCGGCCCGAAAGCGACAGTTAGCACCAAAAAAGAACCCCGCTCGGGGCCACCCGTTGGCGGGGCTAGTTCAACATTCCGCTGGGCTCCATGGAGTTGATTGCCGCCCAGCAGTCGAGATCGGACTTGATCGTCCGATGGGTTCGAATAGCGCTGGCACTGCGTTCGTCGTGTGATGGCCATCACAAAAAAGCGCTTTTCATTGCCGAGCCGCGCAAAAAGAACCGCGCATTCCTGACTGCACCCGCTCTGGCCGGAATAAGCAGCAACCTGATGCAGTCTCATTGGACGAAAGCGAGACGACTGCAGGCGCCGACCGATCGGCCTCTGCGCTGATGCACAAATCGAGGACGATGGTCCAAACATGGAGACGTATCATGAAGACACTTATCGCAGCTCTCGCGTTGGCCACGCTGATTGCGGCCCCGACATTCACTCACCCCGCGAACGCGGCGCCGGTGTCTCCTGCGAGCTCCTCATTCGGGTCGAACGGCTACTGAGTGACGACAAACTCCGATCCGCCAGCCTTTCGCATGGCAGCGGCGTATCCGGATCTTCTAAACGAGGAGGTTCTCCAATGAACTTTCTCTGCGCCTCATCTGACCCGAGTTCGGGCGCAAGAAACGAAACGTGGAGACGACATATGACATTCGTCTTGGTGAATGGTAGAACAC
>DATLJR010000466.1:0-4335 GCA_035538755.1 Pseudolabrys sp.
CTGCCCAACCAGTGGCCAAGTTGTCACCGAGAAGGATCGCCGCCTCGCCGGAAGACGCTCGCTCATTGGTTGATCGGTTGACCGATGGAGATGGGGTCGATCTGGTCGTCGAAGCCGTCGGCGCCGCAGCCACTCTGACGGCTGGATTCGGGCTTATTCGAAAGCGTGGCCGCATCATTTCCGTAGGCGCGCATGCCGCCGAAAGTTGGCCCTTTCCGCTCGCAAGGAGCTTCTCAAATGAACTGACGTTGGGCTTTGCCATAGGCGATTCGATCAGGCTTCGTCCCCGACTTCTGTCGCTCATCACCACGGGTGCTCTCGATCCTACGGTGGTGGTGGATCGCAGGGTCGGATTCGCGGGCGCCGCTCAGGCCTATGCTGACCTCAAGGCTCAGAAAATCATGAAGGCCGTAATTGATCCTAGGATCTGACCGACGATCCCTTCAATGACGATTGCCAATCTAACCTAGTAAGAGCAAGCTCTTAGGTGCAGAGGCAATCATATTGCATCGCAAAAACCACTAGCAAAGGCGAACGATCATCTCGAGTTCAGGCCGAGCGGGAGAAGTGTCCATGAGGAGGACTGTGCATTTGGCGCACAGGGGAGTGCTAGACCATCATCCCGATTCTTCGCTCGACTTGTTGAGAGAGGCGATTGTCACGCTCGCCAACGCTGCAGATCATGATCCCCAAGAGCTTTTTGCTGAGGCACGCATTCTGTTTCGAAATCTCCTTGCGGCGAGGGATGTCCGGCTTCTCGTCCGATCGGCCGGCGCCTGGCGCGAATGGGAGAAGCTCAATGACGGCGCCGACGAAGCATTGATCGAAAGCCTTCCTGACGCCCCGGCAGACGTCGTGCACTTTGATGATTCTGCCTTCATCCCTGTCCAAATTGGTAGCGTCGCTCTCTTGGCCGAAGGAATTAGCAATCCAGGCGTACTTCGCGACACTGCTATGATCCTCTCGAAGGTGTTCGGGCTCGCGATCGCGTCGAGCGAAAGTCACAAGATCAACCCCGATAAACTCGAAGCGATCCGCGTATTCCAACGCGTGGCAAACAAGATTTTGAAGAGTCAGAATCTCCACGAGATCTTTATTCAAATCACTCACGAGGCCAAGACCAGACTCTCCGCGGACATCTGCGGCATCATGCTTCTTGAGGATGATGCGCTGGTCATGAAACGCTGCACTGGCAATTTCGCAGGTGAAATGGCTCGCCTTCGCATGAAGGCTGGGCAGGGTGTCGGCGGTCGAGTCCTTCAGACCCGCGAACCCTGTTCTATCGAGGACTACGTCCAAAGTGAAATTATTAGCCGCGACTTTATGAGCCTTGCAAGAGCCGAACGCGTCCGCTCCGCTCTTGCGGTCCCTCTGATGTCGCAGGACCAAGTAATCGGTGTTCTGGAAGTCTGGCGGCGCAAACCGTCGACGTTCACGGCGCAACATACCGCAGAGCTCGCCACCCTCGCCAATCTCGCTTCGTTAGCGATAGAGAACGCTGCCTTGCTTGAAGCTCGCGAGTTGGCCGCTCAGAAACTAAAGGAAGCTCATCTAGCGCTGCAGCATCGATATGACGTCATCCGTAATTCTGCGGACCTGCAGGAAAATCTCATCTCGACGCTACTGAATGGCGGCAGTCTTTCGGAAATTGCCCGGCGAGCGCATGAGCATCTGCGATCTCCAGTCCTGATCTTAGACAAGCACCTAGATGTAAAGGCATATCATCCTGATGTGTCCACCGCGGACGGTGTTCTTCACGCAATCCGCGTGGGAATTTCGCAAAGTACGGGATCGGAAACTCGATGTAAGGTACTGACTTCGGGGACGCTTCGCTTCGCCTTTCAAAGCATTGCGGCGGGATCGGAGCAGTTGGGATGGGCCGTTCTGATCGATCCAAAACTCGAAGACGAAAGCGCCCAACTCGCGATCACCGAACTGTGCGTAACCGCTGCACTCCACCAAACAAAGGAACGAGCGGCTGCGCGTGCTCTCAGCGACAAGCTAGCCACGCTAACTTGGGATCTACTGGAAGGTCCGGACCATCTGCGACAGCTTGCGCTCCAACGGGCCAGAGAATTGAACGCCGAAATTCCTAGCGAATATTGTGTCGTAGTTTGTCAGGTCGAGGGAATCGACAAACCTGGCAAATCCGGCCTACTCACGGGCGCAGAAATCGAAGGCCGCCGCCGATCTGTCGCCGAGGCCCCAGATCGCTTGCCGGGTCGCCATATAGTGAGGCTATTGGGACAGAGGGGTAATGAATTGGCTCTGGTTGTCTCCACTTGCGATCCGGTGCGAGTGCGCGACTTTGCTCAGAGCCTCATAGCCGAAATCATGCGGCGTGTCCCTGGGTCTCTTGTTTACATCGGCTTAAGCCGGCCTTGTTCCGATTCGATGCTGATGCCGGCGGCATGGAAGGACGCTCATATCGCTCTGGATGTTGCTCGTCAAAGCCGGAAGGCCACGGTTGTGGAGTTCGATGAAGTGGGCGTCGCCGGACTTCTGATGAGCATTCGTGACGGCGCCGATTTTCACGAATTCGTAAGGGAGACATTGGGGAAACTGTTGAAGGAGAAGAGCCCACAACGCGAAGTTCTCTTACAGACGTTGCGGGCATTTTTTTCGTGCAATTGTTCCCAGCAGGCCGCAGCGAAGCAATTGCGCGCCCACCAGAAAACCGTCGCCTATCGTCTCAACAAGATCGAGCGAATGACGGGTCTTCAGCTTGCTGCACATGAACAGCGGGTACTTCTCTACCTTGCACTGCGGATGAACGATCTAATTGGCTAAGCTCACGCTAAATCAAATATTGAGCAACCTTCACCAGTCGGCGTTTTTAGCGTGGCTGGATAAATCTCGCGCAGAGGATTTGTCTGGACCGGCAAATGACCCTCTATCCTCAGATCAATTAAGCTGCCGGCGAGTGGGACGGCACCGTCGTTCTGTCCCCATAAGTCGGAGCAACCCAAGACGGGTTCCAATCAAAATGCAACTCGATCTGCTTTACTCGAAAGCAGGAGGGATCTGGCAGTGGAGGATATAGCTTGATGCTTAGCACGCTGGGAGAAATTCCTCGATTGGCCGCTCAAAAGTTTGGCGAGCGCATTGCGCTTGTAGCCGGCGGACGAGAATTCAGCTTCCATGAACTCGACCAGCTCTCAGACACTCTCGCTTATAGCCTCGGCAAGCTCGGCGTCGTAGCCGGCGACCGCGTGACGCTCTATGGCCCGAACTCCTGGGAGTGGATTGTCAGCTATTACGGTGCGCTTAAGACCGGGGCGATTATCAATCCGATTAACGTTATGCTAACGCCTTCGGAAGTCGCCTACGTAACCCAGAACTGCGGCGCCAAGGTGCTGATCGGGAGCGCAGATAAAATTATGCCGGCTCGCGCGGCGGGCGTGTCGGACCTCACCGCGGTGGTCTTCGGCTCTGAAGCGGTGGAGGGAACGAGGCCATTCAACGACCTCATTGCAGAGCCACGGAAATTCGAACCCATCAACGTCAGTCCCGTTGCAACCTCGACGATTGGCTACACCTCAGGGACGACTGGCCACCCCAAGGGCGCAATGCAATCGCACAGAGCAGTGATGACTAACGTGGCCATGACGGCGCAGATGCACTTGAAAACCGACCGCGACGTCATCGTTACGGCCCTGCCCTGCCCTCATGTGTACGGCAACGTGGTGTTCCAAGGTGCGCTGCTGTGCGGCAGCAAGCTCGTCATGCACTCTCGGTTCGACGCAACCGAGATGCTTGCCAGTCTCGAAGAGCATCGGGCGACAATGTTCGAAGGCGTGCCAACCATGTACATGTATATGCTCGCCTCTCCCGACCTTGCGAAGCACAATCTTTCCTCGCTCACCCGTTGCACGGTTGGGGGCCAGACCATGCCAGCCGCCAAGATGCGCGAGGTCGAGGAACGCTTCGGATGTCCTCTGATCGAGCTTTGGGGAATGACTGAGCTGGCGGGTCTCGGGACGACGTTTCCGGTTTATGGCCAGCACAAGCTCGGCTCGATAGGCATTGCGCTGCCCTATTGCGAGGCACGCATCGCGGATGCGGAAAATGCTGCAAAAACCATGCCTCGCGCTGAGGTGGGCGAGCTCATGATACGGGGCCCGATCGTCATGCAGGGTTACTGGGACAACGAGAAGGCGACGCGCGAGACGATCGAACCAGATGGTTGGCTGCATACCGGCGACCTCGCCAGCATGGATGAAGCCGGCCAGGTCTTCGTGGTCGACCGCAAGAAGGACATGATCAACACAGCGGGGTTCAAAGTCTTTCCGGCCGAGATCGAACGCGTCGTCGCCATGCATGCAAGCGTCGCGA
>DATLJR010000467.1:0-1758 GCA_035538755.1 Pseudolabrys sp.
AAACATCGCTGCCGCTCATCATCATATACAGAAACTGAGCCAGGCCAGAGATTTCCAAGACTTCATTAAAATTCAAACCGAGTACATGCAGACGCAGTTGAGCTTATTTGCCGATCAGGCAAAGCAGCTCGGCGAGGCATACATGAAAACAGCCGCAGGTGCGTTTAAGCCACCCTTCAACGCCTGACTAAGGGATAGTGCCTCCAAGAAGCGCGGTTATGTCATAATTGATTTGCCGAGAAGAAAATCTCAGAGCCCGCGGTCAACCTCAGGATCAAATGACCATTTTTCCGACGCAACCGGCTGAGCTTGCTGTCTCAGAGTGTCGAGCATGTGGTGCGTGCTGCTCTTTCTCGGCAGAGTGGCCGCGGTTCTCATTGGAAAGTGACGTTGATCTCGATCGAATCCCCCGCGCGTATGCCGATCGCGAACGTGGACGCATGCGATGCCGCGGCAATCGCTGTGCAGCGCTTGTGGGACACGTAGGCGTCTCGACGGCATGCGCGATCTACGCCATAAGACCTGATGTTTGCAGGGCTTGTTTGCTTGGAGATGACTCCTGCAAAATGGCACGGCGGCGCTTCAATCTTTAGGGGATTAGCGGTCTGGTGGGCGAGCCAGGTCACGTGAACCACAGCGGATTTGACGGCGCCAGTCATCGCCGCCGAAACTGGTGACGCTGCGGTGGACGGCTCAGCGATCCGGCGCGTTCGTCCTTGTGGCGAAAGATTAATCGCCCCTTTTCCAAATCGTAGGGTGATACTTCTACCGTCACGCGATCCCCGGCCAGGGTTTTGATTCGATTCTTTTTCATTCTTCCGGCGGTGTAGGCAACGAGCTGATGTCCGTTGTCGAGCTGAACGCGGTAACGGGCGTCGGGCAATATCTCGGTCACGAGACCCTCGAATTCCAAGAGTCCTTCCTTGGGCACGTTATGTTCCTTTTGAATGACCAACCCAACGCTGCCCGCGTGGAGCACTGTTGCGCTCTGGTCGGTGTTTGCCGCGTATGAAGGCTACAGAATCTCTGCCGCGCGGCGTCTCGTTTGGTCTGCCATCATGACTGTGCTTACGCGCTAGACCACTGCGGTGCCAGTATCGGCGCTTGGCATTGACAGGCGACTTGATAAAGGCGCTCGTCGCGGGGCGAGGCTCCGCCCGCCGTTGATCGGCGCGCCTGTCGCTCACGGGAATAGTCATGCGAATAAGCTTCTCGATATCGCGCAAGAAGGCCACCTCCTCACCGTCGCACAGCGAGATGGCAACACCTTCCGCGCCAGCGCGTGCCGTGCGGCCGATACGATGTACGTAGGTTTCCGGCACGTTCGGCAGATCGAAATTCACGACGTGGCTGAGCCCATCGACATCGATGCCGCGCGCCGCAATATCCGTGGCAACGAGCGTCCTGACTTCGCCCTTACGAAAGGCCGCGAGCACGCGCTCCCGTTGGTTTTGCGATTTATTGCCGTGAATTGCTTCGGCGCCGATACCAGCCCGGATCAAACCACGCACGACCTTATCGGCGCCGTGCTTGGTCCTTGTGAAGATCAGGGCACGGTTGATCGTTTCCCGCCGCAACACGTCAATCAGGATTGCCGGCTTTGATGAGCGATCGACCCGAATAACGCGCTGATCGACGCGTTCAACCGTCGAGGCGACCGGCCCTACCGCGACCTTGATCGGGTCGCGCAGCATGTGCGCGGCGAGTTCCGCGATGGTGCGAGGCATGGTCGCAGAAAACATTAGCGTCTGCCGCTGG
>DATLJR010000468.1:0-4135 GCA_035538755.1 Pseudolabrys sp.
CCATTTCCCTGCTAACAGGGAAATTAACAGGGAATTTTGCAAATTTGAGCCAGCAAGTGGTTTTAGCGCGCCTATTTGAGCAATGATTTTGGGGGAGTTGCAGCAAAATTCCCTACTCATTGGAACAGGGAATATTTTTCAACAAACAAGGAATTTTGCGTGAGAGAACAGGGAGGCCAAACTCTTTCCGAGGGGATCCGCCTTCTTCCGAGATATTGCCAGATGCGTGGCCCCTTATGTAACGGTCAGTCGTCGGCGCATAAGCCAGGCGCCCGGCTAAGCGCCGACAACCGAACCAAGTAAGCGTTGTCAATCGCGCGACCGAATCGGCTACACTTGGCGCGCTGCGATATAAGCGGTTCCTTATGAACGCGCCAATAAAACTCAGCGACGTACCTCGCAGATTTCTTAATCCGACTGCGTGGGCCAAGCTTCGCGCCTTTGCGCCAAACGATTTGCTTGCGCTTATCTACATCAATGCACCTTGCCCCGATCAAGCAAATCAAAATGATTTCTTTTGGGATTGTCCTCGATCGGCCACCGATGCAATGCGCTGTTACAAAACTGGCAGGTCCCTGCTGCGACAGTCCCGATCACTCTTGAGTAGTAGAAAGCTCGTTGCCACAGGACGAGACAGTAGTGGCAAACGCAAAACCATATCGGCAAGTGAGTGGCTAGACCTCTGGCCGATGTTTGCGACGGACAGAGCAACTGGACCCGATAAGGTATTCACAGACGTCGAGGTTTTCGAGGCGACATCGTCGGGAACTCCGCAAGCGCAACTGTCTTCCGATTGCATCGCTTGGCTTAAAGAGCGAAAGATCGCGGGCGTCGTCGGGAAGAAGTTCGCCCTTCACGAGGAAGCGCGTCAGAGGTTTGGTAACGGATTAACGCATGCGATATTTGACGCTGCTTACCTCGCTGTTTTTGGTCGCGGGCGCGGGAGACCTAAAAGAAAGTAGCGTGAGATCAAACCTTTAAATTCGTTGATTTTTGCCTCCGCTGATTCCTGCAATGTCTGTGGCCTAATCTGCACTGCTGCTTTTAAAATGAGAGCGCCCGCCGTCGGCGGATTTCGCCCCAACGGCAGTACGCATCGATGCCAAAGCCATTGAGCCTGTCGAAACAGAAGAGTCCGAGCCGCCGGCCGCTTCGCGGTCTAATGGATCGCGTTGTCTGGCGTCCGCTCGCCGCGTTGAAGGAATTTCCGGGCAATCCGAGGTGCCATCCAGAAAGCCAGATTGTCGCCTTGATGAAAAGCATCCGGCGGTTCTGGACCAATCCGATCCTGGTCGATGAGACCGGCACCATCCTGGCAGGGCACGGACGGTTAGAAGCGGCAAGGCGTCTGGCCATGACCGAGGTCCCGACCGTCACTGTCAGTGGCCTGAGCGATTCCGACAAGCGGGCCGTGGTCATCGCTGACAATCGGCTGCCCGAGCAGGCGGTGTGGGATTTTGATCTGCTGCGAGGCCATTTCCAGGATCTGGTCAAACTCGATTTCGATGTCGAGCTCACCGGTTTTTCGACCGGGGAAGTCGACCTGCTGATAGACGGTTCGCAACAGCCCGCGGCAGCTGATCCGGCCGATGACCTGGTGGGTCTTGGTTCTGAAGGGCCAGCGGTGTCCCAGTTTGGTGACGTTTGGAAACTCGGCCGGCATCGCCTGGTCTGTGGCGATGCCCAGCGCGGCGAGACCTACGAACGACTGCTAGGCGGCGAGCTCGCTGAGATGATGGTCACCGAGCCGAGCTACTCAGGCGCGGCGTTCAGCGCTTTCCTTAATGGCTTTATTCGCAACGCCGTAAGCGCCAGCCGAGATGGAGCTATCCACTATATCTTCATGGACTGGCGCCACCTTCCTGAGCTGCTCGGCGCCGCACTACCACTTTATTCGGAATGGAAAGACGTTCTGGTCTGGAACAAGAGCACCGCCGGTCAGGGCAGCTTTTATCGTTCTAAACACGAGCTCATTACAGTCTTTAAAAGCGGGACCGGGCCGCACGTGAATAATTTCAAGCTCGGTGGCAAAGGTCGCTATCGAACGAACGTGTTAGATTACCCCGGGGTCATTAGCCCTCACCCCGCCCGCCAAGGTGACCTTGAACTCCATCCAACGGGCAAGCCCGTGGCCCTGATCGCTGATCTGATCCGGGACTGCAGCCGCCGGAGTGGCATCATCCTTGATCCATTTGGTGGCAGCGGCACGACCATCCTGGCAGCCGAACGGACCGGCAGAATCGCACGGGTGGCCGAACTAGATCCGCCCGATGTCGACCTTGCCATCCGCCGCTGGCAGAAAGTGACCGGTCTTCCAGCTCGGCATGCCGAGACCGGCCTAGCCTTCGTTGATGCGGAAGGGCGGCCAGGGAAACCCTCCCCCATTTCACGGCGTTCGGCGCAATCCCAGCGGAGAGCGAGCCGGCGATGAGCGATTACAAGGTCGGATATGGCAAGCCGCCGAAGTCGGGCCAGTTCAAGCGCGGAAAATCTGGCAATCCGAAAGGTCGCCCTAAGGGCAGCCTAAAACTGGCGAACGACCTCGCCGCCGAATTAAGCGAACAGATTACGGTGCGCGAAGATGGCAAAGCTCGCCGGGTCAGCAAGCAACGCGCCTTGATCAAATCGCTGATGGCGAAAGCGTTGCAAGGCGATGTTCGTGCCAATGCCGCGGTCCTAGCGCTTTACGCACGGGTGATAACCGATCTACCCGACGAGGAGGACAGCGTTGTTGAGGAAAACGAACTCCAGATCCTGCGGCAGTTCGCCCCCCGGCTTCTTCGACCGACAACACCAGCAAGAAAGCGACATTCGAAATGAAGTTCGACCGCCGCACCGCAGATGCTCTCTATCGCGTGAGCTTTGGTGCCTTCGCTTATGCGGCCTATGCCGAGCTGCATCCGAACAAGCCACTCGTTCCCAATTGGCATATCAAGTGCATTTGCCATCATCTTCAGGAAATGTCGCGGCAGCTTGAGATGGGAAGTTCGGTGAATACCGAAATTCGTGCTGTCCCGAATGAGCTCGTGATCAATCTCCCGCCACGGTCCCTGAAGTCATTCTTGGTATCGATCGCCTGGGTGGCGTGGATGCTAGGACGTAATCCTGATCTTCAGATCATGTGCGCCAGCTATTCAGAAGACCTTTCGCATAAGTTCTCGCGTGATTGCCGGGCATTGATGGAAAGCCGATTCTATAAGCGCGTCTTTAGCACCAGGATAAATCCAAGGAAATCGACGGAAACCGAGTTCGAGACCACCAGACGCGGGTCCCGACTGGCAACCTCAATCGGCGCCACCGTGACTGGCCGCGGCGCCGACATTTTCATTATCGACGATCCGACCAAATCGAATGACGCTCACTCTGCGGTCGCGCTCGAGGCGGCTAATGAATGGTTTCGCGCCGCGGCGCTAAGCCGGCGTAACAACCCTGGGAAAACTTTAATGCTGGTCGTTCAGCAACGGCTTCACACAAACGATTTATCGGGATTTTTGATCGAGCACGGCTGGGCTAGTCTGGTTATGCCCGCGATTGCGACCGAAGAACAAGACTATGCGATTGCCGATGGCGAGGTTTACCACCGGACCGCAAAGGAATTGCTACAACCCGATTGGGATAATTGTAATGAGCTTGAGAAGATCAAGATCGACATCGGGAGCCGGAATTTCGCGGCGCAATACCAGCAAAACCCAACGCCACCCGACGGCAACATGATCAAGGCCGCTTGGCTTCGACGCTATGATAAAATTCTGCCACGCAACAAATTTCGCAGCATCATTTTGACTTGCGATCCTGCGGGCAAGGCAGATACCAAGAATGACTACACGGCTATGACCCTGGTTGGGATCGATGCCAGGGAGTTGTATCTCCTGCATGTCGAACGCGGACACTGGACCGTCCTCGAAATGCAGAAGCGAATAAAAGCGCTTGCCGCTCAATGGGATGTGACGCACATCATCATCGAGGATACCGCCAGCGGGATGGGCTTGATCCAGCTGCTCCGAGAGCAAACTCACCTTCCAGTTATCGGCCAGCATTCGACGGACAACAAACAAACTCGACTGAGCCGCCATGAAGGACGGTTCGAGGCTGGCCGTATTGTCTTGCCAACTGAGGCACCGTGGCTCGCGGATTT
>DATLJR010000469.1:0-4299 GCA_035538755.1 Pseudolabrys sp.
GGCTCGGCGCAGGCCGAGCTGTCGATGGCGTCAACACCGGCTCCCGAACACCCTCTAAGGTCGCGCATACCCCGCATCGACGAGCTAACGCAGAACGAAATTTACGCCACCCAGCGCAAGGCACGCGATGACAGTCATCCAAACAAGCGGGGTAAGACCCTGATGCAACGGCTGGCTTCGGTCGGTCTCGGTCGGACGGAGCCTAATGATGCCCGCAATTCGATCGATGAAGACAGCCTTGATATCCCCGCTTACCTGGCCCGCCGGTTCACGACCTAATCATCACAAGTTTGCCGCACATCTGCTTTTGGCACAAAGCGGACATCGGTAGGACGCTGGCGAAGTGCCGGAGCTGTTGCAGAAGCCTTAAGCGTTAACGCGAAAATGGTCGTGCCTATCTCGGATTGCTAGGCCATGGCGTCACGCTGGTGCGCTTGCTGATTAATCGCTAGTTACTCACCTGGCCGACTGCACGGCGTTTGTGCAAATAAGCCATGGACTCGGCGGCTCAGCCAATTCCGAAAATTGAAGGACTTGTTCTGCCGTGATTGCAAGCTGGCACGGGCGGCACTCGAATGTTTGCATTTCTGGCAAACCGCCGATTGACGGTACTATGCGCGAAAAATGCATCGCGGCGCCACAGCTTGGGCAAATTGCAAATTGATCGGTGTTTATGTTGTTCATGTCGGTCCCCGTCCCACCGGAACCCACTATCAAGTTGAACTTGTAAGCGCTGAGTTAAGGCACTTGGTTAAGGCCGTCGGATGGGGCTGGATCTTCTTTTTGTCGCGGCTGCGTCGCGCAGATTCCAAGTTGTTTGCACTGCTTTTGCGCACCTTAGCCACAGAATCAAATTTAACTTTGCCGAATCGCGCTGGTCGTCGGCTCCCTCGGCGCCAGTGCGGGCCTTCTCAAGACCAAACTGGCTCCGGCGCCCAACCGTGCCGGGGCCTTTTTGTTCGCGGCATAGCGGTGCGTGGCAAAGCTTCGCGTTTTGTTTGCGTTGCTAGCATCATGACGCAAGCAATGCGCAAGTCTGACTTGAGCGAGCAGTGATCAGCCTTGCGGACATCGCGACACGGCCATTGCGATCCATTGTGCGATCATGTTCGCCCGCTGCGAATCACCCTGTAAACTGCATCGCTCTGGAAATGAGAGAAGGCACCAACTCCCGCTGGTGTCGCTCCTCGCTCAATGTCGCGCCAGCGTCTATGCCCTAGCGCGCCAATTCGTTGCTCGGGCGTGCCAGCCACCCCTCCACATAAGACATCATCGCTTACGCATGGGGGCCACCAGCTTAGTGCGGACCCGCTTCCTGCGTGAGCCTCGCAATCGTCATGTGCGTTGCGCCGCCGCATCTAAGCGGGGCGAGGGAACCTCCAATCCGCAAAGCTCGACGACGAAAGCCCCAACAGTGCCGGTGCACTTTTTGTCGAGCGCCGTCTGTCTTGCTAGCGACGATGTCCGCTTTTGGCACAAGCGGACATTCCAGTCATGACCAACAATGTCCGCTTTTAGGGGTAAAGCGGACATTGATCAGAGGCGCCCCAATGACTCAAAGCGGATATTGGCATCGAATCGCGTTGATTGGCCGGCCAGCCATTTTTCTGAATTAAAATAGAATGCTCGCTTCAGCTCGCGTCTACCTCAAGGAATCTCCCCCCTTTTGTGGCCGATCAAATCAGTTTTTTGTCCCAAAAACGCAAATTTAATCGATGGGCATTGCTATCCTTAACGCACGCACCTTCGTGATGAGGGTAATCTAAGTCACATGTCGAGGGCGTATCATGAATAGTGACGTAAGCGAGGTCGCTGAAACAGACGCGCATATTCCGACATTTGATATACCAGATGACGCGCTAGAGCGCGCGGCTGGCGCCGCGCCGGTGATGACCTTGGCGCTTTGCACTTTCCATTGGTACGATTGCACATGGCCTCAATAGCAAAACGTGAGGCACCCAAATTCGGGCACCCCAACGAATGTCAGCTTCCAAATGGCTACTTCTGACTCAAAGCGGACATTGGCCGGACGCTCAATGACCTGCGCCTGAACTCGCGCCCATCCACTTTCCAGTGTGCTATTTTGAGCCGGTATGATGCCTTGTCCTGCGCCTGGGGGAGGCAATGAGACGGCGCGAATTTATCGCGCTGCTTGGCAACGCTTACTGTCGCATGCCCCTTCGCAGCGCGTGCGCAGAGGGCGTTGGCACAACAGCCCGAGCGGATGCGGCGGATCGGCGCGCTGGAAAGCCCGCAAACCTGCCGGTTTTGCAGCCGAGCAAATTCGATTTCGTGATCAATCTCAAGCCAAGGCCCTCGGTCTGACGGTACCGCCAACACTGCTTATCGAAGCCGGCGCCTCAACGTCCGCTAATGACCCAAGGCGGAATGGCGTTAGCTCCAGGACCAAATCAATCACGATGCGGCGGCCGGCTCTTTGTCATACCAGGGCGCGTGCAGCACGCGGTTGGCCTCGAGATAACTCTTGAGGCTGGAGAGCACGAGCGGCCAGCCATTGCTGATCGCATTGAACACCTTGCTGTCTTCGGCGAAGTCGTCGTGCGTGACGGTGAGCTTGACCTGGTCCTTTTGCTGTTCCAGATCGATTACGACGCGCGAGGGCGGCTCGGCCCCGTAGAAAGGTTCGTGCATCGAATGGAACGTGTAGGATAGCCGCCGCGGCGGATCGTATTCCAGCACTTTGCCTTGCACGATCAGCTTGCCCTCGCGGCGGAATTCGACCGGCGCGCCGGCCTTCCAGTCAGAGGTGACGGCATTGCCGAACCAGAATTTTGCGGTCATTCAGCGTCTGGCCGTTATTCGCGCGCAACCGGTCGAGCAATGCCCTGCGGCTGGCATCGGCCAGCGCTTTGAACACTTGATCCATGCTCATAATTCTCGATCTGGAGTTGTGATATTCCTTTCACATCCGATGTAGTCCCCTCGGCGCGGGCGAAGCAGCGCGCGGACGACACTTGGGCGTCCAAACGATCTTCGCTACGTCAATTCCACAGTAGCAATGCTCTGTCATCTTCGTGCCCCTTCCTTGCTGATGCAGGCTCGTGCCCTGGCAACTGTTCGGGAATGGAAGAAACGGCTGGAGCGCCAAGCTCATTCGCGATCTATCGGCCGAGGCGGCTGCGGGCTTCCAGTCGAGACGGTGGCGATGGCGTGAACCAACCCCCATCAACCCTCACTATGCTGCTTTCGCGACATACAAGGCGGCGCGAGTTCATTGCCGTCATTGGCGGGGCGGCAGTTGCATGGCCGGCAGCGGCGCATGCGCAACAGAGCGCGATGCCGATAGTCGGATTTCTTAGTAGCAGATCGCCGGGCGACTCCAGCGAGGTGGTCGCAGCCTTTCACAAAGGTCTGCGTCAAATGGGTTTCGTCGAGGGTCAGAATACCGTAATCGCATTTCGTTGGGCCGAGGGCCATTACGACCGACTACCTAAACTGGCATCTGATCTCGTTAATCTGCGGGCGGCTGCTATTTTTGCAGCGGGAGGCTCCCCGTCAGCGCTGGCCGCTAAAGCGGCGACCTCGACAATTCCTATCGTTTTTCTAGCCAGCGACCCGATTCGATTGGGTTTGGTGACCAGCCTGAACCAGCCAGGCGGCAATATAACGGGCATCAGATGCGACAGAACTTGCAGGAAAGTCACTGGGTTTATTGAAACAAACAGTACCTACAGCCCAAACTATCGGTTACCTGGTGAACCCAACCAATCCGATCGCGAAGACTTTTTTTGATGAGGCGCAGGCGGCGGCAAACAAACTCGGAATTCAGCTTCACGCTCTTAATGCCAGCACACCAATGGAGGTGGATCAGGTTTTCGCGACTCTAGCAAAGTTGGGTATTGGAGCGCTGGTTGTCATGGCAGAACCATTCTTGGATGGCTATCGCGACAGACTCGTCGAATTGTCCGCACGCTATCGAATCGCTGGCTGCTACCCCTGGCGCGAATATGTCTTAACCGGCGGGCTGATGAGTTACGGAACGAATTTGGCCGACTCATATCGCCAAGTGGGCATCTATATCGGTCGAATTTTAAAGGGTGAAAGCCCATCCAACCTGCCGGTGATGGAGCCCACCAAATTCGAGTTTGTGCTCAATCTGAGAACCGCGAAGGCACTCGGCCTCACCGTGCCGCCGGGCATTCTTTCCATTGCCGACGAGGTGATCGAATGAAGCGGCGCGAGTTCATCGCGCTCCTCGGCAGCACGGCGGTATGGCCGCTCACGGCGCGCGCAGAGATTGGCTTCGAGCAATGGGTCGCAGTCTTCCGCAGCAAGGCC
>DATLJR010000470.1:0-2914 GCA_035538755.1 Pseudolabrys sp.
GGTAGAGATGCTACGCCACGATAAGGAAGCGCTGGAATTCGATATAAAGCATTGCCGCTTCGCAGAGTTCTTTCGCGCACTCGGTGAGCCTGAACTCGGCGCGCTACTGATATGTGAGACTGATTTTGATATTGCCGCGGCCGCGGCCGGCAGTGGTGAAGTCACTTTCACCCGTGACCACACTATCATGCAAGGCGCGCCGAGCTGCACATTCCGCTACAAGTTCGCGCCGCGATAAGGAATACTAACCGTGGTATCCCCGCGCGGCGGCGCAATGTCCGCTTTGCGTCAAAAGCAGACATCGCATTAGGCCCACGTCAGGTCCGCTTTACTCCCAAAAGCGGACATTGCCGGCTGACGTTTGGATGTCCGCTTCGTGCAAAAAGCAGACATCCTGACGGCGGGCTGCGCGGGACTTGGCACTCCAACTTCGCGTTCGTGGCGGTCGAGTGGGTTATCAGATTTAATCCGATGGAATAATCGGACATTTCAACTGTTGTAAGCGGCTGATGGCGATGTGTTATGCGCCAAGAACAAGAGAGCAGCATATGGACACGATCGATCGACTTGAGCCCTACGTATTCAGCATCTTGCGCATCATGGTGGGGCTTTTGTTTATTCAACATGGCTTGGTCAAGCTGTTCGGGTTCCCGACCGGTGCAGGTTTCCCTGCCTTTCTGTCGCTGACTTGGTTTGAGGGGGTCATCGAGCTGATTGGTGGGGGGCTGATCGTCATCGGTCTGTTCACATGTTGGGCGGCCTTGATAACGTCAGGCGAAATGGCGATAGGCTATTTCATGGTTCATGCCCCAAAAGGCTTCTTCCCTTACGTAAACGGGGGCAACCTCGCGATCCTTTATTGCTTCGTATTTCTCTACCTTGTGTTCGCCGGCCCTGGCCCAATTAGCCTTGACGCGCTGCTGCGGACAAGAAGGGGAGCTCGGCATAGTTAGTTCGCTTGGGCTAATGCACCTCCGCCGCACTCCGCTCGCTAAGCCACTATCCAAAACAGCCGAGGCTGAGGACAGACATCTTACCGGCTCAAACTGGAGGATTGGAAGTGACCGCCGATGTCCGCTTTGGGCCAAAAGCAGACATTGCGAAAAGTTCAAAAAGAGAAGAAATGTGCGCCTGTAATCGTTGCCATGGGGCGCACATTATGCGTTCGGATCATTAGCGTCAGGATAGAATAATTGCTCGCCGTCGATCTTGTAATTCGCGATTGTTTGCTGGCCGTCCGCCGAGACCAGCCAATCGATGAATTGCTGGCCAAGTTCCTTTTTTACATCTGGGTGCTTAGCCGGATTCACCAGCATGACGCCGTACTGATTGAACATACGCTTGTCGCCCTCAACCAGAATCTCCAAGTCGCCTTTGTTCTTGAAATGAATCCACGTGCCACGGTCCGAGAACACATCACAATTACTGGCGTTGGCAAAGCTAAGTGCGGCTCCCATGCCCTGACCGATTGACTTGTACCAAGGGCCATTGTCCTTCTCGATATCGATGTTGGATGCCTTCCAGAGATTGAGCTCAGCGATATGCGTACCGGAACGATCGCCGCGCGAGACAAAACATGCCTGCTTGTCCTTGATGGTCTGAAAGGCCTTGGCAACGTCGTTCATGCCTTTAACGCCTGCAGGGTCGTCTTTCGGACCGATCAGCACGAAGTCGTTGTACATCACGGGAAAGCGCTTCACGCCCTCGCCTTCGGCAAGGAATTTTTCTTCGGCTGATTTGGCGTGCACAAACACGACATCGGCGTCGCCACGCCGCGCCGTATCAAGAGCCTGACCGGTGCCCTGCGCCAAAACCTTCACGGTGATTCCCGTCTTCTGTTTGAAGATTGGCAATAGGTACTCGAACAGACCAGAGTCCTGCGTCGATGTGGTCGATGCCACCACTATTGACTTGTCCTCCGCGTAGGCGGGGCGAGCAACGATGATGGCGCTCAGTGCGATGGCGGCGATCAGGGCACGACAATGAAACATGTAACCTCCAGTTTGCTAAATTTTAGCGCCGACGGTGGTTCACAGGCGGGAGGCCATCATCCTGGCAGGCTTTTTGTGCCCGCATGCTCACCGCAGGTCTCTCTTCGCCTTTTCGGCCAACTCGTGCAGCAACCGCTTTGCGGTGACCGCTGGACGAGAGCCGCCGACTTGTGTCGATTTGCTGTCCCTACCGTAGAACGTCGTCACCAGTCCCTTATCCACGGAAAAGCTTCCCACAATGATGCGTCCGTCAAACTCGATCGTCACTACTTCTAAACGAAAATTCTGTTTTCGCGCCATGCAGTCTCCACGCTGAAAGCTAGCACCGAATTGTAGGCAGCGCCCAATGTACATAGTGATTTTTTGGCTGCGCTGCGCTGCGTTGCGCCATTTTGACCTAGGATAATTTGATCTAATGCAAACTCCTCTCGTTCAGCCGGCGTCCATAGTCTCAAGCTATGGACAAGCAGCAGACAACAAGGCGCGTCGTCCCCGTACTATTTGCGACATTTATCGTTATCTTATTACTTTGGGTTTTCTCGACCTGTTGCGACCCTAACCAAACTTTTCGAATCTGGCCGCGATAGGGATTCGGGAGATCGAATTTTCGGTCGAGCGCGATTTCCTCCCCCCGGCACCCCTCGTCTATGTAGGACCTGTTGGCGGGATCGCTTCTGGTCAAAATGACCAGCGCCAGACTGCAAAAATCCTAAACCGCCATGTCCGCTTTGGTTCAAAACCGGACATGACGCTCTGCAATCGCGATGTCCTCTTTACCCCCAAAAGCGGACATGGCTCGGCACGATCGTGGTCTCCGCTTTGTGCCACAAGCGGACATCAGGCCCCCTATTGGATCACATCGTCCCCTATTGGATCACATCGTCCGCAAGTGCGACCAAATTCGGCGGCACACCCAGCCCGAG
>DATLJR010000471.1:0-111085 GCA_035538755.1 Pseudolabrys sp.
TCCGACGGAACGTTTCCCCAAATGGCCTTGCGTGCCCATTTCTCGCCCTTCTCCTGACCCTCGGAAGTCAGGTACATATTTTTCCATGCCAACTGCTGCGGCGCGGCGTGATGAAACGCACAGCCTTGATAGCCTTGCTGGTGGATACAATAGAGTTCAGCAGCCGTGGCCTCACGACCGATGTCCTTCTCGAACTCCGCCGCCTCAGTGGCAAACTTTCTGGCCGCCGCGATCGAGCAGTCACGGATGTCGTAGATGTTGCCCTGCCAGTATTTGGCAAACTCCCAGTTAGAAAGCTGGAATAAACATTTATAACTGCCTGTCTTAGCTTTCGGATTGTAGCCAGATTCGATTCTGGCAAACGCTTTCATCATCCGCACGTCGACGTCGAACAACTTTGCTGCCTTCTCAATCTCGGCGCGTATGTTGTTGTTGCGCGGAGCGTTCGCAGCCTCGCTGATCTCGTCTGGCAACGGCACTGGCGTCCAATTTGTCGGCGAGTTGACGTACATGATATAGCCCTTCGACGCCGGCTGACTGCGATGGTCAAGGATAGTTGGTTGATCAGCTTGCTTTGCGGGCTCTGCATGAGGTGTTGCAACGATTGCTGCGGATGGCGTTTCAACAGCTGACGATGACGGCCCCATGCCGATTGCACCGCTCGCTGGCAACGTGTTTCGTATTTGAATCGAGGGTTTTTTGACTGACCCGACTTCCTCTAATGTCGTCTGCCGTTGCAGCAGCGGCTTGATCTGCTGCTCAATTCGCTCTTGGTCGGGCTGGCTGACGCGATCGATTTGTTCGCGCAAGGCAGTAATTTGGTTTTCATATCTGATTTGAGTCTGCGTCCGATGGCCGGTCAGGCCAGTGAAGAGATCATCGCGAAAGACGAAATTGGCGCCGATCGCCAATGTACCACATGCTGCCATGACTAGCAGCGAGTATCTGATGGTCGGCATGCGTGAGCGTTTAGGTGGCCGCTTGCGCCCGCAAACCCGGTTTGACGAGCGGCGTGTTCGGTGACGCAGCCGAGGAGATGAAGTTGACATCGACGGCCCCGTGGTGCCCCCCATCGCCGTCGATCATCAACTCGACATGACTAACAAATTATTAATTCGGCCTTGCCACCCGCCTGGTTTCCGCCACCGTCTAGTACCACTCGATCGAAAAAGTCATTCTCGATTGCCCGAAAAGCGTTCAATGACATAGATGGCGGCACGGTGCTGCGCTTGAACGGGGGATCAATCTCAATCATCCGGTGAAGCACCTCCGAATTGCACCTATGTATAGTTTTGCGTCACCTTTCTATCGTCGAAAGCTCCCTCTGTATGCTGGCGCGGTCCTCTAACGGTGATTTACCTTTTTCCTGATAAAGACAAGAGTGAAATCCAGGGATCGACGTCATGACAAATACAAGTCAACGCGCAACTGCACAGGTGTTTAGTACAAGTGAGTATAGGACTACTCAGGCGTTTGGCCTGTCACTGACGGCCATTTTTGTAGGCCTGTTGATCCTGAATAGCGTTTCTTTCTGAAGCGAGCCTGGCGACCCCAGAGCAAACCCTGCCGGGTCATGCCCGACGCTCAGCTCGCGGCGTTTTGTTCTGGCTCCGTACAGCCTTCCGTAGTAGGCGTTAACCAAGCCTCTCGCCTTTGTTCGCGCTCTGTACGGAGCTTGCCTGGCCTGATGCGACGCAGCTCGTCGCTAACGTTTCATTAGGATTTTCCAGCAAAAATAAAAGTCAGCAAAGCGCTGTGGGCGCAGCGCTTCGCTTTCAAGTCCCCATCAAGAGGGGCGGCTCACTCTGACATCTTCTTGGGCGGCTTCCCTGTGGCCGCCCTTTTTTCTTTTCGGAATGTGCCATAGCCCCCTTTAACGAATGATGAACGGTTTCGACTCTTTTTCGAGTCGAAAACGACTCAATCCTCACGACGTGTGTTACGGGTCACCTATGGCCGATACTGACCGCCGACCCATAACTCTCGCTGTGGCAACCTGGGACTATTTGGACCAACTGTCCAAGCTCGGAACGCACGGGACTAGCGTCCCTGACGTGGCCAAGACTTTGATAGAGGATGGGATTAGGCAGGCGATCAAGGACGGATTTCTAATGCAAAGACCAGCCCCTGACCCATCACCCATCCTTGAGCGCACGTTAGCTCCAAGCATCACTCAATCCTGATTTTTGAATTTGCAAGATGCGGGCTACGACAAGCCGCAAAAACGTTTTGCGGCCCCAGATCTCAAGTTTGTAAGTCCCGGATTATCAGTCCCTTCAAGATGACCACGAAATCCGCACTAGTGTTTGGCGCTCGCGCCTGCGTCAGCTTAGTGACAGAGGAACAAATCGGTGCAAGAACTCCCTTCGCAAGGCACTTTGAACCGACATGTAGGCTGTCACGGGAGACCTCTGGACTGGAAGCTCTGGCAGCCTGCTCGCCACGCAGCTGTAGAATGGAGTTCGTCTTTGCCCCTCCGTACTAGATTTTTCACTTCTTCAAAAAGGATCCTCGTCGGCGTTGAGAAAGCCGTTGCCTAGCCTTCGATTTTCTTCTCTCAGGTGACGACGTCCGGCGCCAGCCTCTGATTGAGCGCAAGACGGCACTAAAATGGCTGCTCCGCAAAGCGCGAGGGCATCCAGTCAGCTGAACACGCTGAGGGCTACGTGACAAACTTTTTGCCGCCGTTTGCAATCCCGGGCTTGAGGAAATTGTCTAAAAGAAATTGAATGTGCCTTATCGCTCAGGCCTTCTAAAACCTGGATTAAGGTCAAAAATCCGAGAACACCGGCAGCCACTCGCGTTATCGATGGTACGTTCTAATGAACCTGAAGATAGTCGTTGCTGTTTTGCTAATCGCGGCCGTGCCTGTGTACGCACAGGCTCGGAGAGTGAGCAAGGGTGGCTCTGCAGATGGCGTTCCCAATTGGGATGTGACGTCGAGTTGTCGCGCTGCTGCCAAGGTTGCATATGCTGAAGACGCCGCCGCGAGGGAAAAATCCTGTCTCGAAGGCGAAAAGAGAACACGTGAATCGCTTGCAGCCAATTGGTCGACATTTCCTGCCGCAGAGCGAATTAGGTGTATCAAATCAATAGAATGGTTTAGCCCAACCTATACTGAACTTGTTGCCTGTCTAGAGATGTATGGCCAAGTGAGGAACTTAAGAGAAAACCCGGCTTCGGCTACACCGTACAAACTGCAGCGATGAGTCAGTTTGCGGTGAGGATACGTCCGCAAAGTGAAAGCGCGCTGGGGTCGGGCCATAAAAAGCCCCAATAGAGGGCGCTTTCTAACCAAGCGCGACAAGACAGGCGAAGGTGGCGAGGCGTATATTGAAACCGTCGATCAATCCGGTCACCCCCGCCGATGCGATGCATGACACGCTGAAGTTCGACCCTATCCGGAAGGAACTGCGCGGCGTTCTCATGACGCTGGGCCTGGTCGCGGCCATCACCGCGGTGCTGTTCGCGCTGGTCTGGGAAGTCGGGCTGGCCCACGGTTCCGTGGTCTACCTGATCCCGGTGGTGATCGCGGCAACGCGGTGGGGAATCGTATCGGCCGTTGTTGCGGCGATTTGCGGCGTGCTTGCCTCAGCGTTCTTCTTCTATCCGCCACTCTACAGTTTCCGCATCAAGGATCCGCAGGAAGTCATCGACCTGATCCTCTTCATCTTCGTTGCCGTCGCCGTAAGCCAGCTCGCTACGCGACTCAAGCGCCAGCTGGAGATGGCGCGGCAGCGCGAAATAGACCTTCGGGATCTCTACGCTTTTTCGCGACGTCTGGCGGTCGCCTTCGACGTCTCCGACATTCACGCCGCCATCGAGGACCATCTCGCAAGCGTCATGCAGCGCAACGTCGTGCTTTTTCCAAGCGCGCGCGAAGCATCGAACAGCAGCGGGCGCCGCGCCGGTGTGATCGTACCCGAGCAGGTGCTTGGTGAGGTCGTCGAGGCTGCCTCGGGCCGCCGCGACGCCCCCGCAGGGGCCACGGTGAAGGCCCCCAGCGGCGAAATCTGGCTGGTGCGCGCGGTATCGCCGAAGAATCGCGAATTCGGAGTCATTGCCATCAATCTCGGACGTGAGTCTAAAGAACGGTCCGACGAACTGCGCGTGCGGGTCGATGCGGTCCTCGCGGACGCAACGGCAACGCTCGAGCGGCTCGGCGTCGCTCATGCGATCAGCGAAGCGCGCATGCGCTCGCAGACCGATCAGTTGCGAGAGGCACTCATCGGATCTGTCAGTCATGAGTTGCGGACACCCCTCGCCTCAATTCTTGGAGCAGCAACCGTGCTCAGCGCGGCACCGGCGCTGCGAAACGAGAAGAAACTGACGGCGCTCGTTCACGACGTGCGTGACGAAGCAGAGCGTCTCAATAACGACATTCAAAACCTGCTTGATGCCACGCGCATCAGCAGCGATGGCGTAAAACCGCACGCCGAATGGGCCGATCCAGCCGACATCATCAACTCGGCGGTGGAGCGCTGCCGCCACCGCCTGGCGGACCGCCATCTCGTCGTCGATCTGCCCGCCGACCTTCCGTTGATCTACGTTGATCCGGTGCTGGTGCAACAGGCGCTGATACAGATTTTCGACAATGCGGTGAAATATTCCGTGGCCGGATCGCGGATCGCGGTCGATGCGCGTACGCGCGAAGGCCACCTGATCATCGGCGTCGTCGACCAGGGCGCCGGTCTGACAAGCGCCGAAAAATCGAAAATCTGGGATCGCTTTGCGCGTGGCGAGCGCCACGCCGCGACCACAAGCGGGTCTGGGCTCGGCTTGTGGATTGCCAACGCCTTCATCGCCGCCAATGCCGGAAAGGTGACCGCCGTCAGTGAGGGGCCCGGCCTCGGCACTACGGTGGCGATCGAATTGCCCGTGACACAAACCGCCGTCCCGCAACTTGAAAGCGATTCCGATGACTGAGCCATCTCCAATCGTTCTCGTCGTTGATGACGAAATTCAAATCCGCCGGTTCCTGCGTACCGGTTTCGAACTCAATGGTTTCGTTGTGCACGAAGCCGGTACTGGCACCGAAGCTATCCGCTCGGCTACGCTGCGTCCGATCGACCTCGTGATCGTCGATCTCGGCCTGCCGGATATGGACGGGGCCGACGTCGTCGAGCGTATCCGCTCCTGGTCGAGCGTGCCGATCATCGTTCTTTCGGTACGTTCCAGCGAAGCGGAGAAGGTTCACTTGCTCGAACTGGGCGCCGACGATTATGTGGTGAAGCCGTTCGGCATGGCCGAATTGCTCGCCCGCGTGCGCGTGGCCCTCCGGCGGCAAATGCGCGCCGTGTCCGGAGAGCCCACCGTCAAGGCCGGCCCTCTCACCATCGATCTCGCGGCGCGGGCGGTCTTGCTTAACGACAAGCGCCTGACGCTGACGCCGAAGGAGTATCGATTGTTGCAGGTTCTGGCCCAGCATGCCGGAAACGTGGTCACCCACCAGCATCTGCTCAAGGAAGTGTGGGGCTCGATCCATGTGCACGACACGCACTATCTGCGCATCTTCGTCCGCAAGCTGCGCCAGAAGATCGAGCCACACCCCGACTCGCCGAAAATTCTGGTGACCGAGTTGGGTGTCGGCTATCGGCTGGTGCAATCGGGTAATGAAATCGATGCTCCGGCTTGGCCGGATACCGCCCCGGCAAAAACCGAGACCTGAACCGGCCAACCGAACGCTTTCAGTGCCCCGCGCAGCGGCACCAAGAACTGCCGGGTTTCTTGACAGACCGGGCTTTTCCCCGCCATAAGCATGGCGCGCGGGCCCTCGGGTCCGCGCGATTTTTCAAGGGCGAACTAAGCTCTTAAAAACAAACAACAAACCGACTGAAAGAAGCCGGTCCGGAACAATCCGAGCGCCGGGATCGAACACGAGGACGAAAAAGATGTTCGCAGTCATCAGGACTGGCGGCAAACAATACCGGGTCGCCGCCGAAGATGTGATCCGGGTGGACCGGGTGAATGGTAACCCCGGCGAGATCGTCGAGTTCGGCGAGGTGCTGGTCGTTGGCGGTGACGCACCGCAGCTCGGCACACCGACCGTCTCGGGCGCGACCGTTGCCGGCGAGGTGCTCCAACACTCGCGCGGCGACAAGGTGATCGCCTTCAAAAAGCGGCGCCGCAAGAATTCGCGGCGCAAGCGCGGCTATCGCCACGAATTTTCGGTGATTCGCATCACCGAGATTCTCACCGGCGGCGCCAAACCGTCGAAGACGGCAACACCGCGACCCAAACGCGAGTCAAAGCCGAAAGCTGAAGCCGAAGCTGCTCCGGCGGCGGAAGCCAAATCAGCCAAAACCAAGGCCAAAAAGTCGGCCAAAGCGGCCGCAAAAAAGCCCGCGAGGGCCGCTACAAAGAGCAAGAAGAAGTGAGATGATTCCTTCACGGAATCGGTGTACAGAGTAAGAGAATTCGAGAGACCACTATGGCGCACAAGAAAGCAGGCGGATCTTCACGAAACGGCCGCGACTCCGCGGGCCGGCGGCTCGGCTTGAAGTCGACCGGCGGCAAGATCGTGCTCGCCGGCAATATCCTTGCTCGCCAGCGCGGCACCAAATGGCACGCCGGCCACAATGTCGGTACCGGCAAGGATCACACGCTGTTCGCGCTCATCGATGGAAAGGTTCAGTTCGCAACGAAAGCTAAAGGCCGCACCTACGTGTCCGTTGTACCGATGACGGAGGCTGCGGCCGAGTAAGACGGTGGACATAAACGAGGTCCGCCGGTCATTCCAAGTCAAACCGGCGGGGCTCGTAGGGCTCTGAGAGGGGGAGACGGGTGACCGGCTCCCCCTCTCGACTTTTCAAACCTGGAGCCCGTGCCATGACACTACTAGAGGAAATACCGAGAGAGCCTTACCGCGAGGGAAGTAGTCCCGTCCTCGAGACCAAGCGGCTTGCCTTGCGCGCGGCGCGCCTCGAGGACGCTAAAGCGGTAGCAGCGCTCGCCAATGACCGCCGCATCGCGGAAAACACCGCGCGCATTCCCTACCCGTACAAAGTGGCGGACGCCGAGAAGTTCATCGGTGGGGCGAACAAGAACGGCGAAGCCGCATTTCTGATCACGCTGCGTAACCGGACGATCATCGGCGCCTGCGGAATCATGTTTCACTATGATGACGTGCCTGAGCTCGGCTACTGGCTCGGCGTCCCTTACTGGAACAAGGGCTACGCCACCGAAGCGCTTCACGCATTGATCGACTACGCCTTCACCGATCTTTCGCACGAGGCACTTCAGGCCGGCGCACGCGTCACAAACCCGGCCTCACGCCGGGTGCTGGAGAAGTGCGGCTTCCAATGGACCGGCGTTGGTCTCTACCGGATCAACTCGATCAAATCGTCGGCACCCATCGACCGCTTCCGGCTTGAGCGGGGCATCTGGTCAGCACTGAAGACCTGGGGCCGCGTGAAGCGAGTGATGTAGACCGGCCCCGCACGGGTGTCATTGACGTTGGATGGCCGGGCGCAAGGCCCGGCCATCCACGTCTTCCAAGCTCGCGCAGGATTGCTAAGTCGCGCGCGCCGCGCGCGCGGCTGCCTCAAACTTGTTGCCAAATTCGTCGAGTTCTTCGCGATTGATGTCGCTCACCGCGAGCATATTCAATCCTTGATCGGTCCAGCGGCGGATGTTGAAGCCCTGTACGGTTTCCATCCGGGGCCCCGGCAAGGAAGAACCGACACCCTGCGTGACGAACAGATTGATCACGTGCACGCGACGGCGATAGACGATCACGGCAACCGACTTGCCGTCTATAAAATCGAGCCGTCCGCCAATCAGCGTGAAGCCTTGCCCAGCGAGATCGATCACCGGCGGTGCCAGATCAATGCGGCCGTTAAACCAAGGTTTGACGGTGTGCTGATCGGTCGAGAGCACGTCGGTCAAATGGTCGGCCTGCAATGAGCGCAGGTGCGCCGAGATCGCTTCGCTGAGGATCCGCTGATCGCGGTCCTCGCGCAAGACAACCAGCGTTACACTCGCGGCTGCTGCCGCCGACAGCAGGCCGCCAAGCGCAAAACCCTTGAGCAGAGTGCGCCGGTCGGTCGCTGCCGGCGAGGGAACCGCACGATCGATGCTCCGCCGCAACGATGCCGGAGCCGTATGGCGCAGGTTTCCGCCACCCCGCAGCGCCTGTCGCAGATCGCGATAGGACCCGAGTTGCGCCGCGCAGCGCGCGCAGCCGGCGGCATGCGTCTCGACTTCGCGCGCATGCCCGGCATCAAGCTCATCGTCGATGAGAGCATGCAACATGACGTCTGCTTCCTCGCAGGTCATGGCCCCTTCTCCTCCGCCAGCCAGGCCGCGCGCAACAGTCCGCGTGCGCGCGCAAGACGCGACATCACCGTACCGACGGGCACGCCCGTAACGTCGGCAATTTCCCGATAGCTCAAATCATTGACCTCGCGCAGCACAAGTGCCTCGCGAAACGCGCCCGGCAACTGCGTGATCAGTCGCTGCATGCTTTCACCATCGAGCCGTTGCAGGGTTTCCGTTTCGGGAGAACTCTGCGCCTCGCTCCACAATCCGTCGGATTTATTTTCGGCCTCCTCGAGATTGTCCACGACGGCCGTAAGCGCCCCGCGACGGGCATATTCGGCGCGACAGACGTTGCGCAGGATGGCCAGCAACCACGGCTTGATCGGCCCGCCACGAAATGTCTCGAAATGTCGGAACGCGCGCAGATAGCATTCCTGTGCGGCATCCTCGGCGTCGGCCGTATTGCGCAAAAGATAACGCGCAAGCGTGTAGACATCGTCGAGATAAGGCAAAGCTGCGGCGCGAAAACGCTCCGCCTTGCCACGATCGCCGCCGCCTTCATACGCCATGCTGTCGTTCCGCACCGTTGCATCACTGTTGCGGCGTGATGCTTCCGGTCGCCGCCTCCACGACAATTGTCCCGGTCATATGCGGATGCAAGGAACAAAAGTACTTGTAGGTCCCGGGTGTCGTGAATGTGAACGAGAATTTATCCTCGCTGTCGAGCGGTTTTGACCTGAAGTTGTTCGGTGACACCACGGTATGCGGGATATCGTCTTCGTTGGTCCACGTCACTGTTGTCCCGGACTTCACCTTCAGCTCTTGCGGACCAAAAGTGAAGTTACCGATCTTGACGGCAATATCGTCCGCCCAGGTCGGCGTGGCGGCAAAGACGAGCAACGCCACCACGCCCGCAACGACGCTGTTGATCAGCGATTTCGTCTTCTTGGCCATGTTCAAGCTCATCCCTGCAGCGGCGTGTCGATGATGGCAAGCCGTTGCTCGTTTTGCTTGAACGTCACGCTGGCGATCCCGAGCATCGTACGCAACTTGTCGTCGGGCACTTTCATCGGTCCCGGTGACGGAGCAGACCCGGGCGCCGGTTGCGGGAACGCCGTTGAGCGCGCCGTGTGGAAGGTCACGTTGCCCTCGACCTTCTGCATGACTTGATGAATATGGCCGTTGAGAACAGTCACCGAACCGAACCGCTTGAGATATTCGAGCGCCCGTGCGCTGTCCTGCGTGCCCCAACCCCATTCCGGGTAGACCGTCCACAACGGGATATGCGCGAACACGACAATCGGCTGTGACGCCGAGCGTCCTTTCAGATCGTCTTCGAGCCATTCCAACTGTTCGTTGCCGAGATTGCCGAGGCCGCCCGCTTTCAGGTCGACGACGTTGACGAGGCCGATGAAATGCACACCATCGGCGTCAAAGCTGTACCAGCCCGCACCTTTGGTGCCGCGGCCATAACGATCCCGATAAAGCTTGCCCTGATCCTCGTCGATGATGTCGTGTTCGCCCGGCACATAGTGCACATCGAGCCGCGCGTCCGAAATGATGCGATCTGCATCGTCGAACTCCACCGGTTTGGACAGATGCGAAATATCTCCCGTGTGGATCATGAATGACGGCTTGACCGTCAGCGCTTTCACTCGCCCGATCGCTTCCTCGAGCGTGCCCTTGGTATTCGGATTGGCGGGCTTGTCGAAACCCATGTGACTGTCGCTGATCTGCAGGAAGGTGAAACCCTTGCTCTGCTGCGCCAGCGCTTCGTCGATAATGCCGAGCGAGGTCGGTACTCCGCCCGCGACGGTCCACAACACGCCGGTTCCCGCCCAGGTCATACATTCAAGAACCTTGCGACGGCTGGGGCCTTTCTCGTGATCGTTTGTGCTCATGTCCGGTCTCCCTGCAATTGGCTGCATGGACTGGATCGGACGTCGCGCGGATTTATTCCCGGACCTCCTTTGGCGAATGACGGCGCCTTGGGATATACCCTAAGGCCATGAAATTCCTCGATGAAGCCAAGGTCTATATTGCGTCCGGCGCGGGCGGGAACGGCTGCATCTCGTTCCGGCGCGAGAAATTCATCGAGTTCGGCGGACCGAACGGTGGCGACGGCGGCAAAGGTGGCGACGTGGTGATAGAGGCGGTCAACGGCCTCAATACGCTGATCGATTACCGTTATCAGCAGCACTTCAAGGCCCAGCGCGGCGGTAACGGCATGGGCAAGGACCGTGCCGGAGCCAACGGTAGGGACGTGGTCCTGAAGGTGCCGATCGGCACGCAGGTCTACGAAGAAGATGGCGAAACGCTGATTGCCGATCTCACCAAGGTCGGCCAGCGCGTCACGATTTCACGTGGCGGCAATGGCGGCTTCGGTAACGCGCACTTCAAATCGTCCACCAATCGCGCTCCGCGTCATGCCAATCCTGGCCAACCTGGCGAAGAGCGCACAATCCGCCTGCGGCTAAAGCTGATTGCCGACGCCGGCCTCGTCGGACTTCCGAACGCCGGCAAATCCACCTTCCTCGCTGCAGTGAGCGCGGCGAAGCCGAAGATCGCCGATTACCCATTTACGACGCTGCATCCGCAGCTCGGTGTCGTTGAAGTCGATGGGCGCGAATTCGTGGTGGCCGATCTGCCCGGCCTGATCGAAGGCGCACATGAAGGAACAGGTTTGGGCGACCATTTCCTGGGTCATACGGAGCGCTGTCGTGTACTGCTGCACCTCGTCGACGGGACCGCGGAAGATGCGGGCGCTGCCTACAAAATCGTGCGCGACGAACTTGAGGCATACGCACAAGGATTGACGGAAAAGCCTGAGATTGTTGCGCTCTCGAAAGCGGACGCAATGACCAAGGACACAATCAAGGCACAAATCGCAAAGCTGAAAAAAGCCTGCCGGAAAACACCGATGGTGCTCTCCGCGCAATCGGGCGAAAGTGTACAGGACGTTTTGCGCGCCCTCCTCAAGGTCATCGACAAGGCGCAGGAAGACGCTGACATCAAAGAACCGGTTTAGCGGCTCGGCGCGATCGCGGCAGGGATGAAAAATTCGTGGCTCAGCATGCCGCGCCCGCTCATAATAAGGCAGTACCGCACCACCCATCATTTGGCAGGATATCATGAAAACGCGTGCCGCAGTCGCCTGGAAAGCCGGCGAACCCTTGACCGTCGAGACCATCGATATCGAAGGTCCCAAGGCCGGCGAAGTGCTGGTCGAGATCGAGGCGACAGGCATCTGTCACACCGACGCTTACACCCTGTCAGGCGCCGATCCGGAGGGTTTGTTCCCGGCGATCCTCGGCCATGAAGGTGCAGGGATCGTGCGAGAGGTCGGAGCAGGGGTAAGCACCCTGAAGCCGGGCGACCACGTTATTCCGCTCTACACGCCGGAGTGCCGCCAATGCAAAACCTGTCTCTCGCGCAGGTCCAATCTCTGCACGGCGATCCGTGCCACGCAGGGCAAAGGCGTGATGCCGGACGGCACCAGCCGTTTCCGCTGCGACGGTGATCCGGTCTTCCACTACATGGGCTGCTCGACCTTCGCCAACTACACGGTGTTACCTGAGATCGCGCTCGCGAAGGTCCGCGAAGACGCCCCCTTCGACAAGATCTGTTACATCGGCTGCGGCGTCACGACCGGGGTCGGCGCCGTCATCAACACCGCAAAGGTTTGGCCTGGAGCAAATGTCGCCGTATTCGGGCTCGGCGGCATCGGTCTCAACGTAATCCAGGGCGCGCGTATGGTCGGCGCGGACAAGATCGTCGGGATCGACACCAATCCCGCCAAACGCGCGATGGCTGAGAAGTTCGGCATGACCCATTTCGTCAACCCCGCCGAAGTGGGCCGAGACAAGGTCGTGCAGGCCGTTGTCGACCTGACCGGCGGTGGTGCCGACTTTTCATTCGAATGCATCGGTAATGTCGCGACCATGCGTCAGGCGCTGGAATGCTGTCACCGCGGCTGGGGCGAGAGCATCATCATCGGCGTGGCCGGCGCCGGGCAGGAAATTTCCACACGGCCGTTTCAGCTCGTCACCGGACGTGTTTGGCGTGGGACGGCCTTCGGCGGCGCGCGCGGGCGTACCGACGTGCCAAAAATTGTCGACTGGTACATGGAAGGCAAAATCAATATCGACGACCTGATTACGCATACAATGCCGCTCGAGAAGATCAACGACACCTTCGATCTGATGCACGAAGGAAAATCGATCAGGTCTGTCGTGGTGTACTAGCGCGCTCTTACTTTACGAGCCCGACAACGCGACCGGTACGACACAATTTCCTCCCCCAGCTCGGCTATTTTCAAAACGCCTGTTGACTGCGATGTTACTTGCGATCAGCGTCGTGCAACAGCCCTCGTCAGGCTGCCGGAATGCAGCGGTCGTCAAAATCAGGTTTTCCATGAGTGCACCGAGGACCATCCGCTTATCACCCGAAGACAATGTCGTCGTTGCCGTCGATCAAATTTCCGTCGGAGCCGTCGCCGCGGGCGTTACGGCGCGCGAGCGGGTGCCGCGTGGCCACAAGATGGCGATAGCGGCCATCGGCGAAGGCCGCCCGGTGCAAAAATACGGACAGACCATCGGTTTTGCGTCAAAGCCGATCGCACCTGGTGATTGGGTGCACGAGCAAAATGTGGCACTGCGCGATTTCGCGCGCGACTACCGTTTTGCCGAGGGCGCAAAGAACGACGAAGTCCTGGCGCCAGAATTGCGGGCGACATTCGAAGGTTATCTTCGACCCAACGGCAAGACCGGTACACGCAATTATATCGGCATCCTGACCTCGGTGAATTGCTCGGCCTCGGTCGCAAAATTCATCGCCGAGGAAGTCAACCGATCCGGCATTCTCGATGACCATCCGGAAATCGATGGAGCGGTGGCGTTTGTGCATGGCAGCGGCTGCGGAATGGCGGCGTATGGCGAAGGATGGGAATTGCTGCGGCGGACCCAGTGGGGCTACGCCACGCATCCCAATCTCGGCGCTGCATTGATGGTCGGCCTGGGCTGCGAGGTTTTCCAGATCGATCGCATGAAAGAAGAATACGAAATGGTCGAAGGCGATCACTTCCAGACCATGACAATCCAGGCGACCGGTGGGACGAAGAAAACGGTCGAACAGGGTGTGGAACGCATCAAGGCCATGCTGCCCGTCGCGGCGCGCGCCAAAAGAGAAACACGACCTGCCTCGGAGATCGTACTCGCGCTCCAGTGCGGCGGATCAGACGGCTATTCCGGCATCACCGCAAATCCCTCGCTCGGATCCGCCGTTGACCTTCTGGTCAAACATGGCGGGACGGCGGTACTCGCCGAAACGCCCGAGATCTACGGCGCCGAGCATTTGCTGACCCGGCGCGCCATCAATCGCGCTGTTGGTGAAAAACTCACCGAGCGCATCCGCTGGTGGGAGGACTACACGAAGCGCAACGGCGGCGAAATGAACAACAATCCCTCGCCGGGCAACAAGGCGGGCGGCCTCTCCACCATTCTGGAAAAATCATTGGGGGCCGCTGCGAAAGGCGGCACCACGACGTTGCGCGCGGTCTACGAGTACGCCGAGCCGGTCAAGGAGAAAGGCTTCGTGTTCATGGACACGCCCGGGTACGACCCCGTCGGCGCGACCGGGCAAGTGGCCGGCGGCTGCAACGTGATGTGCTTCACCACCGGCCGCGGATCTGCTTTCGGCTGCAAGCCCACGCCGTCGATCAAACTCGCGACCAATACCGAAATGTATCGGCGCATGACCGATGACATGGACATCAATTGCGGCGATGTTCTCGATGGGACCTCTATCGAAACCAAGGGTCAGGAAATTTTCGAAAAGGTGCTGCGGGTCGCTTCGGGCTCACATACCAAGTCGGAAGATCTGGGCTATGGCGAACTTGAATTCGTGCCGTGGCAAATCGGAGCGATCATGTAACTCCGTTACCAGTCATTCCGGCTGATAACGCAAGTGGGGAAACGTCAGATGCTTTTCAGAGCTGCCACCACACTCGGTCTTGCATTGATCTCACTTGCTGCAAACGCCGCGGACTACCCCGCGCCCAAGGAAGGTTATTGGATTGCGCGCGACTTCCGCTTCCACACTGGGGAGGCGCTTCCTGAGGTCCGCCTTCACTACCGAACGATCGGAAAACCAGAGGGCATTCCAGTCGTCGTCCTGCATGGCACCGGCAGTTCCGGGCTGAGCATGTTAACGCCTGCCTTTGCCGGCGAGTTGTTCGGACCGGGACAGCCACTCGACGCCGAAAAATATTTCATCATCCTCCCCGATGCGATCGGTCACGGAAATTCGACCAAGCCGTCGGATGGGCTGAAGACGAAGTTTCCGCAATATAACTACGCTGACATGGTGGATGCACAATATCGTCTGGTGGCGGAAGGGCTCGGCATCAAGCACGTGCGCATGATCATCGGAAATTCGATGGGTGGCATGAACGTCTGGCTGTGGGGCGAGAAATATCCTGACTACATGGATGTTCTCGTGCCCATGGCGTCGCAACCCACCGCAATGGCATCGCGCAACTGGATCCTGCGCCGAATGATGCTTGAGTCGATCCGTCAAGATCCCGAATATGCAAACGGCAATTACACCAACCAGCCGCATTCAGTGAGGCTCGCCAGCGCGTTCTTCGCATTCGCCACCTCCGGCGGCACGCTCAACTACCAGAAGCAGGCGCCGACGCGCGGCCAGGCTGACAAGCTTGTCGATACACGCCTCGCCGCGCCTGCGACTTCCGACGCCAACGACTTCCTGTGGCAGTGGGGCTCGTCGGGCGACTACGACGCCTCACCCGATCTCGAGAAGATCGAAGCTCCGCTCTTGCTGATCAACGCGGCCGACGACGAGCGAAATCCTCCGGAGACAGGCATTACTGAAGCGGCGATGAAACGCGTAAAGAACGGAAAACTGCTTCTGATCCAGGCGAGCGAGCAGACCTCGGGGCACGCAACAACCGGCAATGCCAAGTTCTACAAGCGGGCACTGCAGGAATTGCTCGACAGCGCGCCGCAAAAAGGGATGTAGGTCGAACTACCGACCGAACGCTTACTTTGAGCAGAGCCTGCGCGGCCCATCGCTCGGCTGATAGGTGCAGTCGGCTGCCCGGAATGAACGATAGGCCGCCGTGCAAGCATTCACATTGCAATGCACCGGCGATTCCGGCGTCGCAGCTGGCGCTTCGGTCGTGGCCTGCGCCGCCGCCTCCGGTGGCGCCGAAGAGCTCGGTGTCAGGCCTGGGGCAATAATCGGTGCACCGAGATTCGCGCGGGGAGCCGTCGACACCGGCGGATTCATCGGCGCAGAAATATTTGGCTGGACAGGCACGGGTGCGCCCTGAGGGGCCGGCGTGTTTGGCATTGCGACAGTTGGTTTGCTCGGCGGCTGCGGCAGAGATGGAGCTGCGGCGCTTAATCCCGCCTTGGTGTCCACCATCGGGGACATGGGTGCCGATACCCAGTCGAGTCCCAGCAGCACGCTGCCGAGCGCAATCAACAGTACCGCCCCGTAGACCGCAAGCTGCATCGCTTCGCCCTCTGTAAATGATACCACGCTCAACCATGACGACGCAGCAGTTCCCATGCTACACAGCGCCGCCATGAACAGCTCGCTCGGAACAATGCCGAAAACGCCGTCGCTAAAGGACTTTCGGCGCATCGTCGTCAAGGTCGGATCCTCGTTGCTGGTGGATTCCGCCGCGGGCGGGCTCAAACGCGAGTGGCTCGCATCCCTCTCGGCCGATATCGCCGCCGTGCACAAGGACGGACGTGACGTTCTGGTTGTCTCTTCCGGAGCGATCGCGCTGGGGCGTGCGGTGCTCCGACTGCCAACAGGTGCGCTCAAGCTCGAGGACAGCCAGGCGGCCGCTGCGGTCGGTCAGATCGCGCTCGCGCGCGCGTGGTCCGAGGCACTCGGTGCGCATGCGCTCACTGCAGGTCAAGTGCTCGTCACCTTGGGTGATACCGAAGAGCGCCGCCGCTATCTCAATGCCCGCTCCACCATCGCCAAGTTGCTCGAGTGGCGCAGCGTGCCCGTGATCAACGAGAACGACACCGTCGCGACAACAGAGATTCGCTATGGCGATAACGACCGGCTTGCTGCGCGCGTTGCGACAATGATGAGCGCCGACCTATTGGTGCTGCTTTCCGATGTCGACGGACTTTACGACAAGCCACCCGGATCGGGACACGATGCCCGGCTCGTGCCGGTGGTCGCTCGCATCACACCGGGCATCGAAGCCATGGCGGGTGCTTCCGGCTCCGAACTTGCACGCGGCGGCATGCTCACGAAGATCGAGGCGGGCAAGATTGCCACCACCGCCGGCACGCACATGGTGATTGCATCCGGGCGCGTGCAGCATCCGCTCGAAAAGATCGGCAAGGGTGCAGCCTGCACCTGGTTTCTCACGCCGGCGAATCCTGTCACCTCACGCAAGAAATGGATCGCCGGATCGCTCGAGCCGCGCGGCGCGCTCGTCATCGACGCGGGCGCGGTGAAGGCATTGCGGGGCGGCAAGAGCCTGTTGCCTGCGGGCGTGATCAAGATCGAGGGCGGTTTCGGACGAGGTGATGCCGTGTTGGTCCGCGGCCCGGATGGACACGAGATCGGCCGCGGGCTTGTTGCTTACGACGCAGACGATGCCGAAAAAATAAAAGGTCGTTCATCCGCCGACGTCTTGCTGATCCTTGGCTACGCCGGCCGCACCGAGATGATCCATCGCGACGATCTCGTGCTCGGCGGTGAATAGTCACAAACTCGCGGAACCCGGATTCCTGCTCTGCGTTATCGGGAAGCGACACAATTGGAAAAAGGCGATTGACCGATCGCCCGTCAGCCCCAGCCCACCAGAGGCTGGGGCTTTCGCATTTCGAGGGGTCGGCCAATGGCCGAGCAATCCCACCCTCTCGCGATCCCGCCAAACCTTCGGTCTACCTGTGAACCGGCAGCCCGTCCGTGACGAAAAAACACGCCGAACGGTCTCGGCCAATGGCCGACTGGCTCAGCGCGCGCGGGATCTACGGGCGCGCCGTCCGGTTGGAGCAGATTTCCGCTTCGACGGCCGGACCGGCAGCGGGAAGAACGTGCCGTCAGGGAATTCCAGGTACCGGCTGAATACTTGCACCTGGCCTTCGCCGCCGCGTTTACCTTCGATCACGAATTTGGTGCCCACAGGAAATCGACTGGGAAGACGGCCCGAACCGTACGCCATGGTAACCTCCTGCAACGTCGTCACCCTGGCACTGCAATGTGTAGGTCAATTGATCCGTTGCGTGGAGCGCATTTTTATCCACGTTATCCCCAACGGCGAACCCTGCCATGCGCCAGACGGCCCCATCTCGCCGTCACATATCTGACGTGGTAGGGAAGTGCCGACGGACAAAGGGTTTTACGGTTTTTCGGCCATGACCGCGTCGCTCAAAAGCATCGAGGGGACTGGAGACATCTCTAGCGTCATGCGGGAGATTGGGCTTCGTGCCCGCGCGGCGAGCCGCGTCCTCGCGGTTGCCCCCGCAGATCGGAAAAACCGCGCGCTCGCGGGAATGGCTACGGCCGTTCGGGAGCAGGCTTCCGCGATTCTTTCGGCCAACGCCGAGGACGTGGCCGAAGCAAAGGGCGCCGGGGTTACGGGGGCCTCTCTTGATAGGCTCGCGCTCGATGCCACGCGGGTCGAGGCCATCGCAGCAGGTATCGAGGCCGTCGGGGCATTGAAGGATCCCGTTGGCGTCGTTACGGAATCCTGGACGCGGCCAAACGGCATGCGAATTGAACGCGTGCGCGTCCCGCTCGGGGTGATCGGTATCATCTACGAGAGCCGGCCCAATGTTACGGCCGATGCCGCCGTGCTCTGCCTGAAGGCCGGCACTGCGGCGATCCTGCGCGGCGGCTCCGACAGCATGCGAACCAGCCGGGCGATACTTGCGGCCTTGGCTAGCGGGCTCGAGACCGCTGGCCTACCGGCAGCCGCGATACAACTCGTCCCGACCCGCGACCGCGCTGCAGTCGGCCTGATGCTGCAGGGGCTCGACGGCAACATCGACGTGATCGTTCCCCGTGGCGGGAAGAGTTTGGTGGCGCGGGTGCAGGCGGAAGCCAAGGTGCCGGTATTCGCGCACCTCGAAGGGGTCTGCCATGTGTTTGTGCATCGCTCGGCTTCGCTCGACATGGCCAAGAAGATCGTACTGAACGCCAAGATGCGCCGCACCGGCGTCTGCGGCGCGGCCGAAACGCTGCTGGTCGATCGCGGCGGCGAAACCACCAACCTCAAACCGCTGGTCGAAATGCTGATCGCGGCGGGTTGTGAAGTGCGTGGCGATGCCGCGACGCAGGCGATCGACAAGCGGGTAAAGGCCGCGACCGAGGAGGATTGGGGCACCGAATATCTCGATGCCATCATCGCCGTGAAGGTCGTGGACGACATTGCCGCCGCCATTGCGCATATCGAACGCTACGGATCGCATCACACTGACGCCATCGTCGCCGACGACGACGTTGCCGCCGCCAAGTTCCTCACCGAAGTCGATTCAGCGATCGTGTTGCACAACGCGTCGACGCAATTTGCCGATGGCGGCGAGTTCGGCTTTGGTGCAGAAATCGGTATTGCTACCGGCCGCCTGCATGCGCGCGGCCCTGTCGGGGTCGATCAACTGACCACTTTCAAATACCGCATCCACGGCAATGGTCAGACTCGCCCGTGAATTCGAAGTCGCCCGCCAATTCCGAGCGCTTACTGCCACCACATACGCCCGGCATGCGGATTGGCCTTTTTGGTGGGACGTTCGATCCGCCACATCAGGCTCATCTCGCCGCGACCTTGCTCGCACTCAAGCGACTCAAGCTTGATCGCGTCTGGTGGCTGGTGACACCGGGAAACCCGCTCAAGAACACCAAAGGGCTCGCGTCTTTACCCGAACGAATCGCTGCGGCGCGCGCGCTTACGCATCATCCGCGCATCGATGTCACGGGTCTCGAAGCTGTCATTAAGACGAGATACACTTACGATACGATATCTTGGTTGCTGGCCCGATGCCCGGGTGTCCGATTCGTCTGGATCATGGGCGCGGACAATTTGCGGAGTTTTCACCGCTGGCAGAAGTGGCGAAAAATAGCCGAGCAGGTGCCTATCGTCGTCGTCGATCGTTTGGGCCCAAGCCTTTATGCGGCCGCCAGTCCTGCGGGCAACGCGCTTTCCCGGATGCGTATCCCGGAACACGCCGTCTCTTCCTTGCCCGACCGAATAGCGCCTGCGTGGACTTTCCTCCACGGCCTCAAATCGCCCCTGTCGTCTACCGCGCTTCGCGCCCTGCGCCGTCGAAAACGCCCGACCGGTGGCGCCCGCCGCGCGGGGCCGGGCAAATCCAAGGGTTCCAAATCAGGTGGTAATAGGCGTGGAAGCAAGAGCGCGAAGGGCAAATTCATTGCGAGGGCACACAAACGCCGGGGTAGAAAGACGCGAACGAGGTAATTATGTTTTGTAAGGCTCCCGGTTCGAACCGGGGGTGAGTGCAACGCATAGAAAGGACCAGAACCCCTGAATACACCTGCACTCTCTCGGGCTTCGCGTCATACGCCCGAAAACGTCTCCCGGCACCCAACTGCCAAGGAGACGCTCCGCACCGTCCTTGCGCGTCTTGAAGACATGAAAGCCGAGGACAGCGTCGTCATCGATCTTACCGAAAAATCCTCGATCGGAGACTACATGGTCGTGACCACTGGACGGTCACAGCGCCATGTCAGTGCCGTTGCCGATCACCTCGTCAAGGACATCGAGGATGCGAGCAATTCTCGCGTTCGTGTCGAGGGCATGAGGCAAGGCGACTGGGTCTTGATCGACGCGGGCGACGTGATTGTGCACGTCTTCCGGCCAGAGGTTCGCGCCTTCTACAATCTTGAAAAGATGTGGTCGGCGACAGGCAAGGACGCACGTCGGCCAGCCTGATAGGCTCAACGGTGCGATGCGTATCATCGTTGCCGCCATTGGACGCCTGAAACAGGGCCCGGAGACCGAGCTGAGCGAGCGCTACCGCGAGCGCGCGGCGCAGACCGGCCGCCAGCTGGGACTGCGCGATATCGAAATCGTTGAGATTAGAGAGAGCCGCGCCGCTGACGCTGGCAAACGCATGATCGAGGAATCGATCGCGCTCGCCAACGTCATTCCGGACAAGGCGGCGGTCGTGTTGCTTGATTCCCGTGGAGACAACCTTGAGAGCATTGATTTTGCGAGCCAGATTTCCAAATGGCGGGCCAATGGCCGACCAGCGACAGTGTTCGTGATTGGCGGCGCCGACGGGCTTGCCCCTAACTTGAGGGATAAGGCGGATTTAAGGATATCGTTCGGGTCCGCCACCTGGCCGCATCAACTCGTCAGAGTGATGCTGTTGGAGCAGCTCTACCGCGCAACAACGATTTTGGCTGGACATCCTTACCACCGGGGATGAATTTTTGCCTCAGACGACGCCGCACCCCGATTTGGTCGCAATCGGCGTCAATACCTTTGACCAACAAATGGTCTTGCCGTTCCAACTCGCGGGCGTAACGTGATTTCCATGATTTGGCTGGGGGAATTCGGCCGCCTTTGCGCTTGCGCCGCCCTTGCCGTGGGGTTGGGGGTGACGCTCCCCGCATCGGCACAGGACAGCAAGGCTCCGCCTGCGCAGAACAATTCTTCAGACAAACTTGATGCGCTCAAGCAGCGCGACGAAGAGCTTAAGGCGGCGCGGGACCAGCAGCGGAAATCGGCCGAAACAGAGGCTGCGCTCAGACGCGACATCGATCAGATTGGCGCCGACCGTCGCAAGTTCAACCAGGATCTGATCGACACTGCCGCTCGCTTGCGGGACGTCGAGTCCAAAATCACGGCGACCCAGGATCGCCTCAAGCTACTCGATGAGACGGAAACTGGGATCCACAAATCGTTGGAGAGCCGTCGCGAGCTCATCAGCGAAGTGTTGGCCGCGCTCCAGCGCATTGGACGCCGAGCGCCCCCGGCACTGATCGCCAGTCCTGAAGATGCACTGCAGTCAGTGCGGACCGCCATGGTGTTGGGCGCAGTTCTGCCGCAAATGCGTCATGAGCTCAGCGTGCTGGCCAACGAGCTTTCTGACCTGATCGCGGTTCGCAAGAAGATCGACACCGAGCGCGAGCAGCTGCGCACCGAGGTCGCCTCCCTCGGTCGAGAGCAGTTACGGATGACGCTGCTGGTTGACGAACGCCAGAGGCAACTGGCCGAGCGCGAAAAGGCGCTTGACGCAGAGCGGACCCGCGCCGGTGGCCTCGCCCGCGACGTGGACAACCTGAAGGAGTTGATCGCCAAGCTCGAACAGGGCCTAGATCAGGCAACGCGCGATACGCGCGAGGCCGCGCGATCCGACAACCGGCCCGAGCTGTCCGCCTTTCGCGACCCCGGACGCCTGGCGCCAGCCGTCGCGTTCGCCTCCCTACGAGGACAAGTTCCAAGTCCGGTTAACGGCGTAAGGTTAAAGGAGTTTGGTGCCCCGGACGGCAACGGTGGGGCCGAAAAAGGCCTTTCCATTGCCACCCGAACTGGCGCACAAGTGACTGCCCCTGCCGACGGTTGGGTGGTATACGCAGGGGCATTCCGGTCATACGGCCAACTCTTGATCCTTAATGTCGGCGGCGGGTATCATGTGTTGCTCGCTGGGATGGAACGGATATCAGTTGATCTCGGGCAGTTTGTGCTGACCGGGGAACCCGTTGCGTTGATGGGGAACGGCTCCCATATCGCCGCTATCCTCGCGACAGGTTCTAGCCAACCGGTGCTATACGTTGAGTTTAGAAAGGACGGGGTTCCCGTCGATCCAGGCCCATGGTGGGCGGCTGGCGAAGGCGAAAAGGTTCGCGGATAATGCGCAAGACGTCACTCATTCTTCTCGGCGCGGCGGCGGGAGCAGCACTGACGCTGCTCGCGGTTCAACCTCGCGTAATTCTGGTTGGCGCGTCGGCCAAAGCCGCGGCAGCGGATACGTACCGGCAGCTTAATCTGTTCGGCGATGTGTTTGAGCGCGTGCGCGCCGACTATGTCGAAAAGCCCGACGACAGCAAACTGATCGAAACCGCCATCAATGGTATGTTGGCCGGGCTCGACCCGCATTCGAGCTACATGGACGCCAAGAGCTTCCGCGACATGCAGGTGCAAACCCGCGGCGAGTTCGGTGGTCTCGGCATCGAAGTCACCATGGAAGATGGCCTGATCAAGGTCGTGGCGCCGATCGATGACACGCCGGCTGCCAAAGCTGGAATCATGGCGAACGACATCATCACCAAGCTCGACGATGAACAGGTTCAGGGTCTGACCCTGAACCAAGCCGTTGAAAAGATGCGCGGGCCGGTGAACACAAAGATAAAACTGACGATCATGCGCAAGGGTCAGGACAAGCCGGTCGAGGTGTCGATCACGCGCGACATCATCCGCGTTCGTTCCGTGCGCTCTCAATTGGAAGGCGACGATGTCGGGTACATTCGACTCACGCAGTTCAACGAGCAGACCACCGAAGGGCTGAAGAAGGCCATCGCCGATATCTCGGCTAAGATTTCCGACGACAAGCTCAAGGGATACGTGCTTGACCTACGTAACAACCCGGGCGGCTTGCTCGACCAGGCAATATCGGTGTCCGATGCTTTCCTGCAAAAGGGCGAGATCGTGTCGACGCGTGGCCGCAACGCGGAAGAGACCCAGCGCTTCAATGCGCGCCCCGGTGACCTGACAAAGAACAAGGCTTTGATCGTGTTGATCAATGGTGGCTCTGCATCAGCGTCCGAAATCGTGGCCGGCGCGTTGCAGGATCACAAGCGGGCAACTGTCATCGGAACCCGTTCTTTCGGCAAAGGTTCGGTGCAGACGATTATTCCGCTGGGATCGGGCAATGGTGCCTTGCGCCTGACCACGGCACGTTACTTCACGCCTTCGGGTCGTTCGATCCAGGCAAAGGGCATCTCGCCTGACATCGAGGTCCTCCAGGACGTTCCGGAAGACCTGAAGTCCAAGACGGATACGAAGGGCGAGGCGTCGCTGCGCGGCCATCTGAAGGGCGACGAAGGCAAGGAGCAGACCGGCTCGCAGTCGTACATCCCTCCGGATGCCAAGAACGACAAAGCCCTCAATATGGCACTCGATCTTCTGCGCGGAACGCAGGTGAATTCGGCATTCCCGCCAAATTCGAAAGCTCCTGTCCCGAACTAGATCGCGTCACCCTTTCTCGCGCAAATGGGGCGGCCTTTGGCCGCCCCATTTGATTTCTGGCGAGGAACCCCATCCCTATTTAGGCGCGTCACGAGTCGATTTTGCCACGGCACAGCCGGCGACAATCGCCCGCGATGCCGATTGGGCAAAAAAAGTGGAAGCGCGCGGGATTTTCCTGGCGCCGATTACAATGGTGGCGATCAAGGCGAAGTCGTCGTAACGTCATTCAGGTCGCGCGAGCCTGCGCCAGAGCGGCAGAGTATCAATGTCTTCCCACAAATCACTGCCCTATCGCCCCTGCGCCGGAATGATGGTGTTCAACAACGCGGGCCTTGTCTTCATTGGACGACGGACCGAGGGCCCGGAACACCTCGACGCGACCCATGTCTGGCAGATGCCTCAGGGCGGAATTGACAAAGACGAAGACCCGTACAAGGCCGCGCTTCGTGAATTGAATGAAGAAACCAATATTCGCTCCGTGCAAAAGCTCGGCGAGATTGCCGATTGGCTGAAATATGACCTTCCGAGCCACGTCGTAAAGAAGGCCTGGGGCGGCAAATACCGCGGGCAGAAACAGAAGTGGTACGCGTTACGCTTCACCGGCAAGGAGAGTGAAATCGACATTGCCAACCCTGCGGGAGGCCATGACCCGGAATTTGTCGAATGGCGCTGGATTGAGATACGCGAATTGCCGGAACTTGTAATTCCGTTCAAACGCCCGACCTACGAACGCGTCGTGAAAGAGTTCGAACGGTTCGCCCGCTAGGTCAGTGCATCGCCGTAGCGGTGAGATGGCGATGAACATCCTTGAAGTGGTCAAGCTGCGTGACCCACTTGTCGAGGTCCAAACCTGGCTCCGCCTTGGCGATGCGGCCTTCGAGCTCGTTAATGCGGTCCGCAATCATCCCGTGATCGATATCCTCAACGGCCGCCGCCACATCGGCGAGCACCGTGAGGCCATCCTTTGACACTTCGGCAAAGCCGCCGAGCACGACGATTTTCTGTATGCCGCCGGCCGCATGCACTGTCAGTATTCCAGGCCGCACCGTGGTAACCATTGGCGCGTGATCAGCAAGGACACCAAAATCGCCTTCGATGCCCGGCACGTCGACTTGCTGCACTTCACCCGAGAATAAAAGTTTCTCAGGCGACACTAACTCAAAGCGAAAATTTGCCATCGTTCGTCTAAACCCTGCGCTTGCCGAGAGCGAAGCCCACACACAGTCCGATCACGCCGCCGATCATGGCCATGATCGCGATATGCTGCGCCTGCTCACTGGTGAGCGGTCCGCCGCGCGTCCGTTCGTTGTTACGGACCTCGACGCTCAGAGGCCCCAATTTGATCTCGGCCGTCTCCTCGGGGTGTGTCATGTAGCCGGCCAGGCCACCAATAACCAGCCCGATCAGCAAAAACGCAATCAGGTTGGACCGCCCCTGCATGCTCCCTAGGTCGCCTCCGCCGCGAGTTTTTTGCCCTTCTCGACCGCTTCTTCGATGGGGCCGACCATGTAGAAGGCCGCCTCCGGGAGGTTATCATACTTGCCTTCGCAGAGTCCCTTGAACCCCTTGATGGTGTCCTGCAGATCGACCAGCTTGCCGGGCGAACCGGTGAACACTTCGGCGACGTGGAACGGCTGCGACAGGAATCGCTCGATCTTGCGCGCGCGCGCCACGGTCAGTTTGTCGTCTTCCGACAACTCATCCATGCCGAGAATGGCGATGATGTCCTGCAATGCCTTATAGCGCTGGAGGACCTGCTGTACTTGCCGTGCCACGGCATAGTGTTCCTCGCCGACGATCAACGGCGACAACATGCGCGACGTCGAATCGAGCGGATCCACGGCCGGGTAGATTCCTTTGGCAGCAATATCGCGCGATAGCACGGTCGTTGCATCGAGATGGGCGAACGAAGTTGCTGGTGCCGGGTCGGTGAGGTCGTCAGCTGGCACGTAGATGGCCTGCACAGAGGTGACCGAGCCTTTGGTCGTGGTCGTGATGCGCTCCTGTAGCGCGCCCATATCGGTGGCGAGTGTCGGCTGATAGCCCACCGCCGACGGAATGCGGCCCAGAAGAGCCGACACTTCCGAGCCCGCCTGGGTGAAGCGGAAGATGTTGTCCACGAAGAACAACACATCCTGGCCCTGGTCGCGGAAATATTCGGCAACCGTCAGGCCGCTCAAGCCAACCCGGGCGCGCGCTCCCGGCGGTTCATTCATCTGGCCGTAAACAAGCGCGCATTTTGAGCCAACTACCGAACCCTTCTTGGGATCCTTGTTGACGCCGGACTCGATCATTTCGTGATAGAGGTCGTTACCCTCGCGCGTACGCTCGCCGACGCCCGCGAACACCGAATAGCCGCCATGAGCCTTCGCCACGTTGTTGATCAGTTCCATGATCAACACCGTTTTGCCCACGCCGGCGCCACCGAACAAACCGATCTTACCGCCCTTGGCGTAAGGGGCGAGGAGATCCACAACCTTGATCCCAGTTACCAGAATCTGCGCTTCGGTCGACTGATCAACGTAGCTGGGCGCCGGTTGGTGGATCGCACGCATTTCTTTGGTCTTGACCGGACCAGCTTCATCGACCGGCTCGCCAACCACATTGATGATACGTCCTAGTGTCTCGTCGCCAACCGGAACGGCAATCGGCTGACCTGTGTCGGTGACGTCCTGCCCGCGCACCAGACCTTCCGAAGAGTCCATCGCAACCGTGCGCACGGTTGATTCACCGAGATGCTGCGCGACCTCCAGCACGAGGCGCTTGCCGTCATTCGTGGTCTCGAGCGCGTTCAGAATCGCGGGCAGGTGATCTTCAAATTGCACGTCAACGACAGCACCGATGACTTGCGTGATTTTTCCAACTGCGTTGGGTGTGGCCATATCGTCCTCGTTACGGAACTAGAGCGCCTCGGCACCGGAAATGATCTCGATCAATTCCTTCGTGATCATCGCTTGGCGCGTGCGGTTGTAGGTAAGTGTCTGTTTACGGATCATCTCGCCGGCATTGCGGGTAGCGCTATCCATTGCACTCATGCGCGCGCCCTGTTCGGACGCCGCGTTTTCCAGGAGCGCGCGAAATATCTGCACCGAGAGATTGCGCGGCAGGAGTTCGGTGAGGATTTCCTCCTCTTCCGGCTCGTATTCATAGGAAGCCGAAGGTTCGGCCTCGCCATTCTCGGAGACCGGCGGAATGATCTGTTGCCCAGTTGGAATTTGCGCAATGACCGACTTGAAGCGCGAGAAAAATAGCGTAGCGACGTCGAACGCCCCCTCATTGAACAGCGCGATAATTTTTCTGGCGATCATATCGGCCTGTTCGAAACCGATCGTGCGAACCCCGCGCAACTCGATGGTCTCGATGATCTGCTTGCTATAGAGCCGACGTAGCTGCTCGTAACCCTTGCGGCCGACACAGAGAATCTTGACGTCCTTGCCGTCGGCAATAAGCGCATTCGCTTTCTCGCGGGCCAGGCGCACAATCGATGAATTGAAGGGACCACAGAGCCCCCGCTCCGCGGTGCAAACTACAAGAAGGTGAACCTTGTCGCTCCCGGTGCCGACCAGCAGGCGTGGCGCCGTATCGCTGCCCGCAACCGCCGAAGCGATGGAGTCGAGCACCTTGCCCATTCGTTCCGCGTAAGGGCGCGCAGCTTCGGCCGCCGCCTGCGCGCGACGCAGTTTTGAAGCCGCAACCATCTGCATGGCCTTGGTTATCTTCTGCGTCGCCTTGGTGGCGGCGATGCGAACGCGCATGTCCTTAAGGCTGGCCATGTCGATCTAATCCTGATCCATCCTCGTCGTCTCGCGAGCCTTAGGCGAAGGTTTTGGCGTAGTCGTTGACAATGGTCTTGAGCTTCTCGGCAACGGCATCCGAAAGGTCGCTGCTCTTGCGAATGCTGTCGAGCAGGTCGGCGTGCTTGCTGCGCAATAGCGTCAATAGGCCGCTTTCAAAGGGACGCACGCGATCTACCGACAGTGGGTCAAGATAGCCGTTGACGCCGGCATAGATCACGCACACCTGCTCTTCCATCTTCATCGGCGAAAATTGTGGTTGCTTCAAAAGTTCGGTCAACCGGGCGCCGCGATTGAGCAGGCGCTGGGTGGTGGCGTCGAGGTCGGAGCCGAACTGCGCGAACGCCGCCATTTCGCGATACTGCGCGAGTTCACCCTTGATGCGACCTGCGACTTTTTTCATCGCCTTCGTCTGGGCTGAGGAACCTACGCGCGACACCGAAAGGCCGACGTTCACCGCCGGTCGGATGCCTTGATAGAACAGATCGGTCTCCAGAAAGATCTGGCCGTCGGTAATCGAAATCACGTTGGTCGGAATGTAGGCCGACACGTCATTGGCCTGCGTCTCGATCACCGGGAGCGCGGTGAGCGAACCAGCCTTGTTCTCATCGTTCATCTTGGCGGCACGCTCGAGCAGACGAGAATGCAGATAAAACACGTCGCCCGGATAAGCCTCGCGGCCCGGCGGGCGGCGCAGCAGAAGCGACATCTGGCGGTACGCGACGGCCTGCTTTGAAAGGTCGTCGTAGATGATGACGGCGTGCATGCCGTTGTCGCGGAAATATTCGCCCATGGTGCAGCCGCTGAACGGCGCCAGATACTGCATTGGCGCGGGATCGGACGCGGTTGCGGCAATGACGATGGAATAGTCGAGCCCGCCCTGCTCCTCCAGCACCTTCACGAACTGGGCAACTGTCGATCTTTTCTGTCCGACCGCAACGTAAACGCAATACAGCTTTATCTTTTCGTCGGGCTGCGCGTTGAGCGGCTTTTGGTTGAGAATGGTATCGAGTGCGATCGCGGTCTTACCGGTTTGACGGTCGCCAATGATCAGTTCGCGCTGTCCGCGGCCGATTGGAATCAGCGAGTCGATGGCTTTCAGGCCTGTCGCCATCGGTTCATGCACCGACTTGCGCGGAATGATGCCGGGCGCCTTCACGTCAACGCGCGCGCGCTTTTCTGCTTTAATCGGCCCCTTGCCATCGATTGGATTGCCGAGAGCATCGACGACGCGGCCAAGCAGTCCCTTGCCGACGGGCACGTCGACGATCGAGCCAGTGCGCTTGACGGTCTGACCTTCCTTGATCTCGCGATCATTGCCGAAAAGGACGATACCGACGTTGTCGATCTCGAGGTTGAGCGTCATCCCGCGCACGCCATTCTCGAACTCCACCAGTTCGCCGGCCTGCACGTTGTCGAGCCCGTAGACGCGCGCAATGCCGTCGCCGACGGAAAGCACTTGGCCAACCTCTGAGACTTCGGCCTCCTGACCGAAGCTCTTGATCTGCTCTTTTAGGATGGCGGAAATTTCTGCGGCGCGGATGTCCATCAGCGGGCCTCTTTCATCGCGATTTTGATCGAATTGAGCTTGGTACGGAGTGAACTGTCGACCATGCGGCTTCCAACCTTGACGATCAAACCACCGATGATGGTGGGATCAATCTTGACGTCGAGGTCGATGTCCTTGCCGCCGGTCACGGATTTTAGAGCGCTCTTGAGCGCCTCAAGATTGTTGTCGTTCAGCTTTTCCGCGACGGTAACCTGCGCAGTCACTTCGCCCTTGTGCTGCGCAACGAGAGCGCGAAAGGCGCGGATCATGTCGCGGACTGCGAACAGCCGCCGATTGGCTGTAATGACTTTGAGGAAGTTGGCGGCCAATCCCTTGATGTCCGCTTTGGCGAGAACGGCCGACAGGGCGTTGAGCTGCTCATCGGCATCAAACGCCGGACTGCGGACAAGACGATTGAGATCGGCACTCTCCGATACGAGCGCATCAAACTGATCGAGATCCTTTTCGACGGAATCGACGGCCTTGTTGTCGAGTGCGAGCTCGAAAAGAGCGGTGGCGTAGCGGCCAGCCATTCCAGAGATGATCGGATCTTCGCCTGCCACAGTGACGCTCGTTGCTACGTTATTCACAGGCCAAACGCCGTCGCGAAAGGGCGGCGCAACCATTGGAATTCAAGAAGGAATTCCGATCTCCAGGGACGTCGCAAGAGCTCGCGGGAACCCCCTGAAATCGAGGGGCTAGCTAACACAGCGAGAACGGTGGTGCAACAAGCGGTCCGGTTTGTCGCGGACTGATTTACCGCCATCGCGGGCGACAAATTTGCATCACAGGGTTGCCTCGCCACCCGCACGGCATCGCTATAGCGTGCACCCGCGCCGCCTACCTTCGCCGGATTCCCTCTAGCCCATGCCAGCGCGAACGAAAGCCGACCCCGCGACGACCGCCAAGCTGTTGGTCGTGCTGCTTGCTTTTGCCTGGGGCCTGAATTGGGTCGCAGCAGCGTTCGCATTGCGCGAACTATCGCCCTGGAGCCTGCGTGTTGCCGGGTCCAGCATTGGAGCAGCAACCTTATTCGCCGCGGCTGTCCTCAGCGGCCACAATCTTAAGGTGCCTCGTGGCGAATATATCCACATCATGATTGCCGGACTGTTCAATGTCGCCGGCTTTCAAATCCTTTCGAGTTTCGCACAGCTGAGCGGTGCCACCACCCGAGCCATCATCATCACCTATTCGATGCCGATCTGGACGACGATGCTGAGCTGGCTGGTGCTTGGCGAAAAGCTGAATGCAATTCGCTGGTTTGCCTTCGGCTTGTGTGTCGTTGGCGTGACAGTCCTGTTGTGGCCCCTTTTTGCGCACGGATTCCCGCCATTCGTATTTTATTCGCTCGGTTGCGCGCTGAGCTGGACGTTTGCGACTGTTTACATCAAGTGGGCCAAACTGACGGTCGAACCCTTGACGAATGCAGCCTGGCAACTACTGTTCGGCCTGGTGTTCATCACCGCCGGCTCAATCCTGTTCGAAGGTCACCCGCATCTGTGGCCGATGACAAACGAAACGATTCTGGCGGTGCTTTTCGTCGGACTGTTCGGCGTCGGGTTGGCGCACTTCCTATGGTGGTCGATCGTCCACCGTTTGCCCGCCGTGACAGCGTCACTCGGCTCGTTGTTGGTGCCCGTGATTGGAGTCACCTCGTCAGCGATAGTCCTCGGCGAGCGTCTGACCGTGCCAGACATTGTCGGGTTTGCGATGATCTTTGCCGCCGCTGCGTGCGTGCTCCTGCAACCAAACGTGCGTCACGATGAGATGCCTGAGTGAACGCGCCCAAAAAGGAGGCAAAGGCTGGCGTGGATCTACCTATTCCTTGCCGGACTGTTTGAGGTCGCCTGGGCAATCGGGTTGAAATACACCGAAGGCTTTTCGCGGTTCACCACTGCAGCAGCGATACTCCGCGACCGCGCGTGAGGCGGCAACGATGACACCTCAGTAAAAACTCTGAGGATCGACGTCGACTTCCAGTCTGACATTGCCGCGAGGCTTGGGCGCTCCAGCAAGCCACTCGCGCAAATAGGCTGACAGGTCGAACCCGCGCGGTGATTTCACAAGCAAGCGGAATCGGTGACGGCCACGCACTACGGCGAGCGGCGCCTCGGCCGGACCGAGTACGCGGACATTCTGATCTTTCGGCGCAGCATTGGCGAGCGTGCGGCCGTAGGTTTCGGCCGTGTGCCGTTCATTTGCGGTGACGACGAGAGCGGCCAGCCGGCCGAACGGCGGGTAGCCGGTACGCTCGCGCTGTTCGATTTCATTTTTGTAGAACGCTTCACGGTCGCCGGAAATGAGAGCCTGCATAACGGGATGTTCGGGCTGGTGGGTCTGCAGGTAGCCAAGGCCGATGCCCTCTTCGCGCCCCGCACGGCCGACAACCTGGTGCAGCAACTGAAAAGTACGCTCGGCAGCACGCGGGTCGCCGTTGCCCAACCCAAGATCGGCATCAACGATCCCGACCAAGTTGAGCTTCGGAAAGTGATGGCCCTTGGCAACGAGTTGTGTGCCTATGATGAGATCGAAACGACCTTGCGCTACCTCGTCGAGCTCCTGCCGCAGGCGCTCGACCGATTCCACGAGATCGCTCGACAACACAAGCGTATGGGCCTGGGGAAAAAGTTCACCGGCTTCCTGCTCAAGCCTTTCGACCCCCGGGCCGACGGGAGCGAAACTGTCCGTGGCATGACAGTTCGAGCACTCCGCCGGGGGAGGCATTGAGAACCCACAGTGATGACAAACCAGACGACGTTTGAAGCGGTGGTCGACCAGCCAGGCATCGCAATTCGGACATTGCAGACGGAAACCGCACGCACGGCACAGCGTCAGCGGTGCGTAGCCGCGGCGATTGAGGAATAACAAGGCTTGATGTCCGCGAGTCAGCGAGACCGCAACGGCCTCGGCAAGCCGCGGTGAGATGAAGCGCCCGCGCGGCGGACCCTCACGCCGCATGTCGATTGCCTCGATCGAGGGCAGATGCGCGCCGCCGAAACGCTCCGGCAAATGGACATGCCGGTAGCGACCCCGCCGCGCATTGACCTCGGATTCGACCGACGGCGTCGCCGAGGCGAGAATCACAGGAAATTTCGCAATCGACCCCCGGACAACTGCCATGTCGCGCGCGTGATAATGTGCGCCATCTTCCTGTTTGTATGCGGCGTCGTGCTCTTCATCGACGACAACGAGTCCAAGATCAGCAAAGGGCAGAAAAAGTGCCGAACGTGCGCCGACAACCACCCGCACTTCGTTGGCAGCGACTGCTGCCCAGGTGCGCGCGCGCTTGCGCCGCGAAAGTTGCGAATGCCATTCCGCCGGGCGAACACCGAAGCGAGATGAAAATCGATCCAGGAATTGCGCGGTCAACGCGATTTCCGGCATGAGGATAAGAGTCTGCCGGTTTCGTCGGATATTCTCGGCAGCGCCTTCGAAATAGACTTCGGTCTTGCCTGAACCCGTCACACCGTCAAGCAATGTGGCGCTATAGCCGCCCTGCGCGACGGCCGTACGCAGCGCGTCGGCGGCGGCCAGTTGCGCCAGAGAAAATTCCGGCTTTCGGAAATCCGGATCCGGCTGTGGCGCCACCGGATCCGGCGGCAGCACTATGGTTTCCAGCGCGCCCGCGTCGGTCAACCCATCGATCACGCCAATGCTGACGCCGGCCTCGTGCGCGGCCTCGCTTTTCAAAAGGGTGAGACCATCCGCCAGAAGATGCAGCACGCGTGCACGCGCTGCTGTCATCCGCTCCGGTGCCGGTCCTGCACGCCGCACCCCGACACGCTCGCGTCCGGGTCCGAGGTGCTCCCCCATACGCAGCGCCATGCGCAGCACCATCCCGCGACAGGCCAGCGTATAGTTTGAAACCCAGTCGACGAACTGCCGGAGTTCAGGTTTCAGCGGCGGTACGTCCAGTTTTTCGTCGACATCCTTCAGACGGTTGTGCAGCCGAGGATTTGGGTCGGGGTTGTTGGCCCAGACCACGCCCATGCTTTCGCGTGCCCCAAGCGGCACGGCGACCACATCACCCGGCGCGAGCTCAAGACCCGCAGGTACGCGGTAAGAATAAGTCTGGTCGAGCGCCACCGGCACCAGAATGTCGACAATTCTGCTCATAGCGTGCCCGCCTGTCTGACCGATTCCGGGGCTTTAAGGAAGAGTGAACGAAGCAGTGCCAATCTTCGAAGCATGAGTGAATTTGCGGCCAGTTCCGACGTTTCGGCCGAGATTGCCCGCTGGACGGGCTACCTCGGCGCCGAACGGCGTATGTCACAGAAAACCGTGGAGTGCTATCGGCGCGACGTCGCACAATTTCTTGATTTTCTGACCGAGTATCTAGGCGGAGCCCCGACGCTCAAACAAATGGCCAAACTCACGCCGGCCGACATTCGCGCTTTCATGGCATTCCGGCGCGGCCAGGGGACAGGCAATCGTTCGCTGATGCGCACGCTCGCAGGTATCCGGTCCTTTGCGCGTTTTCTCGAGCGCAAGGGCAAAGGTAAAGTCGCCGCACTCAGCGCCGTGCGCACACCCAAGCTTTCAAGAAGCTTGCCGAAGCCGATCTCGGTTTCAGCCGCCGTGCAGATTACCAATGCCGATGTTCGCGAAGGCGAGGAGCGTGCGCCATGGGTTCTCGCACGTGACGCCGCGGTGCTCGCTTTGCTCTATGGCTCCGGTTTGCGGCTGTCTGAGGCGCTCAGTCTTAAACGCCGTGACATTCGTTCCGGTGCCGACGCCATCATTGTTCTCGGCAAAGGGAACAAGACTCGAATGGTGCCGATACTACCTCAAGTCACAAAAGCGATCACAGACTACGTCGCAATCTGCCCGTACGAGTGTTCACCGGATGCGCCACTGTTTGTTGGTGAACGCGGCGGACCGCTTTCACCCCGCATCGTACAACTGGCGATGGCCCGATTGCGCGGCGCGCTTGGACTGCCGGAGACTGCGACGCCACACGCCCTGCGTCATTCCTTCGCGACACACCTGCTGGCGCGTGGCGGCGACCTCCGTGCGATCCAAGAACTGCTTGGTCATGCTTCGCTGTCAACGACCCAGATCTATACGGCGGTCGACACGGAGCGTTTGCTTGAGGCGTACGCGAGCGCGCATCCTCGCGCTCGATAATCATCGTATGGTTCTCCGCGGCCTCTTGCGCCTGACCACTCTCTGCTATCATCGTACAGACGGATCGGTCGGGAGCCGGAGGGCCAATGAGCGCACATGAAAACTTGGAGCATGCCGAGCATGCCGAGCACGCGTCGCACTCCAACAAGAAAATCGCACTACTGATCGCGGTACTGGCACTCTTCCTCGCGTTCTCCGAAACGCTTGGCAAAAGCTCGCAGACGGCGGCGATCGCCGACAATATCAAGGCTTCAGACACCTGGAATTTCTTCCAGGCCAAGACGATCCGGCAGACGTCGTTGCGCGTGGCGGCCGAGGCAATGGCGGCGCAGTTGCCGTCAATAACGAACGACGAAGCAAAGGGGACGGTTGCAAAGCAGATCGAGGCGTGGCGCAACACGGTCGCCCGTTACGAGTCGGACCCGAAGGAACAGGACGGGCGCAAAGAGCTCAGAGCCCAGGCGGAAAAACTTGAGCACGAACGCGATACTTGGCTGGCGCGTTATCACCAATACGAGTTCGCATCGGCCGCATTCCAGATCGGCATCGTCCTGGCCTCCGCACAGATCATCACCGGAATCGCGGCGCTGGGGTGGTTCTCTAGTCTTCTGGGCCTGTTTGGCCTTGGCTTCGTGGCACTCGGCCTGTGGGCGCCGCATGCCCTGCATCTGGCGGGGCATTAAGTTCGCGTCACGCAGGACGATTGTAGGACCGGCGCAATCGCATAAGCCGGCGGAAGGTGCGCCGCGCGCGTTCCGGTCTGAACATCCAGGCAATCTTCCGAATGCGTGCACGAATGGGTTCAGTCTGCAGATAGGCCCAGTCGCGCGCCCATATGACCCAGTCATACAGCCGCAAAAACCATGGGATCTGCAACAGTTTGGCGCGCGTCGTATCGAACACGAAGGCCGTCACGCCAAGGCCGAGAAGCTTTGCGAGTACAAGCGTTACAATGGCACCGAACCAGTTTCCCGTGGCGATACAATAGACCTCCAGAAATTTCACCGGCAGCACGACAAGCAGCGGGACAATGAAAACAATAAGCGCAGCGTAAGGCGGAAGATCCTCAATCCATCGCGCGACCGCGATCTTGACCTTGCCCCAAGGAATGAGATTGACGACGCGCGCGACGATGGGCTCGAGGTGGTCCCACAGCCAGGCCTCCAGGAGCAGCAGCAGGGCGAGGATGACCCAGAGCGGGCGGAACGCGTTGCGGCGCATGAATCAAACTATAGGCCGACCGACCGTTTTAAGTAAGGCAGAGACTGGTATAGTCTCGTTCTCCCGCAACTGCGAAATGAATCACCCAGCAGCCAACGCATTGATAACCTGCGCCAATTATGATCTCACGCGTCCACCATCGACGTTGAGAGTCTGCCCGGTCATGAAGGCGGCGTCGTCACTGGTGAGGAAGGAAACCGCTCCGACCAGGTCATCGGGGATTTCCACGCGCTTGATCGCCTGCATCTGAGCAACCGCATGGAACTCATCGTCCATGGTTTTGAAGCCGGGACGCGGCTCACGCACCAGCGTGCCCGGTGAGCGCGTCAATCCCGGCGCAATGGCGTTTACGGTGATGCCGTCCGGCGCAAGATCGGTCGCGAGAGCGCGGGTGAACCCGACAATGCCACCCTTGCTGGCAACATAGTGAGTGAAGCCGGTGACCACTGAGCCGAGCGTGCTCGACGCCATGTTCACCACGCGACCCCATTTGCGCGCGCGCATTCCGGGTACGAATGCCGTCGTGACCAAAAATGTGCCATCGAGATTGATCGAAAGGACTTTACGCCAATCGGCAAAAGTCATTTCAGGGAAATTTTTTTGGGGGAAGATGCCGGCACAGTTCACCACGATATCGACATGGCTGAATTTGCCCTGAACCTCCCTGGCCATGGCAGCAACCGAAGCTTCCGAAGACACGTCGCAATTGACGGCAAGCGCCTGCCGTCCGGCCGCTTCGACCATTTTTACAGTAGCCTTGCCATCGGCAAGGTCGGCGACCGCGACATGGACGCCGTCTTCCGCCAGCCGCTTGGCAAATGCCTGCCCGATGCCGTTCGCCGCGCCGGTAATGACCGCAACTTTGTCTTTGTGGCCTTTGGCCATGAAATTTTCCCCACTTGGAGTTGTACGATGAGCGAAATCGGGTGGTTTGGTTCGGCCGGCAACTGCAGCCCGTGAAGAGATATGGCCGGGGATCAACCCCGGCCATTTCGTAGCCTACATATGTATCGCGCGTTTCGCCACCGCCATCGCCGCTTCTTTCACGGCTTCAGGCAGCGTTGGATGCGCGTGACACGTGCGCGCAATATCCTCGGCGGAAGCGCCGAACTCCATCGCGATAGTAGCCTCCGCGATCATGTTCCCGGCATCCGCGCATATAAGATGCACACCGAGCACGCGATCGGTTTTTGCGTCTGCAAGAATTTTGGCGAAACCCTCCGTTGTCAGATTGACTTTTGCACGGCCGTTCGCCCTGAAGGGAAACTTACCGACATTGTAGGCGACGCCCGCGGCTTTTAACTCTTCTTCGGTTTTCCCGACTGCTGCGATTTCGGGATACGTGTACACCACGTTTGGAATCGCATCATAATTGACGTGACCTGCCTGTCCGACAAGAATTTCGGCAAGCGCCACGCCCTCGTCTTCGGCCTTGTGCGCCAACATTGGACCAGCGATTACGTCGCCGATAGCCCAGATGCCGGGAACGTTGGTTGCATAATAGTGATCGACAATCACGCGTCCACGTTCGTCCAGCTTGACCCCGAGTTCTTCGAGACCGAGACCCTCGGTGAACGGCAACCGACCGACCGAGACCAGAACGACATCGGCCTCGATCGATTCAGCGGCCCCGCCCTTTGCCGGCTCCATGGTGACCTTGAGTCGTTTTCCGGACGCATCGACCGCGGTGACCTTGGATGACAACTTGAATGTCATTCCCTGCTTCTCGAACAAACGGTGGGCCTGACGCCGTACCTCCCCGTCCATCCCTGGCAACACACCGTCGAGGAATTCCACCACCGTGACCTGGGCGCCGAGGCGCCGCCACACTGATCCAAGCTCAAGTCCGATGATGCCGGCGCCAATAACGAGCAGATGACGGGGTACTTCCGCCAGCGACAATGCTCCGGTGGATGAGACGATGTGCTTCTCGTCGATGTCGATACCCTTCAAGCGCACAACGTCAGAACCGGTGGCTATGACGATCGATTTTGCTTCAAGGGTCTGCGCTTTACCGCCCTCGTCTTTCACCTCGACCTTGCCCGGGGCAACAATTCGTCCGCTGCCGAAAAATGCATCGATCTTGTTTTTCTTGAACAGGAAATCGACACCTCTGACGTTGCCTTCAACGCCCTGATCCTTGAACGCCATCATGGCCTTGAGATCGAGCCGAGGTTCGGAGACGCCAATCCCCATCTTGCCAAACGTGTGGCCCGCCTCCTCGAACAGCTCCGAGGCGTGCAGCAATGCCTTCGACGGAATGCATCCGATATTGAGACAAGTGCCGCCGAATGTGGCGCGCTTTTCCACCACTGCGGTCTTTAGACCGAGCTGCGCCGCGCGGATAGCGCAAACATAGCCGCCAGGTCCGGTGCCGATAACGATGAGATCGTAGGCCATACGCTTACAAATCCAGCACGACCCGGGCCGGGTCCTCCAGGCCTTCCTTCACGCGCACGAGGAACGTTACGGCCTCGCGACCATCGACGATACGATGATCGTAAGACAGCGCGAGATACATCATTGGGCGAGCCTCGATCTTGCCGCCTATGACGACAGGTCGTTCCTGAATCTTGTGCATGCCCAGGATACCCGACTGTGGTGCGTTCAGAATCGGAGTCGACATCAAGGATCCGTAGACGCCGCCGTTGCTAATGGTGAAAGTGCCGCCCTGCATTTCATCGATCTTCAAGACGCCGTCACGCGCCCGCCGACCAAAATCGGCAATTGTCTTTTCGATCTGTGCAAACGACATGTGATCGGCATCGCGGACAACGGGCACCACCAAACCCTTCTCGGTGCCGACGGCTACACCGATGTGATAATAATTCTTGTAGACGATGTCGGCGCCGTCGATCTCGGCGTTCACCGCCGGGATCTCCTTCAATGCCTGAATGCAGGCGCGAACAAAGAAGCCCATGAACCCGAGCTTCACGCCGTGCTTTTTTTCAAACAGATCCTTGTACTGTGTGCGCAGAGCCATGACCGCGCTCATGTCGACCTCGTTGAAGGTCGTGAGCATGGCGGCAGTGTTCTGGGCATCTTTCAGGCGCCGCGCAATCGTTTGTCGCAGCCGCGTCATGTGCACGCGCTCTTCGCGGGCAGCATCATCGGCAGGCGATGGCGCGCGCATCTGCACCGGCGCTGATACCGGAGTTGGGGTCGTCGCCGCGCGCTCTATCGCGTTGAGCATGTCGCCCTTGGTCACTTGGCCGTGCAAACCGCTGCCGGCAATTCTTGACAGATCGACGCCGCTTTCCGCGGCCATCTTGCGGACGGATGGCGGCATTGGCATTTCGCGCGGCTGCGGTTGCTCCGGACCCGCGCCAATCGGCTTGGTCGTCGCCGCCTTTTCATCCGGCGTGCCCGTGGGACTCGCCGCAGGCTTGGTGGCTGTTGCCGACGGCGCCTTGGGGACAGCCCCGGCCCCCTCCTTGATCTGGCCGAGCAAAGCGCCAACCGCCACGGTGGCGCCATCCTTCACCGCAATATCGGCGAGCACCCCGGCAGCCGGAGCCGGAACTTCTAGGGTCACCTTGTCGGTTTCAAGTTCGACCAGTGGTTCGTCTACCGCCACCGAGTCGCCTGGTTGCTTGAACCATTTGCCGACCGTCGCTTCGGTTACGGATTCACCGAGTGTGGGCACGCGAATATCGACCATGACTTCTTACCTCTTGTCCGCCACACCCGGCCCGCGCTGAATCCTCACAGATAGGCGCAGGAAAAATGTTATCCCAATGCCTCGTCAAGAAATTGCTTGAGTTGCGCGAGATGCTTCGACATCTGGCCAACAGCCGTTGAAGCCGAAGCCGGACGCCCCACATAGCGCACTGTTCGGTGCTTGGCGGTGATCTGATTAAGGATCCATTGCAGGAAGGTGTCGACGAAGAACCAGGCACCCATATTGCGCGGCTCCTCCTGACACCACACCATTTCCGCCTGTTTGAAACGCGACAGTTCGGTGATCAGCGCTTTGGTCGGGAACGGATAAAGTTGCTCGATCCGCAAGATGTAGATGTCATCGATACCGCGCTTCTCGCGTTCATCGTAAAGATCGTAGTAGACCTTGCCCGAACACATGATCACGCGCCGAATTTTTTCATCGGCGACAAGATTGATCTTCTCGTTCGGTAGCAATTGCGCGTCGTCCCACAACAGGCGATGGAACGAGGTCCCGCTTGTGAGCTCGTCGAGTCGAGACACCGCGCGCTTGTGACGCAATAATGATTTCGGCGTCATCAGAATTAGCGGCTTGCGAATCTCGCGCTTCAACTGACGGCGCAGGATGTGGAAATAGTTCGCAGGCGTAGTGCAATTCGCAACCTGCATGTTGTCTTCGGCGCACATCTGCAGATAGCGCTCGAGCCGGGCCGAAGAATGCTCGGGTCCCTGTCCCTCATAACCATGCGGCAACATGCAGACGAGACCAGACATGCGCAACCATTTGCGCTCGCCCGACGAGATAAACTGGTCGAACACCACCTGCGCACCATTGGCAAAATCGCCGAATTGGGCTTCCCACAGCGTAAGGGCGCTTGGCTCTGCGGTGGAATAGCCGTATTCGAAACCGAGAACGGCTTCCTCGGAGAGCATCGAATTGAGTACTTCGTAGCGCCCCTGCGGACCACCGAGATGATTGAACGGGGTGTAACGCTCTTCGGAATTCTGATCAAACAAGACCGAGTGGCGCTGTGAAAACGTTCCCCGCTCGCTATCCTGACCCGAAAGGCGCACTCGGTGACCGTCCTTCAACAGCGAGCAGAAGGCGAGCGCCTCGCTCGTTGCCCAATCGATCCCCTCGCCGGTGTCGATCGCCTTGGCGCGCTGTTCAAGGAACCGCTGGATTGTCCGGTGAACGGCGAACCCCTGCGGAACGGCAGTAATCCTTTTGCCGATGTCGCGCAGAATGGCGACGTCGACACCAGTGTTCCCGCGGCGCGGCTCGTCAGCATCGCGCGCAGCCTTCAGACCTAACCAGCGACCATCCAGCCAGTCAGCCTTGTTCGGCTTGTAGCCCTGGCCGGCTTCGAATTCGGCATCAAGGCGTGCGCGCCAGTCGATCTTCATCTTGTCGACTTCACCTTCGGTGACGACTCCCTCGCCGATCAGCTTCTTGGCATAGATCTCGAGCGTCGACGGATGCGCGCGAATCTTCTTGTACATGAGCGGCTGAGTGAACGATGGCTCATCGCCTTCGTTGTGGCCGAAGCGCCGGTAACAGAACATGTCGATGACTACCGGGCGCTGGAATTGTTGCCGGTACTCGGTCGCAACCTTTGCGGCAAACACGACGGCTTCCGGATCGTCGCCGTTCACGTGCAGAATCAATGCCTCGATCATCTTGGCGACATCGGAGGGATAAGGCGACGAGCGCGAATAGCGCGGGTAGGTCGTGAATCCGATCTGGTTGTTCACGATGAAATGCAGCGAGCCGCCGGTGCGATAGCCTTTCAGGTCGGACAGGCCGAAACATTCCGCCACCACTCCTTGGCCGGCAAACGCCGCATCACCATGGATCAGCAGTGGCATGACCATCGTGCGTTCGTCGGGTTTCGCATGATGCTGATCCTGCTTGGCGCGTACTTTGCCGAGCGTGACCGGGTCGACGATTTCGAGATGCGATGGATTTGCCGTCAGCGACAGGTGAACCTTGTTGTTGTCGAACTCTCGATCGGATGAGGCGCCGAGGTGATATTTAACGTCACCGGAACCTTCGATCTCGTCCGGCGTCGCCGAACCGCCTTTGAATTCGTGGAAAAGCGCGCGATGCGGTTTGCCCATCACCTGGGTTAGAACATTGAGACGACCACGATGCGGCATTCCGAGACAGATTTCCTGCACCCCGAGATTGCCGCCGCGCTTGATGATCTGCTCGAGAGCTGGAATCAGAGACTCGGCGCCATCAAGACCAAAGCGCTTGGTACCGGTGTATTTGACGTCGAGGAATTTTTCGAAGCCTTCGGCTTCCACAAGCTTGTTGAGGATCGCGCGCTTGCCCTCGCGCGTGAACGTGATCTCCTTGTCGCGGCCCTCGATGCGCTCCTGAATCCAGCTCTTCTGCGCGGCGTTTGAAATGTGCATGAACTCGACACCGAGCGTCTGGCAATAAGTGCGGCGCAGGATCGCGACGATCTCGCGCATCGATGCGAATTCAAGACCAAGCACCTTGTCGAGAAAGATTTTTCGATCCAGATCGGCCTCCGCGAAGCCGTACGAACGCGGATCGAGCTCCTCTTCGTTCTTCTCCGGCTCGAGGTCGAGTGGATCAAGCTTGGCATGGAAGTGGCCGCGAATGCGGTACGCGCGAATGAGCATCAGCGCATGGATTGAATCGCGCGTAGCCTGCATCACGTCGGCAGGAGCGAGTTCGACGCCCTTGGCCCGCGCGGTCGCCGCTATTTTTTCGCCCAGCTTTTTCTCAGTTTCCGCCCACTGCCCATCGAGCGCCGCAACCAGGTCGCCGTTCGGGCGCATTGGCCAGTTTGGCTTCTGCCAGGATGCGCCCCGAGCGTTTCTGATGACGTCTGATTTCTGGTCCTTCAGACTTCCGAAAAAAGCGTGCCACTCGGCGTCAACGGCGGCCGGATCGGTCTCGTATTTTGCGTAGAGATCCTCGATATAGGCGGCATTACCGCCATAGAGGAACGAGGTTTTCGCGAAGATGGCATTGGCGTCCTGGCGGGACATGGTGGCGACAATCCTTGCGCTTGAAAATCGCGTCGACGCCGACCGACGACGTTGCGGCGCAACAATCTCTTGTACCTCTATTTATGACGCGTGTAAGTCGGCAAAAGGGGTAATTTGGAATCGGAATTGGTCATTTACCGGATTCGCATAGCGTTTGTACGCATTCCAAAGAGTGGGAATTTGCAAAACTCAAAAAGAAGAGGCCCCGGCGATGCCGGGACCCCGTTATCGTCAAAGCTCAGTGGGCGATCTCAGATCAGCGCCACCAGTTGAAGCGCCAAACCAGCGACGAGGTGACTGTTTGGACGAACTATCTGAATGGATAAAGTCGCCAGTGAAAACGCCGCCACTGAGAAGTCGAATGTCCTTGCTGTTATAACTGTTGAAGCGATATTCGGTCCTCCAGTACAGACCAGGCAGCCAATCGAACCTGTACTTTAACGCTTGAGTTCAAAGACTGATGGCCGCGCACTCAGCACTAGTGCCGAACTAGCGACGACCGAAGATAAGATCCCAGAACGTCCAGTCAAACTTGTAGCTGACCGCTCCGCGCACTATGTCGCCGGAAACTTTGTTTGACGCACCAACCCATCCAACGGGTGTCCTCGGGTCGAACACACTGTAGTTCAAATTGCCGAGATCATAGTGCAGATATTCTGCCCGCAATAACCAGTGGCCCATTGCATATTCCAGTCCGCCGCCAGCTTCCCAACCCCACAAAGTCTTCGACTCACTGCCACTCGAACAAGTCCCGAGCGGGCATCCGGCCAGGGTTATGAATGTATCCGCTGTCGCGCGGCCGTTGGCGAGGCCGCCGGTCCCGTAAAGCAGAAGATTATCGGTTAGGAGATAGCCTGCTCGCCCACGCGTCGTGCTGAGCCAATCAAGCTTTTGTGCGCCAGATGTCACTATGCCGCCCGGAAGCGTGACGACTGTTTGCGAAGCCTTGATATCACTGAAGGAGAAATCCGAATCCCACCCAAGCACGAACCGGTTGAATTGCCAGTTGGTACCATACTGAATGCCACCCAAAACGCCGCGCGGATTGTCCGCGAGCGAGAGTGGCACCGTTCCCGGGAAAGCGGTACCTGGCGTAAGATTGATCGGGTCGCTGCCCCATGCGTAACCGAAATTGCCGCCGATATAACTGCCCGTCCAGTTGTAGGGAGCGGCTTGCGGTGGCGCGTAGGCCGGCGCTTTGACAGGCATATCGGCCGACAGGGCAATTCCAGTGGTGCCAATTGTGGCAGCAGCAATCAATCCAATAGAAGTGAGGCGCATCAGCCTTCCCCATAGATCAAGTTGCAATATTGCATCAAAAATCAGATCGGATAAGCGGTTGTTCGGCAATCCACCGAAAATCCCCCCGCTGTGGCAATTTGGTTACATTATTTTGACCCGGTGTGGGCCGACGTCCGCAAGCGGACAATGCAGCGCAATAGCCCATGTCTGCTAGGGGTCACAAGCGGACATCACTAAATTAGGATGCCATTAGAGGCTCGACTTCACTTCGTTAATAACCGTCTTTGTTGCGCCACCGCTGCCCTTCCACCGCTCACCTCTTTCCTCTTCCAAAGCGAAACAGCTTGGCTGATGCTCATTCACTGCGCTTGAAGGGGCAGGAGCGGTGGGTGGAGGTGGGTCGACTTCACCACTACCACCACATACATCGCAATGCCGGTGGCCACTGCCATTACAAGCAGGGCAGGCGGTCGTTCTTTGGCCATGGCACTTAGGACACAAAACTTTGTCGGGCATTTTCTGCTTCCTCCGGTATCTCCTCATGAAGATATGGGACGGGGACGCAATATTCACAACTCGCTTGATGAGCCGAGCCGGACTACGGGGGGCGCCAGCCTATGTCTGCTTTACCCCCCCGAAAGCGGACATGTGCGGCGCACTCCTGCATTCTGCTAAGGGCCAATAGCGGACTCACGCGACACAGCAAAGCGCAATCTAGTCAAACACCTCGTCCGCGCGCGCGAGCTGATGTTGGCGGGGTTTCGAGGCCAAGGCTCTTGGCTGTTTTCTGATTGATCGCTGATAGAATTTTGCCGCACCTCGACCGGCAGGATCGGCGGCGTCAAGCGTGAGCTTCTCCATGTCAATGGATTAGCAAATCGTGCAGAGTCTTCCCAATGCGGGCCGGCGATGGCGATACCTTGATGCCAGCCGATTCCATGGCGGCGATTTTCGACTCCGCATCGCCTTTTCCGCCCGAAATGATCGCACCAGCGTGACCCATGCGCCGCCCCGGAGGCGCGGTGCGGCCCGCGATGAACCCGACCATGGGCTTTTTGCGGCCGCGCTTCGCTTCGTCTTTCAGGAATTGCGCGGCGTCTTCCTCAGCTGAACCGCCAATCTCGCCGATCATCACGATCGACTCGGTGTTCGGGTCGGCGAGAAACATTTCCAGCACCGCGATGAACTCGGTCCCTTTGACGGGATCGCCGCCAATGCCGACCGCGGTTGTCTGGCCCAGGTTCTCGCGGCTTGTCTGGAAAACTGCTTCATAGGTCAGCGTGCCGGAGCGCGACACGATTCCGACCGTTCCAGATTTGAAGATATTCCCCGGCATGATGCCGATCTTGCATTCACCTGCCGTCATCACGCCTGGGCAATTCGGACCGATCAGCCGCGATTTCGATCCTGACAGTGAACGCTTGACCTTGACCATGTCTATCACCGGGATTCCCTCGGTGATGCAGACGATCAACGGAATCTCGGCCTGAATCGCCTCACAGACCGCATCGGCGGCACCCGGAGGAGGAACATAGATCACGCTCGCATTGCAACCGGTCTTCTCCTTCGCCTCGGCGACGGTATCGAACACGGGCAGATCGAGATGTGTGGAACCACCTTTACCCGGCGACGTTCCTCCCACCATCTTGGTGCCATACGCTATCGCGGCCTGCGAATGAAAGGTGCCGTTCTTGCCGGTGAAGCCCTGGCAGATGACCTTGGTGTTCTTGTCGATGAGGATTGACATCAGAGCCTGCTACCGTTTCATCCGTTCAATGATTGACGAGAATCGAGTCCACCCAGACGCTCCAAAATCAGCCGCCCTTAACCGCCTTCACGATCTTCTGCGCCGCGTCATCAAGATCGTCACCTGATGTCACATTGAGCTTGGACTCGGCGATGATCTTCTTGCCAAGATCGACATTGGTCCCCTCCAGCCGCACAACCAGCGGCACCTTCAGACCCACTTCCTTCACCGCGGCGACGACACCTTCGGCGATCACATCGCATTTCATGATCCCGCCAAAGATATTGACGAGAATGCCTTTAACGTTCGGATCGGACGTGATGATCTTGAAGGCCGCTGCGACTTTTTCCTTCGTCGCGCTTCCGCCTACATCGAGGAAATTGGCAGGCGCCATACCATAGAGCTTGATGATGTCCATGGTCGCCATCGCAAGACCGGCGCCATTGACCATGCAACCGATCGAGCCGTCGAGCGCGATATAATTGAGATCGAATCTGGAGGCTTCGACCTCCTTCTCGTCCTCTTCAGTCAAATCGCGCAAGGCGACGATATCAGGGTGACGATAAAGTGCGTTCCCATCGAAGCCGACTTTCGCATCGAGGCAGATGATCTTGTTGTCCTTCGTGACAACCAGCGGGTTGATCTCGAGCAGACTCATGTCCTTCGTAGTGAAGGCTGAGTAGAGCTTGGGAAGGATCGCTTCGATTTGCTTTGCAAGATCGCCTGTGAGCTTGAGGGCCTGCGCTACGCGGCGGCCGTGATGCGGCATGATCCCCGTTGCCGGATCGACCGAGAACGTGAGGATTTTTTCGGGTGTCTTGTGCGCAACTTCCTCGATGTCCATGCCACCTTCGGTGGACACCACGAAAGCAACGCGCGAGGTTTCGCGATCAATCAAGGCCGACAAGTAAAACTCGCGATCGATCGCCGAGCCCTCTTCGATGTAGAGACGGTTGACCTTCTTGCCGTGCGGACCGGTCTGATGCGTGACCAGAGTTGAGCCGAGAATTCGTGTGGACTCTTTCTTCACATCGTCGATGGACTTCACCACCTTGACGCCGCCGGCCTTGCCGCGTCCGCCGGCATGGATCTGCGCCTTTACGACCCACACCAGACCGCCCAGATCCTGCGCGCCTTTTAGCGCATCTTCCACGCTGAATGCTGAAACGCCGCGAGGAACCGGCACTCCGAACTCGCGCAGCACCGACTTTGCCTGATACTCGTGAATATTCATGTGTCGCCTTGTTCCCGGCCCAGGCGCCGGCTTGTTTAGTTGTCGAGATTGGGCGCGATCTTCTTGCAGGCGTCGACCAGGCCCTGCACGGCGGCGGCCGATTTTTCAAACATCGATCGCTCGCTGCCATTGAGTTCGATCTCGACGATGCGCTCGACCCCCTTGGCACCGATTACGACCGGCACGCCGACGTAGAGATCCTTGATGCCATACTCGCCGTTAAGCCAGGCGGCAGAAGGGAGCACGCGCTTCTTGTCGAGGAGATAGCTCTCCGCCATCGCTATTGCGGACGCCGCCGGCGCGTAGAAAGCCGAACCTGTCTTGAGCAGATTGACGATTTCGGCGCCGCCGTTCGCGGTCCGTTTCACGATTTCATCGACGCGGGCCTGCGTGGTCCAGCCCATCTTCACCAGATCGGGCACGGGAATGCCCGCCACTGCCGAATAGCGGATGAGCGGCACCATAGTGTCGCCGTGCCCCCCGAGCACGAAGGCGGTTACGTCTTCCACCGAGACGTGAAATTCGTCGGCAAGGAAATAGCGGAAGCGCGCAGAGTCTAGTACGCCGGCCATGCCGACAACCTTATGCTGGGGCAGACCGCAGCTCTTCTGCAGCGCCCACACCATGGCGTCGAGAGGGTTGGTAATGCAGATCACGAAAGAGTCCGGCGCATACTTCTTGATGCCGGATCCGACCTGACCCATGACCTTGAGATTGATGTCGAGCAGATCGTCGCGGCTCATGCCGGGTTTGCGCGGAACGCCGGCAGTGACAATGCACACATCGGCGCCCTCGATGGAATCGTAGTTATTGGTGCCGGTAAACTTGGCGTCGAAATCATTTACTGGCGACGACTCGGCGATATCGAGCGCCTTGCCCTGCGGAATGCCCTCCATAACGTCGAACATCACGACGTCACCAAGTTCTTTCAATCCAATGAGGTGGGCCAGCGTGCCGCCAATCTGGCCGGCGCCGATCAACGCAATCTTGTTACGCGCCATGGTGGGAAAACTCTCGATTTTTGTGACCGCCAGGACTGGCGGTCCAATTGTGGTTGGTTAGCCGGTCGGGCCGGGCCCGACAATAACCGGAAATCAGCGAGTTCCTGGCAGACCAAGTCTTGTATACATTATACCAGCATGACGCCGTGTCCAGAGGCTAGTCATAACGCGGCCGCGCGAGGGCTCCGATCAGCGCTCAGGTCTCGACGATCTTTGTCATATCGACATCGGCTCCTTGGCGCGGACCGTGCGGGAGCCCGAGGTAGGATTGCGAACGCATTTCAATCAGCCGTGACGCCGTGCGTTTGAACTCATTGACTTCATAACCGTCGGAAGCGAGGTACAGCCGGTCGGGCTGCGCCTGCGCGGAGGCAACCAATTTCACCGCGTGGTCGTAAAGCGTGTCGATAAGGATGATGAACCGCTTGGCCTCGTTGCGCTGAGCATGATGCATAACCGGAACATGATCTAAGATGATGGTGTGAAATTCATGCGCGATCCTGAGATAGTCCGCAGCCGCCAGCGGCTGTGCGCAAAGGTCATCAAATGAAAATCGCGCAACTCCCATCGCCGTCTTCGGGACACGGACATTATGGCCTTTGATGATCAAATCTTGCGGAGCGCCCGCATGACCGCCCACAAGTCGCCGCCACGTATCGTCGAGAGCGGCATCGGATTTTGAGTCATCCGGCACGTACCATGTCGGCAAACCAGTCAACTTCTCCAACCTGAAGTCGGTGCGTGCCTCGAGCCGTATCACTTCGCAGTGGCGCTCCAAAATGACGATGAAGGGAACAAAAAGAGCGCGATTTAGCCCGTCTTTGTAAAGATCACCGGGCGCCAGATTAGATGTTGCCACCACGACCACGCCGAGTTCGAACAAGCGCGTAAACAGGCGGCTGAGAATCATGGCGTCGGCAATATCGGTTACGTGAAATTCGTCAAAGCACAGCAACCAGCTTTCCTGCCCAATTGCAGCCGCAGTGAGTTGGATTGGATCGCGCTCCCCGCCTTCGCCGTTTTTGGTAGCCTGCCGATAGGCATGAACTCGCTCGTGTACGTCGGCCATGAATTCGTGAAAGTGCACACGCCGCTTGCGCACAACCGCGCTGGTCTCAAAGAAGAGATCCATCAGCATCGTCTTGCCGCGGCCAACTTCGCCGTAGACATAAAGACCCTTTAGAGGAGTGCTGGCCCCCTCGCGCTGTCCGAATAGCCAGCCGAGTGACGACGATTTGCGCGCCAGGCGATGCTGGTCGAGACGTTTTTCGAGCGCAGCCAAGCGACGGGCCAATACCTCCTGGCCGGCATCAGCGTCAATTTTTCCTGCGGCGACAAGCGCTGCGTAGCGAGTGCTGAACGTTTCGGACATGAGCGGAATGAATGGAGCGCGGATTGGCGAGGCCTAAGGTGAACAGTCCAATGTGTAAATCAACCGCGCCCGAAAGAGCGTGCTTTTTGCCGGCAAAAGTACGGTAAGACCTTGTCAGCCATGCATTTTTTGCAGAAGGGGCCTTCGTTCACAGGGTTGGTGTCGAACTATTGTTGCAATGCAACATATATACTGACGGCTGCGATTCGCGGCGCCTGGCCACGCGCCAATGAAACAAGGGGCGACGTTAATCTTGGAGACACGATATGCACGAGCCTTTGCCTGATGGCGGCATGATCCGCAAACTGTGGATCAGCGAGACTGACGCCTACCGCGATCACCTGCTCCGCCTTGACCCGGAAAGCAGGCACCGTCGTTTTTCGGGCGCGGTGTCCGACGACTTCATTGCAAATCATGCCAGTTCGGCGACCGGGCTGAGTGTGGTGGTGCACGGCTTTTTTGTCGATGGAATCCTCCGAGGCGCCGCTGAACTGCGCCGTTTCGGATCTATGCTCGTTCGCGAGGGCGAAGCCGCGTTCAGCATCGAACAACCCTGGCAAAGTCACGGTGTCGGGACGGTGCTGCTCGAGCGAACGCTGTTGAGTGCACGCAATCGCGGCATCAAATCGCTGCAGATGCATTGCCTCGCCGACAATAAGCGCATGCAGCAGCTCGCCCGCAAGTTCGAAGCCGATCTCAAATTCGATTTCGGGAGCGTGGTCGGTGAAGTCGATCCGCCGCGTTACACCCCCATGTCGCTTCTGCGTGAAGCCGTCGTCGATGCGCACGGTGTCGCGAACGCAATTCTCGACGTGCAATCGCGGATACTCAGACCAGCCTGATTCATTTACGCGTTGAGTGGGTAACTTGCCTCGACCACGTAGGGGCCGCCCCCGATGGATGCGCGTGAAGAAAACAGCACGAAACGCGAAACCCGAAACGGCGAGGTCCGGAAATAACCGCGTGCTGAAAGATACTCGGCGACCTGCTGACTGGATGACTCGCGCAGGCGCGCCAGCGTCACATGCGGTGTGAATTTTCTTCCTTCCGGCTCGAGTCCGATGCGTTGCATTAGTCGTTCGTGCTCGGCCTGCACATCTGTGAGCGCTTGGGCGGGCGCGACGCTCGCAACCACTGCGCGCGGTTTGCGCCCGCCGAACGAAGTCAAACCTTCCATATGCAGATCGAATGATCCGCGTTTGACGCGAGACAGCATGGAAGCAATTTCGTGGGCGATTGCGTCGTCGACGTCGCCGATGAAGCGCAGTGTCAGATGGTAATTTCCCGGATCGATCCAGCGTGCGCCCGGCAGCCCACCGCGCAAGGTTGCAAGCGCCTGGCCAACATCGGAAGGAATTTCGACTCCGGTAAAAAGACGCGGCATGCGAAACTCTCAAATTACGATGCGCGTCCGGCTCGCGCGCGATTCGTAAGCTCTTCCACCGCCGGCAAAATGCGCGTCACAATCGCGTCGACACCGGCGACGTTCGGATGCAGGCCGTCGCCCTGGTTCAACTTCGGGTCGGCGGCAACGCCATCCAAGAAGAATGGATAAAAGACGACAGGGTGAGTCGAGGCAAGCGCCGGATAAATGGCGTCGAAGGCCCGTGCATAATCGGCACCCATGTTCGGGGGTGCCCGCATCCCGGCAAGTAAGACAGGTACATGACGGGCCGCGAGTTTGTTCAGGATCGCATCGAGAGCGGTCTTGGTGAGCGCCGGATCAAGACCGCGCAATGCATCGTTCGCCCCAAGCTCGACAATGACCGCGTCGGTTCCAGTCGGCACCGACCAGTCGAGACGTCCGAGTCCCCCGGATGCGGTGTCGCCGGACACACCGGCATTGGTGATGGACACGGCCACACCCTTGGCTTTCAGAGCGTTCGCAAGTTTCGCAGGAAATGCGTCTTCCAGGGTCAGGCCGTGGCCGGCGCTGAGCGAGTCGCCGAGCACCACTATGTTGACGGGCCGTTCGGTTGCTTTCACCCCAGCAACCTGCCCAAACATGCACAGCGCCAGCACAAGCGAGACGACAAGGCGCTGGACCACGGCCGGATTCCTCCCATATGAGCGGGGTTGTGAAAAATGAGGTGCCATGACCAATAACTCCCAGGCAGTGCCGGCTATTGCGCTTGCCGGGGTCAATCTTTCGCTCGGGCACGGGGCGGCCCGTGTTCATATCCTTAAAGATATCGACCTGCATATAGGTACGGGCGAGGCGATTGGCCTCGTGGGGCCGTCAGGCTCTGGCAAATCCACGTTGCTCATGGTGATGGCGGGCCTCGAGCGCGCGGACGCCGGAACCGTTGCGGTCGCGGGCAGAAACCTCAGCACCCTTGATGAGGACGCGCTCGCGCGATTCCGCGGTCGTCACATCGGAATTGTCTTTCAGTCGTTTCACCTCATCCCGACAATGACCGCGCTTGAGAATGTTGCGGTCCCGCTCGAGCTCGCAGGAGTGATGGATGCGCACGCCCGTGCGCGCGAGGAACTTGCCGCCGTCGGGCTGAGCGAACGGCTTGATCACTATCCGGCCGAACTTTCTGGAGGCGAACAACAGCGTGTCGCGGTCGCGCGTGCACTGGCCCCTGATCCGGCGATCGTGGTGGCGGACGAGCCGACGGGCAATCTCGACGAAGATACGGGAAAGCAGATCATCGAATTGCTATTTTCCGGTCACGCCAGGCGAAAGACCACGCTGGTGCTTGTCACCCACGATGCCACGCTCGCGGCGCGCTGTGCGCGCGTCATACGCCTACGCTCAGGCCGGGTCGATGGTGTGAGTATCTCATGAGCGTAACCGAATTCATCGCTCCGGCGAGCCATTGGCTGCCCTTACGCTTCGCATTGCGCGAATTGCGTAGTGGCCTGAACGGCTTCTACGTGTTTATCCTCTGCATTGCGCTTGGCAGCATGGCGATAGCGGGCGTGGGATCGGTGGCGGCGAGCCTCACCGATGGTCTTGCGCGTGAAGGCCGCGTCATTCTCGGTGGGGATCTCGCTTTCACGTTGATTCAGCGCGAAATCGCGCCGAACGAACGCGCGTTTCTGCAGGCGCATGGCCAGGTTTCGAGCGCGGCCACCCTGCGCGCGATGGCGCGGGTGCCAGATGGTCAGGCTACGCTCGTCGAGATGAAAGCCGTCGACGCAGCATACCCACTCTTTGGCCAAATCAAGCTCGATCCATCGCTCGCACTCGCGGACGCATTGGCAAAACGCGATAGCGCTTTCGGCGCTGTGGCCGATCCGACGCTGATGGCCCGGCTGGAAATTTCTCCCGGTGCGCGGCTCACGATAGGCAACACAACGTTCGAAATTCGCGCCACGTTGACAAGCGAGCCTGACAAACTCGCTGCCGGCATCGGCTTCGGCCCGCGCTTGCTGGTGAGCGAGGACGCCTTGCGCTCGACCGGGCTGCTGCAACCGGGAAGTCTTGTGCGATGGCAATACCGCCTACGTTTACCTGCGAATGAAGCATCTGATGCTGCCGCCAAGGCGCTGACCGTCGAAGCGCGCGCGCAGCTTCCGGAAGCCGGATGGGATATCCGCGGCCGCAGCAACGCATCACCGCAGCTCGAACGCAACGTCGAACGCTTTACGCAATTTCTTACAATCGTCGGACTGACTGCATTGCTGGTTGGCGGTGTCGGCGTCGGTAACGCGGTCAAAAGTCACCTCGATCGCAGGCGCGACACCATCGCGACGATGAAGGCTCTCGGGGCCAGCGGCCGGCGCATCTTCACGATCTACCTGACGCAGGTCCTGCTGATGGCCTTGATCGGAGGCGTTATTGGCGCCGCGCTTGGTGCAATTCTTCCGTTCGCGATTTCCTGGTTGTTCGGCTCGATCATTCCGCTGCCGTTGGATCCCGCTTTGCATGCCCCGGAATTGCTGCTGGCAGTGCTATACGGATTGCTGACGGCGCTTGTCTTCGCCCTGTGGCCACTCGGACGCGCGCACGATGTATCGGTGGCTGAACTGTTCCGCGACATGGTTGAGCTGCAACCGCGCCGCCCACGAAAACGCTATGTCATATTCACTGCACTCGCCGTGCTCGTTTTGGCCGGCTTTGCCGTTTTGCTGGCCTACGATCGCCGTGTAGCGCTGATCTATGTTGCCACGGCTGCTGCCGTTTTTTTACTCCTGCGCGTGATCGCCGCGCTCCTGATGGTGCTGGCGCGCCGCGCGCCGCGCGCCCGCGCAACCGGCCTGCGCATGGCCGTGGCCAATATTCATCGACCTAGCGCGCTGACGCCGACGATTGTGCTGTCGTTGGGGCTTGGCATCACGCTGATTGTGACCGTGATCGAAATCGATGCAAACCTCGGTCGACAGTTCTCCAATGAACTGCCGGCGAAAGCGCCGTCGTTTTATTTCCTCGATATCCCCGCCGATCAATCTCAGCGGTTCGGCGATTTCCTCCGCGCCCAGGCGCCGTCAGCAATATTGGAGGAAGTGCCGATGCTGCGCGGGCGCATCGTTTCCGCACGCGGCATCCCCGCCGAACATATCAAGCCGAAGGAAGATGCGGCGTGGGTGCTGCAAAGCGACCGGGGACTGACCTATGCGAACGAGATCCCCAGTGGCTCACGATTGGTCGAAGGAAAATGGTGGGCAGCTGACTACGATGGGCCGCCGCTTATTTCGTTCGAGAAACGCATCGCCGATGGCCTCGGCCTGAAGCTGGGCGATCCGGTCGTCGTCAACCTCCTCGGACGCAACATCACAGGAATAATCGCGAACATGCGTACGGTCGATTGGGAAAGCCTTGGCATCAACTTCGTCATGGTGTTCTCGTCGAATTCATTTCGCGGCGCGCCGCACACCCACCTTGCGACCCTGACCTATCCCAATGGCGGCTCTCCTGCGGAAGAAGCAACCATCATCCGCGCGGTTGCGGCGGGCTTTCCAACGGTTACGGCGGTCCGGGTGAAGGATGCTCTGGAAGCTGTTGGTAGCATCGTTGCAAATCTTGTACTGGCGATCCGCGGCGCCAGCGCTATCACCCTGATCGCCGCAGCATTGGTGCTCGGCGGTGCTCTCGCCGCGGGTCACCGCTCGCGCGTCTATGATGCGGTGATCTTGAAGACGCTCGGCGCGACGCGCCTTCGGCTCCTCGCGGCCTATGCCATCGAATATCTGCTGATCGGGACGGCCACCGCCGTCTTCGGCGTCGTCGGCGGCTCGCTCGCGGCGTGGCTAATCGTCGCCCAGCTCATGCACCTGTCTTTCACCTGGCTTCCCGAACCGGCTCTGGTGGCTGCACTGGCGGCAGTCGCCGTGACGGTAACCCTTGGATTGGCGGGCACTTATGTCGCTCTCGGCCAAAAAGCCGCGCCAATATTGAGAAATTTATAGCTTTTGCGACATTCCGCCACGGATTGGGCACCCCGGTCCTTGCCGGGGCATTTCGGGTATAATGGCGCCACCGGACGGTTAACGTTTCGCAATAATGCAGAGTCATTGTCAGGGCCTATCTGGCGCCAAGGCTAGCCAACCACTAGATTCGGAACACGAGCGCGACGGCACTGTGCCGGCGCGCGTGACGTGACCGGCGCAAAGCCGGGACATGAGAGAGGAAACTTCGATGTCGGACTACGACCGTAACGTAGCTGCTCGCGGCATAGGCGCCGCGCGCGATGTCGCGATCGATGCGGGCCTGCGCGCCTACATGATCCGCGTCTACAACTACATGGCCGCCGGCGTCGCTCTGACCGGCGTCGTCGCCTGGCTTACCTATAACGCCGCCGTGGTCACCGATGCGGCTGGGCGCGTCACCGCGCTGACGCCGTTTGGCCAAGCCATCTTCAGCGGACCCCTGGCGATCGTGCTGTTCCTTGTCACGCTCGGCCTGGTGTTCTTCATGAGCTTCAGAATCCAGACTCTGCAGCCAGGCACAGCGCTCACGCTGTTCATGGTCTACGCGGGCCTGCTCGGGCTCATGCTGTCGTCGATCTTTCTGGCCTACACAGGCGCGTCGATCACGCGCACGTTCTTCATTTCGGCGGCGTCGTTCGGCGCGTTGAGTCTGTACGGCTACACCACGCAACGCGATCTCTCCCCGGTAGGCTCGTTCCTGACAATGGGACTGTTCGGGCTCATCCTGGCGATGATCGTCAACATGTTCCTCAAGAGCACGGGGCTTGATTTCGCGATCTCCGCGATCGGCGTGTTGATCTTCGCGGGCCTGACTGCCTGGGACACGCAGAAGATCAAGGAGATGTACAGCGTGAACGATGACGGCACCGTCGCCGGCCGCAAGGCTGTGATGGGCGCTCTCGCGCTCTATCTCGACTTTATCAACCTGTTCCTGTTCTTGCTGCGCTTCCTCGGCGACCGTCGCTAAGCGCCAGCACAAGACTGCAATGAGCGCCCGGGCTTCGGTCCGGGCGCTTTTTTGTTGCGACAGCCGTGCAAATTTGCGCAACTGACGGCACTTGCCATGACGCTCACCATCCGCCCGGCTACACCCGCCGATATTCCCGCCATCACTCGCATCTATGCGCAGGCGGTCGACTACGGCACGGCTTCATTCGAGCTCATGCCGCCCAACGAGGCCGAGATGACGCGACGCATGAACGAACTGCTGGCGCGGAATTTTCCTTATCTCGCGGCCGAACTTGATGGCGCACTGGCCGGCTATGCCTACGCCGCGCCCTACCGCGCGCGGCCCGCGTACCGTTTCACCGTCGAGAATTCCGTCTACGTGGCGCCCGACGTGCACCGGCGCGGCGTGGGCAAAGCCCTGCTGGAAGCGTTGATCGCGGCCTGCACCGAAGGCGGATTTCGCCTGATGATCGCGGTCATCGGCGACTCAAAACAGATCGCTTCGATCGGCGTGCACGAGGCAACCGGGTTCAAGCACGTCGGCGTTTTCGAAAACGTCGGCTACAAATTCGATCGCTGGCTCGATACGGTGTTAATGCAGCGTGCGCTTGGGCCCGGGGCAACCACGCCGCCGTGACCAATCAGTTCGCGACCAACGCCAGCGAACCATCAATCGAGCGCAGCACGCGATCAAGCTCGTGGCCGCGGCGCACGACAAGACCGCTCGCCGAAATCACGCTGTAGACGCCTTGCCGGCGCTCCAGTTTCGGATTTTTTTCTATGCGATAGATCGGCACTTCCGAGGTGCGGCGAAAAACGGAAAACACCGCGCGGTCCTTGAGAAAATCGATGGCGTAATCACGCCATTCGCCCGCCGCAACCTTGCGTCCATAAAGGTCGAGAATGCGATTGAGCTCGCGGCGGCTGAAGGTCACCTGATTTTGCGCGGGGGCTGACGCGGTACGGACCGGGGTACCGGTGCCCCCAAGGGACTGGCTTGGATCGATTTCGCCGGAACCGAACGTCATGCGGCGCCTCCTTTTGCTTATAAGGATGATCGCGCCAGTCTCGGCGTACGGCAAGCGATTACTTCCGGCACGAAGTGACTGAAAAACGTACAAAAATCGCAGCGTACGATCACGAACTCGTTAAACGCCCCCACAATAACGCCCAATTTCGGTCAATCGCCGGTCACTCTGGATTGGGATAACTCAGCCGTTGCCTCAAGGCCCGGTCCGGTACGAGCGCCGGATTCCTCAGCCCCCCAGCCCCCCGGGGTTCGATCGGCCGGGCCAGTTGAGTTCCGCGTACGGTTCAATCCCCTAATGCCTTCGGGCCGGCTTTAGCCGGCCCGATTTTTGTTTCTCTTCTGATTTTGAATTTTTCAGTTTGTCGACGCGCCGCAGCACTCTGTCGACGCGGTGCCGAGCATCCGGCCTGGCTTGGCCGCGACTCCATTTTGAACGACGACATCTAGTTGATCGATATCCTTGAGCGAATAGTCGCCGTTCGGAATATCATTGACCGGAAAGCTGAAAGTTTGCGCCTGACCGTTCCAGTCACCAAGCTTTATCCAGCGACGAACGACATTGTGATAGGTCAGCGTTCGATTGTGGTTCTCGCCGCGTCCGATCTGAACCGCAACTTTCTTTGAGATGGGACAGAGCCAAACCTCGCCGCTGCGATGTTCGTCGTGCGCCGCAGGGACATTCACCGTCACTTTGCCGTCTGCGACAGTCATTTTAACCGGCAAAGATAGCACGGCTGCATCGCGCCGAGTTTGCGCGATCGCATTTTCGATTGCCGTCTTGTCGCTTCCGAGGACGTGCAGAACACCGTTGACGACGACCTGAGGCGTATACACCTCACGATCGCCGCGCGCGCCGGCATAGGCGCGCTGCCGATCGGAATGACCGTGCAGTGCCAGCGTGTCCTTCCAGCCGAGATAGTCCCAATAGTCGACGGCGAGACTCATCGTTACGAGCGACGGGTCGTCCGACAATTCGCCGAGCACCTTGTCGGCGGCCGGGCAGGATGAACAACCTTGACTGGTGAACAATTCGATAACTGCACGCGGTTCGGCAGAGGCTGGCGCGGCTGCGCTGCAGATGAACGCGAACGCAAAGGTGATGTGGCGATAGCTCATTTCGTTACCGCAATCCTTGCCTCGCCCAGCGATTTATAGAGTGCGCTTTCGATCACCCGCCACTCACTTCGCGGTGAGCGGCCCACTTTCTGTGCACACTGTTACCAAATTGCCGGTCACCCAGCCAATTGGCGCAATACATACTGTAGGATGCCACCATTCTTGAAGTAGTCGAGCTCGTCCAAAGTATCGATGCGACAGATGAGTGGGACGCGTTTCAGAGTCCCATTGCCTGAGACAATCTCGGCAATCAGCCGCTGGTGGGGCTTCAGTTCGCCATGCAATCCGCGAATAGTGACCTGTTCATCGCCTTTTAGGCCGAGAGACTGCCAGGAAGTCCCCTCTTCGAAGACCAGTGGCATCACTCCCATGCCCACCAAGTTGGAACGGTGGATGCGCTCGAAGGATTGGGCAATAACCGCGCGGATCCCGAGGAGCGCGGAACCCTTGGCGGCCCAATCTCGGGAAGAACCACTGCCGTATTCCTTGCCGGCAAAGACGACCAGCGGGACCCCATCAGACTTGTACTTCATGGCCGCATCGTAGATCGGCATGCGCTGCTTCGACGGATAGTGGACGGTGACGCCGCCCTCAACACCCGGCACCATCTGGTTCTTGATGCGGATATTGGCGAAGGTGCCACGCATCATGACTTCGTGATTGCCGCGTCGTGTGCCGTACTGATTGAAGTCGGCCGGCTTGACCTTGTGCGCGACCAGGTATTTGCCGGCCGGCGAGTCGACCTTGATCGAACCGGCGGGCGAAATGTGGTCCGTGGTGATCGAATCGAGAAGCAAAGCCAGCACACGCGCATCGACAATGTCTTCAAGCGGCTTGGGATGGCGTCCCATGTGAACGAAGTACGGCGGGTTCTGCACATAGGTGGACTTTTTGTCCCAGTCGTAGGTCACGCCGCCCTTGACGCTGATCTTGCGCCAGTTGCTATCGCCCTTGAACACGTCGCCGTATTTCTTGGTGAACATCTGCTTGGTGATGTTCTTGGCAACGAAGTCACCGATTTCTTTGTTGGACGGCCAGATGTCCTTGAGGAAGACCTTCTTGCCCTTCTGGTCGACGCCGAGCGGTTCTCTTGCGACATCGACATTCATCGAGCCGGCGATTGCATAAGAAACAACGAGCGGTGGTGAAGCGAGATAGTTGGCGCGCACGTCGGCATTAACGCGGCCTTCGAAGTTGCGATTGCCGGACAGGACTGCGGCCGCCACGAGATCGTTGTCGTTGATCGCCTTCGAATTCTCCGGCGGCAACGGACCCGAATTGCCGATGCAGGTCGTGCATCCGAAACCCACGAGATTGAAGCCGAGCTTGTCGAGATCTTTCTGCAGACCGGACTTCTCGAGGTACTCGCCGACGACTTGCGAACCTGGCGCCAGCGATGTTTTCACCCAGGGCTTGGCAGTCAGGCCCTTCGCCGCGGCTTTGCGCGCGAGCAGGCCGGCACCGATCATGACGTTCGGATTGGAGGTATTGGTACAGGACGTGATCGCGGCAATGACAACGTCGCCGTGGCCGAGGTCGTAGTTCTTGCCGGAGACTTTTACGCGCTTCTTGGCTTCGGCGCTCTTGCCGAATTCCTTGTCCATCGAATTGGCGAAGCCGGCTTTGACTTCCTTCAAGGCGACGCGGTCTTGCGGGCGTTTCGGCCCCGACAGCGATGGTTCGACGGAGCTTAATTCAAGCTTGAGCACGTCAGTGAAAATCGGGTCAGGCGTCGTCTTCACGCGATACATGCCCTGCGCCTTTGCGTAGGCGGCAACGAGCGCGACGAGGTCCGCCGGCCGGCCCGTGTCCTTCATGTAACGAATGGTATCGTCATCGATGGGCGAGAAGCCGCACGTCGCTCCGTATTCAGGCGACATGTTGCCGAGTGTCGCGCGGTCGGCGATCGTCAGATGGGCAAGGCCCGGGCCGAAGAACTCGACGAACTTTCCAACCACGCCGCGTTTGCGAAGCATCTCGGTCACGGTGAGGACGAGGTCGGTCGCGGTGACCCCTTCCTTGAGTTTCCCCGCGAGTTTGAAACCGATCACCTCGGGCAACACCATTGAGAGCGGCTGACCGAGCATGGCCGCTTCAGCTTCGATTCCGCCCACGCCCCAGCCGAGCACCGACAAACCATTGACCATCGTCGTGTGCGAATCAGTTCCGACCAATGTGTCGGGGTAGGCGACCTCCATAGTCGACGCCTTGCCGTCAACCTTCACCTTGTCCTTGCGATTCCAGACGACGCGAGAGAGATATTCGAGATTGACCTGATGGCAGATGCCGGTGCCGGGCGGGACAACGCTGAAGTTGTCAAATGACCGCTGCGCCCATTTCAGGAATTTGTACCGCTCCTGATTCTGCCGGTACTCTTCCTCAACGTTTTTCTTGAATGCGGCATTGTTGCCGAAGAACGTCACCGCGACCGAATGGTCGATGACAAGATCGACCGGGACTTGCGGATTGATCTTCTTGGGGTCGCCACCCAATTGCTTCATGGCGTCGCGCATCGCCGCAAGATCAACGACGGCCGGGACCCCGGTGAAATCCTGCATCAGCACGCGCGCGGGGCGAAATGCGATCTCACGCTCGGAGGTCTTGGTCTTGAGCCACTCGGCGACGGCCTTGATGTCGTCTTTTGTAACTGTCCGGCCGTCCTCATTGCGCAGCAGATTTTCGAGCAGGACTTTCATCGAAAAGGGCAAGCGGGAAATGCCCTTGAGGCCGTTTCGCTCGGCAATGAGAAGGCTGAAATAAGCGTAGGTTTTGCTACCAACCTGTAGGGTCTTGCAGCATCTAAAGCTGTCGAGCGAAGTCATGTCGGCTGTTTCCATTCCCGGCCGGTTAATCGGCACTGGTTCGGACTAAGCTATTGGCAAGGTGATGTTTTTCTTGCTGGCGAGACTTGCGTCCGAATTCGAATTACGTAACGTCGCAAGTTCGGGCTTATAAGGTCTTTTCTCGCCCAACGCTATATTGACGAGGGAACTACGCCAAAAATGCTCGTAAAATCGGGGTTTTCCGGGCTTGGCGTCGTGTCTCCGCCGATCGGCGGATCGCGTTAACGGTGATGGAACTCAAGGGCGAACAACTGGCCTGCAACCGGGGCGGGCGTGAAGTATTTAGTGGCGTGAGCTTCAACCTGCCCGCCGGCGAGGCCTTGGTGGTGACCGGCCGCAACGGCGCCGGCAAGTCATCTCTCCTGCGGATGATCGTGGGCCTGGTGCGGATCGCTGCTGGGAAGCTCGTCCTGGAGGGCGGCGCTGCCGACATCCCAATTGCGGAACAGGCGCACTATCTCGGTCACCTTGACGCAATGAAACCAGCACTCACTGTCGATGAGAATCTGCAATTCTGGACGGGCTTTCTCGGCGCCCGACGCGACACTACATCGGCGCTGGACGCGGTCGACCTCGCCCCACTGGCGGATCTACCCGCCGCCTACCTGTCCGCGGGGCAGCGGCGGCGTTTGTCGATCTCGCGTCTAGTTGCCGTGCCTCGGCCGATATGGCTGCTTGACGAACCAACATCCTCCCTCGACGCACCCTCGCAGACGCGACTGGCGCAGCTCATGCGCGAACATCTGCGCACGGGAGGCATGATCATCGCCGCGGCACACGGAGCGATCGGTCTCGAACGCGCGCGCGAACTGAAATTAGGGCCGGCATGAGCGCATTCGCATCCCTTCTTCGGCGGGACATGCGGCTCTCGGTGCGAGTCGGTGGCGGCGCACTGATGGGCGCCCTGTTTTTCCTGGTCGTCGTCAGCATGATTCCCTTTGCAATCGGACCCGACCTTGCATTGCTCGCTCGGATTGGACCGGCAATCCTCTGGCTTGGTGCGCTGCTGGCCAGTCTGCTTGCGCTTGATCGGTTGTTTGCCACCGACTACGAGGACGGCTCGCTCGACCTCCTAATGATGGGTGGCATGCCGCTTGAATTGGCGGTAGCAACCAAGGCGATTGCGCATTGGATCACCACCGGACTGCCGCTCGTGATTATCGCTCCATTGCTCGGGCTGATGCTCAATGTCGACTTGCACGCGCTGGGATGGCTTGCGCTCACGCTCGCCGCCGGCACGCCTGCTTTGACCTTTCTTGGATTGATCGGGGCGGCACTGTCGGTCGCGCTGCGCCGCGGCGGCTTGTTGCTCGCGGTTCTTGTGCTGCCGCTCACGGTGCCGGTGTTGATCTTTGGCGTTGCCGCGACGAACGCGGCGATCGTCGGTTCTGCGCCGTTCGGCCCACCTTTCACCATTCTTTGTGCGCTAAGCTTAGTCAGCCTCGTGCTTGGTCCAATTGCCGCAGCAGCGGTCCTGCGCCATGGACTCGAATGACATGAAATTGGATTCAGACGACATGAGCAGAAATTGCCGATGCCGGTGATTGATTTCGCCAATCCGACGCGCATTCTCAATGTCGTCAACCGCGTGCTGCCGTGGTTGATTACCGCGACGCTGATACTTTTCGTCATCGGCCTCTATCGCGTGATGAACGCACCCGACGACTACCAGCAGGGCGCAACCGTCAAGATCATGTTCCTGCACGTACCGGCAGCGTGGCTCGGGATGTTCGGTTGGGGATTAATGAGTATCGCTGCACTGGGGACATTGGTGTGGCGTCATCCGCTCGCGGACGTCGCCGGAAAGGCTGCCGCGCCAATCGGTACTGTTTTTACCTTGATCTGCCTTGTCACCGGTTCGCTGTGGGGTCGGCCGACATGGGGAACTTACTGGGTTTGGGATGCACGCCTTACCTCGATGCTCGTCCTGCTTCTGCTCTATCTCGGTGTGCTCGCCCTCTATTGGACCGCGGAGGATCCGGGTCGCGGCGCTCGTGCGGCTGCGGTGCTGTCACTGGTCGGCGCAGTCAATCTGCCTATCATCAAGTTCTCCGTCGACTGGTGGAATACGTTGCATCAACCGGCGTCGGTTTTTCGCATGGGTGGATCGAGCATCGATCCTGCCCTGCTGACGCCCCTTCTGATCATGGCGCTGGCGTTTACATTGCTGTTCCTGACCTTGCACCTCGCCGTCATACGCAATGAAATATTGCGCCGCCGCGTACGCAGCATGCGTCTTCTGCAGGCGCAGAAGCTGGCGGAGGCGAGTGCATGAACCTCGGGCCGCATGCGGATTTCATCATCGCTGCCTATGCGGTGACGATATTCGTCATCGCCACATTGATCGCGTGGGTCGTGCTCGACTATTCGGCGCAACAGCGCATTCTCGGCGACCTTGAAAAACGTGGCATCACACGGCGTTCGCAGCGCAAGAGCTAGTGGGTTTGAGTCCATGAGTGCAGCAGGCGAAGGCGCCACTTCAAAGCGAAGCCGCATCCTTGTGCTGCTGCCTTTGATTGCTTTTCTCGCACTGGCCGCCTTGTTTTTGTATCGGCTTGGCGCCGGCGATCCTTCACGACTTCCCTCGGCGCTTATCGGCCACCCTGTGCCGACCTTTGATCTGCCGGCGATTCCGGGGCTTGAACGCGACGGCAAGCCAATTCCCGGCCTCAGCAATGCAACCTTCCAGGGCGCAGTAACCCTGTTGAACGTGTGGGCCTCGTGGTGCGTGCCCTGCCACGACGAAGCACCATTTCTTGAACAATTATCGCGGGACAAGCGGATTCAACTTGTCGGCATCAACTACAAGGATACGCCCGATAATGCGCGACGTTTTCTCTATCGTTACGGCAATCCCTTTGTCGCCACCGGACGCGACGACGCAGGCCGCGCTTCGATCGATTGGGGCGTCTATGGCGTGCCGGAGACATTCCTGATCGGGCGCGACGGCCGTATCGCCTACAAATTGGTGGGACCGATCACGCCCGAGAACTTCGGCGGCACGCTTTTGCCCGAAATCGAGAAAGCGTTGCGCTAGTTTTCTTTTTCGATGCTGTACTTGTTCAGCAGCGGAACCTGCAACGCGGCGAACAGGAAGGTGAGCGGGACAACCCCGAACAATTTGAAGCTCACCCAGAAATCCGTCGTCTGCGTGCGCCAGACGATTTCATTGATGAGCGCAAGAACAAAAAAGAAAATCGCCCAACGCCAGGTCAGTTTGCGCCAGCCCTCCTCGCGCAAATGGAAAACGGAATCGAAGACCATGCCGAGCAACGGTTTGCCAAATGCGAGGCCGCCGACCAACGTCGCACCAAACAGAGCGTAGATAATTGTCGGTTTGAGCTTGATAAACAGATCGTCATGAAGAACGAGCGTTAGGCCGCCGAAAATCAGCACGATCACTGCGGTGACGAGCGGCATGACCGCGAGATGTCGGGTCATTGCATATGAGACGGCGAGCGCGACGAGAATGGCCACCATAAACGCGCCAGTCGCAACATAGATTCCGAATTTTGCATTGGCAGCGAAGAAGAGAACCAACGGGCCGATGTCGAGCGCCAGCTTGAGTCCGGGATTCAGTTGTTTCTTCGTCGCCATGTGTTTCCTGACTAGGGCTCCAGGCCGACGACGGCGCGCGCAAAATCACGAGCCGTAAATGGCGCCAGATCGTCCACGCCTTCGCCGACGCCGACATAATGTACCGGCAGACCGAATTTGTCGGCGACGGCAACAAGAATACCGCCTCGCGCCGTGCCGTCGAGTTTGGTCATCACCAGTCCGGTGACTCCCGCTGTTTTTCCAAATATTTCCACCTGATTAAGCGCATTCTGACCGACGGTCGCATCGAGCACGAGAAGCACGGCGTGCGGCGCGGTCGGCTCGACCTTGCGCATGACACGCACCATCTTTTCCAGTTCGCCCATCAGTTCGGCGCGGTTCTGCAAACGCCCCGCCGTATCGACGAGAACGATCTCGATACCTTGTTCTTTGGCTGCGGCGATTGCATCGAAGGCGAGCCCGGCGGCGTCGGCGCCCGGCTCGCGCGCCATCACTTGCGCACCAGTCCGTTCCCCCCAGATCTTCAGCTGATCGATCGCCGCGGCGCGAAAAGTATCGCCCGCCACGAGCATCACGCTTTTTCCTTCCGCGCGAAATCTCGCCGCAAGCTTGCCAATGGTCGTGGTCTTGCCGGAACCGTTGACGCCGGACACGAGAATGACGAACGGGCGCGTAGTGATCTCGAGTGGCCTCGCCACTGCCGTAAGCGTTTTTTCGATCTCGGCGGCCAGAAAGCCCTTCACTTCGTCCGACGAGAGGCCCTGGGGATAGCGACCCTGGCTTAGCGCGTCCACGATCCGCACGGCCATATCCTGTCCGAGGTCGGCCCGCACCAGTTCGTCCTCAAGTGAGTCGAGCGTCTCAGGCTCGAGCGGCCGGTGAGAGACAATCGCCGTGATAGAGGAACTGAGCGAGGATGACGTGCGCTTTAGGCCGCCACTGAGCCGCTTCCACCAGTTTTCGCCCTGCGTGCTGTCGTTCATGCCGCGCACGTGATAGCCGTTTCGGCATGACATCGGAAGAGATGCTCGCCCGCCTTCTTTACCGTGACGGGCTGATGCTGGTGGTCGACAAACCGGCCGGATTGCCGGTGCACCGTGGACCGAACGGCGGCGATGCCTTCGAGGACTATTTCGATGCATTGCGGTTCGGATTGCCGCGTCCGCCGGCGTTGGCACATCGGCTCGATCGTGACACGACCGGCTGCCTGGTGCTCGGTCGCCACCGCAAGGCGCTCGCCCTGCTCGGCAAGCTGTTCAAACAGGGCAAGGTCGGCAAATGCTATTGGGCGGTTGTCGAGAATGGCCCCGAAGCGGACGAAGGCCGCATCGACATCCCTCTGGCGAGACGCGACGAGGCGCGCGGCTGGTGGATGAAGCCCGACCCTCACGGCCTGGCATCGGCGAGTACATGGAAGGTAATGGGTCGCGGCGCCGGTTTCAGCTGGCTTTCGCTCGAGCCCTTGACTGGGCGCACGCATCAACTGCGCGTGCACTGCGCCGAGATGGGATGGCCGATCGTTGGCGACAATATCTATGGAGGCGCGCCGCGCACAGGCGGCCTGCCCCTGCATCTTCATTCGCGTGAGGTGACGGTACCGATTTCGAAAAACAAGGCGCCGGTCACCGTCACCGCCCCGGTGCCGGAACATATGCGCGAAAAACTCGCGGCCTGCGGCTTCACTCAGTAAAGCTGCGCTTTGATGCGCTCGGGCGCTTCGCGGTCGTAAGTCTCACCGCCCAGCTTGCCCTGGCTGAGTTCGGAGATGATCGTGCCGGTCGAAGGCAGGCTCTTGCGGTCGATTTTGGTCGCCTCGTCCCACAACTTGGAACGTACGATCGCCTTCGAGCAATGGAAGAAAATACTTTCGATATGAACGACCAACACGCAGCGCGGCAGCTTGCCGCCAACCGCAAAGCTTTGCATGAGTTCGAGATCGACCGAGATCGCGGCCTGGCCATTGACGCGCAGCGTCTCGCCGATACCGGGGATCAGGAAAAGCAGCGCGATACGCGGATCGCGCACGATGTTGCGGAAACCGTCGATGCGGTTGTTGCCGGGCCGGTCCGGGATTGCCAACGTCCTGTCATCGAGAATGCGCACGAAACCGGCCGCATCGCCTTTCGGCGAGCAATCAAGGCCTTCAGGACCTGACGTCGCAACCGCGATAAACGGAGCCGCCTCGATCAGCTTGCGATAGCCTTCGCTGATGTGATCGATCTCCTTGATGATCGAGGTCGGCAGTTTTTCGCCGTAGAGCGACTCGAGTTGATCCATCGTGGTAATCAGATGATCGCGATAGGCCATCGCCAATCCCCCAAGCTACGCGGCAAGCAGTTGCCGGCCATCATGCGCCGACATCGTTAGATCCACAATAACACCCGGCTCCAGCGGCGTCGCCAGACGCACTGGCATGAACTGCTCCGTACGCCCGAGCGCACGTGATTCGGCGAGTACGGAGCGGCGCGCGCCGATCTCGCGATCGAGATGATGCCGTAATGCCTCATCGCCCTTTTCGCGCAAACGGCGGGCGCGCTCCTTGACGATTGCGCGGTCGACCTGCGGCATACGCGCGGCCGGCGTTCCGGGTCGCGGCGAGAACGGGAAGACATGCAGCTGCGTAAGCCCGCACGCATCGACCAGGTCGAGAGAGCGAGCGAACATGTCTTCCTCTTCGGTCGGGAAGCCCGCGATGATATCGGCACCAAAAACCACATCGGGACGCAAGCGTCTTACCTGCTCGCAAAGAGCAATCGCGTCGCCGCGCGAGTGGCGGCGCCTCATGCGCTTGAGAATGAGATCATCACCTGCCTGCAGCGACAGGTGCAAATGCGGCATTAAACGCGGTTCCTCGCCCAATGCGTCGAGCAGATCGAAATCCACTTCAACCGAATCGATGGATGAGAGTCGCAGACGCGTCAGATCCGGCACGGCCTTGAGCAGACGCTTGACCAACGTCCCGAGGCGCGGCGCGTCGGCGAGATCAGCACCGTAGCTCGTGATATCGACGCCGGTGAGAACGATTTCGCGATAGCCATTGGCAACAAGACGCCGTGCCTGCGCAACCACGTCGTTCATCGAAAGCGAGCGCGAATTGCCGCGACCGAAGGGAATGATGCAGAACGTGCAGCGATGATCGCAACCATTCTGCACCTGAACAAACGCGCGCGCACGTCCCTCGATGCTGTCGATCGCGTGCGGCCACATCGTCTTCACCAACATGATGTCGGACACGACAATCTTCTCGCCTGTCGTCCAGCTTTTGACGTTGAATTTTTCGTCATTGCCGACGATGCGGTCGACCTCGGACATGGTGGCGAACGTGTTTGCCTCGGTCTGCGCAGCACAGCCGGTAACGACGATACGCGCGTCCGGTTGCTCGCGCTTGAGACGGCGTATGGTCTGTTTGGCCTGACGAACCGCTTCTGCGGTCACGGCGCAGGTATTCACCACAATGGCATCGTCAACGCCGGCGGCGGTTGCGGCGCGTCGAATGACTTCCGACTCGTAGGTGTTCAGCCGGCAGCCGAAGGTGACGACGTTCACGGTCACGATGCCCCCGCGTTCACGAAAAGCGCCGGATCAAAGCGGCCCTTGAATTCGAATTCGACGGGGCCGGTCATGAGCACGTGATCGTCCTTTTCGCGCCACTCGATTGTGAGTTCGCCGCCCGGCGGGGAAACTTTCATTTTACGGCCAGTTCGCCTGAGGCGAGCGGCCGCAACTGCCGCAGCGCAGGCTGCAGAACCGCAAGCCTTGGTCAGCCCAGCCCCGCGTTCCCAGGTACGGATGACGATGTGATCGCGCGCGACAATATGTGCGAGCGTGATATTTGCACGCTCGGGAAAGATTGGATGGTTCTCAAAAAGAGGACCGAAGCTTGCGAGATCGTAAGCGTTGACGTCGTCGACCCAAAAGATCGCATGCGGATTGCCCATGCTCACAACGGACGGCGAGTGCAGCACCCGCTTATCGATGGGACCGATCTGCAACTCGATCGCACGTGTGTCACGGAAATCCTCGGCAAGCGGGATCTCGTTCCACTTGAAGCGTGGCACGCCCATATCGACCGTGAACAGGCCGTCGGGATTCTTCCAGCAATTGAGGATGCCCGCCGTCGTTTCAAAGGTGAGCGCATCCTTTCCGCTCTCCTTTGCCACCAGATCGGCGACGCATCGCATGCCGTTACCGCAGGCGCCCGCCTCCGAACCATCATTATTGTAGATACGGATGAAGGCATCAGTGCCCGGCGTGCGCGATGGATAAAGCGCCATCAACTGATCGTAGGGGGCGCCGTCGGGCGCAGCAGCCGCGCGTGCTTCTTCGGGTTTGATCGTCCCACCGCGCGCGCGCATGTCAACGACGACAATCTCGTTGCCAATTCCGTTCATCTTAACAAAGGCCTGGTCGGCGAGCGCGCCCATATTTGTCTTGCCCGGGTTTCGCCCGGTTTATATGGCGAATAAACGCAGGTTGGCCAGAGGCATGCTAGGATGCGTGGCAATGCTGGCGAATTTCTCAACCGCCGCATTGGACGGAGAACCGTAATGTCGCCTTTTTTCACTTCGGTCGTGCTTGCGCTCGCGTGCGTTCTTGTAGCCGGCCCTGTCGCTGCCCAGACCCCGCCGGCGTCGAAGCCGGGCACAAACGACTCGATGCCGAGTCCCGGTGCAAAGTCGTCACCGTCGCCGCTTCAGCCTGGCGATGCTTTTGGCGAGTCAGTGACGCTGCCCGAACGCACGATCGTCTATATGAAAGGTCACACCAACTGGGACACAGCTTTCGACACCCTAGTGGATGCCTTCAAATCGCTGCAGGAATATCTCGACAAGCAGGATGTGAAGCCGGCCGGTCCCCCGCTTACGATCTACACGCAGACTGATGACACCGGCTTTTCATATCAGGCCGGCCTGCCGGTGACACAGGCACCGAAGGCCCCTCCGAAAGGCGATATCTCCATCGGCCCGGCACCTTCAGGCAAGGCGCTCAAATTCGTCCATCGCGGCTCTTACGACGCCATGGATTCGACGTACGAAGCGATCACCAACTATCTCGACGATAAACAACTCGAAGCTAAAGACCTCTTCATCGAAGAGTACACCACCGACCCGGTGAAGACTGCGCCCGACAAACTGGTGGTCAACGTATTTGTACCTGTGAAGTGATGCCACTACTGCGTTTCCTGCCGATCTTGCTTATCGCCATACTTGCACTCTCGACAGCGCAGGCCGCGGAAAAACTCGTGACAGTCTCGGGCGAGGCAACAGTTGCCGTTCCACCCGACACCGCGGTAATTCGCATCGGAGTGAGCAGCCTGGAGAAGACCGCGCACGAGGCCGGCGAAGCAAACGCCAAGCAGATGACGGCTGTGTTGGCGGCCATCAAAGCAAGCGGGATAGCCGAGCGCGACATTCAGACGTCGCGGGTGTCGTTGCAGCCGCAATACGATCCAAACAAGGGCGGCACAGCGCGTCTCACCGGCTTCCAGGCCAACAATCAGGTCACCATCCGAATCCGCGACATCGACAATCTTCCCACTGTTCTCGATCGCGCCATCGCGACGGGAGCGAATGAAATGTCCGGCATTGAGTTCATGGTTTCCGAGCAATCGAAATTGCTCGACCAGGCGCGCGCCGAAGCTATTGCCGACGCGCGTCGGAAGGCCGAACTCTACGCGAAGGCCGCAGGAGCCAAGCTCGGACAGGTGGTTTCGATCAGCGAAGAAGGCACTGCCCCGCAACCTCGGCCGATGCAGGCTGTACGCGCGGGCGCGGTTCCGATTGCGCCCGGCGAACAGACGCTGCGGGCAACCGTCAGCGTCAGTTATGAGTTAACGCCCTAAATCGGCCTCACCTTGACTCGATGATGCGGCGACCCTAGGTTCCACCCGTTCACGATAGAGACGTGAAATTCGACTCCGCCGCCCGGTCCGCAAGAGGCCGGAGGCCACCGCCCGACAGCGCGATGCGCCCTCGGGCGCAAAGGTGTTTGCAGACCGATGTTCGATAACCTGTCGGAAAAGCTTAGTGGCATCCTCGACCGCCTCACGCGCCGCGGCGCTCTGAGCGAAGCCGATGTCGACCTTGCGCTGCGTGAAGTCCGCCGCGCGCTGCTCGAAGCCGATGTCTCGCTTGATGTGGCTCGCGCCTTTGTCGATGGCGTCAAGAAGCAGGCAGTCGGCGTCGAGGTCATGAAATCGGTGACGCCAGGTCAGATGGTCGTGAAAATCGTTCACGATCAGCTGGTCGCGACGTTGGGTTCCGAGGGCCAGGGCATCGATCTCAATGTAGCGCCCCCCGTGGCCATCATGATGGTTGGACTGCAGGGGTCCGGTAAAACCACGACAACCGCCAAGATCGCCAAACGTCTCGTCGACCGGCAACGCCGGAAGGTGCTGATGGCATCGCTCGACGTGCGTCGGCCGGCGGCCATGGAACAGCTCGCTGTGCTTGGCCGCGAGACGCAGATCAACACGCTACCGATCGTGGAGGAACAATCCCCCGCACAGATCGCGCGGAGGGCCATTGAAGCAGCAAAGCTGGGCGCCTACGACGTGGTGCTGCTGGATACGGCCGGACGAACCACGCTCGATGATGCAATGATGAGCGAAGCGACCGAGGTCAAACGCGCAGTCAATCCGCACGAAGTCCTTCTCGTTGCCGACGCCCTCACCGGTCAGGACGCTGTCAATCTGGCGCGCTCGTTTGACGAGCGCGTGGGCCTCAGTGGAATCGTTCTCACGCGCGTCGACGGCGATGGTCGTGGCGGCGCCGCATTATCGATGCGCGCAGTCACCGGCAAGCCCATCAAGCTCATCGGCACTGGCGAAAAACTGGATGCACTCGAGGAGTTCGATCCGGCGCGGATTGCCGGCCGTATTCTCGGCATGGGCGATATCGTTGCGCTGGTTGAAAAGGCCGCGGCCAATATCAATGCCGAGAAGGCAATGCGCACCGCCGAGAAAATGCGCAAGGGCGCGTTCGACCTTGGCGATCTGCGCGAGCAGCTGACCCAGATGCAGGGAATGGGTGGCCTCGGCGGGCTCATGAGCATGCTGCCCGGCATCGCAAAAATGAAAAATCAGCTCGCCGCGGCCAACATCGACGAAAGCGTGATCAAACGACAAATCGCCATCATCGATTCGATGACGCCGCAGGAGCGCCGCAATCCCGACATTCTCAAAGCGAGCCGCAAAAAGCGCATTGCCTCCGGCTCCGGAACCACGCCGGAAGCGATCAACAAGCTGTTGAAGATGCATCGCGGCATGGCCGACATGATGAAGATGATGGGCGGTGCGAAACGCGGGCCGCTTGCCGGACTCGCAAAGGCAATGGGCTTGGGCGCCGGAATGCCGTCACCTGAGCAGCTGGCGGAAATGGCGAAAACGATGCCGGGCGGACAGTTGCCCCCGGGCATGCCAGGCCTCCCGCCGACCATGCCGACACTGCCGCCAAAGATGCCCGGCCTGCCCGGCCTGGGCGGAAAGTTTCCCGGATTGCCGGGCGGTCTGCCGCCCGGTCTTGGAAAGAAGAAGTAATCCCGTTCCATAGCTCGAAAGGACTGAAGAATGTCTCTTGTTATTCGTCTCGCCCGTGCCGGCACCAAAAAGCGGCCGGTCTATCACGTCGTTGTCGCCGACAATCGTGCGCCACGCGACGGCCGCTTCATCGAGCGACTGGGCTATTTCAATCCGCTGCTGCCGAAAGAGAAGACCGAGCGGCTCAAGCTCGATCTCGAAAAAGTCCAGGCATGGGTGAAGAAAGGCGCGCAGCCGTCCGATCGCGTCATGCGCTTCCTCGACGCCGCCGGCATCATGAAGCGGCCGAACCGTAACAATCCGGAAAAGGCGATCCCGCGCAAGGAACGCAAGGCCAAGGAAGAAGAAGCAGCAAAGGCGGCCGGGGCCGCACCCGCTACCGAAGGCGGTGCCAAGGCGGCGGCTCCGAAGACCGAGAAGCCTGCTGAGCCCGCGCCGGCGGCCAGCTGACGCATCGCTGCGCGATACGCCTCGCCATGCCGTCCGACCTTTCGCGCGACAAAGTTTGTGTCGCCCGTATTGGTGCCGCGCACGGAGTTCGCGGCGAGGTGAAACTTTGGTCCTTCACTGAAGACCCGGCGGCTGTCGCGGACTACGGACCACTGGAAACGCAAGACGGCTCGCAGCGCTTTGAGATCGAAGCGCTGCGCCCGGCGAAGGATCACTTCGTGGCGCGGATTGCCGGCATCGCGGATCGCGACGCCGCGGAGAAACTGCGCAATGTCGATTTGTACATCCCACGCGCTCGGCTGCCGAAAATCGACGAAGCCGATACTTTTTATCACACGGATCTGATCGGTCTTAAGGCCGTGACACAAAACGGTGATGAGGTCGGTACCGTGTCCGCCATTCATAACTTTGGTGCAAGCGACGTCATTGAAATCAAACCGCCTGCAGGCGATTCGCTATTGATGCCGTTCACCGATGCGACGGTTCCGGAAATTGATCTCGGCGCCCGGCGAATCGTGGTCGTGCCTCCGACGGAGAGCGAATAGATATGTGGCGCGCCACCGTACTCACGATCTTTCCGGACATCTTTCCGGGACCGCTGGCACAAAGCCTTGCTGGCAAGGCGCTGACGTCAAACATTTGGTCACTCGACCTGATCGACATCCGCGCGCATGCCCCCGACAAGCACCGCACCGTCGATGACACGCCCGCCGGCGGTGGACCCGGCATGGTGATGAAGGCGGACGTGCTTGCGCGTGCACTCGATGCCGTTCCGCACGACACCCGTCCACGCCTGCTCATGAGCCCACGCGGGATGCCGCTGACGCAAGGTCGCGTTGCGCAACTCGCACATGGCCTCGGCGCCGTTATCGTCTGCGCACGTTTCGAGGGGGTCGATGAGCGAATCATCCGGGCACGGCGCATGGAGGAAATTTCGCTCGGCGACTTCGTGCTATCGGGCGGGGAAATCGCCGCGCTGGCTCTGTTAGATGCCTGCGTGCGGCTTCTGCCTGGCGTCATGGGCAAGGAGGCTTCCGCCGCCGAGGAAAGCTTTGCCGACGGCCTGCTCGAATATCCCCAGTACACCCGACCACCAGTCTTCGAAGGGGAACCGATCCCGGACGTCCTTGTCTCTGGGGACCACAAGAAAGTCAGGGCCTGGCGACAGGCTGAGGCCCAGCGGCTGACCGCCGAGCGCCGCCCCGATCTATGGCAGGCCTATCAGGCGCGAAAAAAGCCTAAAACCGGCCCGAATCCAAAGGGTGACAAGCCGTAATCTTTGTAATACAAGCTCGCCAACCCATTCAGACCTGAGCAAGACCGCGCGCTGGTTGCTGGCGCTGCCGACGGAGAATTCGCGATGGACATCATTCAACAGCTGGAAAAAGAGCAGGTCGAAAAGCTTTCGGCCGGCAAGGAGATCCCGGATTTCCAGCCGGGCGACACAGTCCTCGTCAACGTGAAGGTTGTCGAAGGCGACAAGAGCCGCGTGCAGGCCTATGAGGGCGTTTGCATCGGCCGTTCGGGGAGTGGACTGAACGAAAACTTCACCGTCCGCAAAATCTCCTATGGCGAAGGCGTGGAGCGCGTGTTCCCGCTCCACTCGCCGATGATCGACTCGATCAAACTCGTGCGTCGCGGCAAAGTACGCCGCGCCAAGCTCTATTATCTACGCGGACTGCGCGGCAAGAAGGCGCGCATTTCCGAGGCGCAGGGCGCCGCCGGGCCCGAAGCTGTCGAGGCCGCCGCGCAGGAATAGCACGAGCGGCGCGGAGGTATGTATTAAGGGGCCGCAGCGCGGCCCCTTTTTCTTGGTCGACGCTTCGTTGTCGAACCCAAATCGATTGGCTATATACCGCCTATGGTTTTAAGGGCTCAACGGATTGTCCTGGCTGACCACGCGCGATTGCCGTGGCGATTCTTCGGTCGACTGACGGCGGTGCAGGCGGGACTTTGATCGTCCGGCCATACCCGCACGTTTGCAAGCAGCTTCCCCGTTTGCCTTTGAGCAGAGTCACCTAACCATGAAACCGCGCACGCTCTACGACAAGATCTGGGACGATCATCTGGTTGACGAACAGCCCGACGGAACTTGTCTTCTCTATATCGATCGCCACCTGGTACACGAAGTTACATCGCCGCAGGCTTTCGAGGGTCTGCGTACCGCAGGACGCAAAGTGCACGCGCCGGAAAAAACACTTGCGGTCGTCGACCACAATGTGCCGACCACCGACCGAACGAAACCCAATCCAGATCCGGAAAGCGCCGAGCAGATCGCCGCGCTCGCCAAGAACGCCAAGGATTTCGGAATTGAATATTTCCACGAGTTCGACAATCGTCAAGGCATAGTTCACGTCATTGGGCCCGAACAGGGTTTCACTCTGCCCGGCACGACGATCGTGTGCGGCGACAGTCATACAGCGACGCACGGGGCGTTCGGTGCCCTCGCCTATGGCATCGGTACATCCGAGGTCGAGCATGTTCTGGCGACGCAAACGCTGATCCAGAAAAAATCGAAAAACATGCGCGCGGTAGTCGACGGCAAATTGCCGCCCGGCGTCACGGCCAAGGACATTATCCTCGCCATCATCGGTGAGATCGGAACTGCTGGGGGCACGGGCTACGCATTGGAATATGCCGGCGAGGCGATCCGATCGATCTCGATCGAAGGCCGCATGACCATCTGCAACATGTCAGTCGAAGGCGGCGCCAAGGCCGGGTTCATCGCGCCGGACGAAAAGGCATACACCTATCTCAAGGATAAGCCGAAAGCACCGAAGGGTAAGTCCTGGGACGAGGCGATGCGCTATTGGGAGACGTTGCGCTCGGACGAGAGCGCACATTTCGACCGCGAGATCAGACTCGACGCGGCCAAGCTGCCGCCGCTGGTTACCTGGGGCACCAGCCCTGAGCAGGTGATCGCCATCACGGGCAGGGTGCCGACCCCATCCGAAATTCAGGACGAGAAGAAACGCATCGCGGCGGAACGCTCGCTCGATTACATGGGTCTCAAGGGCGGCGAGAAAGTCAGCGACATCAAACTCGACCGTGTGTTCATCGGCTCCTGCACCAATTCACGGATCGAAGACCTGCGCGAAGTGGCTCGTGTCGTCGACGGAAAGCGCGTCAACGCAAACGTCAACGCGATGATCGTGCCCGGCTCCGGTCTGGTGAAAATCCAGGCAGAAGCGGAAGGACTCGACAAGATATTCAAGGCCGCAGGTTTCGAATGGCGAGAGCCCGGCTGCTCGATGTGCCTTGCCATGAATCCCGACAAGCTGGCTCCCGGTGAACGTTGCGCATCAACGTCAAACCGGAATTTCGAAGGCCGCCAGGGATACAAGGGACGGACTCACCTTGTTTCGCCGGCCATGGCCGCCGCGGCCGCGATAGCCGGACACTTCGTCGACGTTCGCGACTGGAAGTAGGCTTTAGTCGGGTGGGCTATTCCCACCAGCAGTACATCTGCGGCACGATGACCGGACCGCTGACGCGGTATTCCCTTGCGAGCCAGGAGCGGCACTGCCGCACGGCGTTCGGCGGAACATAGGTGCGCCGACCATAGATGACGACGCGCGGGCGCTTTTTTTGTGCCGCGAATTCCTGTGATGGCGAAGCGCTACATGAATTGCCGTCGGCACAGTTCCGCGATCCGGCCGGTGCTGGTGTCACCGACCCACCGAGCAGAACGAAAATCAGGCCTGAAAGGGCCAGACCGGCCGCGACCTTTGCCATCGGAAACCCGAACCCCTCGTCAGGACAATCAACGTTGCGCATCGCATCTCCTTCGTCAACCGCTTGGTTGCCGCTGCAGCCTGGCCTACAACGTTGTCATGACAAGCCAATTCAATTGGCGAGGCTCGACAGCACCTTCATTGGTCGACATTCAGGAGTTGGCTGAACAGGCCTATGCTCGTCTCCCCGAGCGGTTTCGAAATCTTTGCGATGGCCTCGTCATCCACGTCGAGGACTTTCCTACCTCGGAGGTTCTCGATTCGATGCGTGCTCAAAGCGAATTCGACCTGCTGGGGCTATTTCAGGGTGTCGGCCTACCATTTCAGTCGGAGACTGTGCCGGAACTGATGCCCAATATGATCTGGCTCTATCGGCGTCCGATTCTCGATTATTGGGCCGAAAATCAGGATTCGCTGGGCGAAATCGTCACGCATGTGCTGGTGCACGAGATCGGTCACCATTTCGGTCTGTCCGATGACGATATGGAAGCCATCGAAGCAGCCGCGGAATAGATTGCGATCTCGAAAACGGATGATGTCTATTCACAAACGGAATTGGTCGCCGGTCGACCCCTGCGCCAACATGCAATCAGTGGAGACTCACCATGATCATTACCGTCTTTCGCTCTCGCCTGATGCCTGAGGTGCGCGAGGAATATGTCGCCCTGGTCGACCGCATGGTCGAACTCGCCCGCACCATCCCGGGCTATATTTCACACAAAGGCTTCTTCGCTGACGATGCCGAGCGGGTGACTATCGTCGAGTTCGAACACGAGGAAGGTCTGCGCGCGTGGCGCATGCACCCGGAACATCGCGCCGCGCAAAAAAAGGCACGCGAAGTCTATTACTCAGAATATTGCGTGCAGGTGTGCACTCTCGTACGGGAATCCCGATTCAAACGTGAGGAGCTTGCCTCTGTCTGATTTGCGTCCGAACGCAGCCATCAATATACGCATATCTGCCCTTCGGGTCGGAAGGTGCTATTGACCGGAACACCGGACACCTTATGAAACAGGTCGGTTTTAACTCTGCACGCAGCTGAGGCCGGAGCGACAAATGGACAAATTCACGACCCTCGAAGGCGTCGCCGCGCCACTGAAAATCATCAATGTCGACACCGACATGGTGATCCCCAAGCAATATCTGAAAACGATCAAGCGTACCGGTCTCGGCAAAGGCCTCTTCTCTGAAATGCGGTACAATGACGACGGCAGCGAGAATCCGAACTTCGTGCTCAACAAGGCTGCCTATCGCAAAGCGAAGATTCTTGTTGCTGGCGACAACTTCGGATGTGGCTCGTCACGCGAGCACGCGCCGTGGGCGCTGATGGATTTCGGCATCCGCTGTGTGATCTCGACCTCGTTCGGCGACATCTTCTACAACAACTGTTTCAAGAACGGCGTGTTGCCCATCAGAGTGTCGCCGGAAGATCTTGAAAAGCTATTCGACGACGCCGATCGTGGCGCCAACGCGACGCTAACTGTCGATCTCGAAAAGCAGGAGATCCGCGGCCCAGATGGCGGCGTCGTTCGTTTCGAGATCGACGCACACCGCAAGCACTGCATGCTGAACGGCCTCGACGACATCGGCCTGACGAAACAAAAGCAGAGCAAGATCGAGAGCTACGAAGACAAAGCGAAGTCCGCGAGACCTTGGGCGTGATTGGCTGACCGGACGGCTAGCCGAAATTCCAAAACTCAGTCCTCGCCTTCCTCGCCCATCTCGCCGATGTGGTGTTGCGCGTACAGCTCAAGACCGAGCTTGGCAACAAGGTCGAGTTGAGTCTCAAGGAAGTCTATGTGGTGTTCTTCATCTGACATCAGCTTCTCGAACAGGTCGCGCGTGACATAGTCCTTTGCGGCATGACAATGGGTCGCCGCATCCTGATAAAGGGCACGCGCCGACATCTCCGCCGCGAGATCACAGTCCAGCACCTCTTTAACATTCTGGCCGATATGCAGCGGATCGAGGACCTGCATGTTCGGGAAGCCGTCAAGAAATATGATGCGCTCGACCAGCTTGTCGGCGTGTTCCATTTCCTCGATCGATTCCTTGCGCCACTGCTTTGCCAGATCCTTGTAACCCCAATTGTCGAGCAGTCGGTAATGGAGCCAGTACTGATTGACCGCGGTCAATTCGTGCCGCAGCGCTCTATTGAGAAACTCGACGACTTTAGCGTCACCCTTCATAACTGGCTCCTGTTATGGGCGTTCATGTTCCGCCCGAACGCAACGCTAGCAAAAAACTTCGAGATGTGCTGCCCAGGCCAGCGGCACGTTCCACATGTGGACGGTATCGGGCTGGTTTAGAGCGTATCAGCCGCCGCGTGCAGCGCGCAGGCGCAACCGACCGGGCAACCGACTTTCGCGCCGTTAAGGGTCTCATCGATGATCTTGCGAATGGTACGCGCGCATCGCCCGCACTGGGCGCTGCACCCCAGACAGCCATACACGTGGCTGGTCGACCGACGTGACGCAGCACTTGCGGCGCTGCGCACTTCGTGGTCGCTCAATACATTGCAGGAGCAGACGATCATCAGACACCTTGTTGGGGTATTCGCTAACCGGAGTGTCGCTAGGAGTCAAAATAAAAACACTCTTTAAAAGCGTTCTAAACTATTGCGGTTACGACGTTTTTGTCGCTGAGCAGGTGCACTGTTCTAGCCACAAAATTGTTTAATCACGACATGACTAGAGCTCGCAGTGAGTTGCCGCAGCGCAACGGATACGGCGATCAACCACTGGATGACGTAACTATCGCTGAAGCGTGGTTCCAGCGGGGGCCATTTCAAGGCCCACCACTTCACTTTTCGTGATGGCGTTCTGCAAAAAGCCGGATGCACGGACGTCGTCGATGAAGTCATTAATGATCGCGAGTACCTCGGGCTTTCTCTTCGGGACGATGATCGTCTGCGTTACGCCGAACAGATTGTCCGGCAGGAGACGATAGCCAGGCATTTCTTTCAACAAGTTGGTGAGGCGCTGGCGGTTGGCCCCGAAGGCGTCGACCTCGCCCGCCATCAGCCGACGCCTGGCGTCCGCCGGCGTATTGTCGGTTTCGACCAAGGTCGCCTGTTTCAAATTCCGTGCAAGATAAAGCGTGATCGAATCGTTCTTGCCACCAGCAATGCGTCGCCCTGGCGCGTCGATATCGGCAACCGCACGGATCGGAGAACCGTCCGGCACGATGAACGACTGTTGTACCAACATATAGATTTGCGAGAACTCGACTGTCCCCACTCGCTCGGGCGCGTACGCCACGAAGCCGATATCGGCGTCGCCTTTGGCTACAGCCTCGATCACGGCTGGCGGATTCGTGAGCGGCATGAACACCAGCGGTTTGTTGTGCCGCCGCGCCAACTCGCGCGCGAGATCTGCGGATGCACCACGAATTTCACCACTGACCGGATCACGCACCGCTTGGGCTGGATTGCTCGCAAGATATGCTGCACGTAGCGTGCCGCCCGGTGCGATATCCTGGGCAAAGGCGAGCGGCGAGAAGAGCGATAATGCAGAGGCGATCAACCAGCCGTGCCGCAGCATGATTCATTCCCTCTCTCGGAAGCGCAGCATCGCTGTCCACTAGTTGCGTTGTTCAATTGCTGCCGCGATCGCGACCGTTCGGCGCGCCATATCCGCATGCAATCGCTCGACCATGCGGCCATCGATTGAGACCACGCCCTTGCCCTTGTTCTCCGGCAGGTCGAAGGCAGCGATCATCTTGCGCGCCTGTTCGACCTCGGCCTGAGAGGGCGAGAAGACCTTGTTGCACGGCTCAATCTGGCTGGGATGAATAAGTGTCTTGCCGTCGAAGCCCAGCTCGACGCCTTGGGCGCATTCCTTGGCAAAGCCATCGGCATTTCCGATGTCGTTGTAGACGCCATCGAGGATATCGATGCCATAGATGCGCGCGGCAGCAACACAGGTCGACAACCAAGACAGCATCGGCGTCCTGCCCGGCACCAGCCGTGCACGCGTATCCTTTGCAAGATCGTTGGTGCCCATCACAAAACCGGACAGCCGCGTCTCGGAATCGCTCGCCGCCCCCGCGATCCGCAGGACGTTGAAAATCGCCAGCGGTGTTTCGATCATGGCCCACACTCGTGTCCTGTGATGGGTGCCCATATCGAGCAACCGGCGACCGATCAGTTCCAGGGTATCCGGGCTCGATACTTTCGGAACCAGGATCGCATCCGGCGCTGCGTGCGCCGCAGCGGATAGGTCATCGGCATGCCAGGGTGTCTCGACGCCGTTAACGCGGATGAAGACCTCTCGCGCGCCGAAACCCCCGGATTTGACCGCGTCGGTCACTTTCTGGCGCGCATCCTCCTTCGCTTCAGGCGCTACCGAATCCTCGAGGTCGAGGATCACGCCATCGACGGGCAGGGTCTTTGCCTTTTCGAGCGCGCGGACATTCGAGCCCGGCATATAGAGGACGCTGCGGCGAGGGCGCGCGTTCATTCGTAAGCCTCCATCGCGTCCAAGACTATCGCCCACATGACCTGCAGGCCACTCCCACCTTTCGGCGGGTTGCCAATGACGATGCAGCCATGATTGTGTGACCCTGCATCATCGGTTTTATGAACGGCCGCCAATGTCATTTCCGCAGCAGTTGATCGACGGATATCGTGCCTTTCTCATCAGCCGGCTCCGTCACGAGCAAGACCGTTACAGAGGTCTTGCCGAAAGCGGGCAGTCCCCGCAGATCATGGTCATCGGCTGTTGCGATTCTCGCGTGTCGCCTGAAGTCATTTTTGACGCGAGACCCGGCGAACTTTTCGTTGTCCGTAACGTGGCGAACATCGTGCCGCCTTACGCACCGGATGGGCACGCTCATGGTGTATCGGCAGCGCTCGAATTCGGCGTCGGTGCTCTCAAGGTCAGGCATATCGTCGTGCTCGGGCATGCGCAATGCGGCGGGGTGAAAGCATTCGCCGAGGATACCAAACCACTTTCTCCGGGGGATTTCATCAGCAACTGGATGAAACTGATGTTGCCGGCCGCCGAGAAGCTGGGACCGCGTGGAAACCTATCGCGCGACGACTATCTGACCCGACTAGAGCAGGCAAACGTCGTCAACAGCATCGACAACCTGATGACGTTTCCGCGTCTGCGCATCCTGATCGAACGCGGACAAGTTTTGGTGCATGGCGCGTATTTCGGTGTCGCGACGGGCCAGCTTTCGGTGCGCGATCTCGCGACCGAAAAGTTCGTTCAGGTCGCGGCGGATGAACACGCGCGGATGTTCGCGCAACCGCGCTTCTGACGCTTGCCGGCGGCCTATGCTGCCCGGCGCTTGGCCTGGATGAGTTTGCGATTGATCAGGCACTCAGCGATCTGTATCGCATTCAGCGCCGCGCCCTTGCGCAGGTTATCGGACACGACCCAAATCTGCAGCCCGTTTTCGATCGTCGCGTCTTCGCGGACACGGCTGATGTAGGTTGCATCTTCGCCGACGCATTCGTAGGGCGTGACGTATCCACCCGGCTCGCGCTTGTCGATGACCAGACAACCCGGTGCGTTGCGCAGGATCTCGCGTGCCTCATCGGCCGTGATCGGGTTCTCGAACTCGATGTCGACCGCTTCTGAGTGGCCGACGAACACCGGAACACGGACGCAGGTTGCGGTAAGCTTGATCTTGGGATCGATAATCTTCTTGGTCTCGACCACCATCTTCCATTCTTCCTTGGTGTAGCCGTCTTCCATGAAGACATCGATTTCCGGGATTACGTTGAAGGCGATCCGCTTGGCAAACTTCTTGGACTCCACCTCATCGAGCGTGAAAACGGCTTTGCTCTGCGAGAACAACTCGTCCATCGCGTCCTTGCCGGCACCCGACACGGATTGATAGGTCGCCACCACGACGCGCTTGATCTTCGCCTTGTCGTGGAGCGGCTTGAGCGCCACCACAAGCTGCGCGGTCGAACAGTTCGGATTGGCTATGATGTTCTTTTTGGTGAACCCGGCGACGGCATCCGCGTTCACTTCGGGCACGATCAGCGGCACGTCAGGGTCCATCCGCCATACCGACGAATTGTCGATGACAACGGCGCCCTGCGCGGCGATCTTCGGCGACCATTCCTTCGACACGGCACCGCCTGCCGACATCAAGCAGATGTCGACGTCGGAGAAATCGAAATGGTCGAGCGCCTTGACCTTCAGCGTCTTGTCGCCAAACGAGCACTCGACGCCCTGGCTCCGTCGCGAGGCAACGGCAACTACTTCGTCAGCGGGGAAATTGCGCTCAGCCAGAATGTCGAGCATCTCTCGCCCGACATTGCCAGTAGCACCCACCACGGCGACCTTGTAACCCATTGTTAATGCTCCGGACTGGACTCCACCCGATAACCCCTTCGAGGCAACCGGATGGCAGCGCTTCTAGGCGAGAACAGCGTCCAATACAACGGCACAGCTCCACATGCATCCGGCCCTACGCTCATAGCGTAACGACCTGCCGCCCAACATCGTGCGCTTGCTCGCATATCTGGGTGCCATTGCGCTGCTTTCCATAGCCAGCGCTTATTTTTTCCAAATCGCCAAAAGTGATGGGTGTCATCACACCGATGCATCAACCGGGATGCATCGATATCGAGCGGCCCTTTGCCGCCTTCGCGCTGTCCATCCCCGAAGCCGCCAATGTGCCGGCAAGCTATACGATCTGACAGCACACAGTAGGCAACGGCCGTAAGGAATTCTTACTTGGGCGATCCGGACAGTGCCGCGCCGTTCCTGCGTGCCGAAATCTGTCGCCCCGGTAACGAGGTTCGTCGTTTCGCCGATCCGATAGAGGTCCGGCGGACGTGAAACATCTCGCGGCGACGCCGAAATATCACCTCCTGTGGAAGGCCCCCACAAATCGTACGGAAGCGCGTCGCGCGCCGGGCGCTGAACGGCATCAGCACGTGCAACTCGGCTGCCAAATCCCATTCGGTGAGATTGCGCACGTACGTTGTAACGATTTCGCTTGTCGGTTGATCGTTCACAATTGACCGGTCGAACAATTCGTCGGATCATATTCGAACAACAATATCTGAAGTTGCGGTGATGACCGCTGACTTCAAGAAGACCTCTGGGGAGAGGAACGATGATCACTCGACGTCACCTGCTTGGGACGGCGGGCGCGGGCGCCGCGCTTGCAATGTCCGGATCCAGATTAGCTACGGCCGCGGGCGCAGCACTCACTCAAGGCGTCCCGGAAGGCGTCGGCACTGTCGCCACCATGGAGGCGCTGCCAGGCAAAAAGCCGCTGATTAAACTCAGCTACCGGCCACCCAATTATGAGTCGCCGCTGGAAACGTTCCGCAATCCGATCACGCCGAACGATGAATTCTTCGTGCGTTATCATCTGGCGGACATACCTGAAGTCGACGTCAAAACCTACAAGCTCAAGGTTGGAGGAGATGGCACTGCGACGCCGATCGAGCTCACGCTCGATGACCTGAAAAAAATGCCGACGTTCGAAGTGGTGGCCGTCAATCAGTGTTCCGGCAACCGCCGCGGACTTTCAAAACCGCATGTTGTCGGCGTCGAGTGGGGATACGGCGCGATGGGCTGCGCGCGCTGGAAGGGTGCGCGCCTGAAGGATGTGCTCGAAAAAGCGGGTATCAAGAAAGAAGCTATCGAAGTTGCGTTCGATGGTGCGGACGGACCAGCAGTCGACAAAACGCCAGACTTCGTCAAAAGCATCCCGGCGTGGAAAGCCGTCGATGAGTCAACGATCATCGCCTACGAAATGAATGGTCAGCCGTTGCCGCACTGGAATGGTTTTCCGGCACGCATCGTCGTCCCCGGCTGGACCGGCACCTACTGGATGAAGCACATCGTCACCATCAACGCGCTGACCCAGCCGCAAGGTGGTTTCTGGATGAACCCCGCCTATCGCATCCCGCTTGGTAAATTTGCGCTCAGGGACCGTTTCACCAGCCAGGAAAACGCGACCAGCACGCCCATTACCGAAATGGTCGTGAACTCGCTGATCACCAGCCATCGCGACGGTGCCAAAATCAACCCCGGCAAGGTGACCGTGAGCGGCATCGCCTGGGATGGTGGCTACGGCGTAAGCACGGTGCAGGTATCCACTGATGGCGGGAAGACATGGACCTCTGCCACGCTGGGTCAGGATCTCGGCCGATTTGCGTTCCGTCCGTGGAGCTTCGATTTCAGGGCGAAGAAAGGCAAGAACACGGTGATGGTCAACGCCAGCAACAAGCTCGGGCAAAGCCAGACGTCCGAGCTCATCTTCAACCCGGCCGGGTACCACAACAATGTGATGCAAAACATCACATTGAACGCATAGGGAGGGGATCATGCGAACTCTGTTGATCGCAGCGGCCGCCGTGTTGATCGCGCTTCCCGCTGGCGCCGACGAAAAACCGGTGCAACTCAAGAACGCGCCGGGTCTCGACAAAGTCGAGGCCAATTGCCAAGCCTGTCACAGCCTTGACTACATCCCAATGAACTCACCATTCCCCAATGCAGCGTTGTGGGATGCCGAGATCACGAAGATGATCAAGGCCTATGGCGCTCCAATCGATGACGCCGACGCAAAGGCGATCGCCGAATACCTGAAGAAAAACTACGGCAGCTAGTAGGGCTTTTGCCTCTTCGAGCGAAAAGGCCCCGCGGGCGCGGCGGGGTCTTTATTTCAAGTTTACAAACATTTGCTCCTGTTCGGGGCCTGTTCCAGGAAACGAAACCCCGCTAAACTGCGTTTAGCAAGCTGAACATAGGGAATGGTCGAGGAGCCCATGAAATTTAAAGTCGTTACCGCGGCGATCGCGCTGATCGGAGCCTTGGCCCTTCCAACCGTCCAGGCGGATGCACAATCGAATCGAGCGAACCAGGCAAAGAAGCGTACCGTGGTCTATTACAATCGTGACAACACGGTTCAGATCAGCCGCGATGAGGACGGCCGGACGCGAACGCGCGTTATCATTCAGAAGCGGTCGTTCCTTGATCCCGGGACGGAAACCTTTCCGGGCGAGCGGGTGGGCAATATCGGCTATGTGCAAAATCCGACCCAGACCGCGGGAAGCGTGATCGACAATACTTCGGCCGGTCTACTCAATAAGCAGTCGCCGCTTCCAGGACCCTGGACCTTGCCGAGCAAGAACAATCCCTGGATACAATACTGAGCGCCGGACACATCAGGGTAATGAAACGCGGCCGCTCGGCCGCGTTTTGCTTTTCGTCCGGTTCCGCTTTTCAAGCGGCGAGCTTTTCAAGCTCGGACAGGATCGCTGTACCCATCCCCGATGTGGAAACGACTTCGGTGCCTTCCGATTTGATATCGGCGGTGCGCAAGCCTCTGCCCAACGCCGCGGAAATCGCCTGATCGATCCAGTCAGCCTGTTTCCCGAGGTTGAAAGAATATCGCAACGCCATTCCGAACGAGGCGATCATGGCGATGGGATTGGCGATGCCCTTTCCCGCGATGTCCGGCGCCGAACCGTGCACGGGTTCATAGAGCGCCTTGCGCTTTCGCGTTTTCGGATCGACTTCGCCCAGCGAGGCTGAAGGCAACATGCCGAGCGAGCCGGTCAAGGTCGCGGCAATATCGGAAAGCACGTCGCCGAAAAGATTGTCGGTGACGATGACGTCGAATTGCTTGGGGAAGCGCACCAGCTGCATCCCACCGGCGTCGGCCAACATATGCTCAAGCTGAACATCCTTGAACTCCCGCGCATGCATCTGTGTCATCACCTCGTTCCACAGAACGCCGGTCTTCATGACGTTGCGCTTTTCCATCGATGTAACCTTGTTGCGCCGCTTGCGCGCGAGTTCGCATGCGACGCGACCGATCCGCTCGATTTCGTAGGTGTCATAGACCTGCGTATCGATCGCCCGTTTCTGGCCGTTGCCGAGATCGGTAATCGTCTTCGGCTCGCCGAAGTAAACGCCACCGGTCAGTTCGCGCAGAATGATGATGTCGAGCCCTTCGACCACCTCGCGCTTGAGTGAGGAAGAATCCGCCAAAGCGGGATAGACGATGGCTGGGCGGATATTGGCGAACAGCGCGAGGTCCTTGCGCAGGCGCAGCAAGCCTGCTTCAGGCCGCACGTCATAAGGCACCTTGTCCCATTTCGGCCCGCCGACGGCGCCGAAGATGATTGCGTCCGCAACCTTGGCTTTCTCCACCGTGACATCGGTGACGGCAACGCCATGCGCGTCGTAACAGCAGCCGCCGACCAACGACTCCTCGGTGTTGAACCTGCCGGGGCCGGATTTGTTGAATAAATCGATGACGCGCTTCACCTCGGCCATCACTTCGGGGCCGATACCGTCACCGGGAAGGAGAAGAAGATTGTGGGTCGCCATGTACGCCTCGCCGTTACAGACAGGCGCGGATTGCTAAAGCCTCGGCGCAGGCTTGGCAACCGGCCTTCTATGTGCGGACATTGTGCGATTGCAGGCAAGAGGGCGGGCCGTGACAGGTAATGCAAGGGTCGTGATCGTCGGAGCCGGCTTTGGCGGCCTGGAATGCGCCAAGGCGCTGAGACGGGCTCAAGCCGACGTGACGGTGATCGACCGAGAGAACCACCATTGCTTCCAACCGCTTCTTTATCAGGTGGCTACCGCGGCACTGTCACCGGCGGATATCGCCTGGCCGATCCGCCATATTCTGCGTCCGCAGCGCAATGCCACGGTTCTCATGGAGGATGTGCGCGGCGTCAGCCCAGAGAAGAAATGCGTTCAGACGCAATACGGTGAAATTCCTTACGACTATCTGGTGATCGCGACCGGCTCCACGCACTCGTATTTCGGTCACGATGAATGGTCGCGCTATGCGCCCGGCTTGAAGCGCATAGAAGATGCCACGCGAATCCGCCGCAGCATCTTGATAGCCTTCGAGCGCGCGGAAGTTGTGAAAGATGAAGACCAGCGGCGCCGTCTGCTGACTTTCGTCATAGTCGGCGGGGGTGCCACCGGCGTCGAGATGGCCGGCGCCATCGCGGATGTTGCGCGTCAGACGCTCGCCGCCGATTTCCGCCGCATCGATCCGGGCTCGGCGCGCATCATATTGATCGAGGCAGGACCGCGCTTGCTGCCGACGTTTCCGCCCGGCTTGTCGGACTATGCATCGAAAACACTGACGCGCGTGGGTGTCGAGGTCAGGACAGAAACCCTCGTCACGAAGTGTGATGCGGACGGGGTCGATCTCAAGGACGGTCGCATCGATGCCGGCACCGTCATCTGGGCGGCAGGCGTGACGGCTTCTCCTGCAATGCGCTGGCTCAACGCCGAGAGCGACCGCGCCGGGCGAGTCAAAGTCAATTCCGATCTTTCGCTGCCGGGGCACCCTGAGATTTTCGTCGTCGGCGATACCGCTTCGGTGACCGACAAAAACGGTCATCCCGTCCCCGGCATCGCACCGGCCGCAAAACAAATGGGAACCTATGTCGGCAAATTGATTTCAGCCCGCATCGCGGGTCGCGAGTGGAATAAGCCTTTCAAGTACATGCATCTTGGCGAGCTGGCGACCATTGGGCGTCGCGCGGCGGTGGTAAAGTTCGGACCGCTGGAACTGAAAGGATTCATCGGCTGGGTGTTCTGGAGCGTCGCGCACATTTATTTTCTGATTGGGTTACGCAACCGCTTTGTCGTCGCCTTTAACTGGTTCTGGGACTACGTCACCTTCCAGCGCGGTGCGCGTTTGATCACGGATCCGCCCAATAGCGGAGGGGCTGGACGCGACGCCTGAGTGTGGCAACATTTCTCGTACCGCAACGCGAACACAGAGATCGGGAGGAAAACATGAATGGTCGCCAACGAGCACTGCCTGCTGTATTCGCCGCGACGATCCTGTCCGGTTTGACGATGATGTCCTCTGCGGGCGAACTCGATCCGAAGGCTGTCGTCTTCAAGCTACCCGATCAGATCAACTGGGGGCCGGTCACCCCGAACGGCAACCAGCAGGCCATCCTGTTCGGCGATCCGACAAAGCCGGGTCTGTACGGCGTCATGACGAAGTGGCTCGCTGGCAATCATTTCAGTCGTCCGCACTTTCACCCGAACGATCGCTTCATCACCGTGCTGTCAGGAACATGGTGGGTGGGCAGTGGACCTGATTTTGATCCGAACGCGAGCGTTCCCATGCCCGCGGGGTCGTTCGTTACTCATTTTGGAAAGCAAGTGCACTGGGACGGCGCCAAGGATACCGATGCAGTCCTTCTCATCGTCGGAGAAGGCCCCGCCACGACAACGCCGTTCGTGCCGGCAACGCCTACAAACCGCTGAACCAGTTGTAGCCCTTGTCTTCCCAGTAACCGCCGTTGTCGATGTTGGTGACTTCCATCGCCACCACGTACTTCGGATTCTTGAATCCCAACTTAGTGGGCATGCGAATCTTCATCGGATAGCCATAGGCGCGCGGCAGAATTCGATGGGCGAACTTGAACGTCATCTGCGTCTGCGGATGCAGCGCGGTCGGCATGTCGATCGTGTTGGTGTAGCCTTCCGCGCATTTGAACCAGACGTATTTGGCACGCGTGTCGGCGCCGATGCGTTTGAGGAATTCCGACAGCGGCGTGCCCTGCCAGGAGCCAATTGCGCTCCAACCTTCAACACAGATGTGACGGGTGATCTGCGAGACTTCAGGCAAGGCGTACAATTCGTCGAGCGTCCACGGTTTCTTGTTTTCAACGAGGCCGGCAACTTCCAGTTTGTAAGTCTTGCCGTCTACTTCCGGCGCTTCGTCCTCGTCATAGTAGGCGTTGAATGGGAAGGGTTTGGTAATGGCACTTTCCGGATAGGTCGGCGCGAGCTTCGTGGGATTGAAGAGTGCTGCCTGAGCGCCATCATTGAATTCCGAAATCTTGCGCAGCACGCCTTCGGCGGTCTCGCCATCGATGATGTCGCATCCGGTCAAGAAGGTCAGCGCACCAAGACTTGCCGCCGCGCGGAGGAACCCGCGCCGGCTGGCGCTCGGCATCAGTTTGACCGCATCCTTGATCAGGAACTTCGCGTCGACACCGGGGATGATCCTGCGCTTTCGCATGGCGCGCCCTCCTAACGACCCGTGATCATGGCGCGCAGGCTCTTCGGCACGATCAGCGCCAGCGCCACATGCACGACGAGAAAACCAACAATCGCCGCCATCGCCAGGAAATGCACGTACCTGGCCATGTCATAACCACCAAACAGCGTCGTCAATTCCTGAAACTGAATCGGCTTCCAGATCGACAGACCTGACAGCACGATCACGACACCCGCCAGAATGACGCCGGTGTAGAGCAATTTCTGTACAGCGTTGTAGTGCGAGAGGTCGTCATGCGCGAGCTTGAAGGTCACTGCGGCCTTCAGGTCAGCGACAACCTCGTTCGGACGAATCGGAAGAAGCTTGCGGCGAAACCGTCCGGTGATAATGCCGAACGTGACATAGACGATGCCGTTGATCACCAGGACCCACATGGCGGCGAAATGCCAGAGCAAGGCGCCGGCAAGCCAGTTGCCCAGGGCGATTTGTCGGGGAAACACAAAATCAAACAACGGTGAGGCGTTGTAGATCTGCCAGCCCGACCCAACCATGACCAGGATGGCAATTGCGTTGATCCAATGGCAGACACGCACCCAGCCAGGGTGAATTGCCTCGCAGGTATCGACAGTGGTGAGCGTATTAGTTGTCATTGCGACGATGTCCTTGGGCAGCTCCTACCACACCCGACCATTTTTTGTTGCCTTTGCTTGCTCATGTCGTCTTTGAGCATCCACTTCTTCAAGAGGGCATCCTTCACAAGATTGACGTTACGCCCCTTGCGCTATCACAACGTCTGGAAACGTCCTCATCAGTTCCTCGTTGCTGGAAGCTGGCGTTCGGCTCACGGTTTTGTGAGAATGGTGAGCCGGCCGAATTAAAGGGTGAACTTGTGAGCGCGCCATCATCTTCGAGCACGAGCCCCGGCAATTTTTTTGAAGATTTCCGCCTTGGCCAGCAGATCCGTCACGCCACCCCGCGAACGATAACGGTCGGAGACGTAGCACTTTACAACGGTCTGTTCGGGTCGCGTTTTGCGCTTCAGTCGTCCGACCCTTTTGCAAAGTCAATCGGCTATCCCCGATCTCCGATCGACGATCTTCTGGTATTTCACGTTGTTTTCGGCAAGACGGTGCCCGATGTGTCGCTCAACGCCGTTGCCAACCTTGGCTACGCCGACTGCCGCTTTCTCAAGCCCGTTTACCCGGGCGCCACACTGAACGCGGTGTCCGAAGTCATCGGGCTTCGGGAAAATTCGAACAAGAAGACCGGCATCGTCTATGTGCGCTCACGCGGGTTCGATGAGACCGGCGACACCGTCCTCGACTATGCGCGGTGGGTGATGGTGCAAAAGCGTGACCCGGCAACGCCCGCACCACACGAGAAGGTTCCTGAGCTTCCCAAGAGCGTCGAACCCGAACAGCTAGGCAAGGGTTGTCCTGAAATTGCGGTGGCCGCCTACGATGATAAATTGGCCGGAAGTTTACATCACTTTCCCGACTACAAGGTCGGCGAAAAAATCGACCACGTTGACGGCATCACTGTCGAAGAAGCCGAGCACCAGATCGCCACGCGGCTTTATCAAAATACGGCACGCATCCATTTCAATAAGTTTATCGAAAGCAAAGGCAGTTTCGGCCGGAGACTGATTTATGGCGGGCACGCCATTTCACTTGTGCGTGCGCTGTCGTTCAACGGACTGGGTAATGCTTTTCATGTCGCGGCAATCAATGGCGGACGCCACGTGGCGCCATTGTTTGCCGGCGACACGGTGTTCGCGTGGTCGGAAGTGATCGCAAGCGCGAACCTACCGAACCGGAAAGATGTCGGCGCGCTGCGCATCAGAACCATTGCTACGAAAGATCGTCCCTGCGCCGACTTCCCACTCAAGAGTGGAGACGACTACGATCCGGCTGTCATCCTTGATCTCGACTATTGGGTGCTGATGCCGCGGTGATGGTGCGTCTACGCGCTTGCCCGCAAATGATCGACCAGCTGCCGCGCGTACGGTGGCAATGAGTTCACATCGCGCACGCAGATTGTCAACTCGCGCAACGCCCAAGGGTCCGTGAGGCGGACCGCGCTGATTGCCATCGTACGCTCGGTACGCTGGACCGTGGTCTCGGGGACGATGCCGACGCCGACATTGCATTCGACTAGGCGGCAAATGGCGTCGAAGCTGCGTAGCTGCACACGCAGCCGAAGCGGACGACCGATACGGTTGGCCTTGTCGGCAAGAAAGCGCTGAATCGCACTGGCGCGATCAAGTCCCACCATGTCGTAGTCGAGCACTTCGGAGAAGGCTATGCGGGAGCGACCTGCAAGCGGATGGTTCTTCGCCACAACGAGAACAAAGCGGTCGCTGCGGAATGGAAAGGTGTCCAGGCCGCCATAGTCGACGGTACCCGCAACAATGCCGATGTCGGCATTTCCCTCCGCTATCAGGCCGACGATCTCGTCGCTCAGTCGCTCCTCGAGATCAACGCTGATATCCGGATAGGCCATCAGGAATGAGCTCAGCGTCTCGGGCAGAAATTCGGTAAGGGCATTGGTGTTGGACAGCACCCGCACCTGACCGGCCAGACCTCGGGCAAACGGGGTGAGGTCCTCCTGCAGGCGCTCGGTCTGTGCCAGAATTCCTCGGGCATGCTGTAGCAGGGTACGGCCGGCCGGAGTGGGCGTCACTCCTGCCCGCCCCCGGATCAACAGCTCGGTCCCGAAGGCCAGCTCCATCTTGCGGATGCGCGTCGAAGCCGCCGCCAGAGCGAGGTTCGAACGTTCCGCGCCATGGGTTATGCTGCCGGCCTCAACGATGTGCCGGAAGAGATTGAGATCCGTGAAATCGAACCGCATGAAAGGCTTACCTTCTTATTCTACGAAGGCAGGCTACGCAAAAGGCATATTGCAACGCCGGATTTCCGGGTTCAAGCTTCGTAAATCATGAAGTAATGGGTTTGGGCCCTGGGTCAAGCGGTGACCCACCTCCCGCGGTCCTCAAACCCGGCGATGCCAATCCCCCCTCCGCTCGCTGTAGGGATGATGATTGGAGGCTGACAATGGCCGAGCTCGAGACGGGGATGACGACCGGAGCACCGCGGCCAATTTCTCCGCACCTGCAAATCTACCGGCCGATGCTAACGATGACGATGTCGATCGTTCATCGCATCACCGGTGCGGCACTCTATTTCGGGATGCTGCTCCTCGCCTGGTGGCTTGTCGCGGCGGCCACCGGTCCAAACGCCTATGCCAATGTCGAGTGGTTCATGGGCAGCCTGATCGGGCAACTGATCCTGTTCGGCTACACGTGGGCACTGCTCCATCACATGCTCGGCGGCATCCGCCATCTGATCTGGGACACGATCCACGGTCTTGAACCCGCCGAACGCGAGATGCTCACGCTCGCAACGCTGATCGGCTCGATCGCGCTCACACTCATTCTTTGGGTCGTCGGGTATCTCGTCATGGGAGGCCCGCGATGAGCGAGATGCAACCCATGCGTACCGCTTTGCGCCAGGTTCGCGGATTGGGTGCGGCGCGATCCGGCACCAGCCACTTCTGGCATCAGCGCGTGACGTCGGTTGCCGGTGTGCCGCTGACGATCGCGCTTCTGATGATCATCACTGCGCTGCTTGGGCGCAGCCACGCTGCGGTCGTCCAGATTCTGGGCTCGCCGTTGGTCGCGATCATCATGCTGCTGTTCATCATCAACACGGCCTACCATATGTGGATAGGCATGCAGGAAATCATTCTCGACTACGTGCATGAAGCGAGATGGAAGTTTCTGGCTTTGATGGCGAACACGTTTTTCGTCATCGCAGTCAGCTTGGCGTCGGTCTACGCCATTCTAAAGCTCTCGTTCGGGGTCTGATCCATGGCGACCAACGTAAAGTCGAGCGGCGCGCCTGCGATCAACGGTCGCGCCTATCCTATTGAAGACCACGGCTACGACGTCGTTGTTGTCGGCGCTGGAGGCTCGGGCTTGCGCGCCGTCGTGGGGTGCAGTGAAGCGGGTCTTCGTACCGCCTGCATCACCAAGGTGTTTCCAACGCGCTCACACACAGTCGCCGCCCAGGGCGGCATCGCGGCGGCGCTCGGCAATATGGGTGAGGATGACTGGCGTTGGCATATGTACGACACCGTAAAAGGCGCCGACTGGCTCGGCGACCAGGACGCGATCGAGTATCTCTGCCGCAACGCGCCGGCGGCCGTGTATGAACTGGAGCACTGGGGCCTGCCGTTCTCGCGCCGCGAGGAGGATGGCAAGATTTATCAGCGTCCGTTCGGCGGCATGACCACGCATTACGGAAAAGGCACGGCACAGCGGACCTGCGCCGCGGCCGACCGCACCGGCCATGCGATGCTGCACACGATGTACGGACAGGCGCTGCGCCACGCGGCTGAGTTCTACGTCGAATATTTTGCGATCGATCTGATCATGGATAGCGACGGTCGGTGTCGCGGCGTGGTCGCGCTCAATATGGACGATGGGTCGATCCATCGCTTTTCCGCGAACATGACGATCCTTGCGACGGGAGGCTATGGCCGCACATATTTCTCCTGCACGTCGGCGCATATCTGCACGGGCGACGGCAATGCCATGGTCTTGCGCGCCAGATTGCCGCTGCAGGATATGGAGTTTGTGCAATTTCATCCGACCGGGATCTATCCGGCTGGCTGCCTGATTACCGAAGGCTCGCGCGGTGAAGGCGGATATCTCGTGAATTCCGAAGGCGAGCGCTTCATGGAACGCTACGCGCCATCGGCCAAGGACCTCGCTTCACGTGACGTGGTTTCGCGCGCAATGACTGTCGAAATACGCGAAGGTCGCGGCGTCGGCAAGGACAAGGATCACCTGTTCCTGCACCTCGATCATCTCGATCCCGCGGTGCTGCATGAGCGGTTGCCCGGCATTAGCGAAACGGCACGCATATTTGCCAATGTCGATGTGACGCGGGAACCGATACCGGTGCTTCCGACCGTCCACTACAACATGGGCGGCATCGCCACGAACTATCACGGTGAGGCGCTGACCAAGAAAAACGGCAGCGACGACACGATCATCCCCGGATTAATGGCGCTTGGCGAAGCCGCCTGCGTTTCCGTGCACGGCGCAAACAGGCTGGGCTCGAATTCGCTGATCGACCTCGTGGTTTTCGGCCGAGCCGCGGCACTGCGTTGCGCCGACCTGCTGACCGCCGGCGACTCGCACCCGGATTTGCCGAAGGATTCGGCGGAAATGTCGCTGTCGCGTCTCGACAAATTCCGCAACGCATCTGGCGGCACACCGACTGCAAAACTCAGGCTAAACATGCAGAAGGTGATGCAGGAAGATTGCGCGGTCTTCCGCAGCGGCGAGGTTCTCGATCAAGGCCACAAGCGGATTCATGACATCTATCAAGGGATGAGCGACGTTCACGTGACCGACCGATCGTTGATCTGGAATTCGGATCTGATCGAAACGCTCGAACTCGACAATCTGATCGCGCAAGCCGTCGTGACCATGGATTCGGCAAGAAACCGGACCGAGAGCCGTGGCGCGCATGCCCGCGAAGACTATCCCGAGCGTGACGACAAGAACTGGATGAAGCACACGCTGGCGTGGATGGATGAGAACGGCAAAGTGAAGCTCGACTATCGCCTTGTTCACACCTACACGCTCACCAACGATGTCGCCTACATCGAGCCGAAAGCGCGCGTCTACTGACGGAAACCTGCCATGGTCGAATTCACTTTACCGAAGAACTCGAAAATAACCGAAGGCAGGAAATGGCCGCGTACGCCGCATGCGACGCACGTGAGCGAATTCCGGATATACCGCTGGAACCCAGATGATGGGCAGAACCCGAGCATCGACACCTATTATATCGATCGTGACGATTGCGGGCCTATGGTTCTCGATGCGCTGATCTGGATCAAGAACACCATCGATCCGACACTGACGTTCCGTCGTTCGTGCCGTGAGGGCGTGTGCGGGTCATGTGCCATGAATATCGATGGCACGAACACGCTCGCATGCACCAAGGCGATCGACGACGCGCGTGCCCCACTGAAAATCTATCCGTTGCCGCACCAGCCCGTGGTCAAGGACCTCGTGCCTGATCTGAAGAACTTCTACGCCCAATATGCGTCCATCGAACCGTGGCTGCAGACGACGACGCCAACGCCAGAAAAAGAGTGGCGGCAAAGTCACCAGGATCGCACCAAACTCGACGGCATGTACGAATGCATCCTTTGCGCATGCTGTTCCACCTCATGCCCGAGCTATTGGTGGAATTCGGATCGCTACCTGGGACCTGCGGCGCTGCTACAGGCCAATCGATGGGTGCAGGACAGCCGCGATGAAGCGACAGGGCCACGGCTCGACAATCTCGAAGACCCGTTCCGGCTTTATCGCTGCCACACCATCATGAATTGCTCGAAGGCGTGTCCGAAGGGGCTAAATCCGGCAAAGGAAATTGCCAAACTTAAAAAAGCGCTGGTTGACCGGCAGCTCTAATCAGCTGAATGGCCGATACTACATAAAGTTGGCTCTGTACTCATTTTGCAACTTCAGCATGAACTACGAGCGGGAGGCCGACTATGTCGGCGCCTACTATGCAGCGCGCGCCGGCTACTATCTCGCCGGAGCAGAAGAAATCTGGAGAGCACTCTTGTTGGAGAACCCCGACGATATTCGGGTCGGGCGAACGCACCCGGTAACGCCCGTGCGTTTCGTGCAGATGCAGAAAGCTGTCGCCGAAATTGCCGACAAACAGCGCCGTAAACGCGCCATTGGTCCCTGAGCTCAACACCCTTCAGGCCAGATCAAGCCAGCGCCTAGTCGCATTTCTTGGCCTGGCACAGTTTCTCGAGCTCGGGAAACGGCTTGTAGGCTGCGTTTCCGCACTGTTCTTTCGTCGCATCAACCAGCTGGTTGAGGTGACCGCCGTAAAAGATGGCGACGCGGTCCGTGACGCCGGTGTAATGCTTGTTGAGGTTCCGGGAATCGGACCGCACGCAAACTAGATAGCGCTCTTCCTTCCCCGCCGATCTGACAAATGGATCAGTGATATAAGCGCTGCGTATGTTGGTCGGATCATCAAGCGTGTTAGTCATTGTGAGCAGAATCTCGTTCTTGTAGTCGCCGGGAAAGACATTCGGATTTTCTTCCGCCTGCTTTCTATCGGACGAACAAGCGACGAGAGATGCTGCTAGTACCGCCAGCAGACACAATCTCGCTGCGCACCGCACCATCGACCGTTCCTGTAACACGACGATTCAATCGAGCTTCAGCTTGCGGTGGCGTTGCCCTAGCGTGCGCAGGCGCAAAGCGTTGAGTTTGATAAAGCCCTCGGCGTCGCGGTGGTCGTAGGCCACCGCGCCCTCCTCGAAAGTTACCAAGTCCTGATCGTAGAGAGAATATTTGCTTTCACGGCCAACAACAGTGGCATTGCCCTTGTAGAGCTTGACCGTCACCCGGCCAGTGACAAACTCCTGGCTTTTGTCGACCGCCGCCTGAAGCATTTCCCGCTCGGGGGTAAACCAGAAGCCGTAATAAACAAGTTCCGCATATTTCGGCATCAGTTCGTCTTTGAGATGGGCAGCGCCACGATCGAGCGTGAGCGATTCGATTCCCCGATGGGCGGCGAGTAATATCGTGCCGCCTGGAGTCTCGTACATGCCGCGTGACTTCATGCCGACGAAACGATTTTCGACAAGATCGAGCCGCCCTATCCCGTTGGCACGGCCGAGTTCGTTGAGCTGCTTGAGCAACGCAGCTGGTGACATCTTCTTGCCGTCAACGGCAACCGCATCGCCACGCTCGAAATCGACCGTGATGTAGGTCGGCTTATCCGGCGCCTTCTCGGGATCGACCGTGCGGGAGAAAACGTAATCTGGAACGTCCTGCGCGGGATCTTCCAGAACCTTTCCTTCCGAGGACGTATGCAGAAGATTGGCGTCAACTGAGAATGGCGCCTCGCCTCGTTTGTCCTTGGCGATCGGAATTTGATGCTTCTCGGCGAACTCGATGAGCTTGGTGCGCGAGCTCAGGTCCCATTCCCGCCACGGCGCGATCACCGTCACATCGGGCTTGAGCGCATAGTAGGTCAGTTCGAAGCGAACCTGATCGTTGCCTTTGCCGGTCGCGCCGTGCGCAACCGCATCGGCACCGACCTTCTCCGCTATTTCGATCTGTTTCTTCGCGATCAGCGGTCGCGCGATCGACGTGCCGAGCAGATATTGGCCTTCGTAAAGCGCGTTTGCCCGAAACATCGGGAATACGTAGTCGCGCACGAATTCTTCGCGCAGGTCCTCGACGAAGATGTTTTCCTTTTTGATGCCGAGCAGCGATGCCTTCTGCCGAGCCGGCTCGAGCTCCTCACCCTGACCGAGATCGGCCGTAAAGGTGACGACCTCGCAGCCATAGACGGTCTGCAGCCACTTCAAAATAATCGAGGTATCGAGCCCGCCGGAATAGGCGAGGACGACTTTCTTTACAGTCTTTTTGGGCTTGCTGTCGGCCATCAGAAAACTTCCGCGTCGAAAAGGCGGCGGACTATAGGGCGAAAGGTATACGGCGCAAAGTACGTCCTTGTGCGGGTTCTTGGACCGGTTAACCGCTTCATTTCGGCTTCTGGCTGAACAAAGCGGCAATGGAATCGTAGATCGGCAAAGTCATGCGCTCGAGCGCGTGCTCCACGCCATCATCTGACAGCCGCGTGCGCGGCCAACGGTAGATGAAAGCGTAGACGACCCATATGATCAGAAACGTGAATACTCCAGCAAATATGACATCGGACGGGAAATGCGCTCCCGCCATCACTCGCAGCACTGCCATGCTGGTCCCGAGCGCGAGTGCCGCTCCGTAGGCGATGGCGCGCCAGTGTGGCGGAGCCAGTGCCGCCGGCGCAACGGTCCAGAACGCGCCGGTCACATCGCCGGAGACAAATGAACAGTTTGACGGACAATCGCCACGAGGATCCCACCAGGCCACGAAACGTTCGTTGCCTCCGAACTGCGTTACGTCAATCGGACGTGACCGGCCCCAATGATCCTTGAGCAGCACGTTGGCCATCAAGCCTGGTGCCAGAATCATGGTTGCAATCAGGAAAACGACCGCACGGCCCGACATCAGCAGTTTGCGTCGCGGAAAGACCAGTTTGATCATGAGTGCGGCCACCGCCGGCACTACGAGAACGGTTCCGATCCAGAGGCCAACGTTGCGCGCTTGCATCAGCGGTGGATACAAACGCAAGGCAAACTTGTAGTGAACGGGATCCTCGAAACCGTAGAAATAACCGGCAATGCGCAAGTCGAGATCGGGATAAAGGCCGAAGGCCAGTCCGGCGGAGACAGCAATGGCAAGCGCGATCAGCAGTCCGGTGCGGTTCATGCGGGGTTCGTCTACCCGACGCACCGCTAAATGAAAAGCCGACGAATTTCTGTCCCGGATTATGTGGTGCCTGGCGTACGCGGTTCGCGCCAGCGGCCTGCATTGCGCCCGGCAATCAGCCAATAGACCAGACCGCCTATGATCCCGGCGGCGGCCGCGAGTTGCAGCGCGTTGGATACAGGCGCGACATCAGTGGTGTTTTCCAATCGCACGGAAATATCAGTGCCGTAGTACGAGGCCAGCCCGACCACAGCGCCGCCCACTCCGTAGTAGAGAAAATTTCGCAAACGCGCGGCCTCGCCTATGACGATAGCCAATATGGCCGGCAGGAAGGCAACCGTACCGACGAGGCTTGTGGCGAAGAAAGAAACGACAAAGAAGCTCAGACGTTCGATAGGATCGGCATCGGCACCCGTCCAGTCGGGCGCGACGATCCCGACGGCGAGAGTAATGCCCGCGGCCACGATGGCCAGCAGCAGCGCGAAGATGATGACGATGATCCGCCCAAACATAATGTTTTTCCTCGAAATGAAACCAGCGCGGTTACTCAACCATGGCCATGGCGCGCAGTGCCATTCGTTCCCGCGCGGATAATTTTTCGGTGGCGCTCTTGAGCTGGCCACAGGCGGCCAAGATGTCGCGACCGCGCGGCGTGCGAACGGGCGACGCATAACCGGCATCGAACACGACCTGTGAAAACTTCTCGATCTGTTCCCACTCCGAGCACTCGTATCGCGTGCCCGGCCAAGGATTAAACGGGATCAAATTGATCTTGGCTGGGATGCCCTTAAGTAACCGAACCAGGGCCTTTGCGTCGTCGATAGAATCATTCACATCCTTGAGCATGACATACTCGAAGGTAATGCGCTTGGCGTTGGAAACACCCGGATAGTTACGGCAGGCCTCCAGCAGTTCGGCGATCGGGTATTTGCGATTGAGCGGCACGAGACCGTTGCGAAGTTCGTCACGCACGGCATGCAACGAGACGGCCAGCATGCAGCCTATTTCGGTGCCCGTGCGCGCGATATTCGGTACGACCCCGGAGGTGGACAGGGTGATACGGCGCTTGGAAATGGCGATGCCCTCGCCGTCTGCAACGATGAGAAGCGCGTCACGGACTGCGTCGAAGTTGTAGAGGGGCTCGCCCATGCCCATCATCACGATATTGGTGATGCAACGATCACCACTTGGCACAACACCGTCTGTCGGCCGCGTTCCGCCCGGCCAATCGCCGAGGCGATCGCGCGCGGTCATGATCTGGCCGACGATTTCTCCTGCCGTCAGGTTCCTCACCAGACGCTGTGTGCCCGTATGGCAGAAGCTGCAATTGAGCGTGCAACCAACCTGACTGGACACACACAGGGTGCCGCGCTCAGAGTCGGGAATGTATACACACTCGACTTCGTGCGGGCGCTCTCCTTGCACTTCGCCAGGCAGCCGTAGAAGCCATTTGCGCGTGCCGTCCACCGAGACCTGCTCGGCAACGACTTCAGGTCTTGCCAACGTGAACCGCTCTGCGAGTGCGCCGCGCAGCTCCTTTGACACACTGGTCATTTCCTCGAACGACGTGAGCCCGCGGAAATATATCCAGTGCCAAAGCTGCTGAACGCGCATCTTGCGCTGTGCTTCCGGCACGCTAACCAAGCCGAGAGCGTCGGACAGCTGCGCCCTTGTATAGCCGACCAACGACGGCTTTTCGGGCGCGACGTAGCGCTCGAGCGGCGTTTTCTCGATGACGTCGATGTCTTGCAAGGACAAGGTCACACCCGGCAGATCGAAAGATACAGTCTATCTAATCGAGGCCGTCGGGTCACGGCTGTCATCCCGCCGGCGACGAGCCTCAGGGTTCACCGGCACTCGTCGGCAACCTTGTCGAGGGCCTGGGCGATGCCCTTGAGCGAATAGGTGTCGGTCGTTTTGGTGCCACGTGCGGACTCGCTCTTCACGACAAGATCGGAGCCCCGACGCATGGTTTCAATCATCTGCCCTTCTTCGGCCGCGTTCTTCACCCATGCCCCATCATTCTGCGTGTACATCACGTACGTCGAAGTGCCGATTAATGCGGTGGCGTCGTGACCAGCTCTCTGCGGGTAGCCAACGATCACCGACACCTCGTTCTTTACTTTTTCCGAAGGCCGCGTCGACACGAAGGCATACGCCGCATCGCGGGTGCGCCCGGAAGGTTCGCTCGTGACAGATGTCGGCTTGGAAAGCGCAAAACAGATTTTCTTGCCCCCGGGCGTCGCCCTGTACGCGCCCCACTCTCCGAACTGGCCGAGCAATACGGCCTGATCGGTTGGACTGGGAGGTTTCTTCTGCTGCGCGGCAGCAGGCGGACTGCCTTTCTGCAGCGCAGGCGCATTGTTCTTCTGCTGTGTAGCTGCGGGTGGAGCGCTGCTCTTCTGTTGCTGCTGCGCTTCCCCAGAGCCACTGAATGCGCCCACGGCCAACAGACCAGCGCAAATTCGGAATAAAGCAGCGGTGTTCATCGGGTCCTACCGGTGATGCGTCGGGAATCGGGTGGATATTAGCGCATTAGGAGCGAATATCGGCAATGTGAAGGCGATACCCACCGATGAAAGGTCCCGGTACATTGCCGGGAGCGCGGCAAAAAGCCCGCTGCACGAACGACGGACCGCCATGAAAGCCCTCCTCTGCACCCGCTACGGAAAGCCGGATGACCTCGAACTTGTCGATATAGCGGAGCCTCAGGCGGGTCCCGGCGAGGCAGTCGTAAAAATCCATGCGGCGGCGCTGAACTTTTTCGACACGCTGATCATCGCCGGCAAATACCAGTTCAAGCCGGAACCGCCATTTTCGCCGGCTGCAGAGTTTGCCGGAACGATCGAGAGCCTCGGTGCCGGTGTCACATCGTTCAAAGCCGGCGATCGGGTGATCGGTTACATGACCTATGGCGCGGCGCGTGAGCGTGTCGCGCTGAGTACCGACAAACTTATCAAAATTCCGGACACGCTCGATTTCGATCGCGCTGCCGGTATCTGCATCACTTACGGCACCACGTTTCATGCCCTCAAAGATCGCGCAGCGCTGAAGGAAGGTGAATCGCTGGCGGTGCTCGGGGCAGCCGGCGGTGTTGGGCTTGCTGCCGTCGAGATCGGCAAGATCATGGGTGCTCGGGTGATCGCCTGCGTCTCGTCGGACGACAAACTTGCTTTTGCCCGCAAGCACGGTTCCGATGTTGGCATCAACTACAGCAGTAACGATCTCAAGGACGCGTTACGCCGTGCCACGGACGGTAAAGGCGTCGATGTCATCTATGATCCTGTCGGCGGGTCCTATACAGAACCCGCACTTCGATCGATCGGCTGGAACGGACGTTTTCTAGTCGTCGGGTTTGCCGCCGGCGAAATTCCCAAGCTTCCTCTCAACCTGGTGTTGCTGAAAGGCTGCAATGTACTCGGGGTATTCTGGGGCTCGTTCATCGAGCGCAACCCAGCAGGTCACCGCGCCAACACCGAACAATTGCTGGCCTGGTGCATGGAGGGAAAATTATCATCGCACGTGCACGCGGTTTATCCGCTCGTCGAGGCAAAGGACGCACTCAAGGCAATCGCCACGCGACAGGTGATGGGCAAGGTTATTTTGCGGCCTTAGCGGAGCTTCGCAGTCGAACTCACCACCTGGAAAATTCTTCGAGCTTGTCCTTCGCGGCCACGCGATGTTCGGGGCGAATGTGGGCCGCCATCAGGTTGAGGGCCGCCGCCAGCATTGCGGCATCGTCCGTAAATCCGAGCAACGGCACAACGTCAGGAATGGCATCGATCGGCATGACGAAATACGCGAGCGCGCCGATAAGTGTGGCCTTTACCGACAACGGCGTTGCGCGGTCGAACGCACAGTAATAGGCGGTCAACAAGTCCTCGGCGAAAGGAATCGAGGCGGCGACGCGACGCACCTTGCGCCAAAACTGGTCGCGAAGGGCGCTTTCCTCTTTATCTGGCTCGACGGCCGACTGTACGAACATCATGTTCGCAGATGTGGTTAGGGATCAGGGCGTCCGCAAGGATACGCCCGGGTTTTCGACAGGGCCTACCCGGCCGCCACCTTTTCCATCGCCTCGGCGAGCTTCACATCCAGTTCGGTCAGGCCCCCTGCATCATGGGTCGAGAGGGTCACTTCGACCGTCTTGTAGACATTGAACCATTCCGGGTGGTGGTCCATTTTTTCCGCGATCAGTGCCGCCCGTGCCATGAATCCGAAGGCCTGGTTGAAGTCCTTGAAGACGAATTTCCTTGTGATGGCATCCCGGCCAGTCACTTCGGACCAGCCGCTGAGCCGCGCCAGCGCGGATTTTCGGGCTTCACCGGTAAGCTTTTGTGCCATGGTCTGAGCCTCACTGCAGCGAACGCACGACCCTCGCAAAGGGTCCGCCCCGATACTACCTTTTCAGGGTCGATCCCGGCCATACGAGGCATCCATGTCCTGGTCATTGAATATCGGCAAGGTGGCGGGAACCGTCGTTCGCGTACACCTAACCTTCCTGCTGTTTCTCGCGTGGATCTTCGCCGCGAGCTACGCGGCCGGGGGTGCCGCAACCGCCTGGGATAGCCTCGTCTTCATGGTCCTTCTTTTTCTATGCGTGCTGCTGCACGAGTTCGGCCACATTTTCACGGCGCGCGCTTTCAACGTGCCAACGCCTTATGTGACCTTGCTGCCGATCGGCGGCGTGGCGCAACTTGAGCGCATTCCCGAGGAACCATGGGAGGAATTCCTCATCGCCATCGCTGGCCCGATGGTCAACATCGTGATCATGGCGGCCCTGATGGTTCTGTTCGATGCGCAGCTGCAGCCGAGCGCCGCGGCAGCGATCGATAATCTGAAAATCCCGCTGGTCGATCGTCTTGCGGCGGTAAATCTGTTTCTCGCGCTGTTCAATATGATACCGGCGTTCCCAATGGATGGCGGCCGCGTGCTGCGCGCCTTGCTCGCCACCCGCCTTGGCTATGTGCGTGCAACTGAAATTGCCGCCGGCATTGGGCAATTTGTCGCGTTCGCGCTCGGATTCATCGGTCTACTGTTCAATCCGATCCTGATCTTCATCGCCATCTTCGTTTATCTCGCGGCTTCTTCGGAGGCGCACATGGTCGCGCTTCGCGCCGCCTCGCGTGGCGTCCCAGTGAGCTACGCCATGATGACGCAGTTCGCCACCTTGTCCCCCGAGGCGCATATAGACGAAGCCGTGCGGACCTTGTTGCAGACAAGCCAGGGTGAGTTTCCCGTCATTGATGCCGCCGGCAGACCCGTCGGTGTTCTTGGGCGGGCCGATCTGATCCGCGCCATCAAGACGCGAGGTCCGGATGCCCACGTCGCCGACGCGATGATCGGGGAAGTGCCCACGATCAGCTATCGCGCCACGCTCGAACAGGCTTTCAAGCTGCTGCAGCAGAAATCGGTCCCTGCGGTCGGCGTTACCGACCCAACCGGTAAACTGGTGGGACTGGTCACAAGTGAAACAATCGCAGAGATGATGATGCTGCGGGAAGCCTTGCCTCGGGGCGTGCGTATCGGCCCGTGGAGCCGTGCGGCCGGCGCTTGACTGCCCGAGTCACAAACCCGTCGTCTTATCTTTTTCCCGCTGTCAGAAAACGCGTCCACCCTCCGCGGTGATTCGGAGGCCACTTCATGCCCGGGCGCTTACGCACCGGCAGCGCGACAACGCGCCGCCGGTTCCTGACGACTCTTGCCTCGGCGAGCGCAGCAATCATCGCGGCACCGGCTTCCAGCCTTTTATCACAACGGCCAATCGTCACGCACGGCGTGCAATCCGGCGATGTGTCGGTCGATTCGGGCATGGTGTGGGCTCGTGCGGACCGGCCCGCTCGCATGCTGATTGAAGCGGCCACGACAGACAGCTTCAAAGAGATTTGTCACGCCTCTTTCGCCGACGCGCTGCCCGAGACGGATTTTGCCGCCAAGGCGCTGATCGAAGACCTGCCGCCCGGACAAGACATTTTCTATCGGCTGCGATTCCAGGATCTGTGGTCGGCCCAAGCTATCAGTGAGCCGAGTGTCGGACGCTTTCGGACTGCGTCGACTGATCGACGCTCGATTTCTTTCGTGTGGTCGGGCGACACCGCGGGCCAGGGCTGGGGTATCGATCTTTCGCGCGGCGGCATGCGCACATACCGGACGATGCTGCACAATCGGCCGGACTTTTTTGTCCATTGCGGTGACAGCATTTACGCGGACTGCACAATACCGGCTGAGCAAGCGCTGCCAAATGGCGAGACATGGCGAAATGTCGTCACCGAAGAAAAGAGCAAGGTTGCAACAAACCTCGACGACTATCGCGGCAACTACAAATACAACCTCCTCGACGCGAACTTGCGGGATTTCAATGCCGAAGTGCCTATCTTTGCGCAATGGGACAATCACGAAGTCATGGAGGACTGGTGGCCCGGCGAAGCGTTCGACCGCAGGGGCTACAATACGCGAAGCGCCCTGCTCCTCGCCGCTCGCGGGTGCCGCGCCTTTCATGAGTTCATGCCATTGCGTTACAGCCCGACCGAACCGGGCCGCATCTACCGGAAAATTTCCTACGGTCCGCTGCTCGAGCTGTTTCTGCTCGATATGCGCAGCTATCGCGGCCCCAACGCGCAGCCAACGACGCAATACGGACCTGACGCTTATCTTCTCGGCCCTGTTCAGCTTGCCTGGCTCAAGCACGAACTCAAGCGTTCCTCCGCAACATGGAAAATCATCGCATCCGACACACCCCTTGGGACGATTGCCTGTGGCACGCCCGACACCCGCATGCCGCTTGGCCGCGGCATTGAGATCGCCGACCTGCTGTCATTCATGGATCATGCCGCCATTCGCAACACGATATGGATCACCGCCGACCTTCACTACACCGCGGCACACTATTTCGATCCGAACTATGCCGTGTTCCAGGACTTCGAGCCGTTTTGGGAATTCGTTTCCGGTCCGATTCACGCCGGCACCTGGACACCATGCGCCATGGACCGGGCCTTCGGTCCACAAGTGGTTTTCCAAAGCGCGGCGAGCCAAACGCAAGGTGACAACCTCGCTCCGAGCTTCGGCCTGCAGTTCTTCGGCCACATAGCGATCGACGGCAGAACCGAGGCGTTAACGGTAACGCTCAAGGATGTCGATAATCGGGGGCTCTGGGCGACGACGCTGGAGCCGAAATCCGACCAGAGCGTCAGGCGTCTTTTGCGGCCGGTGCCCGGCAAGACATAGTCCTAGGCATAGTCTTTGCAGCGTTTACTCACAGCTTTTTGGCCGGTGTCATCTATCGGTCACACAGCCGTCGATGATCTGTAAGCGACCCCAGCCAGCTTCGTGTTCAACTGAAAAAGGGGAGGTTTTGATGGCGATACGGATCGGCTCGTCTGCGACACGCCGGCGGTTCTTGGCAACAAGCGCGGCCGCAACGGCATTCACCACATTAGGCGGCATGGCTCGTCCCTTCGTCAGCCGTGCCAACGACCGTCCCCTGATCACGCACGGTCTGCAATCCGGAGACGTGACAGCCGATTCCGGTGTCATCTGGGCGCGTGCCGACAGGCCGTCGCGAATGCTGGTCGAAATCGCGACCACTGACAGCTTCAAGGACGCGCGCAACCTCGCTTTCGTCGATGCCCTGCCGGAAAGTGATTTCACCGCCAAGCTTCTGGTCGAGAATCTGCCGCCCGCCCAGGACATCTTCTATCGCGTGCGCTTCCAGGATCTCGCCTCACCGACTATTTCGGGCGAACCGAAAGTCGGGCACTTCCGCACTGCGCCGAACGACCGGCGCTCCATCAGTTTCGTGTGGTCAGGAGATACCGCCGGACAGGGCTGGGGCATCGATGAGTCGCGAGGTGGCATGCGCACTTACGCGGCCATGCTGAAGAACCGCCCGGACTTTTTCGTTCATAACGGTGACACCATCTACGCCGACGGACCGATTGCGGCAGAACAGAAAATGCCGAATGGCCAAGTGTGGCGGAATATCGTGACCGAGGACAAATCAAAGCCGGCGGAAACGCTGACCGAATTCCGCGGCAACTACAAATACAACCTGCTCGACAAGAACGTGCTCGCGTTCAACGTCGAGATTCCGATGTTCGCCCAATGGGACGATCACGAGGTTACCAATAACTGGTGGCCGGGAGAGCCGCTCACGCGCGCCGAGCACCAACGCAAGAAATACGTCGAGAAGAACGCATTGTTGCTCTCGGCTCGAGCCGCGCAAGCTTTCCACGAGTACATGCCGCTTCGCACGACGCAAAGCGAGCCGGGTCGTGTCTATCGCAAGATCTCCTATGGCCCCTTGCTCGACGTGTTCATGCTCGACATGCGCAGCTACCGCGGTCCCAATGGCGAGGGCAAAGAAGACAGCTACGGTCCTGCCGCTTATTTTCTCGGCCCGACACAGGTCGCCTGGCTCAAGCAGGAGCTGGCGAATTCGCGTGCAACCTGGAAAGTCATTGCGGCCGATATGCCGATCAGTCTTCTGGTCGTCTACGACGTCGACCGCAAATGGGGTGTTGAAGCGATCGCGCAGGGCGACGACGGACCGCCGCGTGGACGCGAGCTTGAGATCGCCGACATCCTGTCGTTCATCAAGCGCTCGGGTGTACGCAATACAGTCTGGCTCACAGCCGACGTGCACTACACCGCAGCTCACTACTACGATCCCAGCAAGGCCGCATTTCAGGATTTCGAACCATTCTGGGAATTTGTCTCCGGTCCACTCCACGCCGGCACGTTCGGACCCAACGCGCTCGACATGACTTTCGGGCCCCAGCTCGTCTATATAAAGGCACCGAGCAAGGAGCAGGGTCAGAACCTGCCGCCCAGCGAAGGCATGCAGTTCTTCGGCCACGTCGCCATTGACGGCAACACCCAGCAAATGACGGTGACGCTGAAGGACTTGGACGATCGATCATTGTGGGCGAAAACGCTCGAACCCCAACTCGGCTAGCCAACGTGACAGCCCGTTAATGGCAAGCCGTTGCGAGGTGTATGGTGCCGGCGCAGGCATGATCGGACAGAGGTTGCATCCTGGCTGCGCCTGACTATATTGCGCCGCAACAGAGTCGCGGGCCCTCTAGTTTGGGCCCGCGCTTGGTTTCAGGAACCTCATGGACCTTCGCAACGTCGCCATCATCGCGCACGTCGACCACGGCAAGACAACTTTGGTCGATCGACTGCTGCAGCAATCCGGTGCATTCCGCGAGAACCAGCGCGTGGTCGAACGCGCCATGGACTCAAACGACCTCGAACGCGAGCGCGGGATCACGATCCTCGCCAAGGCAACTTCGGTTGTCTGGCAGAACACGGGCATCAACATCGTCGATACGCCCGGCCACGCCGATTTTGGCGGAGAAGTCGAACGCATTCTGAACATGGTCGACGGCGCGCTGGTTCTGGTGGATGCCGCTGAAGGTCCCCTGCCGCAGACGAAGTTCGTGGTGTCCAAGGCGCTGAAGATGGGACTCAAGCCCATTGTCGTCATTAACAAAGTGGATCGAACAGACGCGCGCGCGACGCAGGTCGTGAATGAAGTATTCGATCTTTTCGCAGCGCTGGATGCTTCCGAAGAGCAACTCGATTTCCCGATTCTCTACGGTTCGGCCAAGGAAGGCTGGATGGCCCACTCACTGGAAGGGCCAAAGGCATCGATGGCTCCCCTTTTTGATCTTGTGCTCAAGCACGTGAAGCCGCCGCAGGTTGAAGATGGGCCGTTCCGCATGCTCGGTACCATCCTCGAGGCGAATCCGTATCTTGGACGCATCGTGACGGGGCGCATCACGTCCGGCACCGTCAAGCCCAACCAGAATGTGAAGGTGCTCGACCGCGACGGCAATCTCGTCGAGACCGGCCGCGTGACGAAGTTGCTTGCTTTCCGTGGGCTCGAGCGGACCGGTGTCGAAGAAGCCGAGGCCGGCGACATCGTGGCCGTTGCCGGATTGCCCAATGCAACGGTTTCAAACACGATTTGCGCACCCGAGGTCGAGACCCCCCTTCCCGCGCAGCCGATCGACCCGCCGACTTTGGCAATGATCTTTCGCGTCAACGACTCTCCCCTTGCCGGAACCGAGGGTGACAAGGTCACCGGTCGCATGATCCGCGACCGCTTGTTGCGTGAGGCGGAAGGCAACGTCGCGCTTCGTGTACGCGAGTCCGACGAACGTGATTCCATGGAAGTCGCCGGACGCGGGGAGCTGCAGCTCGGCATTCTGATCGAAACCATGCGGCGCGAAGGCTTCGAACTGTCAGTATCGCGACCAAAGGTCCTTTTGAAGGAGGACCCTGCAACCGGCGAAGTGCTCGAACCGATAGAAGAGGTCGTCATCGATCTCGACGAGGAGCATTCCGGGATCGTCGTGCAGAAGATGGCCGAGCGCAAAGCCGACATGACGGAGATGAAGCCATCGGGCGGCGGACGATTGCGTCTTGTATTCCATGCTCCAACGCGCGGCCTCATCGGTTATCAGGGAGAATTGCTGACCGATACGCGCGGCACCGCGATCATGAACCGGCTGTTTCACGCCTACGCGCCCTACAAAGGGCCAATCCAGGGTCGCCGCAATGGCGTTCTGATCTCCAACGACAGGGGCGATGCCGTCGCTTATGCGCTCTGGAACCTGGAAGACCGCGGGCCCATGATTATCGAGCCCGGCTGGAAAGTTTACAACGGCATGATCGTCGGGGAGCACACCCGTGGCAACGATCTCATCGTCAATGTGCTCAAGGGCAAGAAGCTGACCAACATCCGGACCACGTCCAAGGACGAAGCGGTGCGCCTTACCCCGCCGATCCGGATGACGCTGGAAAAGGCGCTGGCCTACATCGAGGACGATGAGCTGGTCGAGGTGACGCCAAAGTCGATTCGCCTTCGCAAAAAGCTCCTGGACGAGAACGACCGCAAAAAAGAAGAGCGGAAGAAAGAAGCCGAGGCGGTCTGACCGACTGCGACCGAGCCGGCGCGAATCAGATTCGAATCACTTACCTCCCCTGAGGCGTTCGGAGGCTTCCCCGCCTTCCACGGGTCACGAAACCGACCGATTTCGTCCTCAATCGAATCCGCGAACGTCATTTTTTCTGCGTCGCTGTTGGAGTTTTAGCGCGTGTGACCAGTAATCCACACCGTTAACCCATCATTAACGATGGGGCTTGAAGGGCAGAAATTTCGTTGCTTCTATCTCGCAATGACCACGACCCTTATCGAGATTCGTCGCGCGAAGTCTTCCGACGCAATGGACGTGGCGGAGACGCACGACGAGGCGTGGCGCGCGGCCTATCAGGGCATCATCCCGGGCAACGAGCTCGATAAACTCATCAACCGCCGCGGCCCCGACTGGTGGGATTCGGCGATCCGCAAGGGCAGCCGTATCACCATCCTCCAATTCGGGGATCGCATCGCCGGCTACGCGAATTACGGGCGCAACCGTGCACGCAGCCTGTTCTATGACGGCGAGATCTACGAAATCTATCTGCGGCCGGAATTCCAGGGTCTCGGGTTTGGCCGTCGGCTGTTTTCCGCGGCGCGCAAGGACCTGAACCAGAGCGGGCTGAAGAGCCTTGTCGTTTGGGCGCTTTCGGACAACGACCCGGCAATGGAATTCTATCGCGCGCTTGGCGGCCGCGCGGTTGCGCGTTCCTCTGAACGCTTCGGCGCCAAAACGCTGGATAAGGTCGCCTACGCCTGGCAGGCGTAATCAGACTTTCGGAGCCGGCAAGCCCTTCTGCGCGCAAGCCGCGCGCAAAGTATTCAGCAGCAAGCACGCGATCGTCATCGGGCCGACACCGCCCGGTACCGGCGTGATGGCGCCCGCCACCTGCATGGCTTCGGCGTAGGCGACGTCGCCGACAATGCGTGTTTTGCCTCCATCGCCGGGCACGCGATTGATCCCCACGTCGATAACAGTCGCGCCAGGTTTGATCCAATCGCCGCGAATCTTTTCGGGCCGCCCAATGGCGGCAACGAGCACATCGGCACGGCGGCAGACCGAAGGAAGATCATGGGTCTGCGAATGGGTAATGGTCACTGTCGCATTCTCCGCCAAGAGAAGCTGCGCCACCGGTTTGCCGACGATGTTCGAGCGGCCGACCACAACGGCCTCAAGGCCGGCAAGCGTTTCGTGAACAGTCTTGGCAAGAATCGCGCAGCCCAGCGGGGTGCACGGCACGAGTGCTGGCAGCCCACTAGCAAGCCGGCCCGCATTGACCGGATGGAAACCGTCCACATCTTTGGCCGGATCGATCGCGGCAATGATCTTTTGTGCAACGATCTGTTTGGGGAGAGGCAATTGGACCAGAATACCACTGACATCCTCGTCGGCATTGAGCTTGGCAACGAGAGCAAGCAGCTCGGCTTCGCTGGTCGATGCCGCGAGCTTGCAATCGAAGGCGCGCATGCCTGATTCCGCGACCGCCTTGGATTTGTTGCGCACATAAACTTCGCTTGCGGAGTCGGCGCCAACCAGCACGACCGCGATGCCTGGAACAACACCGCGGTCGCGGTGCAAGCGATGCACGGCATCCGTAACCTTGCCGCGCAGATCGGCCGCTATCGTTTTGCCGTCGATAATTCGCGTGCCCATGTCGCGTGCTAATGTCCGCCAGCCGATCTCACCCGAACAAGGCTTAGCGCGGGAACGCAATTTTCTCCAGCGCCGCGATCAGCGTTGGCCCATCGCCCAAAATCAGAAGCCGCTTGAAACGGCCCGTCGCGCCGGAGACAAGCGCGACGTCGCGCGGTGGGACGCCGACCGCCTTGGCGACCAATCGAATGAGTGCAGTATTGGCTTCGCCATCCGCCGGTGCCGCGCGCACGCGAACCATGAGCGCAGGACGACCGTCACCGAACTCCTGCACGCCATCGATGGCATCGCAGCCGCTCTTTGGCGTCAACCGCACCGCGAGTGCAGCGCCGCCGATCGCCAAGGCCCAAGGTCTCGCGCCTGGCCTCGCGGCCATCCGCTAGAACACGTTAGGGTAGATGTACCGGATAATGACGTTTTCGAGAAACAGAATGAGCAGAATCAAAATCACCGGTGAAACATCGATGCCGCCCAGATTGGGTAGCACCGAACGAATTGGACGCAACAGTGGCTCGGTGATGCGGTAAAGGAACTCGCCGATCGTCGCCACCACCTGGTTGTGCGTGTTCACCACATTGAAGGCGATCAGCCAGGACAGGACCGCGGCTGCGATCAGGAGCCAGATGTAAATCTGCAAGACCAGCAGAATGATATCGAGTACTGCGCGCATGAGTGTCCGTCCGTTTGCAAACTGGGCGCAAAAGTAGCGGGTCGAATGGTCTCGAACAAGCCGACCACCGGGAATACGGCGCGTCCTTGACACGCCGAATACCTGGTCCTAAATGGCGCCCACTCGCCGCAATTTTCGCGCAACGACTGCTGTCGTTGCTCTTTTTGGCGGGGCCGTAGCTCAGTTGGGAGAGCGCCTCGTTCGCAATGAGGAGGTCAGGGGTTCAAATCCCCTCGGCTCCACCATGTTTCGCCAAATGCCGCGGAAAACTTGAGCTCCTTGTAGATCAACGTCTTAGCATTCCCTCGTGTCGCACAGTGGTGATACACAAACGGGGATGAAAAAGGTGTCTGGCAATCAACGTCTGCATCGCCGCAATGGCGTCTATTACTACCGCCGTCGCGTGCCGCTGCACCTCGTCAAAAAATTCGGCAAGGAGTTCATTCAGCATTCGCT
>DATLJR010000472.1:0-1850 GCA_035538755.1 Pseudolabrys sp.
GACATCGCGTGTCCGCTCTCACCATCACGCGTATCACAGTCGGGACCGGCGATTAGTTTCTCGTCGGGGTAGGTGAGCAAGAAGAACCCGAGGCCGAAAAAGCCCGCCACGATCGTCGTTGCAATGGCGCCGAAACAGACAAGGTAAGCCAGGGTGCCGAGGTCCGAGACGCAATTGATGTCATTATTCACCTCGCGACGGCGTTGCCGACCGGTATGTCTAGAGTAATAAAAGTGCTTGATAAGAAATCAGCAACACTATCACACGTTCAGGTTGGTGACTCGAATTTCCAATTCTCGCCGCTCAAATGGCGACTTGACAAAATGCCGCAAGTCGGCTTACTTCCGCTCAACACGGGCCTCAGCCAATGTGCAAATCGTTAGGGTGCGTTTATAGCAAGGAGAAGCCAAATTGTCAATGGCCGCTTTCGCTCCTCGGTCGTCGAGCGGACGCGCCCCGGCGGTAAATTCATATACCCACCACGGTTCTCTAAGTGGCTGGCGAAGATGAGGTTTTTAGCTGAGCCAGCGCATCACGCGGTCGACGCGGCTCTTTTATAGACGGTAAATTGGACCACAGCTAAACCCGCTGACGGCAAAAACAAAAGGCTTTCAATAGCTTAAGGGATATCACCGAAGAGGCCGACCGAGGGACAAAGATCAAAATTCCGGCCGATCCGGGCCCGAAATGGCGCTCTTACGCTTCCAATATGATCCATAAACGTTTTGAAATTGGGCCCTAATTCCGCGGGCCCGATTCAGAGACTGGTTCGCTCCAGACTCCCCCCTCCAGCGAAGAGTCCATGCAAACCAGCTCGTCAGGCGGCGCGCGGCTGATCCCCCTCTCCCCCATTGCTGCCGCCCCCAACTCAATGCGGCCCTGGACCGTCCGTGGTCGCAATATTTCTGCTGCATGCTGGTCGGCAATCGGGAATTCGTTCGCAAGGACCCGGTTGCCACCAAGCGCGCGGTCTGCGCCATCTTGAAGGCAACGGATCTTTGCGACAGTGAACCCCAGCGTGTCGCCAAGGCGATCGCCGATCGCGGGTTCGCAGATCGATACGATCCTTTGCTGCAGACCCTCAAAGATAATCCCTACAAATGGCGCGAATACGACGCCGAAGATACAATGCGGTTCTGGGCACTGCGCCTGCACGAAGTCGGCTTCACCAAATCGAGCCCACAGAAGATCATCGCCGAAGGTACGGATTGGCGCTTCCTACGAGCTCGAGGTCCTGCGCCGCGGCAGCGGACGCCCGCTGCTGGTCCTGCACGGCTTTAGCACGATCGAACGCGACGCTTGCTTTCTTGGTCTCCTCGGCCGGCATGCCGACATCGTGACATCATCATCCCCCGGCTTCAGGCGTTACGCCGAGCGGCGCGAGGGCATTGACCATCGCATTCATGATCGCTGCTGGTGCGCCGATCGTGCCAGCCTCGCCACAGTCTTTGGCGCCGAGCGGGTTGTGCGCGCAGAGCGTCTCATGGGTCGACAAGTTGAAAGTCGGCACCTGGTCGGCCCGGGGTAGGCAATAGTCCATCAGCGAGCTGGTCCGGAGCTGGCCGCTTTCAGCATCATAGATCGTGTCTTCGTAAAGGGCTTGGCCGATGCCTTGGACCAGCCCGCCGTGCACTTGGCCCTCGACAATCAGTGGATTGATGATGCGGCCGAAATCGTTGGCAGCGGTGAAATTCAGCAACATGACCTCACCGGTATCGCGATCGATTTCGACCTCGGCGATGTGCGCTCCGGCGGGATAGGTGAAATTTGTCGGATCGTAAAACGCAGTCTCGTCGAGGCCGGGCTCGACAGTGTCGATGGGATAGTTATGCGGCACATAGGCCGCCAAG
>DATLJR010000473.1:0-7055 GCA_035538755.1 Pseudolabrys sp.
CAAGTAGCGCAATCAGCGTCAGGCTGGTAACGACGATTCCGATGCTTTGCCCGCTGATATTTAGAATACCGACCTGAAATTGAAGGTCAGGGAACATGTGCGCCCGGAGTCCCTCACCGCCGAAAAAAATCAGCCCAAAGCCGGTCAACATGTAATGCGTTGCGACGGCGACGATCAGCAATACGAGCACCGAGGCATTCGCGAGCGGTTGGAAGGCTAGCCGATAGAGGATCGGTCCGAGCGCCGTCACAATCGCCAGCGTGACCGCCACTTGCAAGAGAAGATCGTCAGGGCGCGACGCCGACCACCATGTGGCTGCAGCGATCGCCAATGGCAAGACAACGTTGACTAAAACGATGCTAGGCAGCCACTTGAGCGATTTCCTCCGAAGCGCGGCGATACTGTCAAGAATAGCAACAAGGACTCCGCCGCAAATAAGCGCGTAGATAGTGCCCGGCACTTTGCCAACTTGTAACGTCGCGAGCGACAAGGCAGCGTAGGAGATAAACTCGCCCTGCGGGACGAAGATGACCCGGGTTACCGTGAAGACGACAACAAGCGCTAGGGCGATCAACGCGTAGACTGCCCCGTTGGTCACAGCGTCCTGCGAAAGCCACAAAGCGATCGCCAGATTCATCGGCTGACCTGCGGGCGAGAGAAGAGAAAGGGAAACGAAGCCGTTTCCCTTTCCGAGTTTCAACGAATATCAACCCTATTTCATTAGCCGCCATTCGCCGTTTACGACCTGTACGAGCACACGCGCGCGCTGATCGAGACCGGTATGGTCAGTTGGGGTCATATTGTAGACGCCGTGGGTACCGATGACGTTTTTGACGTTTTCTAGCGCATCGTGCAGCGCCTGACGGAATTCCTGCGTGCCCGGTTTGGCCTTCTTAATAGCCACCGGCACCGCTGCATCGAGCAATAGGAAGGCGTCATAGCTGTAGCCGGCGAACGCATTACGGGTCCCCGGTCCAAAGGTCTGCTCGTAGCGGGTGGTGAAATCCAAAGCGACCTTCTTCACCGGATTATCGGCAGGCAGGTCCTCGGGAACAATCAAGGCTCCCGTCACGGCAATCGCGCCTTCGACGGACTTGCCGCCGACTTTGATAAACTCGCGGTTCACCGTGCCGTGGTTGTGGTAAATTTGCTTTTTAAAGCCGCGCTCGACTAGAGCGAGGTGCGGCAAGGCACCGCCGGTCCCTGATCCGCCAACCACGACCGCGTCGGGATCGGCCGCCATGATCTTGAGCACTTGGCCGGTGACACTGGTGTCGGCGCGCGCGTAACGCTCGTTGGTGACGATCTTGATGCCGGCAGGGCCCGCCAATTCCTCCAGCGACTTGTACACTATGTCGCCCCAGGAATCGGAAAACCCGATATAGCCGACGGTCTTGATGCCATGCGCCTTCATGTGGTCGACGATTGCGCTCATCATCAATGTGGTCGGCTGAGGAACCACGAAGCTCCACTGCAGCTTGTCCGGTGGCAGCGCTACCGGCGACAGCGCCATGTGTGGTGTCTTCAGTTCGTTGGCGATCTGCGCGAGTTGGGTCGTCGACGGCACGGCCACCGAGCCCATGAATGCGTCCACCTTGTCTTCAGTGATCAGCTTGCGCGCGTTCTTGGCCGCCTCGGTAGCGTCGGTCTTATCTTCGAGGATAATGAACTTGACCGGCTGGCCGCCGATCGTCTTCGGCATCAGCTGGAAGGCGTTCTTGTAATGAATGCCGAGCGAAGCGCCCGGCCCGGTTGCCCCCATCGTGAGACCAATGGTGACTTCCTGCGCTACCGCCGCCCCAGCAAAGGCTATCGACAGCAGAATTGGAAACAACAGTTTTCGACACATTGCGGTTCTCCTATTCCCTATTCTCTTTTGTTGAGCTCCCTTAGACATCCCTCGTCACCCCATCGGGGGATCAGCACATGGTGCATCGATTAAGCGACAATGCCCTCCTTCGCGAAGACCTCGATCTCTATCGGGGCGTACCCCGCTTGCACGAGCACACGACTGGTATCGGCCCCGTATTTGGGTGGAAAGCGCACGTCCACTCCCATCCCTTCAACGTCAATTGCCTTCGGTTGCATCCGAATGGTCTTACCATTCGGCATTTCAGTCCGGGTCAGCTTGGCTTTGAGCTGCGGCAATTCAGCAACCTGGCGAATGTCGAAGATTCGCGTCGACGGAATAGTGGCCCCACGCAAATCGCCGAGAATTTCGTCGACACTGTATTGGCATGTGACCGCCGCCATATCGCGATGAATGTCAGCCCTATCCTTGTGGCGACCCTCGTTCGTCAGCCGTAACTCGCTGGCAACGGGTGCGAATTTCGGGACCGAGGTCAAACGCCGCCACTGCACGTCGCTGCCGATCGCCATATAGACGAAGCCGTCCTTGGCCGGATAGACATTGGTTGGAATGAACTTGCGGTGTTCATTGCCAGCGCGGGTGATTTCATTCGGCTCGCAGTCGAAGTCGATCAGCGGTAGCACGGTAATGAGCCAGGACGCCGCCGCCTGCAGCATTGAGACATGAATTTCCCTGCCCTGCCCGCTTTCGCTGCGCTCTAGCAGCGCAAGCATGACATTGGCATAGACCTCGTCACCAGCCTTGAGATCGATTACCGGCAGCCCCATCTGGGTCGGTGGCCCTTTTGGATCGCCGGTAACTTCCATATAGCCGCACATTGCCTGCATTACCGGATCGTAGCCGGCGACATCAGGATAGTCCGGTCCCATGGCGGAAATTCCGGCCCAAATTAGGTTCGGTTTGACCGCTTTCAAGGTTGCGTAATCGATGCCGAGCGATTTGTAGCGTGAAGGCACTGTGTTGCAGCAGAACACATCAACGTCGAGCGCGGTGATCAGCCGTCGTAAGATCTCTTGTCCGCGCGGGTGCTTGAGATTTAACGCGATCGCTTCCTTGCCGACATTCGGCGCGATGAAATAGCTGCGGCGATCGTCATCTATCACTCGGCTACCGATGTAGCGATTAGGATCGCCCGGCAGCCCCTTATCCACGTTGGTCGCTTCAATTCGAATAACGCGCCAGCCGAGCTGGGCAAAGCGTAGCGTCGCCGATGGCAACGACAGCGCCTGCTCCATGCTTAGGACAGTGCGCGGCTTCATGCCGCGGCAATCCAGGTCGGCGGTTGCGCGTTAGATCGCAGCGCGCGGTAGACGTTCTCCGGGGTGAATGGAAGCGCGGTAATGCGCACGCCGGTAGCGTTATAGATCGCATTAGCGACAGCAGCGGCCACGCAGATGGCAGGCGCCTCGCCGACACCCTTCGCCCCTTGCGGGCCTTCGCCGTCCATGGTCTCGATGAACGAGATGTCGATCTCCGGAATCTCCGGTGCGGTCACCAGTTTGTAGTCGCGGAAATTCGGATTGCGCACGACCCCGTTTTCAACAATCAGATTTTCCGTTAGCGCATAGCCCTGGCCCATCACTACTCCGCCTTCGATTTGGCCCTCTATGCCGAGACGGTTGATGACGCGGCCAACGTCGTGCGCCCCAGTCACTTTCAACAGCTTGACGATGCCGGTGTCTGTGTCGACTTCGATCTCGACAACCTGTGTCGCCCAGGCATAAGCCGCCGACACGTCGCCGCGGAATGCTTTGTCCTGTTTTTGGCTCGGCGGCTCGTAGTAGTGAGTGGTCATCACCAACTCGGCCTTGTCGGAGAAGTGCAGCGAGCGGATCAGCTTGTCTATCTCGATCAACTTCTTGCCACTCGCCTTCTCGATCACACAGCCCGCGCGCAAATTGAGGGTGTCTGGTTCCACATTGAATTTGGCTGCAGCCGTAGCCAAAATCTTGGCTTTGGCCTTGCGCGCGGCACCGATCGCCGAGTTGCCGGCGATAAATGTCGTGCGAGAGGCATGCACGCCGACATCCCAGGGCTTGATGTCGGTATCACTGTTGACAACGGTTACCGCCGATAACGGCAATCCTAGCTCCTCGCAGGCGAGCTGCGCCAACACCGTTTCCGAGCCTTGCCCGATTTCCGACGCCCCTGTGATCAACGTGACATGTGCGAAATCATCAATCTTGATAATGGTGCCACAGCCGTCGGATTGATAAATCTTGGCTCCACCGCCGACATGCAGCATTGAAGCCATGCCGACGCCACGCTTGATCGGGTTGCCGTTATTCCATTTCGAAATGCTCGTGCGGAACTTCTCCTGGTAGTCGCTGTGCTCCGCCGCAGTTTTCAGGCAATTCTTGAAGCCGCAAGATTTGAAGTGCATACCTTGGGGCGTGACCTCGCCAGGCTCCTGCGCGTTGTCGAGACGAAACTCGAGCGGGTCTTTCCCAATCGCTTCGGCCAATTTGTCCATATGCGCTTCCACCGCGAAAGTGGCTTGCAAATTGCCGTACCCGCGGAAGGATCCGGCATAGGGATTGTTGGTGTAGATTGCGCGCGTGCGATACCGACAATTTGGCACGCGATAGAGCGACGAGATCGTCTGCATCATGACGAAGGGAGTGGTCGCACCCCACGAGGTATAGGCGCCGTTGTCGTGCACAGTCTCAACATCGCGGAAGGTCAACTTACCGTCCTTGTTGCAGCCGGACCTCATCTTCAGCAACACCGGCTGACGTGTCGGCGACGCCGCGAATTCCTCCTCGCGTGTGAACACCAGTTTGATGGGCCGGCGGGTGATTTTGGCAAGATAGATGGCGATCGGCTCGAACGGATAGATGTCGAGCTTCGAACCGAAACCGCCGCCGATCGGAGGTTGGATGATGCGAATACGTCCAGGATCCATGCCCATCAGTTCAGCGAATTCGCGCTTGTGCAGGAACGGGACCTGGGTGTTGGAATAGAGCAGGAGATTTTCTTGTGCGTCGAATTCGGCCAGAACGCCGGAGACGCCCATGCAGCAATGCGTCACGTAGTGAAGCCAGAAAACGTCTTCCACGACGGTATCGGAGTCGGCCTCGCCTTTTGCAATGTCGCCTTGACCATAGTCGAAAGTCATCGCGACGTTGTCTTTTGAGCCCTTGTGCACCACCTGCGGTTTGCCGTCGGGACCGGGAACGATCAAATCGTCGCCATGCACCAAGGTCGCACCAGATTTGAGCGACTCTTCGGACGTAGCCACGATCGGCAGCGGCTCGTACACAACCTTGATCAGCTTCAACGCCGCGGCGGCGATCTCCTCGCTTTCGGCCGCGACCGCAGCGATCTCGTCGCGGGGACTGCGGACGCGATCAGTCTTGAGCGGCAGATGATCCTTGGCAACGCCGATCGGCCGTTGCCACGGCACGTCAGCGCCGGTGATCACCGCATGCACACCAGGCAACGCTCGTGCCGCACTGGTATCGATGGACACGATTTTTGCATGCACTTGGCTCGAGCGCAGAATTTTCGCGTGTAATTGCCCGGGCAGATTAATGTCGTGAACGTAGCGGGTCTTACCGCTGGCCTTCTCAGGCGCATCCATCTTCGGAATACGCTTACCGATGAGCGAGTCGTTCGTTTTCGTCTCCTCCGCGCCTGCCATAGGAAGCCTCCTAGCTCAACAGCGCCCCGGCATCAGCGATCGCTTCGACGATCTTCTTGTAACCGGTGCACCGACAAAGATTGCCTTCGATGCCGCGCCGGATTTGGTCCGGCGTCGGGTGTTGCGTCTTCCCCAACATATGCCAAGCCTGCACGACAAAGCCTGGCGTACAGAAACCACACTGTACCGCGCCGGAGTTGACAAAGCTTTTTTTTAACGCCTCGGCGCGGGCATCCGTTGCCAGCCCTTCAATGGTTACGATTTCGCGGCCGTCGCAGTCGGCGGCAAACAACAAGCACGAATTGAGCGATTGGCCATCGACATTGATGGTGCAAGCACCGCATTCGCCCTCGCCACACCCGTATTTGGTGCCGGTCAATTGCAGTTCGTCGCGCAGCATCTCTAGCGCGCTCATGCCCGGTGTGACCTTAGTGCGCACGTTTACACCGTTGAGTTTGAAACTGATGTCAATGCTTACCGACACGATCCAGCATCCTTCGCAAGAGGTTGTGAACGAGTTCACGCCGGTACCAGGCCGATGCGCGGATGTCGGAAATCGGATTGATTTCCAACTCCGCCGCCGCCAACGCGGCCTCAATGGCGTCAACAAGTGGCTTGCCATTCAGCGCCGCCTCGGTCTTGGGGGCTCGGATTGGGGTAGGCGCTAACGCACCGAACGCAAGACGCACGTCTGTGAGCCGGTCACCGCTGCGGACGGCACCTAGGCCGATAGCAATCGTGGAAATATCCAACGCAGGGCGGGTGCCGAATTTGAAGTATTCGCTCACAAAGTCATTCGGCGGTAGCGGGACTTCGACAGCTGTCAGCAGTTCGCTCGGCTGCCGCTGAGTACGGCCAGGAGCAACGAAGAATTCGGACAGTGGCAGCGTGCGGGTCGCGACCGCCGCGTCCTTCTTGCGCGCCAGCACTACGCGCGCATTGAACACGATTAGCGGGACCAAGGTATCACCTGCTGGCGACGCATTACAAATATTGCCCCCGATCGTTGCAGCGTTGCGCAGCTGATCGCTGGCAAAGTGATCGGCTGATTCCCATAAGGCGCGGAAGCGCGACTTCACCATGGCGCTGTCCAACAACTCGGTGATCGTGGTCAACGCGCCGAAACGAACGAAATTCTTCTCCTCGGTGATGCCACGCAGCTCATGCATGCGCTGAATATTCATGAGCATGCGTTGAAAGCGTGCCTTACCCGTCTTACTCTGCGGCATCAGATCTGTGCCGCCGGCGAGGATGGTGACATCGCCGGCCCGCAGCAGTTCGAGCGCTTCGGCGAGCGAGCGGGGCGCCACATAGGTCTCGACCGCTGTGATATCGCTAACTGGCGCCGCCGCCGGTCGTTCAGTCGTTGCAACTTGCGCGTCCACTTTACGCTCCGTAGAACTTAGCTGCCGCTGCCACCGAAATTAGCCCATCACGCACTTCTTGTTTCAGCTTTGTGCGATTACGCAGTTTCGGATCACCGTAGCCGCCGCCGCCGCCCGCTTGCTGATGATAGATCGTGCCGCGCGGCACCCCGGTAAT
>DATLJR010000474.1:0-2228 GCA_035538755.1 Pseudolabrys sp.
TTGGCCATCAACACGGGCACAACGACTGCGCGGCACGGGCTGGTGTTCAAAGTCGATTTCGCTACCGCGTGGCGCTCAAAATCGTTCGAAGAAGTGCCGATAAAACATGGCCACGCCAATGGAGGGTTCACCGCACAGCGGCCGCGAGAGATTGGCTGCTAAAAACGCTCCGCCAGGGCAGCGGGAGGCATTCTAGCGAGGCACCGTCGCCACGGATCTGTAGAAGGACGAGGCGATCGCTCGCAAAGCAACTGCGCCAGATGGCGCAGTTGAGAAGCACATCACAACCATCATGGAAAAAGGGTCGGCAAAATCCCGAGCAAGAAACCCGCATGGAACGGGCACTTGCTAAAGACGAAAAAGTATGGCACAAGGGGTCCGTTTCGCCACTAAAGAAGGGCCATATTCCATGCGTATCGCGATCTACGCTCGGGTCAGCACCAAGAAACAAAAGGACCAAGAATCGAGGCCAGAAGGCAAGAAAGACCAGGATCCCGAGAACCAGCTTCGCCAACTGCGGGAATGGTGCGACAAAGCCGGTCACACCATCGCGCACGAATACGTCGACCGTGAAAGCGGCCGAAATGGCACCAAGAACCGCAAGCAGTTCGCTCAGCTGCTCGAGGACGCTCATAAGCGCGAGTTCGACTGTGTGCTGGTCTGGGCGCTCGACCGCCTCACCCGCGAAGGTATGGTGAAGACGGTCATGTATCTGCAGCGTCTGGCCAGCTGCGGCGTGTCTTTCCACAGCTACACTGAACCGCACCTTTCCACCGACAACGAAATGCTCCGCGACATCCTGCTCGCCGTCATGTCGAGCTTGGCCAAGGTGGAATCACAAAAGATCAGTGAGCGCACCCGCGCCGGCATGGAGCGAGCCAAAGTACAGGGCACCGAGAGCGGTAAACCGATTGGTCGGCCCAGAATTGCGCCGGCATTACAACAAAAGATCACCAAGGGGCTAAGCGAAGGGCTGAGCGCCTACGCCGTCGCCAAGAAACTCGGCATCGATGCCCACACTGTGGCGAGGTATCGCAGCCCTTTCGCGGGAAGCGCGGCCGACGCCTGAAGCGAGGATCGCGATGAAGAGATTTCTAATCGGCATCGCTGCGCTGTTCCTGGCAACGGGGGCGGCACACGCGCCAGCCAACGCCTACGAGCTCCGCTGCCAAACCTATTACTACGGGAACCAATCTTACTCCCGCTGCGTCCCGTGGTACACAGAACAAGAGCTGTATCAGCAAAACCAAGCCGGCAGGATAAACGACCTCAACAGGAGCAGTCGGGGCGGCACGCGTCGCGCTTCAGAGGCTGCGTGTCAAGCCGCGCTCGAGGCCGGCGTTTCCGCCGATGTAACGACAAGCTACGGCTGCCGAGAATGAAAATTAACGCAACGCTCTTCGCATTGCTGCTCATTGCCGTACCAGCCAACGCAGAACGAATCGACCCGGCCGATATCTGGATCATCGACGGCGATACGATCCAAGTTTATCGTCAGCATCCCAACGTCCGCTTGGTCGGATTCAACGCGCCGGAAACTCGCAACGCCGCCTGCCAAACCGAGGCCGAGCTTGGCGCTCAAGCAACCCAGCGCCTACGTGAACTCGTCCGAGCAGGCAGGCTCGACTTCGAGTATGTCCGATGTTCGTGTCCGAACACGGCTCAGTCGTGCAACTGGGGGCGCGATTGTGGGATCCTTAAGTCGAACGGACGAGACGTCGGAGCGATCCTAATTGAGGAGGGATTAGCCGTGTCATTCGTTTGCGGGCCGACGCATTGCCCACCAACGCCGCGACCGTGGTGTCACCCTTAGATCATTCCTTCCCCGCCAAACGCCGAACCCCAGCCCCAAGGCTTCAGATCCGCACGACTAGAAGAAATCGTCATGGCCGCGGCGAAGCCAAGCTGCTGTCGAATGCATTCGCGCCACTTTCGGAAGCCCCTAAACCCACTCCGCCCCCCGTTGCCTAAACCGCCGATCGAACTCGGATCGGATCCGCTCAACACCGATCCCCGGAACCTGCGCACTGATGAATTTCACAATTTCCGTCGCTGCTACATTTCCTTTCTCACGAACCAGCCAATCCCAAGCCGATTCAAGCGCACGCTCAATCACAGCCTCCCGGCCGTTCCGACGCCCAATCTGGATCGTCGTCGACGCGGCTGTTCGGCTTTCGAAACCTGCCTGGAACGCAGTCTCACACGCTTGGACAAAACACCGATCCATC
>DATLJR010000475.1:0-2635 GCA_035538755.1 Pseudolabrys sp.
GCCCACCGCTCGTTCCAATCCCTTGCGGCATCGCCCTTACCGCGCAATCAGTTGGAGGATGAGCAGCACGCTCATGCGCGCGAAGCTCAACATATGATCGCGACAGATGGCGCGTGCCAGTCTAGTTTGCTCTTCCGGCGAATCCTGCGCCGTCCCCAATCGCCTTGCGTTGGGAACGGTACGCATCAACGTAGGCACAAATCCGCTTGCTGCAACAAGAAGCGATCCCCACGCAATCCACCAGGCGTATTCGCCGCGCACGATCTCCACACAGATGGCTGCAAGTGTCAGCAGCATCACAAGCGCCACCAGCCTGTTCATCGGATAAGCTTCGGTCGTAACGCGACGGTAATAGGCCGAAATCGACGTCAGCACGTCGGGTGGCAGCACGTTGGCAGCAGACTTGCGCGTTTGCACGTCGAACATCAGGTCGAACCACAGGACGGCAAGCAGGAAGCCTGCGCCACTGGCCGCCAGTGCATTCATGATGGTTCGCGTGCGCCGAGCCGGACCTCCAACCGACGAGACGGCTGAGGTTCGTGGCTCCTGGCGAACAGACGGGCAAGAAACTTGATGATCCCGCGCCGGTTGAAGTCAACGATGACCTCATGGTGCTTCATGCCCTTGCCGCCTTTGACAAGGCCCAAGTCTCTCACAAGGCAATAATGCCCGTCGCTCATGCGGGCCAGTCGGCAATTTCTGAACATCGCTGCAGCATGCATTCGCCGGTGATTCCGTCAAATCTTGACGCCGCGCGACTCATGCTTGTGTGGAAAGGAGCAAGCGTTGCCTGCCCGGCGCTAGATGGCCGCCTCAGTCTTCGCGTCGAACACGTGAAGTCTGGAAGAGCGCATGGCAATGCGCAGCTTGTCGTGCACCTTCACCCGCACGGTCGGCTCGATACTCGCCACCATGACCCCATCGCCGACCTTCATATCGAGCAGGATTTCCGAGCCGAGTTGCTCCACCACCTCGGCCACTGCATCAAAGCATGGGTTGTCGACGTCGGCCGAGCTCGCCACCGTGAGGTCCTCCGGGCGCACGCCGAGCGTGATCTCGCGGCCGATATGGCCGCGCAGGCGCTGCGCAGTCTCCACCGGCAGCTTGATACGCAAGCCGGAGTTCTCGGCGATCAGAGATCCGCTGGCCTCGGTCACGGTAACGCGAACGAAATTCATCGCCGGCGAGCCGATGAAACCGGCGACGAACTTGTTTGCGGGGCTATGGTACAGCTCGAGCGGTTCCCCGACCTGCTGCACAACGCCATCCCTCATGACGACGACCCGGTCACCCAGCGTCATGGCCTCCACCTGATCGTGGGTCACGTAAATGGCCGTCGTGCCGAGACGCTGATGCAGCTTCTTGAGCTCAACGCGCATCTGCACCCGCAGCTTGGCATCGAGGTTCGACAGCGGCTCGTCGAACAGAAACACGCGGGGGTGCCGCACGATGGCACGGCCTAACGCCACGCGCTGGCGCTGGCCGCCGGAAAGTTGCCGCGGCTTCCGCTTGAGCATTTCGCCGATGCCGAGGATGTCCGCCGCGTCCCGCACGCGCTTCTCGATCTCACCCTTTCCGAATTTGCGCATCTTCAGGCCGAACGCCATGTTGTCGTACACGCTCATGTGCGGATAGAGCGCGTAGTTCTGGAACACCATGGCGATGTCGCGATCCATGGGCGGCAGTTGGTTGACGACGTTGCCGTCGATTGAAATATCGCCGGAACTGATCGCTTCGAGCCCGGCGATCATCCTGAGCGTCGTCGTCTTGCCGCAGCCGGACGGCCCGACGAACACCATGAACTCCTTGTCGCGGATCTGCAGATTGACGTCTTTGACGGCGTGGACGCCGTCGTAGAACTTGTTGATCCCCTTGAGGACGACCTGTCCCATTGTCTTACTTGCCTCCCACCCGCCGGTGCAAATCTGCACGCGCTTTGCAATAGACGCCGTCAGCCCTTCACCGATCCGGTCAATCCCGAGACGTAATGCTCGACGAAGAACGAATAGGCGACAGCAACCGGGATCGATCCGAGCAGGGCGCCGGCCATCAGCGGTCCCCAGAAGAATACATCGCCGCGGATCAGCTCCGATGTGACGCCCACCGGCACGGTCTTCTGCTCAGGCGAGGACAGAAAGACGAGTGCATAGATGAACTCGTTCCAGGACAGCGTGAACGCGAAAATGCCGGCCGAGAGGATGCCCGGGATCGCCACCGGAATGACGATGTAGAGCATGGCCTGCCAGCGCGAGGCGCCGTCAATGCGCGCACATTCCTCGAGCTCCCTCGGCACTGCCTTGAAGTAACCCATCATCAGCCAGGTGCAGAACGGAATGAGAAATGTCGGATAGGTCAGAATGAGGGACCACGGCGTGTCACCCAGCCGATAGTTACGGATAATCTCGGCCAGCGGGATGAAGAGCAGCGTCTGCGGCACCAGATAGGTGATGAAGATGCCGGTACCTAAACTACCGGCAAATGGAAAGCTCAGCCGCGACAAGGCATAGCCGGCGAACACGCCACAGACGAGCGAGATCGCGGTTGATGCGAGCGCTATGAAGGTCGTGTTCCACAGCCACCTCGAAAACAGCGTCTCTTCAAACAGGTATCTGACATGGTCAAGGGTCGGTTTCCA
>DATLJR010000476.1:0-2086 GCA_035538755.1 Pseudolabrys sp.
AAACACGCCGGGCAAACGCTACAAGCAAAACACCCATGGCGGTGGCGTGCGCGATCCCCTGATTGTGCATTGGCCGAAGGGCATTGCCGACAAGGGCGGCATTCGACCTCAGTTCCATCACGTAACCGACATCACGCCGACGGTGCTGGAAGTCGTTGGCGTCACGCCTCCAGACACCATCAACGGCGAAGCGCAGATGCCGATCCATGGGGCGAGCCTGGCCTACACCTTTCCGAACGAAGCCAGTAGCGAGAGGAGCCGCAAGCAGGTTCAGTATTTCGAGATGCTCGGTCATCGCGGCATATGGGCGGACGGCTGGAAGGCGGTCGCCTATCACGAGGCCGAGACGCCGTTCGACGCCGACAAATGGGAGCTTTATCACCTGGATGAGGATTTCTCCGAGAGCCGGGATCTCGCGACCGAAAAGCCCGAGAAGCTTAAGGAGATGATCGACCTATGGTGGGCGGAAGCGGGGCGCAATGGCGTGTTGCCGCTCGACGATCGCCGGGTCGAGCTCTGGGCGCCAAGCCCGCGTGCATTCAATCCACGAAACCGCCTGAGCTACGTGTACCGTCCGCCGGTTGACCAAATTCCGGCGGAAGGCGCTCCCGCATTGGGTAACCGGACGTTTTCGATTATTGCCGAAATCGATCGCGCCGCTGCGGCGGAAGATGGGTGCCTGTTTGCGTTCGGCGACATGAAAAGCGGGTTGTCGTTTTATATCCAGAACAACCGGCTGCTATTCGACTACAATTTCTTTTCGACGCACTACAAGGCCATTTCGACTGTTCCGGTGCCTTTAGGGCGCTCCGAAGTGTCGGTCACGCTTGCCAAGATCGAGCAGGTCGGTCGCGTCACGTTGCGGATCGGCGGACAGGAATGCGGCAGCGTTGATTTGCCCAAACTGTTGCGACGCATCTGGGGCGGTGGCATTAGCATTGGCTGCGACGAAGGCGCCGCGGTCAGCCCTGACTACGCCGCTCCGTTCAAATTCAAGGGTGAGCTGATCAAGTTGACGCTCGATACGCCGCCTGCCAAGCCCACACGCGCCGATCAACGCGTGGAAACAAGGGCCGATCTCGCGCAGCAATGAAGGCTGGGCGGATCGACCATCGCAAACAAGGTTCTAGGGAACGGATAATCCACGAGCGATAATGTCGCTCAAATGGCCTACTATCGGCGCGCGCGAAATCTCGTGCGGCGGCCGCACTTAGCTTGTTAACCAGAAATGTGCTCGTCGCCGGCGCGGCGGTGGCCACATCGGCTCTGGCCTCCGTGAAATGGGATCGCGCGAATGCCGCAGAAGAAGCGCCCAAGAAGGCCGAATTCTTGTTTGTGCAAACCTCGAAGGAGCGAAGCCCCGAATTCGCCCGCGCACTCTTGCAATCAGCCTGCTCCTCTTCGAGTTTGGAGCGGGATTTTTGCCGCCGGAGACTGGCGCGCCAAAAGGGGCCTGAAGACGATGTCTCCGGGGGTCAGCGGGGTCGTCACCACAGCCGTCTAGCAACCGAACTCAAGTTAAGACACGGCGACGTGTCCGACTTGAGTTCGTCGATCAACTCGACGACGAACGAAATCTCGGCTTTACAAATAGCGCCAGTGCCGCCAGCGATATCCGTGGTAGTAAGGTCTGTAGTATCCGAAGGCGAAGGCGGCGGGTTCCTGGGTCCATTCCCAAGAGCGAGCCAGCGAACCTCGATGACGCCAGCGTCCCCAGTACCCCCATCGGACCTGAACCGATTTGTCTGCAACCATCGATTTCATCGCTGCCACGTTGGTTGGCAACGGAGCGGCATGGAGCGCTGCGGCGTTGAGGCCATCAAGGCTCCGGCGAATGCGCACACGAGAGCCACTCTGAAGGTACGCATGTTTTCCTCCCTCATTTCGTGTCAAATGCCTCGGAACAAGGTTGTTCTGGGCAACCCGCAGTCCAGCTGCCGGTTCCAAACCGGTCTCGGCCTTGTCTGCAGGAGGAGGCATCCGATTGCTATGACTGCGTTGGGTCTGTCACGATGAGCGAGGGACTCGAAGCACGTTGGACGGGAGAGCAATATGACGATCTACATTTCGCAAGGGCGCTATACTG
>DATLJR010000477.1:0-2298 GCA_035538755.1 Pseudolabrys sp.
CATCCAGCTCGCCAACGGTTTCTTCGGCACCTTCATCTCCTTGCGTGTCGCGATCGAGGACTTCGGGCCGACCATATCTGGTCTGGTGCTCAGCAGCTATTTCGCCGGTTTCACACTGGGCGCGTTGCGTTGCGAACGGATGATCGAACGGGTTGGGCACATTCGCGCCTATGCGACCCTGGCTGGAATGGTCGTCGCCGCGACCGCGGCCATGCCGCTGCTGACGGGGCCGCTGCCTTGGTTGATCCTTCGTGCGATCATCGGTTTTGGTTGCTCTGGTCTTTTCATCGCCACGGAGAGCTGGCTCAACGCCAAGGCCGAGCCAACTGAGCGCGGGCGTATCTTCTCCGCCTACATGTTCGGAACGTTCCTCGCTCTTGCGTTGGGACAGCTCCTGATCGGCAAGGCCAAGGTTGAAACGGCAGACCCCTTCAATGCAATCGCCGTCCTGTTTGCCGTCGCGCTGGTCATCGTGAGCACGACACGGGCCGAACCGCCCCGCGGGACCGCGTCGACTTCGCTGCCGTTCGGCCAATTGTCCCGCGCGGCGCCGGTCGCCGTCGCCGGCTGCATGGTGAGCGGGCTGGTCAGCGCCAGTTTCTACTCGCTCGTTCCCGCGTGGATGCAGGATGAAGGCATCGCACGCGAGACGATCGCGACCTTCATGTTGTTCGCCGTGCTCGGCGGGCTCGCGTTCCAGGTTCCGATCGGCCGACTGTCGGATCAATTCGATAGGCGCACCGTGTTATCGATGCTGAGCATCGGCTTTGCGGCCACTGCGATCGCGGTGGTCAATTTGCCGCACTCTCGCTCGGTGATCTTTCCAGCCGCTGCGTTGCTCGGCGGCTTCATGTCGACCCTGTACCCCGTCTGTGTCGCCAACGCACACGACCAAATGCCAGCCGATCAGGTTGTCGCAGTGAGCGGCCGGCTCATCCTGATCAGCGGGCTGGCCTCGATCCTTGGCCCGGTGGTCGGCACAAGCGTGATGGCGCACTTCGGCATCGACGGCGTGTTCTATTTTATGGCTGCCGTCGGCCTGCTGTTGGCCCTCCTGGCCGCAGCCCGTCGCCTGCTGGCAGCGCCGCCGAGACACCAGGAGCGAACCTTCGAGATTCTCGCGCCGCAGGCAACGCCGTTTGCGCACGATTTGGTCGGCCCTCCAGGGCGTGTCCCCACCTCGCAAGAATCGGAGTAAGGCCGCTGCTGCGATACGCGAAGAGATCGTCCCCACGGCTCAATCGGCCGCCTTAATTGCCCCGCCGCAAAATGCTAGTCTCGCCATCCCATTGGCGTCTTAGGGCGGCACATGCGACGGCGGGCGTTTATTGCGGGACTTTGCATTGCGACAGCTTGGCCGCTTGCGGCGCACGCACAGCAAACGATGCCGAAGATGCGTCGAATAGGTTTCTTAACCCGCGAGACCGATGCGTCTGTCTCGACCCAAATAGATGCGTTCCGCCAGCGTCTGGGCGAACTTGGATGGGTTGAAGGAAAGACCATTAGCATCTCGTATCGGGATGCAAAGGGTCAACTCGAGCGTCTTCGCGTCCTCGCTGCCGAGCTTGTCGCTCTAAATGTAGATGTGATCGTTACGGTGTACACGCCGCCCACCAAAGCTGCTCAAGAAGCAACCAGTACAATTCCAATCGTTGTTGCCGTCTCCGCCGATCCGGTGGGTGCTGGACTGGTCAGAAGTCTGGGAAAGCCCGGCGGCAACGTAACGGGCATGTCCCTCCTTGCCCCTGACACGGACCAAAAGGCCCTGGAATTTCTGAAACAGACGCTACCGAAAACCAGCCGCGTAATGTTGATTGTTGATCCGAATAATCAAGGCATGATGCTTAGGTTCAAGGCAATACAAGCCGCTGTGCCAAAGCTCGAAATAGAGCTTCAAACAATACTTGCAGTTGGTTCAAGCGAACTTGTCGAAGCGCTAACAGCCGCCGCGATGAAGCCCCCCGACTCTCTCTTTGTCTTTTCTCCAATATATTCCTCTTATCGGAACGAGATCATGGAATTTGCGACAAAGATGAAGGTGCCGATACTGTTCGATACCAGCGGGCTCGCCCGCGAAACCAATGCTCTCTTGTCCTACGGGGCGGACCACTCGGACCTGCTTCGACGAGCCGCTGTGCTCGTGGATAAAATATTGAAAGGGGCCAAACCTGCCGAATTACCGGTGGAGCAGCCAACTAAATTCGAGTTGGTAATTAACCTCAAGACCGCACGAGCGCTCGGGATCGACGTGGCTCCGCAGTTGCAGCAACTCGCCGACGAGGTGATCGAATAGAGCGC
>DATLJR010000478.1:0-2194 GCA_035538755.1 Pseudolabrys sp.
AAACCGGCCGCAGGAAATGATACGCGCCCCACAATAGACCGGCGTTCATCGCGGGGCCGCGCCGGACGGCGTACATGTTATCGACAAAGCCGATCGCCTCGGTCGCCTTGTGGATGATCCCGGCGATGCCGGCGGCTTTGATCTTGTCAAAATCGGCGACTTCGTTGTGGTGCGACAGGTCGACCACCAGCGGGTTGATCGCAACGGGTTGCAATCTGCGGCGACGTTTCATGCGACTCGGGTCCAATAATTTCTCGATGACGATTGTGGACCGCATTGGCGATTGTGGACACATCCGCCGATGTCCGCTTTACCCCCGAAAGCGGACATCATTCATTGTGATGTCCGCTTTGTGCCAAAAGCGGACGTCCCCGTTAACAGGTCAGTGGAATGTTAGTTCGGTCCGGCGAGAGCCGGCCCTTCATCGTCCCGTCATACGGCAACAATTGACGGATAATGGAATGAACGCGTTTCCAGTGACAGGGAGGGCGGTTGGAGTCGAATACTGCACCATTCTGCATCTGAGTTAGGCGGCGGCTCGCAATATAACTTGCCCTAGTTCCGAAACGGGCGATCAGAATGGTTGCATCTTCTTCCGCAAGACGCTCGCGGTTCTGTAACCTTTGCCACCAACGAAACATTGTAGTTTCCGTTGATGCCCCTATGGTCAAGTTTATGTGACAGCCTCCGGATCGCAAGCGTCTTTAATCTCAACTTTTCGAGACCAAGGGCCTACTGATGGCGCCCTCAAGTCTGCGCCATGCCCGCTTTGGGTCAAACCGGACATTGAGGCATGTCCAGCCGATGTCCGCTTTACGCCCGAAAGCGGACATTCGTCGGCGAATTGAATGTCTGCTTTGCGAATCGTTTTGAGTCATAGACGTAACTGTGATCCAAAAACACCCACAATCTTCCTCAGTCTGGTCGCACCCCCGGCGCCTTAGGGTAGTTAGTTCACAGTCGCTACTTTCGATTCGACTTAACCTTCAAAGTCTTTTCACCGTGTTTAAGCGCGGGAGAATATTGGAGCCATTCTGAGATTCTCGTGAACGCCAAGCCGCAAGGTGGTCCAACTTGGCCCGTGCAGGATCAAGAAAACGAACACGGCTACACGCGGTCGAGCGAAAGCTGTTAGCACTACCGGCGGCTTCGCTTGCACTAGCGATTGCTGGCTGCTGCCCCTGCAATTCACCCCAATACAAAGCCGCAGCGTACCACACTGCGTCCGCTCAGCCGCTACCTGGATGGCAAAATGTTCGATCCTACGGAGGCCCAGTCGCGTCCCTATCGGCGCCCCACTGTGAGGTAGTGGGACCAGGCCCCGACGCGGTTGATGCTGAATTGTGGGCGCGTTTTGAAGCTCGATTATGAGCGGCATTGTTATCAGCAAGCGGAGATTCGCGTCCGCAAACGACTGCAGCGGCTGCTAACATCGGGCAGATGCAGTGTGGATTGGAAACACTCCGTTCACAGGGCTACGAGGTTCTAGTGATGAAGACTCTTTACGATATCCTCAATGCTCATCCGGATGACGACGCTGAGAGACTCAAGGTCGCATTTCGCAAGGCCGCCATGGCGTGCCACCCCGACCTCAATCTTCACGATCCAGAGGCGCCGGTGCGGTTCATCCAGATTGTTCGTGCCAAAGCCTACCCGCTGCATGCGCCCGTTCCATTCACGGCCGAAGACGGTGCCGGCCGCACCTCGGCGATACGTTGAACCAAGTCCGCAGCTTTCTCTCCCGCCTTCTCAGGAGATTCCGAACGATCGAGCAGATGCTTGCTCTCGCCATCCAGGTCCCCGAACCGATCGGCCTGTAGTCGGTAAGCGAGGAGCTGAAGATTGTTTAGCCTGCAGGTTCGGACGTCCGCTCGTGCTTCGTTAGCAGATCTTTTGCGACGTATGTCCGCTTTACCCCCAAAAGCGGACATACGACAGGACGACGACTAGGATGTCCGCTTTGTGCCAACAGCAGACATTCAAGCCGCTTTTCGATATTATTATTGTTGGGCAAGGGTGCTCAAGTTCGAGGAGCATCACCCGTGAAACTTCGCCGTCGCCGATTTCTGCATCTGGCAGCAGGCGCTGCCGCGCTGCCGGCCATGCCTCGCGTCGCATCGGCACTCGATTATCCGACACGGCCGGTGCGCATCATCGTCGGCTATGCCGCCGCGGGTCCGACCGACATCGCCGC
>DATLJR010000479.1:0-2377 GCA_035538755.1 Pseudolabrys sp.
CCATGCCGGCGACGGCTCGGACCCGATCATCGTGCATCCCGACATCAAGCGCACGCTGCTGCAGATGCGCGCGATGACCGCGGCCGCCCGCTCGATCTGCTACGCGACAGCGGTCGCGCTCGACGTCTCCTTCCGCGCCAGCGATGCGAAGGTGCGCGCCGAAGCCGCCGCACGCGGCGCGTTGCTGACGCCGATCGCAAAAGCCTTCTCCACCGACATCGGCAACGAAGTCGCCTATCTCGGCGTTCAGGTGCATGGCGGCATGGGCTTTATCGAGGAGACCGGCGCCGCACAGCATTCCCGCGACGCCCGCATCACCTCGATTTATGAAGGCACCAACGGCATCCAGTCCATCGACCTCGTGACGCGCAAGCTCGCGACGCAAGGCGGCGCGTCGGTCTGGGCCCTGCTCGACGAGCTCTCCGCGATCGTCAAGCAGGTCGAGGCCTCCAACGATCCCGCCTTCGGCACGACAGGCGTGAAACTGCGCGAGGCGCTGGGCGCTCTCGAACGCTCCAGCCGCTGGCTGCTCGAGCGCGTCACGTCCGCGCCGAACGATGCGCTTGCGGGTGCAACGCCCTATCTGCGCCTGTTCGGCTCGACGGTGGGCGGCTGCTATCTCGCAAACGAGGCGCTCGCCGCGCGCAAGAGCGGCGACGGCGAGCGCTATGTCACGCTGGCGCGCTTCTTTGCCGAGAACATCACGGTGCAGGCGGCGTCGCTCGAGAAGACCGTGACCGACAGTGCGGAAGCCGTGAACGGCGCAGACGCCGTGCTGCTTGCCTAGCTTCTCCTTTTCTCCGTCTGCGATGCGATCCGACCTCTCCCCACGAACGGGGCGAGGTGATCGCGTCGTTGGATAGTTCCGATTCAACTGTCAGACACCTTCATCGCCATTGTGAGCCTGAGCCAACGACTCTGCAGGGAGCGCAATCCGATGACAGGCTTCGCGAAGCGATCCGTGCCAAGCGAAGACTCTCGATGGCCTCGTCGCTTCGCTTTTCGTAATGGCAATTATATCCGGCATGACCATGCGAAGCGCAAATATGTCGTTGGTGCCGTTCACACGAATACGATTTGAAGGCTTCTGGTCGATCATCAAGCGCGGCGTGGTGGACACGTTCCACAAAGTCAGCAAGAAATACATGCCACTTTACGTTGCATAGTTCCAAATCCCCTCTAATAATGCCTTTAATGAGGACATCTTCGGAGCAGCGATTTGCGGATGTTAAATCGCCTTTTGATAGGTTGGATTGTTTACGCCGGAATAATGGGGTTCGCACTCGGCGGGAGTTTTGTTTCAGCATACCTTATGCCTCCGCCACAACATCAGACCGATGCCGACTCCGACGAAAACGCCAGTGAACAAAAGTCCAAGGAAAAAACTGACGAGGCTCTCGCGCGCCATACTTGGTGGCTCACGGCGTTCACGGGAGGACTTGTTCTTGTAACTGGTGCATTGTGTATCGCCACAATTGGCCTTTACATAACCGGTGAGAAGCAAATTGAGGTTGCTCTCAAAGCCGCCAATGCAGCCGATCTCAGTGCACGAGCGGCCATCGCTATCGAGTTGCCAGTGATCCGTGCAATTACCGGAAAGGTCGGATGGGGCGACGAGCAAGACTCGTCTGGGCGAATACGTCACTTCTGCTATTTGGACTATTTGTCCTTTGCCAATTCTGGGCGAACCAAGGCCTTTCCTATCGAAGTGGAATGCGGTTGGACTTTCGGAAATAGCCTGCCCAATGTTCCAATTTACACATCCAAAAAGCAATTCCCCATCAACACAACCTTTGATTCCGACATGACGTCGTCCTACGATTTTCGCGTCGCCGATCTGACCTTTAATGTCCCCGCCGATGCTTTCAACCGAATTCAGGATCAATCGGCCAAATTGTGGTTCTATTGCAATCTTATCTATCTGGATTTCATGCAGACGCGACACGAAACCAGCTTCTGTTGGAGGCGATATCAACCCATTGGCGCCCCAGGAAAGTTTTTCGCCGATCCCATACCCTCCTATAACAAAAAGACCCAAACCCAAGACTAGAGCGGTGCCGCCTGTCGGAGCCGATTTAGAGAACTTTGACTTCTGTCAAGTCCCGCATAATCGCCTCGCAATGACGTTCCGTGCGCAAGCCCATGCATTCCCGCGGCGCGATCGCGCCCGAGCTTTGCGAAAGAGACATCCCTCCTCGAAAACATGAGGGCGCAGGGAAGGCGGGTGCGCAGCCCGCACCCATAGCCTCGCGTGGGAAGTGAGAAACCACACGAGTTAGTCACCACAGGTACGCCGCAACATCCGGCCTTCCCTGCGCGATGGTGTTAACGGGTTGCTCCGCGCTCTCCCCGGTGTCCATGACTTTTTAGTCACCGT
>DATLJR010000480.1:0-1793 GCA_035538755.1 Pseudolabrys sp.
GTGACAATCACCGGCTGCTTGGGACTAGAAGGTTTCGAATCTGCGAAGGAATTCTGGGAACACCATCCCCTCTATCATACCTGGAAATTAAAAGGTTGGGCTTGTCAGATTGGCAACCGCGCGGCACCTGAGCGCGGCAAAATCTAATAAGAACCAATCTTACTGATTATCATTTCGCAACATTTAGCGTGGCACCGTGAAGCCAAATGTTCCTTGAAGAAAGATCAGATGGTGAGCCTCAACGCCGATGGCCAGAATGGTATATGTTAGTTCCGGCAATTTATCACGCCACTGATTTTTTGAAGCCATATAGCTATGTCGTGTTGCCGTGTGTAGATCGATAAACGCGCGTGGCCGTCTCTGGTATACGCACCACATCTAAGATTACGGTCGTTGGACAGATCCACCTCGGTAAGGACCGCAGCGAGGGGAGCGCCGAGCTGAGATCATCGCGTCCAGTTCGAGAGGCCGCAAGGCCGATGAGCCGTGCATGTGAGAGCGATCATTGCCAAATGTTCCCGGATCGATGGGCAAACTTTCCCTGACGCACATTCGCCTAGAAATGGCAAAATTGGCCCGCAGGCGGGGGTCGCGCGCAAATGCGTGGAGGTGCAGCTCAGTGCGTTCGGTCGGGCCAATGGAGCCGTCGGCTACAGCTGCAGCGGATTCTTGGCGCCATCTCGTTTGCGTCGATGATGCCTTTGGGCGCGGCCGCGCAGCAAGGTGCAAACCCAAGCTCGGTTGGTCTTCCGGAAATCCATGTCATCGCAACCACACCGGTTGCGCCGCCAGCGCGACCAACACGCGTCGCCAGACCTTCGGGTCGCGCGGTCGCGGCTCCCGCGGCTGCGGCCCCCGCGCCCGCGGAGGCGACCACCGCGAAACCCATACCTGGCGTAGTCGACCAGGATAAGATCCCGTCCAACGTCCAAACGGCTGGCGCTTCAGATTTCGAGTACTCGAAGACCCCCGATCTGTTGCAATCGATGGTCCGAGCGCTGCCTGGAGTCTCATTGAGCAGTCAAACCGGGAACGAGTTTCAGCTCGATTTCAATTATCGCGGCTTTATTGCTTCACCGGTGATCGGCACGCCGCAGGGACTCGCCGTCTATCAGAACGGAGTGCGCATCAACGAGGTTTTTGGCGACATCGTCAATTGGGACTTCATCCCGCAGAACGCCATCAATCAACTCACGCTCGTGCCCAGTAATCCGGTCTACGGCCTCAATGCGACCGGCGGCGCGCTCGCGTTTCAGATGAAGAATGGATACACCTATCATGGTGTCGAAGGCGAAGTAAGCGGTGGCTCATACGGACGCGCTGTTGCGTCCGTGCAGGCCGGCGGCGAAGTCGGAAACCTGTCCGGCTACTTCACGGCCGACGCGATCGACGACAGCGGCTGGCGCCAGGATACGCCGTCATCGCTGCGGCGCGTCTTTGCTGATCTCGGCGCACGCGGCGAGCAGACCGAATTCCACCTCAGCTTCACGGGAGCAAACAACGGCTTCAGCGCGAATCCGGCCACCCCCGTGCAAATGCTCGCGCAGGATTGGTCGAGCACGTACACGCTGCCACAAACGACGCAAAATCAACTTGCCTTCCTGACGGCGAGTGCGACCTGGAGGCCGAGTGACACGTGGACCTATCAGGCAATCGCCTATTATCGCAATTATCGTCAGGCCCATGTCGACGGCAACCCGACGAATGCAGTGAACGATCCGACGATGTGTCCCGATACCACATTGCTGTGCTTTCCTACTCTCAGTGGTACGAATGTTAATCTCATAGCAACC
>DATLJR010000481.1:0-2299 GCA_035538755.1 Pseudolabrys sp.
TGGCTTGTTGACCTTTGTCGAAATCGGCCACATGCGCATCAGGTCAGCCGGGAAGGTCCACAGCAACGGGCGCGTCACCGTGACGCTGGCCAAATGCGCTGGGTGATCCTTGATCTTGGCGAATTGCCTTGTCTAATAGACATCAGCAAATTGAATCCGGGCCCCTCTGGCGAGGACGCCGACGCGGTCGGTCAACCTCGCGATGTCGGATCACCTTGCGCTAGTGCGCGCTAGGACTGGTCGACATCGGGGCTTTATCTGAACTCCCCCGACAAAAACCAGTCTGCTCCACTGGCGCGCATCCAGCGCACCGAGTGCCTTAGGCGGGGGTTTGCATGTCCATTACCCCTTATCTAGACGAGTTCGATGCCGATCCCGAAAGCGGGTTCTGGCTGTCGCGCTCGAAGTGACGCGCTTATCTCTCGGGCTTACAGACCATCTCGCCGACGGCATTATTGCCAAGCAAATTGTCGAACTTGCCAGAGCCGGCGAGCGGCATCCCGAGGTTTTGTGCGAAGGCGTATTGAAGACTTTACGCGGGCATTTGTTCGGAGACTAACAGGGGGGTCATCGAAGCGCCTCGGCTCCGCCGCTTTGCACATGGGCCAGCCCGCTCAGTTCGGGGCGGTATTCGGCCGTCATTCGCGCGACCCAAGGACGCGCCATGGTGATCGCCGCAGCGGCTTCGCGCGGGGTCGGAAACAGTCCCAGGCAGTGATCGTCGGCCGCGTAAGCCTCGAAGCCGCCCCTCCCAATGCGTGCCACGATCACGCCGAGACGGTTTCGATCCTCGTAAACAGCCGCAAAGGGCTCTGATGGAACGGACATTGCGGGCGCCTCCCGCGATAGCGAGCTTGCCGCTTGTTCGAGAGCAGAAGCGAAACTGACGCTTCGGATTGGTATTCGTCAATACCGGCGCGGCGCCAAGGCCGTGGTTCTTTGTCGCCGGCACTCAAACGTTGGTACAATCTCAACGAGATGACCGACGATTCGGCCTACATCGTTGTCGGTGACACGACCAATCGCTGGCGCGACAACAAGCTATTCATCTTCGATGATACGCTACTGCATGAGTCAATCAGCCAGACGGACCGAGCGCGCTACTGCCTATTCGTGGACATGATCCGACGAATACCGTTTCCAGCCGTAATGCGCGCGACCGTCTACGTCATTCGCTCGCTCACCGAAAGCTTTTAATTCGTCTATTACAGAACTGGAAGGTGATCCAGTGTCAGCACGCACTGGTCATGCTTCCTGAACGATCGCCGCACCGGCGAGCGCTGCCGCAGGTGTGCCTGCGAGCGATGTCCCTCATCGTCCATCATGTCAAAAATTGGTAGAACAACTTGCCGATCGAGTAGGCAACTCCACATCCGATAAAGAACAATATCGCCCACACCAAATAATCCATCTGCTTCTTAAAATCGGATAAGCCCTGTGACCTTTTCTTTAATTGCCCTTTAAGGATTGCTCTCAGGAAGAGAACAATCGAAGCTGCAGCCAGAATGATTCCTAGCAACTTATACACACAGATGTTCTTTCAATCTGAAGAACGCGCGAACCCCAATGATCGACTCAGCTCAGACTCTGCCATTCCCACGGAATCGCTGGTTGAAGGAGAAGTATGCTGATTTTGCCCGAGGGCGATAGGCGAATGGAGTGCGACACAGCTCGTGCTCAATACCCTCACTTCATCAGCATTGATTGCGGCCATGACGCTCGTCGCAGTGAGCACTGCAATGCCGTGGTAAAGCGCAGCGACCACTGCGGTGGAGTCGCCGGGCGAGCGGCTGCTGAGAAACCCGATCACCGGCATCGCCGGCTGCTGCGCACGCGCCGCGAGCGGCCACGCGCCAGCCGCGCCGCCGAGCGTCGCGGCTAAGAATTCTCGTCGTCGGATGTAACTTGCCATGTGACCCTCCGCTTGGGGGTCATTCATGCCATGGAGGAATGATACCACGCTTTCATCGCGCGGTCTGTGACTAAGGCCGATAGGCAAGTCGAGTGAATGCTTCCAACTGATCGCTGGGGTAGGAACCGGTAAAACTCAGAACGAGTGTATGTTTTTCCGGTTTGCCCCCGAAAGCAGCCGTATCACGGACATCGGTGGACGGCTCAAATGTGCCAGTTGCGACCTCTTACGCATGTACGAGAGCAGCTGGGGCGGTACGTCGCGCGTCCGGGTCCGCCCCCCGCGAACGGGCTGCTATTGATAACTGGGTCGTTCGTTTAATTCGATGTAGGTGCCCCAAGGATCGTAAATAAATGCGAGCGCAACGAATGGGGTCTTCGTGTAAGG
>DATLJR010000482.1:0-3094 GCA_035538755.1 Pseudolabrys sp.
TCATACCCTTGCGCCATTCCTTTGCCGGCTTGAGCGGGGCAAAAAATTCGGCGTTGAAGAAGCCGGTGGCATCGGTGCCGTCATCGGGCCGTCCTTGCTGGGATACGACCGTCTCGACTTCGGGAAAATTCCTGATCACCAACCGCATGCGGTTGACGAAGTCATTGCCCTCCTCAAGCGAGATCGAGGGCGGCATGGTCGCGCGGATCCAGAGATTGCCTTCCTCCAGGTGGGGCAGAAATTCGAGTCCCAGGAATCGGACGGAAATCAGCGCGAGGGCCAATAATAGGCCGGCTGCAGCGAGTGCCAAAATTCTGTGTGCAACCGCAAACTCGACCAGCGGAGTGTATATCCGACGCAAGATGCCGACGATGATCGTCTCGGTCTCGCGCACGCGGTCGTGGAGCAGGAACGCACAGAGGGCGGGGACGACGGTAAAAGTCGCGAGCAGCGCGCCGGCGAGCGCATAGGCGTAGGTTTTCGCCATTGGGCTGAAAATGTGGCCCTCGACCCCGCTCAGCGTGAACAGCGGAATGAAGCCGACGATTATGATCGCGGCGGAAAAGAAGATCGCTCGGTTGACCTCGGCCGCCGCACGAAAGATCGTTGCGAGTTTTCCCCTAAGGCCGAAAGGCGCAGGAGTCGCGGCGGCCCCATTGAGGGGCGCGCCTTCCGCAAGGTGTCGAAAGATGTTCTCCACCATAATGACACTAGCGTCGACGATGAGACCGAAATCGATTGCCCCCACCGACAGGAGGTTGGCGGATTCTCCACGCAATACCAAAATGCCGATCGCGAAGAAGAGGGCGAAGGGAATGGTCGATGACACGATGATGGCGCTGCGCAAATCTCCCAGAAAAATCCATTGAACAAAAAAAACAAGAATCATGCCGAATACCAAGTTGAACAGGACGGTATGGGTGGTCAAGTTGATGAGGTCGCTGCGATCGTAAATGCGTTCGATATGCACGCCCGGCGGGAGAATCCCCGACGTATTGATCTTCTCGACGTCTGCTTCAACGCGACGGATCGTCGGTAGGCTCTGCTGCCCGCGTCGCATGAGCACGATTCCCTGAACGATGTCGTTCTGTTCGTCTCGGCCGGCGATGCCGAGGCGTGGTTTGTTTCCAACGACGATCTCTGCGATATCGCTGAGAAAGACCGGAGTCCCATTCGCTGCCGTCAGCATCGTATTCCGGATGTCGGTCATCGAGCGGATGAGTCCGACGCCGCGCACGACCGCGGATTGCTGGCCGATGTTGACGGTATTGCCGCCCACATTGATGTTGCTGTTGGTCAAGGTTTGCAAAACCTGCGGGAGCGTGAGGCCATAGGCCACGAGCTTGTCGCGGTCGATCTGGATTTCAAATGTTTTGGTCTTGCCGCCCCAGCCGGTCACGTCGATGACTCCCGGCACCGCGCGGAATCGACGCGCAATGATCCAATCCTGGAGCGTCTTGAGGTCCATCACGCTGTAGCCTGGCGGCCCGACGAGCTGGTAGCGATAAATTTCGCCGATCGGGCTCCAGGGCGAGATCGTCGGCTGTGCCTGGTTCTGCAGCGCTGGCAACTGGCTCAGTCGATTCAGGACCTTTTGCTCCGCCTCCTCGTAGGTGAGGTCATAGGTGAAGTGCAGCTTTACGTCGGAAAGGCCGAAGAGCGAGATGGTGCGCATCGCTGTGAGATACGGAGCGACAGCCACGTCCACTTCGATTGGAATGGTGATGTAGCGCTCGATCTCTTCCGCCGACTGGCCGGGATTCTGCGTGACGATGTCGACGAGCGGCGGCACCGGGTCCGGATAGGCTTCGATGTTCAACTGGACAAAGGCGGTGACGCCGCCGATCATGACGAGAACAAAGAGCGCGACCATGAGCGCACGCAGTCGCAGCGCGAAGGCAATGATCGAATTCATGGGCCGCCTGTCCAACGATCCAGATTGCAGTTCACGCAGCTTCGAGACTGTGGGTCGACAAACGTGAATCGACGAAAGAAAAACTGGTGACACCGCGGGCACCGAAAACTCTGACGATAAAAACTTGTCCCGGCGAACCCGGCCAACCAGGCTGCGGAAAAGTACATGCCTATGTGCTCGGGCAAATCGTGTTCAAAGACATTTACGATGATGATAATGAGTAGGATGCCCGGGACGTAACTGAGCACAAAAAACCAGAACAGAAGCTCGCGGCGGCGAAGGTCGCGCCAGCTTGTCAGGTATTGTGGATCAGCCCACATCTTGCACCCAAGAAAGAGAGCCGAGGTTGAGTCGAATGGACCCGCCTCTCGGGGAAACGATTGTGAGCCAGCTGACTGACATGGACCTGACGGATGCATTGGCGAACGAACGTTGGCGCCGATCGCAAAGAAGTGTTGCGAAAATGGCACGTGGTGCTTTTGGTTCCGGCGTGTCGTTCGGAGGATGAGATTGCCGAGACCACGGTGCGCCCAGCCGCCCTCCGGCGTGTGCAGACGGTGCCGGGCATGCACACCTGGTGGTACCGACTTGCTGCGAGCGATCGCCTTCATCCGCTATCCGCCGGCTGCCGCCACTCGATCGATAAACAGGCCGCCTCTGGTGACCACGCGATCGCCGGGCGCAAGACCGTTGAGCACCTCGATCGTGTTGCCATTGGCAAGCCCGACCTTGACCCGTAGCAGCTCGATCGTCTTTTCATTGTCTTTGTCGCGCACCACCCAGACGCGGGCAGCTTCGCCCTCGTAAATGACGGCATCGCGCGGGACCGCGACCGCGTTGTCACCTTCGCCGGTGAGGATCTTCACGCTCGCGAACATTTCCGGCTTGAGCAGTCCGGCGTCGTTGTTGACCGTCGCGCGCACCAACAGCCGCCGGATGGCTGGATCGAACGCCGCCGCCACGTAAGAAATATTGGCCGGGAACGGCCGGTCCGGATAGGCCAGCACCGTGAAGTAGATCGCCTGACCCACGTGGACCATCGGCGCCTCGGTCTCGCGGATAAAGGCCACCACCCACACGGTGGACAAATCGCCGATGATGAAGACCGGGTCGGTCGAGCCGCTGCCGACATATTGGCCCGGCCCGACCTTGCGCTGCACGATCGTCCCGGCGATCGGG
>DATLJR010000483.1:0-2194 GCA_035538755.1 Pseudolabrys sp.
TGACAATGCGGTTTTGCAACCGCACGGTCGGCTTTTTTAGATGTTCAGCGATGAAGGCCACCGGGCGTTCGCTATGTCCTTCAGTCTGCAGCCTAGCGGCGATTACCAAAGATACGCAGCAGCATCAGGAACAGCGTGAAGCTTTCGACCCTCGCCGATGTGCGGGACTTGGTCGACAAACCTGCCCGAACAATACCGCCGCAAGCCGACTTGGCGGCATGTCTCGACTGAGATTGCAAAGGCAGCCGAAGGCGAGAAAGACCTGCTGATGCTGAGGTTATCCATATTCAGTGCTTGTTCTCCGGCGGGCGACAAAAACAACGAGACCTGCCTCTCGCCCTACACAACCTCTCGCTGAACCCCTCTTGTTACAGCGCTGACCGCATGCTCGAACGCGGCTCCGCTGATCGGAGGACACCGCAATGACCTATGCCCATGCGGCTCCGGCAAGAAGTTCAAGCGCTGCCATGGGGCGCCGTCGGAAACGGCGCACTGAGCACGTGGAAGCTTGCACAACTGCCATCTTTGCGGCCATTCTTATTTATTGACCATATAGGGGTGCCTGCGCCCGCGGCAGGAATATTGGAGCCGTCGAACGCGTCAGGCGCGTGTCAGGAAAATCGGCACACCCAGCTTATTACTGTAGTTGGGACGCAGTCGTTCCTTGTTGTACATCGTTTCGACATCCATTTTGCGCGGGCCGAGGTTGGGATCGGGAATCTCGACCAAGGCAAAGGAGCCGTTGACAATCGCGGTCATCAGTCCGCTCTTACCCTCCCGCGCGGCGTCGAGCGCAATGGTGCCGAAGGTGGTGGCAACCAAACGATCGGTGAAGTCTGGACCGCCTGAGCGCAGGTCGTAGGTTAGGTCGCTCACTACAGTTTCCTCGCCGGTGTGTTTCTTGATCACGTCGCTGAGGTCCTCGGCAACGTTGGCTTTCTTGCGGTGGCCATAGGCATCGGCCTCGCCGTATTCGCGCAAACGGTAACCTTCCCATTCCGCGCCTTCCGACATCACGAACAGGCAATAATTGCTGGGATTCTCGCGCTTGTCGCGCATCAGGATGTCAATCAACTTGTCGAGTTTAAACTTGTATTCGGGGATCGCGCAGCGGATTGACGTGACATAGGCCGTGTAGAGCGCGGTATAGCCGGCGTTACGGCCGAACACGCGGAACAGGCCAATGCGCTCATGCGATCCCACCGTTGTGCGCTGGCGCTCGATAGCATCCATGGCGCGGGTAATGGCGGTCGAAAAGCCGATGCAATATTCGGTGTTGCGGACGTCATTATCCATAGTCTTGGGTATCGCGATTACCTTGACGCCCAACGTGTCGAGCTTGGCTGCGTAGCTCAGCGTATCGTCGCCGCCGATTGCGATCAGGTGGTTGAGCTTGAGGCGTTCCAGGTTCTTTGTCACATGCGAGGTGACGTCCGTGATAGTGGTGGTGACGCCACTCTTTGTCGATTGCGAAGTTGGAAAGGTCATGCCTTTGAGGAAGTCGGGTAGGCTCTTCATCTTCGATGGATTGGTGCGGCTCGAATGCAGGAACGTGCCACCGCTGCGATCTACGGTCCGCGTGTTATCGGTAGTGAGCGGCATGATGTAACGCGCCATGCTCGCTGGGTCGTCGAAATTGACGTGGGTCAAACCTTCCCAGCCGCGGCGGATGCCGACAACCTCGCATTTGTCTTCAGCGCCGCGATACACCACACTCTTTATGACCATGTTCAGACCCGGGACGTCGCCACCGCCGGTGAGAATTCCGATGCGTTTGTGTGCCATGATCGTGTCCCACGCGTGAAGCGTTCTATCTACCCCGCGCCGTCGGCTATAACCATGAAGCCGTCAAGATCTTCACCATGACTTTCACAATCACGCGCTTGTCCCTGTGCCCATCAAACTCGGCAAAAAAAATCCGTTGCCACGTTCCCAAATCGAGTTTGCCACCCGTTGGGAAGGAAGTCCTGGATGTCGCCAGAGCTGGTTTAAAGACATCGGGCGGTGATTGTGCAGCGCGGAAGGGCCAAACTGCGCCGGATCCAGCCCGCGCAACGCAAAGACGATGGCGGCCAAAGCGTTCATCTCGGGCCGACCGCAGGTCATCTGCATCGAGAGGAACTAAGCATAAAAGGAAAAGCAATAATGACGTCGATTACCGTGCCGCACAACCTCATCCTCGAGCGGATTCTCA
>DATLJR010000484.1:0-36824 GCA_035538755.1 Pseudolabrys sp.
TACGAGAAGGCCCTGGTGTCGAACGACGTGGCGACCCTCGATGAGCTCTTCCGGGACGATCCGCGCACGGTCCGTTATGGCGTCACGGAAAATCTGTACGGCTACTCCGAGATCAGGTCGTTCCGCGCAGCCCGGTCGCCCGTCGCGCTTGGCCGCAAATTATCGCGTACCGTCATCACCACGTTCGGCCGGGACTTTGCAGCCGCCTCGACGCTTTATGAGCGGCCGACGGCCCCCGGCAAGATCGGCCGGCAAACCCAGACATGGGTGAAGTTTCCGGAAGGCTGGCGTGTGGTCGTCGGTCACGTCAGCCTGATGGAGAAGCCCGCCAGCTGACTAGATCGCGGCGACCCCCTGCACTTCAACCAGCAACAGTTCCTGCACGAGACGATCAACCATCAGCAACGTATTCGGCGGATAGACGCCGTTGGAAAACATCTTGGGAAATTCGCGCAGCCTGTATTTCATGAATTTCGGAATATCCTGCGAGTGAACGAGGTAAGTCGTGAACTGCACGATGTTGCCCCAGCCGGCGCCGCACGATTTGAGCGCCGCCTCGATATTGGCGAAGCTCTGCACGCACTGCGCGTCAAAGTCGTCAGGGCCGACAACCTTGCCATCCTTGTCGACGCCCACCTGGCCCGCGATGAAAATGAATTCAGACGCCTTCACGCGGGTCAGATGTGAATATTGACCGAGCGGCTTGCCGAGCGCCTCGGGGTTGACGATTTTGATCGTTGCCATCGCCTGTCTCCTCCACGCTGCGGCAAGCCGCTTGTTTTTACCGTCTCTTACTCGACCTGGACGCCGCTCGCCTTGATCGGACCTTCCCATTTCTTGACTTCGCTCTTGACGAAATCGCCGAGCCATTGCGGGCTGCGCTCGTTCGGGCCGGCAACGGTTGCACCGAGTTGCGCAAGGCGTTCCTGCACCGACGGAGTTGCAAGGGCGCCGACGGCAGCCTCGTTGAGCTTCTTCACCACGTCGGCCGGCGCGCCTTTCGGCAGGAACAGCGCGCTCCACGTGTAGGCCTGAACATCGGTTCCCTGTTCACCGGTCGTCGCGAGATTCGGCAGAACGGGTGAGCGCTCTTTCGTCATGATGGCGATGCCTTTGACCTTCCCACCGTCGATCTGCGGTTTGGCGGTCGCGATGATGTCGCACAGAAAGTCGATGCGTCCGCCGACCAGGTCCTGCATGGCCGGTCCGGTGCCTTTGTATGGAACGTGCGTGATCTTGGTGCCCATCGCGCTGTCGAGCACCACGCAGGCAAGATGCGTTGCCGAGCCAGCACCGGCTGAGCCGTATTGCATCTTGGCCTGGTTCGCCTTCGCGTAGGCGATGAATTCCTTGAAATTGTTCACCGGCAAGTCAGGTCGGGTGATGATCGCGATCGGAGTGATCGCGAGATAGGCAACCGGGGTGAAATCCGTCAGCACATTGTAGAGCGGGTGTTTGTAGAGAGTCTGGTTCTGCGCGTGCGTGCCGACGCTGCCGAGCACCATCGTGTAGCCATCCGGCTTGGCGTCAGCGACACGCTTGGATCCGGTCATGCCACCGGCGCCGCCGACATTTTCGACAACGACCTGTTGGCCAAGCAATTCGCCCATGCGCTGCGCGATGATGCGGCCGATGGTGTCCTGCGGTCCGCCGGCGGCGAACGGGATGACCATCGTGACTGGCCGTGTCGGGAAATCCTGGGCACTTGCGGGGCCGATCAGCGCCAGCGCGGCAGCCGCCACAGCGAACAGTGTCTTTTTCATTTTCTTCATTGTTTCCTCCACCGAACTCCAGACCCTTTGCGCCGCGTGCGCCGACCGGTCAAGCCGGGCGACATCCCATGGCTAACCGGCCTCCATGATCTCCTCGGGGAACTGGTGCAATCGGTCGCCCGGACCGTTGCCGCCAATGAGGTAGTTATCGCAAAGCCAGTTCAGATAACCGGCATGGATATAGGTCGGATGGACGACAATATTCATATCCTTTGCGATGGTCATTGGTTCATCGTGACGCACCAATGGGCGTTCGACCAGATCGTAGCCCTGGCCATGGCAATAAAGCCGCGCTTCGGCCGGCCTGCCGTTTTTGCGCATGAAATCGTTGAAAGCTTCCCAAACGTCCTTGCAGGGTGTGCCCGGCTTCAGCAGGTCGAGCGTGAGCTTGCGCGAGGCCTTGCAAAACTCGAGCTCGTCTTTCATCGCCTGCGGCACTTTGGCGCCGACGACGCAGGAGCGACCGAGCTCCGTGTACATTCCGCCCGGTCCGTTGTCTTCCACGAGCAGTGCAATCTGGTCACCCTTCTGGATGACACGGTTTTGTAGGTGGCGATTAGCGAATTTCGACGGCTTGCCGAGCGGCATCGACGCGCAGAGATAAATGCCATTCTCGCTGCCGTGGCACTGGCTGTAGTGCTGCGCCGCAGCGGCGACTTCAGTATCGCGCATGCCCGGCTTCGCGGCCGCGAAGGCAGCGCGCATCGCGCCGTCTTGCATCAATGCGGCGCGTCTCACCAATTCCATTTCTTCGGCGCTTTTTATGACCTTGATCCGGTCGACCATGTCCGTCGCATCGACGAAGCGCGCCTGCGGAAACGTGCACTTGATGTAGTCGAGCAACGCGTAAGACATCTGATAAGTACCGACGTAGCCGATCGTCGCTTGCGAAAATGGCTTGAGCGCTGTCGCTGCAAGCTCGGGGTCGTACTCTTTGGTGTAGTGGGCCGAGGCATAGCTTGGCGTCGTGAGAATGCGTTTGACGCCACGCCAGTTCTGATCGCCTTGCGCGGTTGCTTCGCTGCCACCGAATGGGCCCTGGCAAACCACGGTCATCTCGTCGTCGCGGGGGAAGACCACGGTGTTGGGATAGCCGTTGGTCGCCGGCATGTCCGTGAAGTAACGGACATAGCCGCCCATGTGATCATTGTTGTTCTGCATCAACAGAACGTCGATCTTTTCCTTTTCCATGGCCGCACGCACCGCGCGCCAACGGCGCTCAAGCTCGGCATTGGAGATCGGCGTGTTCAGTCGTTCCGACAAAGGCATGGTTCAGTCTCTCCAGGATGCGGGCTTTCGCACGATGTTGATCATGGATTTTAGATCGCCGGATAGGAACTTGGCCATGTTGCCGACGATGGTCGGCATCGCACGTTCCTCGTAGCCCTGCGAATAGCCGCCGAGGTGGGAAAAGATCGTCACATTTTTCGTTTTCCATAACGGGCTATCGGCGGGGAGGGGCTCCTGCGCGAACACATCGAGCGCGGCGCCTGCAATCTTTCCATTCTCGAGCGCGGCGATCAGCGCCGACTCGTCGACGACGCCACCGCGCGCCACATTGACCAGGTAGGCGGTGGGCTTCATGGCGGCGAGTACTTTTGCTCCGACGATGCTGCGCGTTTCCGCGGTAAGAGGCGTCAACGCGACAAGAAAGTCGAGTTCAGGCGCGATCTTCTCTATTGAATCGCGATGAACCATGCGATCGAATCCATTGGCTTCACGCGGACTGCCGCTGATCCCGACAACCGTCATGTGAAGTGACTTGCAGATCGGCGCCAGATATTCCGCGATCAGACCAACGCCGAGAATGCCGACGGTTTTTCCGGCCAGCAGTGCGGCCGGCCAGCGTTCCCATTGGCCCTTGGCCTGCGCGACGCCGGCGCGCGGCAGATCGCGGGCGAGCGAAAGCATGTAGGCGATCGTAGCTTCGGAAACCGGCGCCCCATGAATGCCGCGGACATTGGTCACGAGCACGTCTTTGCCAAGCGATGGAAGGTCGACGATGTTGTCGACCCCTGTCCCGAGCGCCTGGATCCATTTCAATTTTGGCGCGTCCCGGACGACGTGGTCAGCCATCGGTGGAGAAAAGCATAGGAGAACGTCGATGTTGGCAACATACGGACCGACGTCATTGTGGTGGCCGACGACATTGATGGTCAGTTGCGGAAACCGTTCCAGAAGCAGCGCCCTGTAGCGTGCGCGCATCGCTTCCTGGACTTCCGTGAGGATGAGGACGTTGGACATGGGCGGGGAGGTATAGCGTGATCCCGAAATGTTGGAACCCGTTTTCGGTCGGATTTTCTTCTGCGGCAACATTCCACACCGGGGGTGACCCGCATCGCGGGTCTGCGCTAAACTCCGGTGCGCTAGTGGGGCCGATTTATGCCGATTGATCTGAGCCAGGTGGACTGGCTGTACGTCGTAGTATTGGCAATTCTGGTTTTTGTCGCGACCTATGTCGGCGGCCTATTGTCGTTCGGGCGCCGTTTGATGGGCGCAGCGCTCTCGACTCTGCTGTTCGTGGCGCTGTTCGTGTTCTGGACTTATTACCCTCACCGCGTGCCGTTACTCCCGAAAACGATCACGCTTCCGAATGCGCCGGCCACGACGGCGGCTCCGCCGCAGCCCGAGCCCGCCGCTCCCGCGGCGCCGCAGAGGCCGAAAAATCCGGTCACGGATATTACGCCGCGCAATCCAGTCACGGACGTCACGCCGCCGGCCGCGGCGCCAACGCCTTCCACGCCGGCCACGCCCGCAACGCCGCCCGCGGCCCCGGCTCGTTAGGCTTGCCAGCGACCGGCATTGGTGTTTCTCATGATCCTCGAAGTGTAGCCGGAGAAAAAGGCAGTAGAGCTGTATGAAAAAAGTTTATCCCGACGCAAAAACGGCGCTGGCAGGGTTGCTGAAAGACGGCATGCTGATCTGTGCCGGAGGCTTCGGCCTTTGCGGTATTCCCGAAGAGCTGATCAAGGCGATCCGCGACTCCGGCGTGAAGAACCTCACCATTGTGTCGAATAATGCCGGCGTCGACGGTGCGGGCCTTGGTCTTTTGCTTGAAAGCCGGCAGGTCAAAAAGATGATCTCGTCATATGTCGGCGAGAACAAGCTGTTTGCCCAGCAATATCTCGCCGGTGAACTTGAGATTGAATTCAATCCGCAAGGGACGCTAGCCGAACGCATCCGGGCTGGTGGGGCGGGAATACCGGCTTTCTTTACGCGCACCGGTGCCGGTACCGATATTGCCAAAGGAAAAGAAGAACGCGAGTTCGACGGCAGCCGGTACATCATGGAGCGAGGCATCGTTGCCGATCTGTCGATCGTGCATGCGTGGATGGCCGATACCGAAGGCAATCTCGTCTATCGAAAGACGGCGCGTAACTTCAATCCGATGATGGCGACGGCGGGGAAGGTCACAGTCGCGGAGGTCGAGAACCTTGTGCAGCCGGGCGATATCAACGCCGACCACATCATCACGCCGGGTATTTACGTCAAACGGCTCATCCACGTGCCGAACGCGGTCAAACACATTGAACAGCGCACTGTGCGCAAGCGCCATGCCGCGCCAGCCGGAACAGGAGAGGAAGTCTAATGCCCTGGACCCGTGATCAGATGGCCGAACGAGCGGCCAAGGAATTGCGCGACGGATTTTACGTCAATCTCGGAATCGGCATTCCAACATTGGTGTCGAACTACATTCCCGATGGAATGACCGTTCAGCTGCAAAGCGAGAATGGCATGCTCGGCTTCGGGCCTTTCCCATATGAAGGTGAAGAAGATCCCGATCTTATCAACGCGGGCAAACAGACGGTGACGGAGCTGCCGACCACCAGCTTTTTCTCATCGGCGGTTTCGTTCGCGATGATCCGGGGCGGACACATCGACCTGTCCATTCTCGGCGCCATGCAGGTTGCCGAAAATGGCGACCTCGCCAACTGGATGATCCCCGGAAAGATGGTCAAAGGCATGGGCGGGGCCATGGATCTCGTCGCCGGCGTGAAGAAAGTGGTCGTCGTGATGGAGCACACCGCCAAGGACGAACCCAAGCTGCTCCACAAATGCAAATTGCCCCTAACCGGTGCCGGAGTAGTGGACATGGTCATCACCGATCTCGGCGTGTTCAGCATCGACAAGAAGGGTGGCAACATGACGCTGAGCGAACTCGCACCCGGCGTGACCGTCGATGAAATCAAGAAAAAGACCGAGGCGAGCTTCAAGGTCGACCCGAAGCTGAAACACTAGCAAGGGAACAAATCGCGAGCCCGAACCTTTGCTCTGGCATGAGTGACAAGCCTGATTTTGACGAGGAAATGGACCGACTGCAGGGTCACATGCCAGACGGGCAAGTCGCAATATCGACCGACTGCGCCAGCCGGAGGCGGTATGGGTTCGTGTCCCGGCTGGAATCGCGTTGACCGGGGGCGGAGTGTTCGGCTTCTTGCCGGTTCTCGGCTTCTGGATGCTTCCGATCGGGCTTGCGCTTCTCGCACAAGATGTGCCGCCAATGCGGCGGCCAATGGCCCGCGCCCTGCGGTTCACCAACAGCAAGATCGACCAACGAAAAAAGCGGAAAGCCGACAAAAAGGCGGACTAGGCCTGCCCTTTAATTTTGTCGTGCGAACCGTTACAGCTTCGAACCGAGGGGGACGACCCATGCTGTCCGAAACCGATCGCAGAAAAGCCGCCGACATTCTGATGGCGGCGCAGAAAGAGTGCAAACAAGCGACTCAGCTGCACATTACATTTCCTGGGATCACGATCGAGGATTCCTACGCGATCTCGACCGAGGTCGCGAACCGCAAGATCAAGGTCGGCGCGCGGGTGATCGGTCACAAAGTGGGTCTCACATCGAAGGCGATGCAGCGCTCGTCCATGATCGACGAGCCCGACTATGGCTACATCCTCGACGATCAGCTAATTGCTGATGGCGCTAAGGTGAGGCACGCCGACTACTGCAAGCCGCGCGTCGAGGTCGAGCTTGCGTTCATCATGGGCAAGAAGCTGCAGGGGCCGGGCGTCGGGCTGACCGATGTGCTGCGCGCCACTGAATACGTGGTTCCGGCGATCGAGATCGTCGATGCGCGGCTCCAGGATCAGCGCAAGATCGTCGATACCGTTGCCGACAACGGCGCCGCTGCAGGCATCGCCATGGGCGGACGGCCGGTCGGACCGATGGATGTCGATCTGCGCTGGGTCGGCGGCATCATGTATCGCAATTCGGAGATCGAGGAGACAGGGCTCGCCGCCGGCGTGCTCGGTCATCCGGCGCTCGGTGTTGCGTGGCTCGCCAACAAGATCGGTGCGCACGGGCATGCGCTCGAGCCGGGCCATATCGTGCTCGCGGGCTCCTTTACCCGTGTCGTTTTCGCGCAGAAGGGTGATACGCTGCACGCCGATTTCGGGTCGCTCGGCGGTCTTGCCATTCAATTCGTATAAGAGTGAGCCATCATGGTTGAATTTCAGACGAACGCATTCAAGCGCGCGCTCAAGGAGGGGAGGCTGCAGATCGGTCTGTGGTCGAGCCTGTGCAGCAACATCGCCGCGGAGATTATTTCCGACAGTGGGTTCGACTGGATTCTGCTCGACACCGAGCATTCGCCGAACGAGATTCCGGATCTGGTCTCGCAGCTGCAGGCGGTGCAGCGCGGAACCGCCACTCCGATCATCCGGCCGGCGTGGAACGATGCGGTGCTGGCAAAGCGTGCGCTCGATATCGGCGCGCAGACTCTGCTCTTTCCTTATGTGCAGAGCGTCGAGGAGGCCAAGCGGGCGGTGGCCTCGACGCGCTATCCCCCGCAGGGAATCAGGGGGGTCTCGGTAGCCGCGCGCGCTAGCCGATATGGCCGGGTTCCGGGGTACCTGACCAAGGCCAATGCCGAGATTTGCGTGCTGGTGCAGGTCGAAACGCGCGCCGCGCTTGACCAGATCGACGCAATCGCCGCCGTCGACGGGATCGACGGGGTTTTCATAGGTCCCTCCGACCTCGCCGCGTCACTCGGTCATCTTGGCAACCCGCAGCAAGCCGATGTGCAAAAGGCGATGGAAAATGCGGTCAAGCGCTTGAAAGCTGTTGGGAAGCCAGCTGGGATCCTCACCGGCAACGAGGACGAGGCGCGTCGGTATATCGAATGGGGTTATCTTTTTGTGGCAGTCGGCGCCGACGTAGGTCTGCTCGCCCGAAACGCCGATGCCCTGGCAAAAAAGTTCAAACCGGCCAACTGAGGTCGAACTAACAGACTTAATGTTATCAATAACTTAGACGAACGTCCGAGCCTTTCGTAGGCCTTGCCGCACGGCGCGAAAACCTGTCAAGAATGCGCGACGAGGGGCTGCTGCCGATGAGTGAAGAGATGATCCTCGAAACCGAGGATCTCACCAAGGAGTTTGCCGGCTTTGTCGCCGTTAACGGCGTCAGCCTGCGTGTCAAGCGCGGGACAATCCACGCTTTGATCGGGCCAAACGGCGCTGGCAAGACCACTTGCTTCAATCTGCTGACCAAGTTTTTGAGCCCAACGCGCGGACGCATTTTGTTCAAAGGTAACGACATAACCGCGATGCAGCCCGCCGACGTCGCCCGGCTCGGCTTGGTGCGCTCGTTTCAGATCTCCGCAGTTTTTCCGCACATGACAGTTCTCGAGAATGTACGTATCGCGCTGCAGCGGCAACGGGGTGGTTCATTTGACTTCTGGCGGCCGACCTCGGTGCTCAACGGCTTGAACGAACGCGCGATGGCGCTGATTGCGGACGTCGGCTTGTCGTCCGTGACCGATTGGCTTGCGGTCGAACTTCCCTATGGCCGCAAGCGCGCGCTGGAAATTGCCACGACGCTGGCACTCGATCCAGAGATGTTATTGCTTGATGAGCCAACGGCAGGAATGGGTCACGAGGACATTGACCGCGTCGCGCAGTTGATCAAGCGCGTTTCAGCAGACCGAACTGTTTTGATGGTCGAGCACAATCTATCTGTGGTGGCCGATCTTTCAGACCACATCACTGTGCTTACGCGAGGCCGTGTTCTGGCGGAAGGTGACTACGGCACGGTCTCGACCAACCAGGAAGTGCGCGAAGCCTATATGGGGGTCGGGCATGCTTGACCAGCGCACGCCGCTTCTTGCCGTGAAGGACTTACAAGCGTGGTACGGTGAGTCGCACATTCTGCACGGTGCGACATTCGATGTCCGCGAAGGCGAGGTTGTCACGCTGCTGGGGCGCAATGGCGCTGGCAAGACAACGACACTCAAATCGATCATGGGGATTGTCGGGCATCGTACAGGTTCTGTGCGATTTGAGGGAGAGGAGCTTATTGGCCGGACTTCTAACCAAATTGCGTGCGCAGGCATCGCATTCTGTCCCGAGGAAAGAGGTGTTTTTTCCAGCCTCACCGTCGAGGAAAATCTGTTGTTGCCGCCCGTGATCAAGCCAGGGGGCCTTCCTCTCGATCGCATTTTTGATTTGTTTCCAAATCTCAAGGAACGGCTTGGCTCAAGCCAAGGCACAAAGCTTTCCGGGGGTGAGCAGCAGATGCTCGCGATTGGCCGCATCCTCCGAACAGGTGCCCGGTTGTTATTACTTGATGAGCCGACTGAAGGACTCGCTCCCGTGATCATCCAGCAGATAGGCAGGACCATCCGCGCGCTCAAAGAGCAGGGCTTTACCATTCTACTCGTCGAGCAAAACTTCCGTTTCGCTTCGACGGTTGCGGATCGCTACTACGTCATGGAACATGGACGCATCATCGACCAGTTCGCCAATGCTGAATTGGACGCTAACGTCGAAAAACTGCACGACTATCTCGGTGTCTAAAAGAAAACGGAGCAGGAAATCAGAGAGGATACGTCAATGAAACGAATATTAGGTTTGACGACTCTTGCTGTTGTTTTGGCCTGCGGCGTTGCGAACGCTCAGCAGATCAATGTCAAGGTCGGTGTGCTGACCGACATGTCGAGCCTTTACGCCGATGCAACCGGTCCCGGCTCCGTGATCGCCGCCAAGATGGCGGCTGCGGATTTCACGAAGGATCACCCCAACGTCAAGGTCGAGGTGATCTCCGGCGATCACCAGAACAAACCCGACATCGGAACTCAACTCGCAAACCAATGGTATGACGTTGAGAAGGTAGACATGATCGTCGATGTGCCGAACTCCGGCGTGGCTCTGGCGATCAGTCAGGTGACCCGTGACAAGAACAAAGTCTTCGTCGGATCGGGTCCTGCGACTTCGGATCTCACAGGGCCAAAGTGCAGTCCCAACACCGTGCACTGGACCTATGACACCTGGATGTTGGCTAACGGGACCGGGAAGGCCGTAGTCAAAACTGGGGGCGATACATGGTTCTTTCTGACCTCTGACTACGCTTTCGGTCATGCGCTTGAACGCGATACAATGGCGGTTGTTGAGGCGAACGGTGGCAAAGTACTTGGCAAGGTCCGCCACCCGATTAACACAAGTGACTTCTCGTCGTTCTTGCTGCAGGCGCAGTCCTCGAAAGCCAAAGTCATCGGGCTAGCGAACGCCGGCGGCGACACCATCAATTCGATAAAACAGGCGTCGGAGTTCGGCATCGTAAAAGGCGGTCAAAGCCTCGCCGGGCTTCTGGTGTTTGCTACCGACGTCAATGCCCTCGGCTTACAGACAGCCCAGGGTCTCGTTTTGACCGAGACCTTCTACTGGGATCTGAACGACTCTACTCGGGCATGGACCAAGCGGTGGCATGCCGAACGCAATGCGGCGAACAAATATCCGGCAATGAACCAAGCCGGCGTGTACGCAGGCACTTTGCACTATCTCAAGGCGGTCCTCGCGTTGAAGAGCGCGGCTGACGGCAAAGCGGTGGTCGCAAAGATGAAGGAAATGCCGACCGATGATCCATTGTTTGGCAAAGGGACGATACGTGCTGACGGCCGGAAGTTGCATCCGGCGTACCTCTTCGAAGTGAAGAAGCCCGAGGAATCGAAGTATCCGGGAGACTTCTATAAGCTGCGCGCGACCATCCCTGCGGATGAGGCGTTCCGACCGCTCAAGGAAGGCAACTGTCCGCTGGTCTCGGGCTGAAGATTTGTACCTATCCAAAACAACAAGGAGGATGCACTGATGAGAAAAGCCTTAGGACTTGCGGCGTTTGCCGCGGTTCTTGCCTGTGGTGCAGCAAACGCCCAGCAGGTGAATGTCAAGATTGGCGTGCTCAGCGACATGTCGAGCCTCTACGCCGATATCGGTGGACCGGGTTCGGTCGCGGCCGCGAAAATGGCGATCGCAGACTTCACCAAAGACAATCCCAATGTGAAAGTTGAGATGATCGCCGGCGATCACCAGAATAAGCCGGACATTGGGTCGCAAATCGCCAACCAATGGTACGATGTCGACAAAGTCGACATGATTATCGACGTCCCTAACTCGGGCGTCGCGTTGGCTGTCAGCCAGGTTGCCAACCAGAAGAACAAAGTCTTCATCGTGTCTGGTGCGGCCGCGTCCGATCTCACCGGGCCGAAGTGCAATGCCAACACAATCCACTGGACCTACGACACATGGATGTTGGCCAACGGCACAGGCACCGCGATTGTGAAAACGGGCGGTGACACTTGGTTCTTCCTAACGTCGGACTACGCATTCGGTCACGCGCTGGAACGGGATACGATAGCGGCAGTTGAAAAGGCCGGCGGAAAAGTGCTCGGCAAGGTACGCCATCCACTCAATACCAACGACTTCTCATCATTCTTGCTACAGGCGCAGTCGTCCAAAGCAAAAGTCATCGGCCTTGCGAATGCCGGTGGTGACACCATCAACTCGATCAAGCAAGCGGCCGAGTTCGGCATCGTGAAGGGCGGGCAGAGTCTCGCCGGCTTGCTTGTATTCGCTAGCGACGTCGCCGCACTTGGTCTTCCGACAGCGCAAGGTCTGATCCTGACCGAGACCTGGTACTGGGACATGAATGATACCAATCGTGCTTGGACCAAGCGTTGGCAGCAAGAGCGCCAGGGAAAGTGGCCGACGATGATTCATGCCGGCGTCTACGCCGGTGTGTTGCACTACCTCAAGGCCGCGGTCGCGCTCAAAGGCAACGTCAGCGACGGCAAAACCGTTGTCGCACAGATGAAGTCAATGCCGACAGATGATCCGCTGTTCGGGAAGGGGACTATCCGTGCCGATGGTCGCAAGATCCATCCGGCTTACTTGCTGGAGGTGAAGAAGCCTGAGGAATCGAAGCACCCGGGCGACTTCTACAGGGTCCGCGCAACCATTCCGACAGAGGAGGCCTTCCGGCCGCTAAAGGAAGGCAACTGCCCGCTCGTCAGCGGCTGATGTTGATTGAAGTGCGAGGGGCGGGCTGGCGCTCGCCCCTCGGTTTGGCGGTGACCGGATGTTCGAGATCTTTGGCATACCCTCGACTGCGCTGTTCGGTCAGCTGTTGATCGGTTTGATCAATGGCTCGTTCTACGCGTTGTTGAGCCTGGGGCTCGCCGTCATTTTCGGCATGCTCAACATCATTAATTTCAGTCACGGCGCCCAGTATATGATGGGCGCCTTTACGGCATACCTTATTCTGAAATATTCGGGTCTTGGCTATTGGCCTGCCTTGATCATCGCGCCGATCATTGTCGGGTTCACCGGCATAATTGTCGAACGGCTTTTCCTTCAACGACTTTACAAACTCGATCATCTCTATGGACTGTTGCTCACGTTTGGGCTGGCGTTGATCTTCGAGGGTGTGGCGCGCAATTATTTTGGATCTGCCGGTCTGCCTTACACGGTGCCAGAGTCGTTGCGGGGCGGTCAGAATCTCGGATTTATGTTCCTGCCCAACTACCGCGCGTGGGTCATCGCAGCTTCACTCGTAATTTGTATCGGAACTTGGTTCGTAATCGAGCGCACCCGCCTGGGCGCATACTTGCGCGCCGCGACCGAGAACCCGACGCTCGTTCGTGCATTCGGCATAAACGTCCCGCGAATGATCACCCTCACTTATGGGTTCGGTGTGTCGCTCGCCGCTTTTGCCGGTGTCATGGCCGCTCCAATTTACAACGTGTCACCCCAGATGGGCTCTGAACTGATCATTGTAGTGTTCGCGGTCGTTGTGATCGGTGGAATGGGCTCGATTTTGGGTGCGATAGTCACGGGCTTCGGTCTCGGGGTCGTCGAAGGTTTGACGAAGGTGTTTTTCCCTGAAGCGTCCAACACAGTGGTCTTCGTCATTATGGCGATTGTGCTGCTGGTCCGGCCAGCTGGTCTGTTCGGGCGGAGGGCGTGATGGAACACGTCGCCGATCCGCTGGTGAAAAAACCATCTGTTCTGCGCAGCCAAAGTGAGACCATCGGTTTTGTGATCATGACCGCGGCGTTGGTCGTAGCGCCTTTCGTAACCTATCCGCTCTTCCTGATGCAGGCCATGTGTTTTGCCCTGTTTGCATGCGCCTTCAATCTGTTGATCGGTTATGTCGGTCTCTTGTCATTTGGTCATGCCCTCTATTTTGGGTGGGCGAGTTATCTTTCGGCTTATTCCGCAAAAGCCTGGGGCTTCCCTCCCGAACTTGCGATTCTGACCGGTACCGCAACCGCGGCTCTATGCGGCCTCGTCGCCGGTTCATTGGCGATCCGCCGCCAGGGCATCTATTTTGCAATGATCACGCTCGCGCTTGCGCAGATGATGTATTTCTTTGCTTTGCAGGCAAAATTTACCGGTGGCGAAGATGGCATTCAGGCGGTGCCGCGTGGAGTTTTATTTGGCCTCATCAATTTGAAAAACGAAATGTCGATGTACGCCGTCGTCTTGGTCATATTTCTCGGAGGCTTCATGTTCATTTATCGAATAATCCACTCGCCATTTGGCGAGGTACTTAAGGCAATTCGTGAAAACGAAGCGCGCGCGATTTCGCTTGGGTACAAAACTGACCGGTACAAGCTGGTCGCGTTTGTGCTGTCGGCGACACTTGCCGGCGTCGCCGGAGCCACGAAAGCGATAGTATTGCAACTGGCCTCACTCACTGACGTGAATTGGCCGATGTCAGGTGAAGTTGTGCTGATGACCCTGGTCGGTGGTCTTGGCACCATATTTGGTCCGGTCGTTGGTGCCTTCGCGATTCTGGTGATGCAGTTCAAGCTTGCTCCAATCGGGGAATGGGTGCTTGTTATTCAAGGTGCGATTTTTGTTTCTTGCGTGCTGCTTTTCCGTCGCGGAGTTATAGGTGAGATTGCCAACAAGCTGCATATCCGCCTCTAGGTTCTGACGGTCTGCGAACGTCTACGAATCGGAGTATATGCGTGCGCTAAAGTAAGCCGTTGTTTCCGTGCAATTTTCGGCGGCCGTTGATCGATCCGCCGAATTGACGCGTGCCGGGGGGCAATCAATGGCAATCGTGCAAGATGTAGTTCGCTTCGATAAGATCGCCGAGAAATGGCATGGCCTGGCGCGCCGGCGGCTTGCCCAAATTCGCGATCTAGAGCGAAGCGGCCGATGGACAAAGTATTACACCAAGGAACAGCTTGCGTGGCATCTGCACGAAGCGGAGCGCATCACCGCAGTCTGGGCGGCACTAGCAAGTCGGCGGTCTACATTCGAAAAGCGCGATTTTACTCCGGCGGCTTGATACGAAGCGGATTGCTGGCCGCCACCATAGCGGCCATGACATTCGGACAGGCTGCGAACGCGCAGGACCTCAAACGCGGTGAAGCGCTACTTGCTCGCAACTGCGCTCCGTGTCATGCAGTCGGCCGAACCGGAGACAGCCCGCAAAAGCTTGCTCCGACGTTCCGTAGCCTTGGCCAACGCTATCCAATTGAGTCTTTGGAGGAAGCGCTTGGAGAAGGCATTATGTCCGGTCATCCGGATATGCCGGAATTTTCATTCGATGCGGCGGACGTCGGTGCAATTATTGCTTATCTAAAATCCATCCAGCAGCACTAGGTTCAGCGTTTACCAGCCAGAGTCGAATCCATCATGCCCAGTACCTTGTTTACGCCCTTGCGTTTGGCGGGTCTTGCGCTTGCCAACCGCATCGTGGTTTCACCGATGTGCCAATATTCCGCCGACGACGGCTGTGCCAATGATTGGCATCTCATGCATCTCGGCATGCTGGCCCATTCCGGAGCGGCGCTCGTGATCGTGGAGGCGACCCACGTGGAACGGCACGGCCGCATTACTCACGGATGTCTGGGCCTCTATTCCGACGACAATGAGGCTGCGTTGGCGCGGGTGGTTGCGCAGGCACGACGCATGGGCAGCGCCAAATTTGGCATCCAGATCGCGCACTCTGGACGCAAGGGCTCCGCGCAACGTCCATGGGAAGGTGCGCTTGCGCTCAAACCCGAGGCTGACCCTTGGCCCACGATCGCGGCGTCACCAATTCCATTTGGAGACGGTTGGCATACACCCCGCGAAGTCACCGAAGCAGATATGGAACGCGTGCGCGCGGCTTTTGTCTCTGCGGCGCAACGTTGCTTGCGCATCGGCTTTGATGAAATCGAGTTGCATATGGCCCATGGCTATCTCGCACACGGCTTTATGTCGCCAATTTCAAACAAGCGCACGGATCAATACGGTGGCTCCTTTCAAAATCGCATGCGTTTTCCGTTATCAATCACGCGCGCAGTGCGTGCCATAGTTCCGAAAGCGGTTCCGCTGGGTGCGCGCATCACAGGAAGCGACTGGCGCGAAGGCGGGCTCACTCCTGACGATGCGGTTGCCATTGCCAAAGCCTTGAAAGGAGAGGGTATCGACTTCATTTGCATCTCATCGGGTGGGGTGGCCGCTGACATCCGCAATCCCACCGAGCCCGGGTATAACGTCTCCATCGCAGCTCGCGTGAAAAAAGAGGCTGGAATTCTGACGCGCACTGTCGGTCTAATCGTGAAGCCCGATCACGCCGAAGAGATTGTTGCCAAAGGACAAGCCGACCTGGTTTCCATGGCGCGCAGTTTCCTGGATGACCCGCATTGGGGTTGGCATGCGGCCAAAGTACTTGGCGCAGACGTCGTCCGCCCACCGCAGTATCAGCGGGCCGGTCCAAAGCTCTGGGCGCCGGCGGCAGCGAAAGCCTGAACGGGTTAGATAACCGCACCGCTTGCGGGATCGATCAGGTGCATGTGAGCGACGTTGGCGTGCAGGCGCATTTTGCTCCCGGCATCGCCCACGCTGGTCGGCTCGACACGGCCACAGAACTCGGCCCCGTTGATGGTAAAAAAGACCATCGTTTCCATGCCCATCGGCTCGACGACGTCCAAAGTAACGTCGAAATCGCAGCCATCGGCGCGGCCGTTGTGTCGCGGCTCGGTAAGGTGCTCCGGCCGCAGGCCGAGGACCATCTCTTTGCTGGCGACCGACCGATAACGGGCTTCGCGGTCCGATGGGACGGGAAGTGCAATCGTGTCCGAAACCCGCGCACGCAGGCCCGAACCAGCTTGCTCGAGGCGGCACGGGATGAAATTCATCGCCGGTGAGCCGATGAATCCCGCCACGAAACGCGTGCGGGGATGATGGTAGAGCTCGTGCGGCGTGCCAATCTGCTCAATCCGCCCCTGATTCATCACCACGACGCGGTCAGCGAGCGTCATCGCTTCGACTTGGTCGTGCGTCACGTATACGGTGGTCGTCTTGACCTTCTGGTGCACACGTTTGATCTCGGTCCGCATCTGCACGCGTAGCTTGGCGTCGAGGTTGGACAACGGCTCATCGAACAGGAAGACCTTGGGGTTGCGCACGATGGCGCGGCCCATGGCGACGCGCTGACGCTGGCCGCCGGACAGCGCCTTCGGCCGACGCTCGAGCAGTTCGGTGATGTCGAGAATGCGCGCGGCGTGCTCGACCCTCTGTTTGATCTCGGCCTTGGAGAATTTGCGCAGCTTCAGGCCGAAGGCCATGTTGTCGAAGGCCGTCATGTGCGGATAGAGCGCGTAGTTTTGGAACACCATGGCGATGTCGCGGTCCTTCGGCGGCAGATCGTTGACCACCTGGCCGCCGATACTGATGTCGCCGGAGGTGATTTCCTCCAGCCCCGCGATCATCCGCAGCGTCGTCGACTTGCCGCAGCCCGAGGGGCCGACCAACACGACAAACTCGTTGTTCGGTATGTCCAGATCGATCGCGCGGACGGCTTCGACGTCGCCGTACTTCTTCACGACTTGACGCAACGCGACTTCGGCCATGCTGCTCAGCCCTTGGTGGCGCCGGCGGTCAGGCCGGCAATGTAGTAGTCCATGAGGAACGCGTAGATGACTAGCGGTGGTGCGGCCGCGACCAGGGCGCCCGCCATCAGCATGCCCCACTTGTAAACGTCGCCCCGGATTAGGCTGGTTACAGTGCCGACGGTGAGCACCTGCTGATCCGAGGAGTAGAGGAAGGCCATAGGATAGACGAAGGCCGCCCACGACACGGTGAAGGCGAAGATCATGGCGGCGATGATTCCGGGCAGCGCGACGGGGATGAAGATCTTGAGCAGCATCTGCATGTGCCCGGCGCCGTCGATCAAAGCCGCCTCGTCGAGCTCCTTCGGGATCGATTGAAAATAACCGATCATGATCCAAGTGCAGAATGGCACCGTCAGTGTCGGATAGACCAGCACCATGCCCCAATAGGAATTGAGCAGACCGATTGATTTAACGATCTGGAACATGGGGATGAACAGCAAGGTGTCCGGCACCAGGTAAGTGAGGAAGATACCGGTGGCGAGGATGCTCGATCCCCAAAAGCGCATGCGGCCGAGCGCGAATGCGGCCAGCACGCTGATTACCATGGTAATCGCCACCACACACACCGTCACGATGACCGTATTCTTGAAGAAGATCAGGAAGTCGGTCTGCGTAAGCAGAATCCTGAACTGATCGAGCGTGACGCCGTCGAAGATGAACCACGGATTGGTTGCCAGCCTCGCCATCTCGGCGTCGCTCTTGAGCGCCGTCACGACCATGTAATACGGCGGCATCAGGAAGAAGATCGCGAACAAGATCAGAAAGAAATAGGACGCAAACAACGCCCAGCGCCGACTGCGCCGCAAGCTCGATCGAGCCGGCGCTGTAACCGGTACGGCGAGAGTAGCGGTGCTCACCCGATCTCCCTCCCGCGTTTGCGCACGCCGCGCAGGATGAAGATCGCGGCGACCGCCAGGATCGGGAACATGAACAGCGACGTCGCGGCGCCGAGCGGTAGGTCGCCGGAGCGGATACCGAGCAGGAAGGCGTAGGTAGCGAACATGTGCGTCATGTTGCGCGGGCCGCCCGCCGTCATGATCTGCACGATGTCGAAATTGGCGAAGGTGACAATCAGCGAGAACAGCACCGTGATGGCGATGATATTGCGCATCATCGGCAGCGTGATGTGCACGAACTTCTGCCAGGTATTGGCGCCATCGATGGCAGCGGCTTCATAGAGCTGCTCGGGCACTGATTTGAGCGCCGCCAGGTACATAATCAGGAAGAACGGCGCGCCGTACCAGACGTTCACCAAGATGACCGTGAAACGGGCCCAATAAGGGTCGCTGAGCCACGCGACCCGTTCGAAGCCCAGACTTTGGAGTGTGTAATTGAAGGCCGAATTGGTGGGATCGAACAGCCACCACCAGCCGAGCGTCGACAGGGCCAGCGGGATCACCCACGGCACCAGCAGCATGCCGCGCCATTTACGCTGGCCTTTGACCGGAAGATTGTTGACGAGGTGCGCGGTGACCAGCCCGATCAGGGCTTTAAAGAACACGGCGGAAAGCGCAAAGATAGTCGATTGTTGGACCACCATCCAGAACGTGTCGCGCGACATTAGGAACGTGAAATTCGACAAACCTATAAAGCGCGTCTGCGCCTTGTTCAGCATCGACAGATAGATCGAATAAAGCGCGGGGTAGATGACCAAGCCGCAGATGATTACGATCAGCGGCAGGCACATCAGAAATGCGATGGTCGAGCGCTGCCGCATAAAGCGGTGCAGGCCGCTTTTGGGTACCGTGGGCGCGCTCGTGTCACTGAGCGCGGGGGTCCAAGTGTGGATGGTATCGGCCATCAGGCGCTCTCGCTGTTAGCGGGAGGATGCATGCCGGCCGATTGGGCCGGCATGCAGATTGTCCTGGCGTAGCCCTCAGGCACGCAGCGTGCCCTCGAGTTCCTTCTCGGCCCACTTGATGACGTCGTCGAGTTTCTCTTTGCCCTGCGTGAACTTCGAGATCATCACGGTGTTGATCGCCTGGTTGTACATCTGGGCGCCGACTTCCGAACGCGCAGGCGCACCGAACATCGAGGTCTGCTCGTCGCCACGGGGCGGGTAGCCATACACGGTGCCGACGGGCGGTTCGACTGTCTTCCATGTGTCGAGGTCGTACATGGTCTTGAATGACGGCAGATCGTAGCCGTTCGAGGCCGCGACCAACTGCGCCACCGATTCTTTTTGCGAGATATAGAGCAGAAGGTCCTTCGCGGCCTGCTTGTTCTTGGAGAACTTCCACAAGCCGTAGAACTGCGGAAGCTGGCCCACGAAGCGGCCGTTCGGCCCCTTCGGCACCGGATGCGTCCAACATTGCTCCGCCACCTTCGGGTTGTCGCGCTTGGCAACCGACCAGGCGCTCGGCGGGTTCATGATGCCCGAGCCTTTGCCCGAAATGAGCCAGCGGTTGTTGCCAGCATCGTCCCAGGCGAAAACCTCGGGCGGACTCGCTTCCATGATCTTGCGGGCGACTTCGATCGCCTGCCGAGTCTGGTCGGAGTTGATCTTGATGTTGTCCTTGGCGTCGATGAACACTGCGCCATAGGCGTTGAACAGACCACCGACCCAGTCGACTGCGTCCGAGGTCTGACCCATCGGCAGGCCGACCGGGAAGCCGGCCTTGTGCAGCTTCTGAGCGGACTCGACATAGGCATCCCAAGTCCACTTGTCGGTCTGGGCCTTGTCCCATTTCGACTCGTCGGCAGGGAACATCGCCTGTAGATCGAGACCGGCGTGCTGCTTGTAAAGGTCGAGGCGCGAACAGCATGGCTTCACCTGGCTGCCGACCGCCGTTGGCACACCAAGCCACACGCCCTTGCTCTTGGCGAGATATTCGGCGACCGGGCTGATTGGCCCGTATTTCTTGATGAGGGCGGCGATGACGTCGTCCAGTGGCTCGAGTTGCGACTGGTGGATACGGATGTTCCAGTCACGATGCGACATGATGTCGTGACCGGTGCCGGCCTGCGCTTCGGCCGCCGCGGTGAGCTTATCCTTCTCGCCTTGCGAGGTGATGTAGTCGACATGGACGTCGACTTTGTTCTTGTCGCCCCATTCCTTGCAGAGTTTGTCGAGAGCCTTATTGGCGCCGGGCACCCAGTGGTCCCAGCAGCCGAGTGAAAGCGTACCTGCGGCATAGACACCGCTGACATACGGAGCAGTAATTGCCGCCGCGGAACCGAGAGCAGCGGTCTTGAGAACAGTACGACGTGAAAGACGGGATTGTCCCATTAGCGTATCCTCCCAATGACGCAATCTTATCTGGCGTTTAAGAAACGATACTCTTGGTCTGTTCGATCGGCTAGGGTTGCCTTGTATAAAAATGCGGTTCCTTTTGCGCCGCAACGGGCTTGCGCCCGGCAACGGGTCGAACTCCCTCAGCGATCCGCCCCCCCTCCTTTGGTCGAATGACCGGATACTGACGCTGATGGAAAATGTCGTTTTCCTTGCGGTTTTGTTCGCCGCCGCCTGTCACGCTACTTGGAATGCGCTGATCAAGGTTGGACTCGATCCGCTTTCTACCACCACGTTGATTTCGATCGGCTCAGCCATTGTGGCGCTGGTCCTCATTCCGTTCGTGGGCCTGCCGGCTTGGGGAGCCTGGCCATGGCTCATCGCATCGATCGCGATTCACCTCATCTATTTCGCGTCGTTGATCGAAAGCTATCGCACGGGCGATCTCGGCCAAGTCTATCCGATCGCTCGCGGCGCCGCGCCTCTGATGACAGCCACCGCGACAACCGTCTTCATCGGCGAAAAACTAAGCCTGGTCGGGTGGATCGGAATCCTTGCCCTGATTGCGGGGGTCCTTTTGCTGTCGGCGCGTGGTGGCCGCGATCTCGCCGTCATCGATCGCCGCGCTATTGGTTTTGCGCTCTTTACGGCAATTGCGGTCTGTGGCTACTCGGTTGTTGACGGAATAGGTGCGCGGGCCTCGAGCAACCCCATCGCCTATTCAGCCTGGCTCTTTGTCGGGATTGCATTGGTAATAGTGCCTTATGCCCTCTATCGCGACGGCCGCGAGGTCGTACCGGCAACGCGTCTCTATTGGCGCCGCGGTCTTGCAGGCGGGGCGCTACAGTTTCTCTCGTACGGAGTCGCCATCTGGGCAATGACGGTAGTGCCGATCGCGGTCGTCGCCGCCTTGCGTGAGACCAGTGTGCTTTTTGGCGCTGTAATTGCTGTGGTCGTACTCAAAGAACCGCTCCGCGCCATTCGCATCGTTGCGGCCTGCATGATCGTTTGCGGCTTGATCCTGATACGCGTGCAGTAATTGACTTATCGCGCCAATGCGGTTGTCACCGGCGATTCAATGCCAAGACGGCCGTAGCCAGGAAGCTTCACTGCGGGGTTGCGCACATCAAGACCTGCGACCAACCCCAAGAAATTAATCTCAATGCCCTCAACCCAACCGACTTTCATACCGGCGTATCCGCCGACATTGAGCTCGAGGCCCGTGCCGCTGTCAGTTGGTCCAAGATAAAAACCGTGCCGGAAATCGCGTCCAACCGCGTTTGATGGCAGGGCTACACCCAGCTCCGGAACTGTACGAAGGATCGCAGCAATGAAGCTGTTGCTGTTTGGGCCCGGCCAGATCCGATAGTCCCCAGATTGCGAGTAGTCGTAACCCTTCACAGTTTCTTCGATGCGCGGGATCAGTTTCTCGGCGTCAGTCCCGGAAATGTCGGCAAGTATAACTGGCTCGTTGCCGTACCAACGTCCGTCCGCGGGCCAGTTATTCCGACGCACCGGCTCGCCCCAGCCTACGACATCATAACGAGTCCAACGCGCTTCGTTTCGCCGCTTAAGCACGATCCAGCTGTGAACGGAAAAAATGCCCTTCCAGGCACCCGCCTTGCCGGTGAAAACGACCACGCGTGCTGGTGCGTATTCGTCCGCAGACGGTAACATTCCCGTGCTTGACCAATCGGCGTCGCGCCACGAGTGGGGATTGTCGCCGATCGCGTAGACAATGGCCCGAGCAGCAATTGGTACGAGAAAAATGATAAATACGATGAGCATGACGAAGGTTCTCGCACCAAAGTGTCGATAGCGGATCATGGTGATGCCACTATATCGACTTTCCGGCCTAACGATGGCGCCTTAAACGCCGAGTGGCTGTCATGGTGGCCAGCAGAAAACAGACGGCAGCGTGCGTAAGGTCGTCGAGGCTCGCGTGATGTTTTTTGCCTGGGCGTAAAACCTTACGCGCAACAGGTGGCACGTGGACAAATGCGGCGAGACGTGGACCATCTTCCGTCGTCGCTTCACTCGCGCGCCAACAGAGATAGTTGCACAGATAGGGTCCCGCATCGCGTGAAAGCGTGACACGAGTTCTTATTCTGCGCACGGCAGCGAGTAAGTGGTGGCCATGAGGCAGCGGCAAATCGGGTGGGCCATCCGCTTGGATCCGCCGGCCGGGCAACGAGCGACCCGATATGTCGGGAAACGATCCTGATCTATTGCGCGCGCGCGTTTCAATGCGCAGCACCTTTGCCCTCGGCGCAAGCCCGAACATAAGAACCGCGTCTGGCTTGTATTTGGCGAGCAGTCTAGGCAAGTCACGGTCGACGGCCGCGTAGCTGGTTTGAAAAACATGGGGGATGATCGTAACCTCAGCGAGGGCCGGTCGTCGCAACCTTGCAAGACTTTCGATGATATGCCCAGTGGGATTGAATGGTGCGCCAGGAAATGGCCCGAAGCCGGTGACCAAAATTGTGAGCGCGGACATCTAGACACCGAGTAGCCGTGCGATTTCGTCAACCGCGAGCGTTGGTGCAAGCTTGCCGGCAGCGACCTGAATTTCAGCCTGCCGCAATTTCGCGCGAATGGATGTGTCGCTCCGCAAACGCGCAGTGAGACGTTCCTCAAGCATCGTCCACATCCATTTTACCTGCTGGTGGCGCCGCCGCGCTGCGAGTTCGCCCGAGGCGGTCATCTTCTCCTTGTGTGTGAGAATTTGAGCCCACAGTTTGTCGATGCCGTTCCCTGTGAGAGCGGAATAAGTAATGACCGGCGGTGACCACGTCGATGATTGCGGGGTCAGGATGTTGAGTGCAGCGCGATACTCCGCCGCTGCCTGTTTCGCGCCTTCGATGTTGTCGCCGTCGGCTTTGTTAACCGCGAGCATATCCGCGAGTTCGACAATCCCCTTTTTCAGACCTTGCAGCTCGTCGCCAGCACCAGGAATCATCAGCACAAGGAAAAAGTCGGTCATATCTGCGACAGCAGTTTCCGACTGACCAATGCCGACGGTCTCGACCATGATGACGTCGTAACCGGCTGCCTCGCAAACCAACATGGTTTCACGTGTCTTGGCTGCAACGCCTCCAAGTGTTCCAGAGGATGGAGAAGGCCGCACGAACGCCTTTGCGTCTGCTGCAAGCTGAGCCATGCGTGTCTTGTCACCCAAAATCGATCCACCAGTACGGCTGGATGACGGATCGACCGCAAGGACTGCCACCTTGTGGCCCTTGCGGGTGAGGTAGGTACCGAGGACGTCAATAGTGGTCGATTTTCCCGCGCCGGGTGCGCCAGTAATGCCAAGGCGGACAGCGCTCCCTGTATGCGGCAATAGCTCTTGGACGAGAAGGTGCGCTGTTTTGCGATGGTCGGCACGCTTGCTTTCTATCAGTGTAATCGCACGAGCCAAGGTCGCACGGTTGCCCGTGCGAATGCCACGAGCGAGGTCGGCCGGGGGAAGCGTGCGCGGGGCCATCAACGTCCTTAGCGTGGTGGCTCTGAATTGTCGGTTGGCAGACGAAGCACCAAAGCGCCTTCTTTCTTTTGTCGGGCGTCCGTAGCACGCGCAAATGCAAACAATTCTTTCTGGGTCGAAATACGGCAAGGGCTTTCGTCGACACGACGACAGTACCGAGCCCGTGTGGCACCATCGGCGTCATCCTCGTCAATTGCTGTGACTTGGTAGACGCCATCAGTCAGCTTGTAAGCAACGGCGTACTCAAAAATGCTTGGACGCTTGGCCGACGCGCTCTGAATAACATAGGCGCGACCCTCAAGCCGATGCACGGTAAAGGAAGTTATATCACTCATTCCACCGCCGACACGAGTATATCGTGTGCCGTCCCAATTGAATGACGCTTGTTCGGGTTCGTCGGCAAAGCCTTTACGCAACGTGTAAAATTGTAGTCGCAACTGTTGGCCGAACAAAGGTTGCGCGTTCTGCAACATCGACCCCGAGGAATCGACACAACTGGCCAAAGAGAGGTTGCCAAGAACGACTGGCAGTACGAGTAGCCGCCTCACTCGGCAGCCTCTTTGCCGTGTCCAAGACGTTTGTTGAGGGTCTTGAGAAGATTTTCGGCAGCGTCTGCAATGACCGTGCCTGGCGGAAAAATTGCCTCGGCTCCAGCTTGCATCAGTGCCTCGTAGTCCTGAGGGGGTACAACGCCTCCGACGACGATCATGATGTCATCTCGGCCTTGCCTGGCAAGTTCCGCCTTTAGTTCCGGTACAAGGGTCAGGTGAGCTGCAGCAAGCGATGACACGCCGAGAATATGGACGTCGTTTTCCACCGCTTGGCGGGCTGCTTCAGCTGGTGTGGCGAACAGCGGCCCAATGTCAACATCGAAGCCGAGGTCGGCGAAGGCTGATGCGATCACCTTCTGTCCGCGGTCGTGACCATCTTGTCCGATCTTCGCGACCAACAAGCGAGGCCGTCGGCCTTCGGCAACTTCGAATGCCTCTACTGCGGTGCGCACACGCTCGACGGCGCCGGTCATGCCGACCTCCCGCTTATAAACTCCGGTAATCGCTTTGATTTCGGCGCGATGGCGGCCGAACACTTTCTCGAGCGCCGCCGAGATTTCTCCGACGGTCGCCTTCGCCCGTGCAGCATCCACCGCAAGTGCCAGCAGATTGCCGTTGCCCCGATCGGCAGCCCGTGCCAGCGCGTCAAGGGCTTCCTGCAACACGCTTGGGTCGCGTTCCGCTTTGAGACGTTGAAGCTTTTCGATTTGATGCGCGCGAACGGCGGAATTGTCTATCTTGAGCACCTCGATCGGTTTCTCGTCGGTCGGGGCGTACTTATTGACGCCAATGACTGACTGTACACCGGCGTCGATACGGGCTTGCGTCTTTGCTGCAGCTTCCTCGATGCGCAGCTTGGGAATGCTTGCCTCGATCGCCTTGGCCATCCCACCAAGGGCTTCGACTTCTTCGATGTGACCCCAAGCCTTTCGCGCGAGCTCGTAGGTGAGACGCTCCACATAGTAGGAACCTCCCCACGGGTCTACGATGCGCGTGGCACCGGCCTCCTGCTGCAAGACGATTTGCGTGTTACGTGCGATGCGAGCCGAAAAATCCGTGGGCAAGGCAAGGGCTTCGTCGAGCGCATTGGTATGCAACGACTGGGTTTGACCTTGCGTCGCAGCCATCGCTTCGATCATGGTACGAGCGACATTGCTAAAGACATCTTGCGCGGCGAGAGACCAGCCGGACGTCTGACAGTGTGTGCGCAGTGACAACGAGCGCGAGTCTTCAGGATTGAATGTCTTGATCAATTTTGCCCACAACATGCGGGCCGCGCGCAACTTGGCAATTTCCATGAAATAGTTCATGCCGATCGCCCAGAAGAAAGATATGCGAGGCGCAAACTGATCGATTGTAAGTCCCGCTTTAAGTCCGGCACGGACGTATTCAACGCCATCGGCCAGGGTATACGCGAGCTCTAGGTCTTGCGTCGCACCCGCCTCCTGCATGTGATAGCCGGATACGGAAATAGAATTGAATTTCGGCATTTCGGCCGACGTAAACGCGAAAATATCCGAGATGATCCTCAGACTGGGACCTGGCGGATAGATGTAAGTATTTCGGACCATGAATTCCTTGAGGATATCATTCTGGATTGTGCCCGAGAGTTTCTCGTGTGGCACACCTTGTTCTTCGGCAGCGACGATGTAGAGCGCCAGAATCGGCAGCACCGCGCCGTTCATAGTCATCGATACGCTCATCTGGTCCAGCGGGATGCCCGAGAACAATGTGCGCATGTCGTAGATCGAGTCGATTGCGACACCGGCCATTCCTACGTCGCCCGATACGCGAGGATGGTCGCTGTCATAGCCGCGGTGGGTTGCAAGGTCGAAGGCGATTGAGAGGCCTTTCTGTCCTGCGGCAAGATTGCGCCGGTAGAAGGCGTTTGAATCCTCGGCGGTTGAGAAGCCGGCATACTGACGAATCGTCCACGGCTGACCCGCATACATTGCGGGATAAGGACCGCGAAGAAATGGCGGCTTGCCCGGGAAGGTGTTCAGGAAGTCGAGGCCTGCCAAGTCGTGCTCGCTGTAAATTGGCTTGACGTCGATGCCTTCCGGCGTTGTCCAGGGTCCAGCCGTAGCCTTGCCGGCTGGCGCCGTCGATTCAGCAAAGTCGACTTTGGCAAAGTTGGGTATCTGACTCATTTGACGTTCAGAATATCATGTGCGGCCTGCAAGGTCGCAAGCGTGTCGCACCCCGCGTAAATGAAGGCTTTAATACCTGCCTGCCGCCATTTGGTCTCGTCCTCACCGGGGCGACCGGCAAGGTGAACGATGGCACCCACATCGGTCAGCGCCTTGGCAGTCTCTGCGGCTTCGTTTGCATAAACCTTGTCCGATGAGCACAAGCAGGCGAGTCGAGCGCCGGACCCTTTGAACGCGGCTACGATGTCAGCTCGACCGTTGAATCCGTCATTAGTTAAGGCCTCTATGCCGCCGGCTTCATAGAAGTTTTTGGCGTAAGTAGTGCGCGCTGTGAAATCAGAGACTTTTCCGAGGTTGGCCAAGAAGACTTTCGGTCGTGTCCCGGTCTTCTCCAATATGCGGTCCGAAGCATCCCGCAAACGCTCAAAAGGTTCGGCGAGGCGTGTACGAGGCAAGGCCTGAACCGCGATAGCCGGCGCGGTCTCTTTGTTCGGAATGATCTTCGCGACATCAAGGGTGACGGCCATGTTCTCACCCAAGTTCGCGTAATCACTGGTGCCTGTAATTGCGTCCCTCCGTCGAGCGGCTGCCCGCTGCCGTTCGGACCTAACGCTGGCGACGCTTGATTGGATGAAGCCGTTTTCCAGCGCCGTCCAGACGCCACCATGTAATTCAATTTCCTGAAACTTGTTCCAGGCGGCCGTGCACAGTTTGTTTGTGAGGTCTTCGATAGCACCGGATCCAGCAGCGGGATCAGTCACCTTCGCCAGGTGCGATTCTTCAAGGAGAATAAGCTGTGCGTTCCGAACAACGCGACGTGCGAAGGCGTCCGGCAATCCAAGGGCAGCGGTGTGAGGCAGGGCCGTGATGCTGTCGGCACCGCCGAGTCCGGCTGCAGTAATGGCAACCGTCGTGCGCAACATGTTCACATAAGGATCGCGTTTGGTCATCATTCGCCATGCAGTTTCCGCGGCTACGTACGCAGGCTTTGGTGTGAGCTTGCAAGTTTCTTCCACGCGCGCCCAAAGTTTCCGTAAAGCGCGAAATTTGGCGATGGTTAGAAATTCATCTGCGTCGGCACTTAGCCGAAAATAAATCATGTCGCGCGCGATATCGGGCGACACGCCGTCTTTCTCAAACGCACGCAAATACTCGACAGCACTTGCGATAGCGAAAGACAACTCCTGCCCTTCGGAACCGCCAGCATTATGAATCGTTCGCCCATCGGCGGCGGCGAATGATCTGCGAAATCCTCGCTCACCAAGTTCGCGCGCCGCTGCAACAAAATCAGTCGACAACTCGTTCCACGACAATTTGGCGTGGCCCGAGAGAGCGAAGGCGGCGATCGGGTCAACTCCGGCGGCGGCGTCGATTCCGGCGGCGATGTCGACGGCATCGGGCCGCACGTTCTGCGCCCGCACCAATTCGGCAAAATGCCGCGCGACGGACAGGCTCGCCGGTCCCTGGTCGAAATCGATCCTGATGCCGGCATCGAGCTTCACCCCCTCGAGCACGCGCGCGAGCGTCTCGGGGGAGGGGTCGAGGCCATAGCCGTTGGCATTGGTCGAGCCGGCCATGACCAGCGTCAGCCCAGTCGCGCCATTTTCCAGATCCTCCAGCGCCTGGGCATTGGCCGCCGCCGGATCGGGATGATCGACCCGTTGCATCACGCTCCAGGCGGCCCCCGGCCTTCGTCCGGCGACCGGCTTTGCACCCGTCGCGCGCGGATAAAGCGGCTCGATCCGCAACTCGTCATAGGTCCGGCTGACCAGGCGCTTGTCAAAATCGGCGCCCTTGAGCGCGGCCTCGACCAGCTTGCGCCACTCCGTCTCCGTCACGGGCGGGAATTCTGCGGCAAGGGAGAGTTCATCGGTCATGCAAGCAAAATGGCACAGTCGGCGCGATGGGGCCATCGCATTGACGCAAGGTGCAGAGCCGGAATGCGCAAGCTTCTAGGGAAGCCGCTGGATTGTACCGCCATCCACCACGCTCGCCGCCTCGTCGACACGTCGCCCGGCGATCACGCGGTCACCCGCGATCTCGGCGAGCGGGATGAGAACGAAAGCGCGCTCGAACAGGCGCGGGTGCGGCAGCGTGAGGTTGGGTTCGTTCAGCGTCACATCGTCATAGGCGATGATGTCGATATCGGCCGTGCGCGGCCCATTTCTCTTTTCGTGAGCGCGATCGCGCCCGAGCTTCAGTTCGATCTGCTGCGCGCGCTCCAGAAGCTCGCGCGGCGTGAGCCTCGTTTCCACCGCAATGGCGAGGTTGACGAAGTGCGGCTGGTACTTGAAGCCCCATGGCGGCGTCCGATAGTCGGAGGACCGGGCAGTTAGCCGCACGTCCTTGCCGTCGCAAAGCAACGCGATGGCACGATCGAGAATGGCCCGGCTGTTTCCGACATTTCCGCCGAGTGCGAGCAGCGCTTCAACCATGGCGGCTCCGCACAATCGTCACGCCGACATCCTCGAATGTCGCGGCGATCGGCGCATGCGGCTTGTGGATCGTCACGCGCACCGAGCGCACGCGCGCAAACGTGGCGAGCACCGCATCGACGACGCTGCCCGCTGCGGCTTCGATCAAGCGGAAGCGCTCGCTGCAGAACGCCTCGGCCGTGCAATCGACGACCTTGTCGTAGGAAACGGTGTCGACCACCTTGTCCGAGCGGGCTGCCGCGGTCAGATCGATTTCGAGGTCGAGATCAAGCGTGAAAGTTTGCCCCACCTTGGCCTCGTGCGGCATCACGCCGTGATAGGCATGCAATACCAGTCCTCTTATGAAAATTCGGTCACTCATCGGACGGCGTCGATTGCGGCGCTAACGCGCAGCGCCTGGACTGTTTCCGCGACGTCGTGCGCGCGCACGATCGCCGCGCCCGCCTGGACCGCCAGCAGATGCGCGGCAATCGACCCGCCAATGCGTTCGTCCGGCGGCGAGGGCGTCACCGAATTGATGAAACGCTTGCGCGAGGCGCCCACGAGCAGTGGCAAGCCCAACGACTTGAACTCCGCAAGCCGCGCAAGACAAATGATGCTCTGTTCCGGCGTCTTGCCGAAGCCGATGCCGGGATCAAGCACAATACTCTCGCGCGCAATGCCGGCACGGGCCGCAATCTCGAGCGAACGGGTAAAGAAGGCCATCACGTCGGCAACGATCTCAACGGCGGGATCGGCAGCCTCACGGTTGTGCATCACGATCACCGGAACCCGTCGTTTGGCCACCAGCGGTGCCATGTCCGGATCCTTTTGCAGGCCCCAGACGTCGTTGACGATCGCCGCGCCCTGGTCGAGCGCCCAGGCCGCAATCGAAGCCTTGATGGTATCGATCGACACCGGCAGACCAAGCTTGACCACATCGGGTAGGACCGGCGCCAGCCGCGCCTTTTCATCCTCAACCGACACCGGCACCGGATCGCCATAGGGGCGCGTGGACTCCGCCCCAATATCGAGGATGGCGGCGCCCCGCCGAGCCATGTCGGCCGCATGTGCGATTGCAACCGTAGGGTCGAGGAACCGGCCACCATCGGAGAAGGAATCCGGGGTCACGTTGAGGACACCCATGACCAACGGCCGGCCGGGCGAAAGCAGCCCCGAAAGGGTGAGAGGTAATGGTTTTGGCGCAGTTCCGATTGCTTGATCGAGGGTACGGACGCTTTCCATGCCGGTCGCTTTGCGCGGTCGGCGAGGGACTGTCAAGCAGGCCTCAGACCGCTAATAGGTGATCTTCAGCGGCAACGTCCTGGCGTTTTCGATCCAACGCTTCACGACTTTCTCCGATGGTAAAAGCCGAACGAGCCTGCGCTTCCTGTTGGCGTCGGCCATCGCCTTGGCCAGATTGGACGGGTTGCGATACTTGAGTTCTTTAACGGTATCGACACCGGCGGCCTGCAGCAGTTCGGCATATTCCTTCCGCACGCCCTTGATGCGCATGCGGTCGGCGATGTTGGCCCAGTACAGGAGTCGCTTCTCGTCGTATCCGGTTTTCGCGGCGAGTGTCTTCCGCCCTTTGACGGTACGCGCTGCTTCCAGCAGCCGGTCGGACGACCGAATCCCCGCCGACTTGAGAACGGCGGCGACTTCGCCGTCGATCCCGTCGATATCGGTGATGGGATAGGACATCCGTGCCTCCGCCGTTTCTTATCTTTGCCCGCTCTGAAAGGAATCAAACAAACTGACTTAATCCGGGAATGGCGCCGACGATTTCTCCCACAGCGTCGTCGCCAATCTTTTCGCGGGCGTACGCGATGGTCTCGCGCGTGACAGCTTGCACCTGACCCATGCTCAGTCCCGCTGACATCATCTTGGTACCCGCACCCATGATGCCGCCCATCGAGAACCCGCTACCGCTTTCCGATTGGTGCGCCAGCAAGGCTTCTGCTCCGGGGATCTTGTCGATGAGAGCCTTCACCTTGTCGGCTGGGCCTTCCTTGAGCAGGAAGTCGAGGATAATGCCAACTGACTTTTCCGCGGCACTTTGGTCGACGCCAACGTTGGCGACGAGACGCCCGATCAAGTCTTCCATGATCCCCTCACGCCCCCCGCGCTTGTGGCGGAATTGCGAATATATTGAACGGCGTTTTCGTCAATGACAAGCACGATGCGGTCTTAATGATGCGCAGCAACATCACGCCTCGGACGTCGCGAAAGTCACAGTCAAGTGAAATGAGAAGCCCGCGATACGAATTCAAGTCCACTGATGCGTGCTTGCACGATGCTGCAATTGCACATGGCGACAACATTCAACAACCGAGAACGCACGGACCAAACGTCCGTGCACAAATACAACATGCGCGTTCGTAGTTTCACCATCGGGTAATTTGTCGATTGTTAGGTGCGGCCGCCGGTGTAGTCTCAAATAACACTGACAGAAGAAGGATATACCGGTGCCATTTGGCCACCGATAAACATGCAAGATCGTGCAGGGGCGGCGTGGACTGGGACGGGTGGATCGTAAAGGGTCGCGTCATGAGGTCGATGAAAGATTTGCGTGTTGTCGTCGTGACTGACAGTGAGCACGGCCATGTTCTGGCCGCTCGTCTGCGACGCATGGAGGTCGCGCATGTCATGGCAGTGGCCGGTCTCGAAGAGGCGCGGCTCTTGTGTCAGTCGGGCAGGGCCGATGCGTGCCTGGTGGCGGTCGGCGCCCCGGTCCCGGACGCCCCGCCGATGAAAGAAAGCGATGCACCTGGGCTATGCTGCGGCGTTCCGGCGTTAATGATCGCTCCAGTCGTCACGCCCCAACTGCGACGCGCTGCGCGTCGCCGCGGTTATCTCACGGCGATTTCTGCAACGATCCCACCGCGGATGCTCTATCGCCGCCTTGGCGCCGCCCTTCAGGGCCGTCACGCCGCGCGCCGCGAGCCGCGCTGGCTCGCCAGAGGCATGCCCGTGGCCGGCCATTCAAATTCAGCCGTTTTCGGCAAGCCGACCCTGCATTGACGCGCCCTTTCAGCTTGCTAGTTTCGGACTCCAGCCCCGAAGGAGTCGTCATGAAAACCCTCGACGCGGTGCTGAACCGCATCGACCACGATATTGATCGAAGCGTTGAGCGGCTGTTCGCGCTGTTGCGGATTGCCTCGGTTTCGACCGATCCCGCGTACAAGGATCAGTGCCGAGCTGCCGCCGAGCACGTTGCCACCGACCTCAAATCAATCGGCTTTGAAGCCTCCGTGCGCCCGACGGCGGGGCACCCGGTCGTGGTCGGGAAGTCGAATAGGGTGGCGGGCCCGCGTGTCCTTTTCTATGGGCACTACGACGTGCAGCCGGTCGATCCTCTCAATCTGTGGAAGACGCCGCCCTTCGAGCCGCGCATCGAAACTTTGCCGGACGGGCGGAAGATTATCGTCGCCCGCGGTGCCTGCGATGACAAAGGTCAGGCGATGACATTTATCGAGGCGTGTCGTGCATTCAAGGCTGTCACCGGAAAGCTGCCTTTGCCAATCACCATGATGATCGAGGGCGAGGAAGAATGTGGTTCGAAAAATCTGTTCAGCTTCGTTCGGGACAACGCCGCTGAATTCAAGCTCGACCTGGCGCTCGTTTGCGACACGGCAATGTGGGATCAGAAAACGCCGGCAGTGACGACCTCGCTGCGCGGGCTGGTCTACGAGGACGTGAAGATCATTTGCGCCGATCGCGATCTGCACTCGGGGCTGTTCGGAGGCGCCGCGCAAAATCCGTTGCGCCTTTTGTCGTCCATCCTCGGTTCGATGTGGGATCAGAACGGGCGAGTCACCATCCCCGGCTTTTACGATGGCGTCAAAGAGCTTCCAGCCGATATCAAGGCCGACCTTAAAGGACTTGATCTGACGCCGGCGAAATTCCTTGGTCCGATCGGACTGGAGCAACCTTCGGGTGAGAAGGACCGCATGTTGATCGAAATGATCACCACGCGTCCGACCGCTGAGGTCAATGGCATCATCGGCGGCTACACGGGGGAGGGCGCGAAAACCGTCATTCCAAGCGAGGCCAGCGCAAAGGTTTCTTTCCGCCTCGTCGGCGAACAGAACCCGGAGAAAATCCGTGATGCCTTCCGCACCTTCGTGCGCGCGCGGTTGCCCGCGGATTGCAAGGTCGAGTTCGGCAACTTCGGTCTTGCGCCGCCGATCCAGCTTTCGTTCGACAATCCGGCGCTGACGAAGGCGCGGGCCGTGCTGGCCGAGGAATGGGGACACAAGGCGGTGGCCGTCGGCGCGGGCGGATCCATCCCGATCGTCGCTGACTTCAAGGAAGTCCTCGGCATGGATTCACTGCTTGTCGGCTTCGCTCTCGACGACGACCGCGTGCATTCGCCGAACGAGAAGTTCGACCTGACGTGCTATCACAAAGGCATCAGGAGCTGGGCGCGCATCCTGGACGCATTGGCTACGAGCTAGCCCGCCTCACTTCAGCAGGTCGGCAACTTTGTCGATGCCGGCCTGCGAGCAGACATCATCCTTGCCGGGCGAACCGGATACGCCGACAGCGCCAACGATTTCGTTGCCCGCCTTGATCGGCAATCCGCCGCTGAGCGCCAGCACTCGTGTATATTGCCGCGAGCCGACAGATTCCGGCCTCTCAGTCATCCGCTTGACGAAGTCGGCGGAGGGTTGGCTGAACGTGCGCGCGGTGTAAGCCTTGCGCTCCGAACCTTCGGGCGTGTGCAGACCGGCCCCATCACCGCGCAGCATTACGATCGGTAGGCCGGCACGATCCACGACCGTCACCGAGACTTTGAAACCCATGATCTCGCATTGGGCGAGGGCGGCCTGGGCGATCGTCTGCGCCATCGCGAGCGAAATGTTTTTCTGCGTGACCAGGCCTTGCGCGGCAACCGTTGTCGAAAGCGCGGTTGCCAGGGCGAGGCCTGCGAACGTTCTTGCTACCGGCGACATCTGCAACTCCCTGGAAATCCCGGACACGAAGCACATACCCCGAGCGTTGCGGCTTATTTCAGGGTGGTGCTCATCACCTTTTCAGCTTGTAGCCGGTTCTGAACATCCACCAGACCGTGATCAGGCAGATGACAAGGAACAGCAAAGTCATGCCGACACTGACAGCATGGCCTACGTCGGCAATCTCGAAAAAGCTCCAGCGGAACCCGCTGATCAGGTAGACCACCGGGTTGAACAGCGCGACGGTTTGCCAGGTCGGCGGCAAGACGCTGATTGAATAAAAGGTGCCGCCGAGAAAGGTCAGAGGGGTGACAATCAAAAGCGGCACGATCTGCAGCTTTTCGAAACCATCGGCCCAGATCCCGATGATGAAGCCGAGGAGGCTGAAGGTTGCCGCGGTCAGCACAAGGAAAGTGACCATCGAGAACGGGTGCGCAATGCGCAAGGGGACGAACAGCCATGAAGTCACCAGGATGATCAGACCGAGGATGATCGATTTGGTTGCGGCCGCGCCGACATAACCCAGGACGATTTCGAACGGTGACACCGGCGCCGAGAGGATCTCGTAGATAGTTCCGGTGAAACGCGGAAAATATATGCCGAAAGATGCGTTCATCGTGCTCTGGGTCAACAGCGTGAGCATGATCAGTCCGGGCACGATGAATGACCCGTAGGGCACCCCCTCGATTTCGGTGATGCGGGAACCGATCGCTGCGCCGAACACGACGAAATAGAGCGACGTGGAGAGGACCGGCGAGACAATGCTCTGCCAGATGGTGCGCCCGGTTCGCGCCATTTCGAAGGTATAGATGGCCTGGACTGCTCTCAGGTTCATTGCCGGTTGCTCACCAGTCCGACGAAAATGTCTTCCAGCGAACTCTGCTTCGTCTGCAGGTCGCGGATGCGCAGGCCCGCACGCGACAGCTCGCCAAGAAGCGTCGCCACGCCCGTGCGCTCGGCCTTGGTATCGTAGTCGTAAATGAGCGTGCTTCCGTCCTCGCCGATCGAGAGTTTGAAGGCGGACAGCTCCGCCGGAAGTCCGTGCAACTTCTGCTGAAGTTGCAATGTCAGCTGCTTCTTTCCGAGCTTGCGCATCAGCTCGGCCTTTTCCTCGACCAGAATGATTTCGCCTTTGTTGATCACCCCGATGCGGTCGGCCATGTCCTCGGCTTCTTCGATGTAATGGGTGGTCAGAATGATGGTGACGCCTGAATCGCGCAGGTTGCGCACGACCTGCCACATGTCCTTGCGCAGCTCGACGTCGACGCCGGCGGTGGGCTCATCCAGAAAGAGAACCTGGGGCTCGTGCGAGAGCGCCTTTGCGATCAGCACCCGGCGCTTCATGCCGCCGGAGAGCGTCATGATCTTGTCGCCCTTCTTGTCCCAGAGCGACAGCGCGCGCAGCACCTTCTCGATGTAAGCGGGGTTCTTCGGCTTGTTGAACAGACCGCGGCTGAACGAGACCGTCGCCCATACGCTTTCGAAAGCGTCAGTGTGGAGTTCCTGCGGCACCAGCCCAATCAACGAGCGTGCCGCACGGTAGTCCGAGATGATGTCGTGCCCGTCGACCGTGACCTTGCCCGCGCTCGGCACGAGAATGCCGCAGATGATGCCGATCAGTGTCGTTTTTCCAGCGCCGTTAGGGCCCAGCAGCGCAAAGATCTCGCCGCGACGAATATCGAGGTTGATCTTCTTGAGCGCCTCAAATCCGGACGCGTAACGTTTCGATAGGTCTGAGACGGAAATGATCGATTGCATGGCTGGGGAACTTGAGGAGAGTCGCAGTGGGCATATAGGCCGCAAATTCGTATCGCGCCAGCCTTATGACTGCGACGAAAGTGCTAGTCGATCTCGCTCAGTACGCTCAGCTCTTTCAGGACGCGTGCCGGTGGAGAGTCCTGATATTCGTCCGGCTTGTTGGAACGATTGACCCAGATACCGCGAAAGCCCGCGCGAACTCCGGCCATCACGTCCCAGCGGTTCGACGAGACGAAGGTGACGTCGGCGGGCGAGCAGCGGAATTGGTCCGGGACCAGGCGATAGACTTCAGGGCGCGGCTTGAACATTCTCAAAGTATCGACCGAAAGAACCGCGTCGAGTTCATCGCCGATGGCCGCCGCCTCCACCGCGCCTTTGAGCATCGCAGGCGATCCGTTCGACAAGATGCCCGTCTTGCGGCCTTTCGCTTTCAGGGCCTTGAGTGCGATGCGCGCGTCGGGAAAGGCATCAAGCTTGAAGTACGCATCGAGCAGAGCCGGCTTCAGCGATTTGTCGACACTCGGCACTGACGCCAATGCATAATCGAGGGCGCGCTGGGTGAGTGTCCAGAAATCGGTGTAGTGCCCCGCGAGCGTGAGGGTCCAGCTGTATTCGAGTTGCTTTGTGCGCCAGATCGCCGAGATCCGATCGGCCTCGGGACCTGCCTGTACCTTGTGGCGTGCGATCGCCGCATGGACATCGAACAGCGTGCCATAGGCGTCGAAGATGAAAATGGACGACATGGTATCCTCCGCGGCGGAGGGCTATGGTGGCAAAGGATTGCCACGAGGGCAAAGGTGCCGTGAATGGCCGTGACCGGAGTGATGAATGGCGTCGGGACATCGTTGGTCGAAGACGTGGACCTTTCATGAAGGCGATTGGCACGAGGGCAACCTGCCGATCATGGGCGTGCGCGACCACGCGACCTGGCTGTGCTCTTCGGTATTCGACGGAGCCCGAACGTTCGAGGGCGTTTCGCCCGATCTTGATCTGCACTGCGAGCGGGTGAATGCTTCGGCGGAAACGATGCATCTCACCCCGGTTGTGTCGGCCAAAAAATGGCTGGAGCTTGCACACGACGGCATCAAGCGCTTCGACAAGGAAGCCGCTCTGTACATTCGTCCGATGTATTGGGCGGAGCGCAGCGGAACCCTGCTGGTCGCGCCAGATCCGCAATCGACGAAATGGTGCCTGAGCGTTTACGAAGCGCCCATGCGCAAGCCGGAAGGCTTTTCGATCACGCTGTCGCCCTATCGCAAACCGAGCCTTGAATGCATGCCGGTGAACGCAAAGGCGGGCTGCCTCTATCCGTACAACGCGCGCGCGCTGATC
>DATLJR010000485.1:0-2593 GCA_035538755.1 Pseudolabrys sp.
CACCAAAGTCGGCAACCCGACGGGCCAAATGGGCCGCGTAAGCACTTGCTACCAAGGTTTTAGTGGGTGTGCATCCCGTATTAACACACGTGCCGCCGAATAGTTTGCGCTCAACGATAGCAACCTTCATCCCGGCCTCACTCAAACGCCCCGCCAGAGGCGCCCCGGCTTGTCCCGTTCCGACTATGATAGCGTCATATGCATTCGACATAAACAGGTCCTATCTGATACTGCTGCCCAGACAATTCGCTCCTTTACTGCCAGATTATTGAGGCAGGTGGCATACCACTGCTGCAACGCTCGGGTCGGCTTACTGGGCCACGGGCATCGCGAATTCCGCACCTTTGGCGATGCTGTCGGGCCAGCGCTGCATGACGCTCTTGTAGCGCGTGTAAAAGCGCACGGCTTCCTGGCCGTACGCGTGATGATCGCCGAACAGCGATCGCTTCCAGCCCCCGAACGAATGCCACGCCGCCGGCACCGGAGCCGGCACGTTGATGCCAACCATGCCCACCTGAATCTGCCGAGAGAATACGCGCGCCGCGCCGCCGTCGGATGTGAAAAGCGATACGCAATTCCCCAGTTCGTGCGCGTTGACGAGTGCTATCGCACTCGCGAGATCGGGCACGCGGACAACCGACAGGACTGGCCCGAAAATCTCTTCTCGATAGATGCTCATATCAGGCTTCACGTTGTCAAAGAGAGAGCCGCCGAGAAAGAAGCCCTCTTCGTGGCCGGGCACGGTATAGCCGCGACCATCGACGACGAGCTTGGCACCTGCCGCGACGCCCGCATCGATATAGCCCGACACCTTGGCGCGATGAGCGGCGGTGACGAGCGGCCCCATGTCCAAATCGGGTTCCATGCCGCCGCCGATCTTGAGCGAGCGTACGCGCGGCGCGAGGCGCTCAATCAGCTCATCGGCAATACGCCCTACCGCCACCGCGACTGAGGTCCCCATGCAGCGCTCCCCGGCCGAGCCATAACTCGAGGCCATCAGCGCATCGACGGCTTGATCGAGATTGGCGTCGGGCATGACGACTAGATGGTTCTTCGCACTGCCCAAGGCCTGCACGCGCTTGCCGCGCTTTGCGCTTTCGCTGTGGATATATTCGGCGACCGGCGTCGAGCCGACTGAAGATAACGCAACCACATCGGGGTGCTCGATCAGCGCATCGACGGCGACCTTGTCGCCCTGCACGACATTGAAGACACCTTTGGGCACGCCCGCCTCGAGGAACAGCTCGGCATACCGAATGGATGCCGACGGAGTGCGCTCCGAGGGCTTGAGCACGAATGTGTTGCCGCACGCAGCCGCCATCGCAAACATCCAGCACGGCACCACCATCGGGAAATTGAACGGCGTGACGCCCGCGACTACGCCGAGTGGCTGACGTAGATTCCAGTTGTCGATGTCGCCGCCGATCTGATCGGTGAAATCGGTCTTGAGCAGGTTCGGAATGCCGCACGCGAATTCGACGATTTCGATACCGCGCAGCACCTCGACCTTCGCGTCCGAAAACAGCTTGCCGTGGTCGCGCGTAATGAGCTCGGCGAGTTCGTCGTGATGCGCGTGAAGCAGCTGATTGAACTTGAACATCAGACGAGCGCGCTTCAGCGGCGCGGTTTCGCTCCAAGCAGGGAACGCGGCTTTCGCAGCGGCGACGGCGGTGGCGACTTCAGCTGCGTTTGCGAGCGGCACGCGGGCCGCCACTCGGCCTTCCGCCGGATCGAATACGTCGCCGAACCGCCCGCTCGCGCCAACGGCGCGTTGACCGTCGATGAAATGACTCAGCTCGCGCACGGCGCCAACATCGTGTTCCGCGTTTGCATCGCCGGCTGTCGACGCGTGCCGGTGCGTATTCAGGGCTTCACGTATTTGTTCCTCTTGCATGGATTGCTCCAGGTGCTGATTAGCTTTCATGTTCACCTTCCTCTTGGAATAAACCCAGGCACGCCAGTCGCCACGACTGGGTTAAATCTTTGCCGCGTCTTGATTCCCTCCCTAATTTCTTTCATTGCGTCTTCAGGAAGCGTGGAGATATCAAAGTTCTCCTTGATGCGGCTCTCGGTTTTGGACGTGGTAAGGAGGGCCGTGCCACGTTGCACCGCCCATGCGAGGAGCACTTGGGCAGGGGTTTTGTTAACTTTCTTGGCGATGGAGGTAATGACAGGATCATCTAGCAACTTAGGTTCTGAACTATGACCTAGCGCCGCAAAAGCTTGGAACACGATACCGTGCTGGTTGCAAAACTCGAGCAACTCCCATTCCGGGAGATATGGATGGGATTCTACGTGCACAACGGCAGGCTTTATCCTCGCGGATTCAGTAATCTCTTTTGCCTTTTCCACATCAACGTCTGACAGTCCGATGGCTTTACACCGGCCTTCATCGACAAGACTCTCCAAAGCTCGCCATGTATCCAGCAACGTCACCCCTTCATCATAAATTACTTTGCCGCTCTGATCCCTCGGGTCTTGCTCGTCACCCGGTTGAAAGGCAAACGGGGTATGGATTAAATAGAGGTCGACGTAATCGAGTTGGAGTCGCTTTAGGCTCGCCTCGAAAGCGGGTTTGACACGTTCAGGGCGG
>DATLJR010000486.1:0-2109 GCA_035538755.1 Pseudolabrys sp.
ACGTGTTTGAGCGCGGCGGCATGAAAAACCAGATTCGGTTTCGCTTCGCCGATCAGCGCGAACATTCGATCGCGATCGCGGATGTCGGCGATGCGTCCATCGACCACCGTTGCACTCGATTTGGCGGCAAGGCGTTCGAGGGCCGCATGTAGCGCCGGCTCCGAATTTTCAATAACCAGCAGCCTTCTGGCGCCAAAATTGACCACTCGATCGCAAACCTCGGACCCGATCGAACCGCCGCCGCCAGTGACCACAATCGTCTTGCCACGAATGAAATGCTCAAGCCGTCGATAGTCGATCTTCACACTCGGTCGCAGCAGCAGGTCTTCGACATTGATGGGCGTCAACCGCAACGCTTCCTCGCCCCCGCCGAGGGAGGGCATGCGGCTCGCGGCGAGCCCAAGACGGCGCGCCAGCATCAGCATGGTTTCCGGGTGTAGCTCCGGTTCGAGCGCGCTTGGTGTGAGCACCAGGCGGTTGACGTGAACGCCTTGCGAGCGAAGTGCGACGATCACCGTCTCGAGATCGCTGAGGAAGCCGCGGACTGGCACATCCCGCACCGAGTGATCCTGATCCGCTGACGAGGGCGACAAAATGCCAACCGGCAGCACGTTCCTGACCGCCCCGCTCTCTATCGCTCGCAGCAACACCTCGGCATCCGCGGCACGCCCGACAATAAGCGTCGGCATTGCGTCCGGACCTTTAACGTGTTGCTGGGTACGGGAAAGTCGAAATAGCCGATAGGCGATACGAGGCCCACCGAGAAAGAACATTTGCAGGAACCAATAGAGGGCGATTGTTACTTTGCCGAAGAAGAATGTTCCGAACAGTCTCGGATACAAAAGCACATAGTCGAGCACGAGCAGGGAGATCGCGAGAACCGTGACTGCTCGGAAAATGTTGCGCAGATCTGGCAGAGACGCAAAACGCCACTTCGCCATGTACAAGTGAAAATACCAATAGATCAGGCCCGCGTAGACGATGTAGCAGGGCAAAATAATCAGCAGCCAATGATAACGTTCCTCAAGGCCGCCGTTTTGACCGTCCGCGAAGCGAAGATAGAGCGTCGCCAACATCGCCAGCGCTGTGACGATAAGGTCGTGCGCGACGATCAGGACGCGACGCGGGTTGCACAAAAATCCCCTCATGGTTGTATTATAAGGCAGGCGGGCGGATAAGAAAAAACCTCAATTCCAAGCTCTATCAGCCGTGATATTGCCGATACCAAGCAACGAATTTTCGCAGGCCGTCTTCGATCGAAGTCGCCGGGCCATGTCTGGGCGGCCCCACTGGCCGTAAACAGTAAAAAACCGTGAGCCGGTCGCCGGTAATCCGTATAGATGGCCGCAGGGGCCGAGCCGCAACGGTTTCTTTGTTCCTGCTCCCGATAGCTCGGCGCAAGCAAGATATGCCAGCCAAGGCCGCGGAAGTGCACGAACTTCACGTTGGAACTCTCGCCCATGCGTTATCGAGATCGTGCGGTAGCAACAGAGAGTTACAGGAGCTTGACTTTCCGGCGTCAAGCAGCTGCTCTTGATCGGGCGATGCAGGATAGAGCCATACATGACTTTGCGTAATATTGCGACCGCGCTGATCTGCACCCTGTTGGCAGGATCTGTTGCGCTTGCGATCACCATCTATTTTGCAAATCAGGACGTGGGTGCGCAGACTCTGCCCGCTCAGCCTGCGCCGAAGCCGCTGGCGCCAAAGGCGACCCCGGCTCCCGCCCCAGCGCAGGCGGCACCGAGTGGACCCATACGCACCGAAACCATCAATTACGACAACTGGACGGTCACGTGTCGCGATACCGCCGACGGAAAGAGCAAGAAGGTCTGCGTGGCGACGATGTCCATGCGGGTGCAGCAGCAGAACCAACAGGTCACGCTGGGCGCCTGGTTAATTCTGCATAATAGGGAGGGCCTTCTGGTGTCCGTGGTGCAGACGACCCAGATCGACATTGGCGTTTTGATCGCCAAAGGAGTCGAGCTCAAGCTCGGCAATGGCAGGTCGTACAAGCTGAGCTATGTCGACTGCAGTCCGAAGCTCTGCGAGTCTACGTTGGCGATGGACGAAGTCGTCATCAAGGAGGTAGTTGCTGGGGCCAATGAC
>DATLJR010000487.1:0-1891 GCA_035538755.1 Pseudolabrys sp.
CTACTGAGGTAAGCTCACTGCGCCAGCAGGCAAAGGCTTTGCGCTGAAAGTCCAGCACAGAGTGTGCAATGGTCTTGCTGGATTGGCCGCCGCCGGATCGCCGGTGCTGGACTGCCCGGCCTGCTCTTGGCGAGCGGTCGCCTTCTCGGCTGATGGCGACGGCGGCAGAAGGTCGCCTAAACATCCGGCGGCGCAACTCGCACACGTCGTTTGCGGCGGCCAGCGGTTGCGAAACAATCGCGGTTCACGGCTTAGCTTGCGCCCGGGCCGCTCGCCCGAGCATCGCCAAATTTTCAGCACGCCTTAACGCCCGAAATCGTCTTCTCTTGCTCGGCATGCGTTGAGCATTGCGCCAAATGGCCCGGACCACTTTTTGGCGTAGGTCGGGCGGAAGCATCGTCACCCGAAAAGCGCGAAAAGCCAGAAGCTCATGCCGGGTGCAAAGCCCACAATCAGGACCGCCGATTGCCACGTCGTCATTGCCGACGCTGCTAACGGTCGGTCATGGCATCCTAGGGTCGTAGGAGCTTACGTTCGCAAAGGGTGGCAGGTAATAGCTGTCGCTAGGTGGGGGATAGGGCCAATGGGTAGTACGCACCAGGAGCCTTACGGGACGCACGAGGACCCTTACGGGATAGCTATACGGCTGCGGCGCGTAGTAGCTGGAATAGTACGGAGAGCTATAGCCGTAATATGAGCCGTAGCCGTATCCGGCCACTCCAGCCGCTGCGGCTGCATAAGCCGCGCGGCGGTATGGCCTGCGGTAGACCCTCCGATGGACGCCCGCAACGCTTGTTAGTCCAATCCGGGCTTCCGCGCTGTTAATCGATAGCGCCACGTTCTCTTGCGACCATTGCAGCGAAAAGGGCGCCGCAGTCAGCAAGGCGGCTGCGAGAACAAGAGCATGTTTCCGGTTCATCATGCGATCCCCCTCCGCGCGGGCGTGTCGGCCCGACCGCGCCAGCGCGCGTTGAGCGCGAGGCGCTTCTGATCTGAGCTTCGCACCCATGATAGCACGAATCGTGGTGTTAACGGCGGCTCGACTTGCAGGTCGCGATGCCGTTGGCAGTCCCTTGGCATTGCGCGTAACCTTGCTGGGAATGACCGCGTTGGTGGCCCCAATGAGTCGGCGGAAATACGTGATCACCGCCCGCATGAATGAGCGGGACTATCCGCACATCGTGGAGTTGGCCTTGCCGCCGGAAGGCTTTCGAGCAAGGTCCGACGATATGTTGGCGTTCCACCGCGAGCGCCACATTCAAATTCATCGCGGCCAAGGACGGAACGACGATGGGCAATTCTACGTGCGGTACTGTTTCGGCAATTCCGATCATGCCGATGCGTTCTGTGATCGGTTCGGAGGCGAGCGGCTGACTGCGATCAAGCGGCTGGAAGCGGCGCTTGCGGAGGCCGAAGCGGAATCGAAGAAGAAGCGCTAAGCAATGGCCATTGGCGACAAAATCCTCGAACAGCTTTCGATGCCCGCCGTGCCGACCGAGGTCGTGCGGGACATTGTGGCCGACCACTACAAGCGCACCGCGCCGACGCCGAAGGCGCGCCTAAGAGTCTGGGTGGACTTGCTGGTCGACGGTTTGGGCCGGGAGAAGCCTAGAAACGCCGGGTGGACCCTGGCAGGGCGACCTAATGCCATCCTGTAGGCTCCGAGTATTTAAGCGATAGGGGAAAGCTATGACTAGATTTACGATTGCAGCCTGCACTCTCGGACTATTTTCTGGACTGGACTTGTCGAAGTGCTGTCGGGGATTCACTCAACGGAGCGAATGACACCGACGAACAAATTTTTGGCGGAAACTAACAAATCCCGCGCGGGGACGAAGCGACTAAGAAGCGCGACAAAGACCATACAAAATTGACAAAACCTCTTAGCCGG
>DATLJR010000488.1:0-1592 GCA_035538755.1 Pseudolabrys sp.
AAAAAATCCAAGGTCATCATCGTCGCCGTCATGCGAAAAATGATCACAACCCTCAACGCTATGCTCCGCGATAATGCTGTATGGCAGCCGCGATCCGCCTGAGCCAACAACACAGTTGCTCATTCGCGCACTTCGTTGGCCCGGGCGACGAACACATCCGACAAAGAAACGCCGAGCGATCCCGCCGTCTTCAGATTGACCGCCATGTAAAAGCGCGGCGATTGCTCGATCGGCATGTCGGACGGATTGGCGCCCCTTGCAATCTGGTGGACATAGCCCGCGATGTCATAGAACAGCCCCATGAGGTCGAAGCCGTAACTGATCAGCGCACCGGCCTCAATGTTCTCCCGATATGCCGCGATCGACGGAATGCGACGCTCGAGCAGTGCCTGTGCGATGGCCGCGCGATCGCGCAGGAATATCGGGCTCGCTGGCAAGATGATCGGCTGCCCGCCCGCATCGTCCATTGCGCCAAATGCGGCACTGTAGCCCTGTCCGCCTTTGACTTCGATCAGGCGCGGCTCCAGGCCGAGCTTGCGCGCCGCCTCGGCTGCTGCATCGCGTTGCTCGCGCGAAAGCGTGTCAAATGCGATTCCGACGACAGTCGCGCGCGGGAACGCCTCGCGAGCGATCTCGACGCGTTTGGCCGCAAGTTCGAGCTGGCGTACGAAAATGCCGGTAACATTGCCTCCGGGATGTGAGAGACGCGCCACATATCCTTTCCCCAGAGGATCAAAATCGACGGCCAGAAACGCGATCGGCCTACCGTCCGCAGCCGAGAGCGCGGCACGCAGCGCCGGCTCGTTCCCAACCGCCAGGAACACGTCAACCTTGCGCGCCGCGAGCTCGCGATAGTTTTTTTCGTAGCCTTCGATATCCGGCGTTTGGATGTAATCGAAGGTAAAGTTCCGGCCTTCCAGATAGCCGAGTTCGGCCATCCGCTTGAGGAAATTTGCATAAAGAGGGGATTCTCGAGACTGCATGCCGACAAATCCGACACGCAGCATCTTAGGCTGCAGTTCCGCGCGAGTGGCGAGCGGCCAACCGACCACCGCGCCGCCGAGAAGCGTGATGAACTCGCGTCGTTTCAATTGATCAGTTTGCATTCGGTCCCCGCCAGCCAGGGCCGGATTGCAAGATATCGAATTGGCAATCGTCAGTCAGCGGGTATCAGGGCCCGCACACGTGCGCTCAAGGCCCAGAAATGAGGAAGCAGCATGATCTCTATGTCGTCGCAGACCTTAGCAAAGTCGTCGCATAGCTCTTCGCTGCTCGGATAGTTCTTTATGATTTCAAAAGTGGCGCCGCTCTCCAGCGTTCGCAGCGTCATTAGGTTGCCCCACTCATCCTGCCTGGAGACGCTGCTGCAACCTCCAGAAACCTGATCAATCATCAGAATCACTGCCCGAGGCTCGAGCCGTGAAACAAAAAGAGAAAGAAATTCTTGCCGCCGCTCCTTGCCCACGTGGGACCACCACATGTGCGCCATACCGACATCGAACGGCGAGCCGAATTTGGGCAGGGCAAACGCATCGGCCGTGCGCAACTTGACATTAGAGCCGAGATTCCGAGTTGCGGCGATAGCCAGCATC
>DATLJR010000489.1:0-20343 GCA_035538755.1 Pseudolabrys sp.
GCGCATTGCGGCGCCGAAATCCTTGGCGCCGATGCGCCGGTCCATTCGCGCAGCATGGTCGGCACGGGACAACACACCGTCAAAGATGCCGGTTACAGTGGATTCCATCTCGCCCGACATCTCCGCCGAGCGCCATACCGCACGAGCTTCGCGCGCGGCGCCTTCACGATCACCCCCTTGCAGTAGCACATGCGCGAGTGCAAGTCGGCCAGACGCGCTAACGGGCTCCTCGCCGACGAAACGGCGCACGGTGGCAGCGTCGTGATGGTCCTGTAACAATCTAGCCTCCGCGCGTCGGCGCAGAAGCGGGACGCTGGGCCAGTCGGCATTGGCGTGAATGAAAAGGGCATACCGGTTAAACCCGATTGTGTCGTCCGGATTACGCAGGAGAGCCCATTCCACAAGTTTCTGTGCGACTGTATCGCTGATCGATCGAGCGAGCGCTGTCGCGTCAGCAGATTTGCGTTGCCGCACCAGCTCGAGCGCCTGCTTTGTTAAAGCAAGGTCACGGGACAGCGGCGCCGTCGCAATAGTTTGATCACTTGGCAAAGGGATCCTCGGTCCGGCCGCACGCTCCAAGCGCTTGGCTTCAGGCGCTGATCTCTGCTTGTGATGACTCTCTGCCTTCGCGGCCTTGCCCCGGTGTGATGGAACGGTTTTGTGCGCTAGCGCAGAAGAGACGTCAGCCGTCTGTAAGGCAATAATCAACGAGGTAAACAGCCAGATCAGGCCATATCGGCGCGGCTCGCCTTTACGGTGCGCATTCACGCATCGACCGAAAGCAGCGACGCCCGCTCGATCTGTCCTGTCGTCCGAAAAGTAAATGGTCTGGCCCGTCCCACTTAGATTCGATTGGAGAAAGCTAACATGCCGATCGGATTTTCACACCACCTCGAGTTATCATTGGTAAACGGCAACGTGCTGCTCATCTGAGGGTCGCGTACCGGGCCTTTAGGCGCCCAAATTGCTTAATTTTGGACCGTTTCATGTCCGCTTTTGGACCCAGACATTATTGCCTGCGATAATTAATATTATCGTAGCATTCGCCCGCCAGGGCCCAAAATCACGCATCACTTCCATCATCTTGTCTCGCAAAAATAGGCGAGTTCAAGACATTGGGGCCAAACGGGTTTGCAGTGTTTATCGTTCTTGCAAGAACTCCGAAACTAACTCGGCGCACTGCTTTGCGCTTGTAACAAGAAACAGGTGACCGTCATCGATAGTCACCAGACGCGCGCCAGGAATCAACTTCGCCAATATGCGCCCATTGGCGATCGGCACGATCGGATCGTCAGTGCCCGCTATGACCAGCGTCGGTTTCGCGAGCAGTCGGAGCCAGGGCAAGCTGCTCCAGCCAAATCCGGCGATCAGCTGCAGGTAATAGCCGTAGTCGCTGGACCAGCGGACATGACGAAGATGCCCGCTTACCAGCTCAGGCGAACTGCGCAAATTTCCGCCATAGATTTCGCCCGCGATTCTCTTCATGTAGTCGGGATCCTTGTATCGGCGCGGCGTTGCCATCTTGAGCAGCACCGAGAGCTTGCCGGGCACCATCAGATGGCCAGGCGAGGTCGCGGCAAGCACTAACCTGCGACAGCGCTTGCCGTGCTGGAACGCGAATTGCTGAGCAATGGCTCCTCCCCAGGACACGCCCAATACGTCCACCTGCTCGTGACCGAGTTGGTCGAGTAACCGCGCACTCAGCCGTGCCAATGTCAATGGGCGGTAAGGGCGCCATGGTGCAGGTGAGCCTCCGACTCCCGGCACGTCGAAGACCACCGCTTCCGGACCATCCAATGCGTCAAGAAAGGGTTCGACCAGCTCGATGTTCGCGCCAATGCCGTTGAAGAGCAGCAGCGGCGGGTACGACTTCTCGCTGCGCCGAACTCCGACGCGAAGCATGCGTCCGTCTACTTCGCGCAGGCTAATCTGCACTTATTTCTCCATGACGTATCGACCGGGCGCCTCGCCGAGCGGCGGGTAGTTGTCGCCTCCCGGCAGGGCAGGCGCCACCATCATCTCGCCCGATCGAGCTTTGATCCATTCGAGCCAATGCGGCCACCAACTGCCACTGTGCTTTGGCGCCTGTTCCAGCCACGCTTCTGCCTTTGCCGGGGTCGCGGCAGCAGCCCAGAAAAATGCCTTGGGGTTCCCCGGCGGATTGAGCAGGCTCTGAATATGGCCGCTGTTGGCGAGCACGAAGGTGCTCCGCTCTCCGAAAAGCTTCGCAGTGTTATAGCACCCCTGCCACGGCGTGATGTGATCGGTCACTCCGGCGACGACATAGCTATCCATGTTGACCCGACCCATGTCGAGCGGCATGCCGCGCACCGTGAGCTGACCGGCCTTGACATATGGATTGGCGCTGATGAGATCGAGGAAATCGGCATGCAGGCGTGCGGAAAGCCGCGTTGTGTCGTTGTTCCAATAAAGGACGTCAAAAGCGGGCGGTGCATTGCCGAGCAGATAGTTGTTAACCCAATAACTCCAAATCAGGTCGTTGGGTCGCATCCACGCAAACATGCGCGCCAGTTCCAGGCCCTCGACCACGCCCGCCGCGTGTGACGCGCTCTTGGCCGCAAGGACTGATTCCGGGGTGATAAATATGCCAGCGGTCGTATTCTCCGCTGTCGCCATGTCAAGCAGACAAACGGCAATGGTGGCGCTGTGAACCTTAGGGGCTTTGCGCACCGCGAGATTTGCAAGAAAGGCTGATGTCGTGATGCCGCCAGAACACGAGCCCCAGATGTTGACGTCCGTGCTTCCCGTGATGTCGCACATGACGTCAACGGCGTCCTCGATCGCTGCAACATAGGTATCCAGCCCAAAATGACTTTCGGTGGGAGAAGGATTCTTCCAGCTGATGACAAAGGTCGGCAGATCGCCTTTCAGGGCGAACCGAACAATGCTCTTTTCGGGCGCAAGATCGAAGATATAGAACTTGTTGATTTGCGGTGGCGCGATCAGGAGCGGCCGCTTGTGGACTTGATGTCCGAAGGGCTGATATTGGATGAGCTCCATAACCGGGCTGCGATAGACGACCGAGCCGGCCGTGGTCGCCAAATTTCCACCCACGCTGAATTTCCGCGTATCGACCTGGGCCGGCAGGCCACCGTTATGGACGAGGTCGCCGATAAAATTCTCTACGCCGTGCACGAGACTCTCTCCGCCGGTTTCGATAAGTTTCTTCAGCGCCGTAGGATTTCCGACGAGTGAGTTGGTGGGCGACATCGCGTCCAGAACGAGCGAAACAAGGAAGCGCACCCGCTCCGCATCGCGCTTGTCCATCTTTGCCGCGTCTATAAATCGGTTGAGCGCGCCGCTCCAGGCCAGATAGCACTGCGCGAGCATTCGGTAGGCGGCGCTTTCTTTCCACGCCGGATCGGCAAAGCGCTTGTCCTTAGCGTCGGGCGCGAGCTCTGATCCGCCAATCACGATACGACCGAGTTCGCCAACCAAGGAAAAGTATTGCTGCGCCGCTGATCCGGGATTTTTCATCATTTGGCCGACCAACACACCTGCCGAAGCCAGGATGTCATGACCGCGCACCCCGACCAGCGGATTGGCCGCGAGCGTGTGCTGCGCTGCTTGCTCCCGGATATCAGAATTCAAACTTCCGGCTTCACGGCTTTCGGTCGCCATGTCGCGTCCCTCGTTTAAAATAAGTTCGGGGAAACCGTCATGCCCCGGCACCGCGCTTGCCTATCAACATGCACAAGACTTCAGCAACAAGAGCGGGCTTGGCTTCGCCTTCGATCTCCAGCGTGCTTTGCAACTTAAGGAGTGTCCGCCCATCGCACTCGGGCTCGGCCGAAGTGAGGGTCGCACGCATGCGTACGCGCGCGTCTGTCTTGACGGGCGCAATAAACCGGACCCTGTCGAGGCCGTAGTTGAGCCCGGTTACCGCATCGTGTGGGATCACGCCGATTTCCGTTATCAATGCGGCGAGCAGGGCCAGGGTGAGATAGCCATGGGCAACCGGCCCACCGAATGGACTTTCGCGCCTGGCGCGATCGACATCGACGTGGATCCACTGTCGATCGCCTGTGCAGGCTGCGAATTGATCGATGCGATCCTGGGTCACCGTCACCCAGTCCGAGACTCCCAGCTCGCGGCCGACGAATTGCGAAACCGTCATCACGCTGTAGTTGGGAATCGTCATATGCGGTACCGTATTCACGGGATTGCGCGCAAATCCTTGCGCAGGATCTTGCCGACATTCGATTTCGGCAGCGCTTCGAGGAACCGAACCTCTCTGGGCACCTTGTAAGGCGCAAGTTCGCGCCGACAGTGTGCGATCACCTCGGTTTCGGTCAGTGTCGCGCCCCGAGCATGGGTCACGAACAGCCTTACCGCCTCGCCCGTTTTCTCGTCCGGCCGCCCCACGCAAGCGCATTCCGCAACACCAGTGCAGGCTGCGGCGACTGCCTCGACTTCGTTTGGATAGACGTTGAAGCCTGAGACAATGATCATGTCCTTCTTGCGATCGACAATTTTGAGGAACCCTTGCTCATTGAAAATGCCGATGTCGCCGGTGCGGAAATAGCCGTCGGGCGTGAACGCAGCCGCATTGGCCTCCGGCTTTTGCCAGTAACCATTCATTACCTGCGGGCCCTTGGCGCAGACCTCGCCAGGCTCGCCGAGTGCCGCCTCCCTGTCATCGGCGTCGAGCAGCTTGATATCGGTCGACGGCAAAGGCAGGCCCACAGTTGCGGTAAAGCCGACGGCCGTCATCGGATTGAGAGTGAGTATTGGGGACGTTTCAGACAGGCCGTAACCTTCGAGGATGTCATTTCCGGTGAGCGCCTTCCATTTCGACGATGTCGTAGGCAAGACAGCCGCGCCGCCGCCGATCGCGACGCGTAGCGCGGTGAAATCTACTTCGGTGATCTTTGGATGCATCAGCAGCCCGCCGTAGAGCGTGTTGACCCCCGTGAAGATGGTGCAGTGCGCCTTGCGAAGAATGTCGACGAAGCCGTCCATGTCGCGCGGATTGGGGACCAGCCAGTTTTGCGCACCAATCGAGAAGCAGGAGATGAAATTCACCATCAGTGCGAAGATGTGGTAGAGCGGCAACGCCGTGACCACGATTTCCTCTCCCGGGCGCAAGGTGTTCGGTATGAAGGCTTTGAACTGTTCGGTATTGGCGACGAGGTTGCGATGCGACAGTGCGGCGCCCTTCGATAGTCCGGTGGTGCCGCCGGTGTACTGCAGGAAGAGCAGGTCCTCGCCGCATACAGTAACCGGCGTGAGCGAAAGATCCGCCCCGCGCGCAAGCGCTTCGGAGAATGCGATCACGTTCTGAAGTCGAGCGTCGCAAGGTGGACTGGGAATAGAAGCGTTGGTTCCGTCGCTCGTGCCGACGCCGATGACCGTCTTGACCTTGGTTCGTTCGATAATTTCGGCCAGCGTTCCGGACACACCGCTGAAGACGACAATGATTTCGACGCCGGCATCATTGAGCTGATGTTCGAGCTCACGCGGCGTATAGAGCGGGTTGATGTTTACCTGAACGGCACCCACGCGGATGATGCCCAACATGGCGAGCGGGAAGGCCGGGATGTTGGGGAGCATTACGGCGATGCGGTCGGCTTTCTTCACGCAAAGCTTGACCTGTAAGAAGGCGGCGAAATCGCGCGATAGCCGGTCGGTGTCGGCATAGGTTAGCGTCTGTCCAAAGCAGTGAAATGCCGGCTTGTCCGCGAAACGCCGCATGGCGCCCTCGAGCATCTCCAGCACCGAACCATGAGCGTCGGGGTTGATCCCGGGCGGAATTTGCTCGCCATAGGCAGCGAGCCAGCACTTGCTCGACATAACTCCCCTCCATCGGTTGGCGTACAGCGGACGCCTGATTGGCGATGAATACAGGTAGATTTGTAATCCCTACAGCCGCCCTGTGTCAGTGACTGAGGCGGCCAATTCATTGACCTGATAGGACCAATCTTCGCTTGGGGGCGCTCAGCGGCCTGAGGCCGCCGGCGTTTCAAACAAACGCGCTTATTCCCGTGATGGCGCGACCAACAACGAGCGAATTGATTTCACGCGTGCCCTCATAGGAGTAGATAGCCTCCGCGTCGGCGACAAAACGGGCGACGTCGTGATCAAGCAGGATGCCGTTTCCGCCCAGCAGTTCGCGCGCCCAGCCCACCGTCTCTCGCGCCCTCACGGTGCAGAAGGCTTTCGCCAATGAAGCATGTTCTTCGCTCATCACGCCTGCGTCTTGCAATTGCGACAAACGAAGCGCCATGCATTGGGAGGCCGTCACATTCGAAAGCATGCGCACCAGCAGATCCTGTACAAGTTGAAATCCGGCAATCGGTCGCCCGAATTGCTCGCGCTGACTGGCATATCGCAATGCATGCTCGTACGCCCCCTGGGCACATCCGACCGCTTCCCACGCCACACCGGCGCGCGTCATGCGCAGCACCGCGGCCGTGTCCTTGAAGGTCCGAGCATTCGCCAGCCGATTTTCGTCGGAGACACGGCAGTCCTGGAGATTGATAGTTGCATTTTGGACAACGCGCAGTGCCATCTTGTGCTTCATCTTTTCCGTAGAGAAACCCGCTGTGCCTTTTTCGACCACGAAAGCCTTGACCTGATCGTCGTCGACGTCGCGAGCCCAGATGATCGTCAGGTCTGCAAAGGTCGCGTTGCCGATCCACCGTTTCTGCCCGTTCAAGCTCCAGTCCTTGCCGCGACGCTGGGCCGTCGTGGTAAGGCCACGCGCGGCACCGGAGCCAACATCGGGCTCCGTCAAACCGAATGCGCCGATTTTCTCAGCTCGTTGCATCGCTGTCAGCCAACGCTGTTTTTGCTCATCCGAGCCGCAAAGATAGATCGATCCCATCGCTAGACCGCTATGAACGCCGTGGAACGTTGCGATGGAGCAATCGATGCGGGCGAGCTCCATCATCATGAGACCGTCAACAAGCGGGCTCTTACCCAGACAGCCAAATCCGCTGTATGGCGCGCCGGCGATCCCAAGTTCGCCGTAGTCGCTGATGAGTTCGAACGGAAACTCGGCCCGACCCCAGTGTTGGTTAATAATGGGCGCTACTTTCTGTTCCGCGAACGCCCGCACACGACCGAGCAGAGCCTGATCCGCCGCGCCGACGAGATGCGAGATCTTGTAGAAATCGCCGTCGACAGCCCGCGGCGGCGCGCCAGCGGACGAGCAATTTGCAGTCCTCGCGATGTCTCCCAGAGGCTTTCTTGGCGAAGGCTGCGATTCCATGGCATCTTTCCCAGGTAACGACGGCCGTGATCCTCGTTTGGATCGCAGCTGGCCTCGGAACGCTAGACACAAGGGAATCCCTCGTCAGTAACCGAGGCGGCCAATTTAGTGACCCCAAAAGGCCAACCGTCGCTTTTGGGAGGGGCGAAGGATGACCAAGCGAACGACTTCCGCCGTCTGGGTCAAGGGCATCGCGGACATGTTCGCCGCCGAGGGCCTTGATGCGCGCGCATTACTCGTCGCGGCCGGAATTGACCCTACTTCGCTTGAGGTCCCTGATGCGCGCTTGCCGACTGAGAAAATCAGCCGGCTGTGGGAGCTGGCCGTTGAACGCTCAGGCAACCCAGCGATTGGACTCGCGCAGCATGATGTGGTGAGACCCGCGAGCTTCGATGTGGTCGGCTACACGATGATGTCATGCGCTAACCTGCGCGGCGCCTTCGAGCGACTAATCCGGTACTTGCTGATCCTCAGCGACGCTTTCACGATGACAATGGACGAAGAGCAGGCGGGATATCGGGCGGCGTTCGTTCTCTTCGGCGGCGATCGACCCATCCCAAGGCAGCGCATCGAGTTTATTGTTGTTACTCTGGCCGGTTTCTGCCGCTGGATTAGCGGTCGCGACGTCAATCCGCTTGCAGTCGAACTGCCCTACCCTGCGCCGGCTGATCTTGCCCCCTACCGTGCCGCTTTCCGTTGCCCGGTGTTGTTTGATGCGCCACGCAACAGTTTGCTGTTTGCTGCCAACGACATGGTCGCAGCGCTTCCAACGTCGAATCCATCGCTGGCCGAGTTGCACGAGCGCTTTGCCGGCGAATATCTCCATCATTTCGACCATGCACAGATAAGCTACAGGGCGCGCGAAATGATCATCCGGCGCTTGCCCGACGGAGAGCCGCGACGAGACGAAATCGCCAGCGAGTTGTGCATGAGTGAACGTACACTGCAGCGCCGCCTTGAAGAGGAAGGGACATCTTTCATGCAGCTGATGGACGATACGCGCCGCGAGTTGGCCGAGCAGTATCTTGGCCGGTTGCAACTGTCCCTTGCCCAGGCGGCGTACCTGCTCGGCTTTGCCGACCAAAGCAGCTTCTTTCGAGCCTGCCGGCGCTGGTTTGATCTCTCACCCGGACAGTACCGAAGCCAGCTTCTTCGCCCGACCGAGCGTCCGCGTACATCCTAGCAAGCTAAGGCACACTTCGCACGCCCGTAGGGCGACAAAACGTGCGGCGCGACATCCGGTTGTTTTTGGGCAAGCGCGGTTTAACAACAATCACTTGGGCGCTGGCATCTGTGGCGTTTGTTCTCCGATTTTTGTGGAGTAAATGATGAATTTGAACGGATCCGTGTTCTGGTACTTCTCCATTAACTTGAGGTAGACGAGCCGTTTCGCATTGTTTACGGAAGCGCCGCGCGCGCGGACGATTCCAGCAACGAGGCTGCAAGTTCATATTTGCCGTCCGCGACCAGACGTTCTACCGTTTTGACAAGCTGACTTTCCGAAACGCCGAGGTAGTCAACAAGAAGTGCTCTGGGAACTTAGCCCACCGTTATGGGTTTGGTGTCAGCGTGACTTTGGGATGAGACAATCATGACGACAAGCTTGGCTGCCCAATCCGGCGAAGAAGACTTCGCGGACATGAGGCGGCGGATCCGAGCCATTTTTATCGGGTCTATCGGTAATTTGGTCGAGTGGTACGATTTCTACGCTTATGCCGCCTTCGCTCTGTATTTTGCAGGAGCGTTCTTTCCAAGTTCTGACCCAGTCGTGCAGCAACTCAATGCTGCCTTGCTTTTTGCCGCGGGTTTCCTTGTCCGCCCAGTAGGCGGATGGCTGTTCGGGTATTTGGCGGATCATTACGGACGACGGGGAGCGCTGATGCTTTCCGTCTCGCTCATGTGCTTCGGGTCGTTAATGATTGCGGTAACGCCAACGTATGCATCCATCGGCATCTACGCGCCCGTGATGCTCGGAATCGCACGCATTATTCAAGGTCTGAGTCTCGGTGGCGAGTACGGCACAAGCGCTACCTATCTCACTGAAATGGCCGATCATCGCAATCGAGGCTTTTACTCAAGTTTTCAATACGTGACTTTGATTGGTGGTCAAATCTGCGCGCTGCTTGTCCTGCTGATCTTGCAAAAAATCTTTCTTACCAACGATCAAATCAGATCATGGGGTTGGCGCATCCCCTTTTTCGTCGGCGCTTTGCTTGCATTAATCGCGCTATTTATGCGACGCACTCTGCACGAAACTGATGCATTTAAGGCGGCAAAACAGATTGTAAAAAAAACCTCCTCGCTGCGTGCATTAATGCGATATCCCCGCGAGGTATTGCTCGTAGTAGGTTTGACGGCGGGCGGAACCGCGGCTTTTTATACGTACACAACATACATGCAAAAATTTCTTAAGCTCTCTGTCGGTCTGACCGACAATGAGACGACGATGGTAACGCTAAGCGCCCTGTGCTTCGGAATGGCGTTGCAACCCGTTTATGGTGCGATTTCAGATCGTATTGGCCGTAAGTGGTTGCTTATCGCATTTGGTGTGACTGGTGTGTTGTTTACAATTCCTCTGCTCACCACGTTGGAAAGCGCGAGAGGGCCGTTCAAGGCATTTTTGCTAATTGCCGCCGCCTGGATGATTGTGTCGGGCTACACGTCGATCAATGCCGTGGTAAAGGCTGAGTTATTTCCAACTAATATCCGCGCGATTGGTGTGGGTCTGCCGTATGCGCTCACAGTATCCATTTTTGGTGGGACCACTGACTCTGTGGCCCTGTGGTTCAAGTCGATCGGTCATGAAAGATGGTTCTATTACTATCTCACAGGTATGATCGCGGTGTCGCTGGTCGTCTATTTGTTCATGCGCGATACGAAAGCCGATTCCGCAATGAATCGACACGAATAGAATCTGAATAGATTTCGACGCAGAGAAATCAACGTCGGATATTCCTGGTTGCACGGCACATGTCCGCTTTCGGGAGTAAAGCAGACATCGCCTTCGCACTGCATATGTCCGCTAATGACCTAAAGTGGACATTCGGTGCCACGAGATAATTCCATTCATCCGCTTAACGAGTGCAATCAACTCATTCTTTTCTGCGTATTCCCCTAGATAGAAAGAAAACCAGAGCAGCAATCATTACCGCCAATGCCACGGCTAAACTAAGCAGATCAAGGTCGCCGGCCCGTTCCACAGCCTGGCGGAGAAAGAGAACGGCAAGCACCGCGATCACGATGCTGACAAGATACCCCTTAAGATCTTCGAGATCGTCGATCTTAAGCCAGCGTGGTAGCGGCATTGCTTCATCGACGAACAACCGGTGCAGACCGAGCCCAATGACAAGCGCGACTATAGCGATCAGAAAAACGTCGATCGCTTCGATCAATCCGACGGCAAGTGCCCTTCCCGATTGGAGCTGAAACCCTCCTTGCTTGATAGCATTAAAAATCACATCGGCGACGACGGCAGCTTCGTACAGAATTAGTGCAGCCGACGCCGCCAGCGCGGCAACAACCGCGACAAAAACAACATATCTGCTGAGGGTCACAGCACGCTGCAGCATAGTCGGAATCCGTTTGTCAAAGGGGTGGCCGATAACGTGATGAAGCCTTTCAAGATTACCACGAGATTAGCAATCCAATCTGTCGCTCATTTTGACAAGAGGGGACCACAACAGGCATCATTTTGCGTGAAATCGCTGCTCGCCGCCGCTGGCCAAAAGCGGACGCTGAGCGACACGCTTTGGTCGCCTGGAAGAAAGCGGCGTGATCGAAGGCTATGCACCATCCGCCAGCGGTTGAACGCTTGCGCTCTTACGCGATGGCCCGCGTTAGCTCAGGAACCGCGACAGCGTCCCGCACTTATACGAGCATGACGTCAAAACCGATGCCGGTTAAGACCAGCAACAAGCTCAAGGAAAGCGCAGCCCACATACAGGACAGCGCTGCGCACATGGAGCGCAGTACGGTGCGCGTTGAGGACAGCGCCGACCGGCGTACTGAACTCGCCGCTGACCGTACCGTGTTCGCTGCGGAGCGAACCTATGCCGCTTGGGTGCGAACCGGCCTTGTGGCGATGGCAAGCGGCATCGGAGCCAAGGCCCTCCTCACAGATCTCTTGCCGCATTGGCTTGTAATGACAAGCGGCAGCGCGTTCGTTCTGTTTAGTGTCTTCTGTTTCGCCGCTGGCGTCTGGCGCCACCTCTATCCCGGCCTACCTCCGCCAATGCCCGACGCAGCCCGCATACATCCGGTGATACTAGTCTTGGTCAACGTCATTCTTGGGATGGTTTCGATTGCGGCGCTAATCGGCATCTGGCTCGACCCCAGCTAGTGCTTGCGGTGGGACACGGATATCGCATTAGTCGTCGTGTCGACGAGGACATAGAAACGCATGCCGATCGCGTTTTTTACAATTGGTCATTCTACGCATGGCGTCGGGGAGTTTGTGGGGTTGCTGCAATCGGTTGGAGTTCAATTCCTCGTTGACGTTCGCACCGTTCCCCGCTCACGGAGAAATCCTCAGTTCAACCGAGAGGTCCTTCCGACAACATTGGCGGATTTTCAGATCGGGTATGAGCACTTAGCGACTCTCGGCGGTCTTCGACACAAGCGTGACATTTCGCCCGCAGTGAATGGTTTTTGGCAGAACCAAAGTTTTCACAATTATGCCGATTATGCCATGACTGAAGAATTCCGTTCTGGCTTTGATAGGTTGCGCTATCTCGGGCACCAAAGCCAGACTGCAATAATGTGCGCCGAAGCGGTTTGGTGGCAGTGTCATCGTCGCATCATTGCAGACTACCTCATAGCCTTGGGCGACATCGTATTTCACATAATGGGTGATGGCCGCGTTGAACGGGCTGAAATAACTCAGGGTGCCAAACATGAATCAGATGGAATTTTAACGTACCCAGCTCTTTTGTGACGGAGCATGCGCCACCTTTTAATCAAAGGGGAATGAAGTGAAGATGCTGCTGTTGCTTGTCGGCATGCTTGTCTGCGCGGCAGGAATTTTCTTCGCCGGGCAAGGTCTGGGGTACATAAATTGGCCCGCCAGCAGTTTCATGATCAGCAATATGAGGTGGGTCTATTACGGGGGCGGTATCGCAGTCGTTGGTATCCTGCTCGTCATCATTTCCCTGCGGTGAATGTCCGCTTTGGGCCAAAACATTTACAGGCGCGGAATCGGCCGATGCAGCAAGCGGCCCCATTCGGGCAACGCCTCGAACCAATTGGAGCAGCAGCCGATCACGATCGCAACGAAAAGCGTGACAATCTGCCACCATGCGATCTCACTAAGGAACCACAAGAAGTGCGTCAATCTGATGCCGAAGGTGCTGCCGATCAATGCCGTCAGGATCTGCGGGAAGAGCGCCTCAGCGCTTCCCGCCTGCCAAGTGAAGAAGCCCACCCATGTGAGTGCAACGACAAGCACGCATCCGAGCTTTGCCGCCCGCCGCACGAGCAAATCATCCTTCATGCGCGCCATAGCGAGGAGCCCCGGCAGCGTGAAGAGAAGATGAATTCCGCGATATCCGATGCTCGAGCCGGCGAAGAAACAGCCGCCGATGAGCGTGGCTCCGATCACGAGATATATCTTCTCAGGCTCCGGCAGCCGTGCCAATGCGAAGCGGAAGTTGCTCCAACGCACTATACGGAAGAACCATCCTGCCATCGCGAAGAAAAGTACTGCGAACGTCGCGATCTTCACTAGGCCAACCATTACAAGCCCGCGATGCATCGTCCAGTCCACCCGCTCCGCAATGAGATCCGGGATTAGGCGTGCGCCGAAAGAGTCCGAGAGCGTCCAGCTCTCCGGAAGATTCCGCAACATCTTTATAAGCTCCGCGTAAAAATAGAGACCGCTCGCCACCACGACGGCAGCCGCGATGGCGTTTACCCAGAGGAACATCCGTGGCCGCTCCCGCAACGTAAGCACCAGGAGCACCAAGGGATAAATTTTTAGGAGCCCGGCGATGACGATCAACGCATAAGCCGCAACCCGCCTGCGTAACGGACCTAGCAAGAGAACTCCGGCCGAAGTCGCGATGACAAACATGAGGAGATCAATATTTGCCCGTTCCACCGCGTACGCTGTTACGGGAGATAGCGTGGCAACGAGCCTGAGCGTCAGCTCCTTGCCTGTGCGCGGCGGCGGTAAAAGGGCGAGCGCCAGGAAGAACAATATCGCGAGACAGAGCCCGAATAGGTTCGACCACTCCTTGCCTGGTAGGAAGACGAAACGCAGCCATAGCGGTGGATAGTTATACGATCTGGCGAGAACGTCGCATGGATTGCTGACATAGACGTCGACGCCGCGCTGCCAGCAATCGACCGACGTGAGGATGGAAAAATCAAGGAATGGGTAGCTGAATGGCTCTATCCCGCTAAACAAGAGGATACGAAAATAATAGTGAGGTTCGAACTGATAAAGAAGAGCGAGAGCGGTCATGGCGGCCAATCCTGCTGCCGGAGCCGCGAAGCGAAGTGCGAGACCTCGAACGCCCATGGTCAGGATTATCCTTGATCTATAATCACCCGCGATCTGGGAGATGGCGGCGGCTGATCTCCGACAAGGCACAAGCTCATTCTGCTTTGGCCCAAAAGCGGACGTAGCTCGCTTATTCGATTACCTCATCGGCGTTTGCAAGCAGCGACGGAGGGTCCGCGTGCGCTTGTTACGCGATCCATTCGGACAGTATTGATAACCTCGGTGGCTTCACGCTCATCAATCCCCAATCCAATTGGATCGTCGCCGGTGAGCGCTTCAATCTGAAGGCTGAAGACGTGATTGAGTTTTGCCGCTAAGGGGCGCGATCCAAAACTGCCCCAAATCAATGGACCCGTCGAGGTCGATCGGCGGGTCAGTTATTTTCGTTCGGCAAATTACAGGCTCAACCAATTTCCGCTTTCGGGGGTAAAGCGGACATGCCGTTTTGCGCTGCACATGTCGCGGTCGCAACGTACTAGAGCAATAAAGGGGGAGGATTTTTTGACCCGTCACTTGGTGATGCCCAATCATGTCGAGTACGGTATGTATCCGGTGCTGGAATGGATTGCCGAGCACGCTTCGGAAGTTCCAAGTACCGGGACAAATACGCCGAGATCACGCGCCGCCCGTCATTTACCGATCTGAATTGCGCCTGGCTCCATGCGCGCGAATAAAGCCTGAAGTTCGAGACTGCGACGTTCGAGCGCCGCAATCTTTTGGACATGCTCAAAATGTAATGACCCGGAGTAGTTCCCGTTGGCTCGATCATCAAATCTAGCTCAGGAAACCGCTTCGATCCTGCAGCACCTTGGGGTCGAGCGCCGTCTGTACCAAGAAGGTATCCGAACCGTGCGTTCGCCGACGACCGGCGGAACGATTGCCAATGTGAAGGACGCTGACGCGGCGGCGATGGGCAATGTCATCGATAACGCGGTGCACGCATTTAAGACATGGCGCTTGGTTCCAGCGCCGCGCCGCGGCGAACTCGTCCGGCTCTTAGGCGAGGAGTTACGCGCCGCCAAGAATGAGCTGGGCCGGCTGGTGATGATAGAGGCCGGTAAGATCGCCTCTGAAGGCCGCGGCGAAGTGCAGGAGATGATTGATATCTGCGATTTCGCCGTTGGTCTTTCCCGCCAACTCTATGGTCTGACCATTGCCAGCGAGCGTCCAGCGCATCGCATGATGGAGCAATGGCATCCCTTAGGTCCGATCGGAGTGATCACCACATTCAATTTTCCGGTGGCGGTGTGGGCCTGGAATGCAGCGCTGGCGGTCGTCTGCGGCGATACCGTTATTTGGAAGCCATCTGAGAAAACGCCGCTGACTGCACTCGCCGTTCAGGCATTGGTGGCGCGCGCCGTGGAAAAGTTTGGCGATGCTCCGCACGGATTGTCGGCGGTGCTCATCGGCGACCGCGACGCTGCGACCAGACTGACCGACGATCCGCGTGTGCCGCTCGTATCGGCGACCGGATCAACGCGCATGGGCCGCACCGTCGGCCCGCACCTGGCGCAACGATTCGCGCGGGCGATTCTCGAACTCGGCGGCAACAATGCGGCCGTGGTCTGTCCTTCGGCTAACCTGGAATTGGCGCTGCGCGCGATTGCCTTTGCGGCCATCGGCACTGCCGGTCAGCGCTGCACCACGCTTCGCCGCCTATTTATACATCGTCATGTGTACGCAGCGCTCATCGAGCGGCTGAAGCAAGTGTATGCGACAGCGCGCGTCGGCAATCCGCTTGAAGACAATTCTGTCCTGATCGGCCCGCTGATCGACGAAGCGGCTTTCGCCGCGATGCAAGCGACATTGTCGGAGGTGCACGCGCTGGGCGGAAAAATCACCGGCGGCGACCGCTGCCATGCCGAACGCTATCCGGCCGCCTATTACGTGCAGCCGGCCTTGATCGAGATGGCAGAGCAGATCGGGCCCGTTATGCGCGAAACTTTTGCGCCTCTGCTTTACGTCATGCCGTATACCGACTTCGATCAAGTGATCGAATTGCACAACGGCGTGTCCCAAGGTCTCGCCTCGTCGATCTTTTCCAACGATGTGCGCGAGGTGGAGTACTTTCTGTCGGCGGCGGGATCGGATTGCGGGATTGTTAATGTCAATATTGGTCCGTCAGGCGCCGAGATTGGGGGTGCCTTTGGTGGCGAGAAGGAGACGGGCGGCGGCCGTGAGGCCGGTTCGGATGCCTGGAAGAATTACATGCGCCGCGTCACCAGCACCATCAATTTCGGCAGCGAGCTTCCGCTCGCCCAAGGGGTTCGCTTCGACATCGGCTAGCCGGGTACCGATGCAGCAAGCCATTGCACTTCAGTGCGCGGGGAGCGGCTCGGCGATATCTTCAACGACCTCGCCGAGCACTTGCTCAATTCGATCGACCGCCCAATCGATTTCCGATTTCTCAATAACGAACGGTGGCGCAAAGCGAATGGTGTTCCTGTGGGTTTCCTTGGTCAGGATTCCGACGCGCAACAGCCGTTCAACGACGACAGTTGCCTGGATCTTCTGCGCATCGAGTTCTATGCCAGCGAAAAGCCCGCGGCCGCGCACTTCGCGCACGAGAGAATTTTTGATCCCAGCAAGTCGCGACAGCAGATGCGGACCGAGCGCAGCGGCCCTTTCCACCAACCGTTCCTGTACGAGTGTATCGAGCGCGGCTAGGCCGACCGCGGCGGCAATCGGATTCCCGCCGAATGTGCTGCCGTGGTCGCCCGGCTCGAACACGTCCATGATTTCGCGGCGGGCAAGGAAGAGTGACACCGGAATGAGTCCGCCGCCCAGCGCCTTACCGAGAGTGACGCCGTCCGGCTTCACCCCGTCATGTTCGCAGGCGAGCAAACGGCCGGTGCGGCCAAGCCCCGTCTGGATCTCGTCGCAGATCAAAAGCACGTTGCGGGCGCGGCAGATTCGCGCAGCCTCCGCCAGATAGCCGACCGGCGGCACGTTGATCCCGCCTTCACCCTGGATTGGCTCGATCAGGAATGCGGCTGTACAGGGGGTGATAGCGGCCTCGAGTGCGGCGGCGTCGCCAAACGGCACCAGCTTGAATCCCGCCGGGAACGGACCAAAGCCCTTGCGGTATTGCGGCACGGACGAGAAGCCCACAATGGCGATGGTGCGGCCGTGGAAATTTCCTTCCGCCGCAATGATCTCGGCGCGCTCGGACGGCACGCCCTTGACTTTGTAGGCCCATTTGCGCGCCGCCTTCAGCGCAGTCTCGACCGCCTCGGCGCCTCCATTCGCCGGCAGTGCGGCGTCCATGCCTGTAAGCGCGCAGGCACGCGCCAGAAATGGCCCAAGCCGATCGGTGAAGTAGGCACGAGACACCGTATCCAGCTGTTGCGCCTGCCGTGTTACCGCTTCGACCAAGCTCGGATGGCAATGTCCGAAACTGACGGCCGAGTAGGCGCCCATCATGTCGAGATAGCGGCGGCCATCTTCGTCCCAGACATGGACACCCTTGCCGCGCACAAGAGTAACGGGCAGCGGCTTGTAATTCGCCGCGCCATAACGGGATTCGAGGCCACTCAATTCGCCCATTGCAGCCTCTTCTCGCTGAATCAGATGGCCGATTGTATCCTACGATCTCGGTTCCGATGCAGAACCAACCGCAGGTCAGGTCGGTTACTCAACCAAATACGGATCATGGCAAGGATGTAAGCAGAATCTCATTGATTCGCCATAGACGGATTGCCTCACAGTGCAACAGAGCGACAGTGGGGCAAATTCGATTCACGGCGCGGCCATCCGCGTTGTTTGACCCAAGGCGGACATGTGGTGAACCAATTTCAATTGCAAACGCTGCTGCTAACTCAATCTCCACTTTAGTCCAATGAAGATCTGTCGGGCATTAGTCGCCTTGGCCCGGATTTGGCGAGAAATATTGGAGCTTATCCGGCTTACCTTCCCATTCTTTTGAATCTACAGGAGGGTCGCGTTTGATCGTTATATTGGGCCATATCTTTGCGTAGTCAGCGTTGAGCTTGAGCCACTTCTCGGCCCCGTCCTCGGTGTCAGGCTTGATTGCTTCGACCGGACATTCCGGCTCACATACCCCACAATCGATGCATTCCTCGGGATGGATGACGAGCATGTTTTCGCCCTCGTAGAAGCAATCGACGGGGCAAACCTCAACGCAATCCATCAGCTTGCACTTGATGCAGGATTCATTGACGATATAAGTCAAATGTCATCCTCTCTCTGCCAATGGTAGCCCATCAGATTTGATTTGCTGAGTTTCTACCGCAGGCGTATTTCGCCGCTTCTCGGATGGGGATACTATCACAAATAAAGCAAAAACGGCGCAGTGCGCACCGCTCGAAGTGCCGATATGGCTCTGGTAGGCGGTATTAGTTGCAGCTTTGTCCGTGAGGGCGGTTCGGTTCTTGATTCGGAGAATCCCTGCTGATGGGAGGGGAACTCATGACCGAGTACATCGTCGGCCTTAGACTTGGGAAACGATCTGAAGTTCTGACGATCGAAGCTGAGGATGCCTTAATTGCTGCGCTCAAAGCCAAATATAATCACCCTGAGGCTTTCATTTCTTATGTTCGAAAATCCAATCGGCGCGGCGATCGTCGCAATCCGCATCGGAAGGAATGAAGATTACGAAGCGCACGTAGCTGTTGGCCCTTAGCGTACATTCATATGACGCATTCGATGTCGCTTTTGGGGGCAAAGCGTACATTCAGTTTTGCAGCGCACATGTCCGCTTTTGACCATAGCTTGGTCGAGGAGAGTATCGATGAAACAGACCTTCGGGGTCGACATTCCCCAAACGCTTGAAGACATTTGCAATGCAAGACATCTCGCATTGCTGGTCTATGACATGCAGGTCGGCATTAAAAATCAAGTGAAAGATGGAGAGACTATCGCCGCTAAAATCCGAGCGATCCTTGAAGCCGCCCGTACGGCCAAAATACGTGTATTCTTCACCCGGCACATGTCTTTGCCCAAAGAGCTTATGGGCGCATTCCAATTTCGTATGGCGATGACATGGCAGCGCGTCGACGATCCGGAAAAAGTCCAGCCGTGGTTTCTCCGTGACACGCCTGGCTTTGCCATTGTCCCGGAATTGCAACCGCTACCGAGCGAAGCCATATTCGACAAACTTGCCATGTCGGCGTTCGAAGGTACTCCCCTTGCGTTTGCTTTGCGTGATTGCGGCATTACAGCGGTTGCCGTAGTCGGCATTGCGATGGAGGTTGGAATTGAACCCACGGTTCGCCACGCGGCCGATCTCGGCTTTATCCCAGTTGTCATCACAGACGCGTGTGGCTCTGGACATCCAGATGCCGCGAAACGGTCGCTCGATAGCTTGGCATTTGCGGGTGATGCGATGTTCACGGATACGGCAAGGATCTGCCGCCTTCTATGCCAAAATGGCTAACAGCAACCGATGAAAGGTATTCTAGCCACCATCGATCGCATCGCCGGCTGGCTCCTGCTGATCGGTGCGCTTTTGCACGGTTACGGCTCATATCTTGCCTATCCTTCGCTGAGCTCAACTCTGGTGTGGGCCCTGTCGGGAAGCGTGGCAGCACTCTTGTTAGCCGGCATCAATCTCTTGCGGGTCAATCGCCCGAACGATCGGCCGCTTGCTTGGATCTGTTTGGCCGGCTGCCTACTTTGGATTGGCATCGTTTGCGCCTTTGCTGCGACCCTGCCAAATCCGATCGACCCACGACCGGTCTATCACCTCATTGTCAGTCTGGTGTTGGTGGCGTTTAGCCTGAGAACCGCATTGGGGTCAGCGACGCGCTAAGTGCCCTTTTTGCGTAAATGCCTAGTTGCACCGCACATGTCCGCTTTACCCCAATAGCGACATCGATTGCGTATTTTGGGATGTCCGCTTTGGGCCAATAGCTACAATGCGGGGTTGGCAAATCGTCAGACCATTTGCGACCAGGCCCCAATAAGCCCGCAACAGGCTGCAAAGCTCTTCGTGCGATCAAGCTCGGCTTCGAGCCTTGATAAAAGTGACTCGAGGTCGCCTACCTCGTTAGTAGATAGTTTGTGCGCATGCATCTGCGGGTAGAGCGTGCAGAAAATATCATAGACCCATAGCCTACAGTCCGGGCTATCGCCGACCGGAATCTCAATCACCATTTTCGGGGTCGGTAAACCCGCATCCAAAAACGCTCGGTAAAGAAGATGCTCCATGTTGATATTTGCGCCCGAGCGTTCAAACGCCCGGTAAATCAGTGAAGCACACTTCGCCCACAGCGGAAGACCTGCGGTTAACTGAAGTAATGGAGCCCAGTAACAATCTTGAAAGACAATGATGCCTCCAGAGTGAACCAAGTTCGATAGCGACCGCAGTACCGCAGCGGGATCGGGCACATATTCCAGAATCAGTCTGCCCACGACGGCATCGAACGGTTTATTCCACAGCTTGCTGCTCGCGACCTGGCCAACGTCTGCCTCTACAAAACTAACATTGCGAAGCTGCGTTTCGGCAACGCGCGACCTGGCCTTTGTCAACGTGTTGGCATCACGCTCGACGCCCACGACTTCTCCTGTCGGACCGACGAGCTCGGCCACCAGCATGGCGACATCACCAACGCCTGAGCCGATATCAAGAACGCGTTGTCCGCGGGATATG
>DATLJR010000490.1:0-1745 GCA_035538755.1 Pseudolabrys sp.
GCGTACGCTCGGAAGGCCGGATACCGATCCCAATACGCGCCAGCGAGCAGGACCGGCGATCCGTGGCGCATAAATTCCCTCATAAACGCCGCCCAGTCAGGTTCGGCGCCGCCCACGAACAGGACATCGTGAGCGTAATCGCATCGCACCGGTGATGCAAACAGCGTTTCGAATCATCCAGAGACGCAGAGCGCGCCAAGACAAGAAGAACTGATCCGACGAGCAACGTTACACAGATTAATAGATCGTTCACCATGCTGGACCGTTTCCTCTGATTTTAGCGTGCCCATAACTCGCCACCCGCTATGTCAAGCATCGCTGCAAGCCGATGCGCATAGGTGTGAGTGCCACCTGCAATGCGACGGTGCAGGCGCGCGGCAAGGCGTTTGCGTTCCGGCAAATCGGGAAGCAGCGCACGGGCGCGCAGCGCCGCTTCCTTGGCGTCGCGAAAGTATATGACCGCCTCGCCTTCCGGCCCGAAAAATTCGCGATGCTCGTCGGTGTCCTCCGCCAGCATACAGCCGGCGGCAGCCGCAATTTCAAAGCTCCGCATAACATGGCCGTCGCGATTGGCTCGGCGAACCAGGCAAAGATTAACCTTGGCGGCCGCCGTCAAGGCGCGAATCACTTCTGGTGATTTTGTCCCCAATGCGTATGCCCGAAACGCCGGATACCGCTCCCAATAGCCGCCTGCCACCGCGACCGGCGGTCCGTAACGCATGAATTCCGTCAAAAACGCTGCCCGGTCGGGATCGGCGCCACCAACAAAAAGGATGTCATAGACCGATGTGTCGCTGGAATTTGCCGCGCAGGCGAATAAACTCTCATCATAGCCAAACGGCAGGTAGTGTACCTTTGCACAACCAAGATGCCGGAAGTCGTCGAGATTCGAGCGGCGCGGCGAAAAAACCAAGTCATAGGAGGGCAACGCCCGTAGGTGCCAGTTCGACCGCATGCCCGGATTCCAGGGATCGTCGGTCGAAAAATTCGCACTGACGATTCCCAGTTGTCGCAACGCGCGCAGTCCGGATACGGTCAATGGAGCCATGCCGGTCGCGACGAGGATCTCTGGCTTGGCCAGCGCGCAGGCCTTGACAAGCTCCTTCGAGAACCGGTTTAGATGCAACGGACGATGGTCCGCTAAATGCCAGGACATCGAGCGCAGTAGACGGGGACCAGCGAAAGCTTTGCTGGCATCGAACCAGATCGATCGAACGCCCAGCTTGGCCGCACCACGTGAAAGGCTCGCACCTACATGCGATCCGCTCGGCAAGCCGAGCAAGGCCAGCTTAACGGCGGGCGGGTTGGGCTCAGCGATCAACATTTGCCTAACACGTCGGGCCCCCCTGCCAGCCCGCATCGCGTGACTGCGGCGCGCAGACCAGCCGCGCACTCGGCGTAGCTCCAGCGCGAAATGATGTCGCTGCTCGCCAGTCCCATACGCCGTCGTGTTCCAGCATCCCCGAGGATCGGATGCAATGCACTTGCCAATCCTTCGACGTCACCTGTCTCAAAAGTTTGTCCATTGACTCCCGCCCGAACCAGGTCGGCCGCACAGCCAATCTCCGCTGAGGCAACGATCGGCAGGCCGGCACACATCGCTTCATTTACGGCCAGACCCCAGGGTTCATTTTCGGAGGGCAGCACGAACACATCGGATGCGCCGTAGATTTGGGGAAGGGCGCTCTGGTTGGCGAACCCGTGGAAATGCACATTATCGAGCCCAAACCGTCCCGCCAGCTCAA
>DATLJR010000491.1:0-4803 GCA_035538755.1 Pseudolabrys sp.
ATCTACCGCAGGCCTATCTCGATCAGTGGCGCAGCGGCACGCTATTCCGGCCTGGCCCGGACGTGCCACTGGCGCACGTCGCGGCATCCGGCCAGCCGTACCAGCTGCTCGATGCGGCGGACTCCGAGGCCTATCGCAGAGGCGATCATTTGGCCGTTAGCGCCGTGGAGGCCGGAGGTATTCGCACAGTGCTCGCGGTTCCAATGTTCAGGGACAAACAATTCGTCGGCGCCATTGTTATCTATCGCCTGGAGGTCCGGCCATTCTCCGATAAGCAGATCGAGCTGGTACAGAACTTTGCCGCGCAGGCCGTCATCGCTATTGAGAACACGCGATTGCTCAGTGAGCTGCGCGAATCCCTCCAACAACAGACCGCCACCGCTGACGTGCTCAAGGTCATCAGTCGGTCGACTTTCGATCTGCAGGCTGTGCTCGACACGCTGGCTAAGTCCGCAGCGCAACTCTGCGAGGCATACGATTCCGTTATTTATTTGCGCCAGGGTGAATCGCTGTGTGTCAGAGCGCATCATGGCCCTATTCCGATCGTGGCAGAATTGCCGATCGGACGCAGGTCGGTTACTGGACGCGCCCTCGTCGATCGCACGCCAGTCCACATCAACGATCTTCAGGCATCGACTCATGAATTCCCGGATGGCAGCAAAATAGCGCTCCGCCTCGGCCACCATACGATTCTGGCGGTCCCTTTGCTGAGGCAAGACGAGGCCATTGGTGTAATCACGATTCGTCGTGTCGAGGTGAAGCCATTCACGGACAAGCAGATCGAGCTAGTCACGACCTTCGCAGACCAAGCTGTGATCGCGATCGAGAACGTGCGGCTGTTCGACGAGGTGCAAACGCGCACACGCGATCTCAGCGAGTCCTTGGAGCAACAGACTGCGACCTCTGAGGTGCTGCAAGTCATCTCAAGGTCGACGGGCGAGTTGGAGCCCGTTTTCCACGCCATGCTAGAAAATGCTGTACGAATCTGCGACGCCAAATTTGGCAATCTCTGGCTGCGCGAGGGAGATGCCTTCCGCATCGGCGCAACGCATGGCGCACCGCCTGCATACGCTGACTTGCGGCGGCGCGAACCAGTACTCCATTTCAGCCCCGGCAATCCTCTCAGCCGCATGATCGCGACAAAGCAACTGCTACACATTACCGACTTCAGGATGGAGCAAGCCTACATAGAAGGCGAGCCGGGGCCGGTTGGCCTGGTCGAGAAGGCCGGTGCTCGCACCGTTCTCGTCGTACCAATGCTCAAGGAGAACGAACTGATCGGCGTCGTTGCCATCTACCGCCAGGAAGTGCGTCCGTTCACGGATAAGCAGATTGAGTTGGTCCAAAACTTCGCCGCGCAGGCGGTCATCGCCATCGAGAACACGCGCCTGCTTAACGAACTGCGCGAATCTCTCCAGCAGCAGACCGCCACCGCCGACGTACTGAAGGTCATCAGCCGCTCGACTTTCAATCTACAGGCTGTGCTCGACACGCTCCTAGAGTCGGCAAGCCAGCTTTGTTCTGCCGATAAGGGCGGAATCATGATGCGGGAGGGAGACGAATACTGGTTTCGGGCCAACTATGGTTTTACGCCCGAGGCAGTGCAGTATTCGTCGGAACACCCGATAAAAGCCAGTAGGGGCAGCGTGACAGGACGGGTGGCGTTGGAAGGCCGGGCAATGCATATCCCTGACGTGTTGGCTGATCCCGAATACCAAGCGACTGGCTATCTGCAAGCATTTGGGTACAGGACCGTCCTCGGCGTGCCACTGCTGCGTGAGGGAATGACGATTGGTGTCTTTGTGCTGACCCGTGATGAAGTGAAGCCCTTCACCGACAAGCAAATTGAGCTCGTAACCACTTTCGCAGATCAGGCTGTGATCGCGATCGAGAACGTCCGGCTGTTCGATGAGGTGCAAAGGCGCACGCAAGAGCTGAGCGAGTCGCTGGAGCAGCAGACAGCAACGTCGGAGGTGCTGAAGGTCATCTCGAGTTCGCTCAACGACTTGAAGCCGGTGTTCGAGACAATTGGGCAGCGAGCAGAGAAGCTCTGTGATGCCGAGATTAGCGTCATTTCTATGGTGTATGACGACTTGGTTTCGATTCACGGCATAACGGAGGAAGGCATAGAGGCGGTTCGGCGCGTCTATCCGATGCGACGCGATGGTGAGACGCTTACCGCGCGTGCCATACGGTCTGCCAGTGTCTGTCATGTCGCTGACGTGCTCAGCGATCCTATTTATCGGGGCAAGGACGCTGCCCGCGTGAGTGGGTGGCGCGGTGCTCTTGCCGTTCCAATGGTCCGCGAAGGACAGGTCATTGGAGCGATCTTTGTTGCCCGGAAACAGCCAGGCCTCTTTACGGACGCCCAGGTTCAGCTCCTCAAGACCTTCGCCGATCAGGCGGTGATCGCGATTGAGAATGTGCGGCTATTCAATGAAACCAAGGAAGCGCTCGCGCAGCAGACGGCGACAGCCGATGTGTTGAAAGTCATCAGCCGCTCGGCATTCGATCTGCGGATGGTGCTGCAAACCCTTATTGAGTCAGCCGCTCGGTTCTGCGACGCCGAAAAGGCCACCATTATTCGCGAGAGAAACGGGGGCTTCTACGCTGCTGAGGCCTACGGCTACTCACGAGAATTCATGAATTATATCCGGGATATTCCAATCAAGGCCGAACGAGGCACGGCATCCGGGCGCGCGCTCCTCGAAGGCCGAGTAATTCATATCGCAGACGTAACAGCCGATCCTGAATACACTCTCGTGGAGGGGCAGAGATTGGGCGATTACCGCACGACTCTCTGTGTTCCAATGCTGCGCGAGAAAGTTGCGATCGGCGTTCTGATTTTGACCCGCTCAGAAGTACGACCATTTACTGACAAGCAGATCGAGTTGGTCACTACTTTCGCCGACCAGGCGGCGATTGCTATTGAGAACGTGCGGCTGTTTGAAAGTGTGGAGGCGCGCACGCGGGAACTGGCGAAGTCGCTGGACGACCTGCGGACGACGCAGGACCGCCTGGTGCAGACGCAGAAGCTCGCCTCACTCGGCCAGCTCACCGCTGGCATTGCCCACGAGATCAAGAACCCGCTCAATTTCGTCAATAATTTCTCCGTGGTCTCAGCCGAGCTGATCGGTGAATTGCAGGAAGCCCTCGAGGACGTAACCCTCAATGAAAAGAGGCGTGATGAGATTACCGAATTGATGGATACGTTACGGGGCAACCTCGACAGGGTCGTACAACACGGCAAACGGGCGGATGCGATCGTCAAGAACATGCTGCTGCACTCGCGCGAAGGCTCGGGTGAACACCGGCTCATCGACATCAATGGCCTCGTCGAAGAAAGCCTCAATCTCGCCTATCACGGGGCGCGGGCCGAGAAGCCTGGCTTCACCATCACCCTGCAGCGATCCCTCGACCCGACCGCCGGCGAAGTCGACGTGTTCCCGCAGGACATCACGCGGGTACTGTTGAACCTAATCGCCAACGGGTTCTATGCGGCGACGAAGCGGAAAGCCCAGGGCAATGGCGGCGATTACGAGCCTACCTTGACCGCGTCGACCAAAAATCTCGGCGACCGGGTGGAGATCAGTATCCGCGACAATGGCACAGGTATCCCGCCGGAGGTGAAGGAGAAGCTTTTCACCCCGTTCTTCACTACTAAACCTGCCGGAGAAGGAACCGGGCTTGGTCTCTCCATCAGCCACGACATCGTCGTGAAGCAGCATGGCGGCTTGATCGAGGTCGACACGCAGCCCGGCGAATTTACCGAGTTTCGGATCATTCTGCCGCGCACGGCGGCATCGGGGGCACGGACATGAAACTGCTTGTTCTGGTGGTGGATGATGAGCCTGACGTTGAGCTGCTGTTCCGGCAGCAGTTCCGGCATGACCTGCGCGCGGGTCGCTTCACTATGGAGTTTGCCCAATCTGGCGAGATGGCGCTTCAGCGTATCGCTGAGGCAACGGGCATATCACTCATTCTCATCCTGTTGGATATCAACATGCCGGGGATGAGCGGGCTTGAACTGTTGCCCAAGGCCAAAGCCGCGCGGCCGGATGTTCCGATCGTAATGATTACAGCCTATGGGGATGTAGAAACTAAACGCAAGGCATTGGAGCGTGGCGCCCAAGGGCTTTTTACCAAGCCGCTCGATTTTGCATTGCTTCGCAGCGAGATCGAAACGCGAGTTGAGCAGGCTGTATAAGCGAACTATCCGCTAACTCCTCCCCGCCGTCCCTTACTGTTGCATCGCAATCTGTTATGCTTTGCTTGAAACTGGCGTCGTCGTTGGCCTCACGGGGAGGGTTGCGTGCGCCGGCGAGATTTCATCAAAGTTGTTGCTGGCTCGGCGGCGGCATGGCCGCTGTCATTATCGGCACAACAGCCAGACCGCACGCGGCGGGTTGGCGTGTTGCTTGGCATCGTCGAAAGCGACCCTGAGACGAGTGCCCGCCTTAAGGCTTTTCGACTGGGCATGCGCGATTTGGGGTGGATCGAGGGGCGCAATATTCAAATCGAATATCGGTTTGCTGGCACCGATCTGAAGGCAATTAACAAACATGTGACGGAGTTAGTCGGCTTAGCGCCAGACGTCATCGTCGCGAATTCCACCCCAGTCGTGGCTGCACTCAAACCAGTAACGAATACGATTCCAATCGTATTCGTGGTTGTAAATAATCCGGTCGGTCAGGGTTTCATTTCAAATCTGACGCACCCAGGCGGCAACATCACCGGATTTTCATTTCTTGAACCCGAAATGGTGGGCAAGTGGATCAATTTGCTACGCGACGTTAAGCCTGA
>DATLJR010000492.1:0-2175 GCA_035538755.1 Pseudolabrys sp.
GGTCGGCTGCATGACAGGGAGATTGGCCGGCTTTTCGCCTTTGAGGATTCGAGCGACATAGATTCCGCACTGGCGATATACCCACAAGAAACTGCCGCCGTAGCTCATAAGGCCGCCGGCGGCGACATATTCGCGAGCATAGTATATCGTTGGCACGGCGTACCGAGCTGCTAGCGCGACGATTTGACTGCGTCTCGGCAAGAAAACGGGATCCGGATTCACCAGCAAACCGTCGAGTTTCAGCTGCCCGAGCGTAGCGAAGGCCTTGTCGATTTCTTCACTGTTGGTCGCCTCCAGGACCGATATGTGTTCGCCGATCGCCTGAACAGCGGCCTGCACATCAGCGGCCTCAAGCACCGCATCTGGGCTATTTGGATTGATGAGGATTCCGATTTTGCGTGCGTTGGGTGCAAGCTCGCGCAGCAGCCCAATAAGTTTGGTTCCAAGCGATCCGGCGACAAGAGTCGCGCCGGTAGCATTTCTGTCGGGTCGATTGAGATTAGTGACGAGACCGGATCTCACCGGATCGACAGCGGTAGAAAATACGATCGGTATTATCGCTGTGGCGCCCTTTGCCACCAACGCTGGCACGTTGCCTCCATTAGTAAAGATTACCGCAACTTGACTGCGGACTAGGTCCATCACAAGCAATGGTAGGCGCTCAAGATGTCCCTCCGCCCAACGATACTCGATCGTTATGTTTTTTCCCTCGGTGAACCCGTTTTCTTGCAGGCCTTTTCGGAACTCTCCAAACCGGTCGGCTGCTTCGCCAGCTGAAACAGCGCCTAGAACACCGATCATCGGTACTGGCGGCTGCTGCGCGCGCCCGGCGAGCGGCCACGCGGCCGCTCCACCCACAAGCGTGATGAACTCGCGCCGCCTCATTCGATCACCTCGTCGGCGCGAGCGAGGAATGATTCGGAGATCGTCAGCCCAAGAGCCTTCGCCGTCGTTAAATTGACGACCAGCTCGAACTTAGTCGGCTGCTCGACCGGAAGCTCGCCTGGCTTGGAACCGCGCAAAATCTTGTCGACATAGTCGCCGGCGCGCCGGAAGAGGTCTCGGTTATCGGGCCCATAGGACATCAAACCTCCCGCTTCGACGTTATCCCGCAAAGGTGTGATCATCGGTAGCCGCGCGATGTTGGCCAAGGTGATGATGCGAACGCGATATGTGAACAAAAGCGGGTCGGCAGTAACATAGAGCGCCTCCGCGCGACTCTTAAGTGCCCCGAAGGCGGGGGCAATATCCTTCGCTCCGCGGATTTCAAGCGTGGTGACTTCGAGGCCGAGCTTCCCGGCCGCGGTCTGAGCCTCGTCCATTTCCTGCACGGCGGCGGGGTAGCCAACGTTGACCAAAATTGCCAAACGTCGCAAATCCGGGGCAACCTCGCGCAAGAGTTCGAGGCGTTTGCCAGCAAGATCGGGGGCCTGAGTCGACAACCCAGTGATGTTGCCACCGGGTCGCGTCAAGCTCGCGACGAGGCCGCTGCCAACTGGGTCGCTCGCCGCCGCGAACACGATCGGGATAACCGATGTCGCCTGCTTTGCCGCGAGCACCCCGGCTCCCACCGTGACGATGATATCGACCTTAAGACGAACGAACTCGGCTGCAATCTCGGCGTAGCGTTCGAGGCGTCCTTCCGCCCAGCGATACTCGATCGTAACGGTGTGCCCCTCGATCCAGCCGAGTTCGCGTAGCCGCTGTACGAGCGCGGCGACCCATTGGCCCTGGGTCGAAGTCGTAGCCGTGCCTAGGTACCCGATGATCGGCAGCTTTCCCGGCTGCTGTGCGCGCGCTGCGAAGGGCCAAACAGTGGCTGATCCAGCAATTACTTTGATGAAATCGCGTCGTCGCATTGCCTTCCCTAAGGCCGGGACTACGCCGACTAGGACGCGATTACAGCAGGGATTTGCAGTCGGAGGAATGGGGTTCAGGGATCAGGTTGCACAGCAACAATCTTGAGCTGCGAATGTCCGCTTTGGGTCAAAAGCAGACATTCAGCGACATCTGAGCGATGTCCGCTTTACCCCCAAAAGCGGACATTCGAGGGCGCGATATCGATGTCCGCTTTGTGCCAGAAGCCGACGTTGACCTGCGAGCAGATACAGAACATTCGCGGGCGATCTTGCAACGACCGCTATCTGGCTGGAAGCCAACGAGGACGGTTCCACC
>DATLJR010000493.1:0-13662 GCA_035538755.1 Pseudolabrys sp.
CCGCCTCATTGGCAGGCAAAAGACGCCGTGTTGCCGAAGGAAGGAACCGATTTTGACTTAGGTCAACGAGGGATGCAGGACGATTTGGTAAAAAATTGCAAGGACAGGAGCATTGGTCGATGCATTTCATCAGAAACATGATTGCGACAATTGTGTCGGCTGTTTCCGCGCAGCGGGTTTCTCGCATGGCCTGTCAAGGCTGCGACTTGTCGCTGCATTGCAGTATGCCTGCGAGCCATCGGCGACTTTGCTGGGAGCAACGCGCAATCCGTCCGTTTCGCTGATCGTCTTGGGCAAAAGATCTGCCTAGCCGCCGACCCGTTTTGAATACGCGTCGATAAAATCAGCGGCGGCCTTACTACCATGCGAAAACGACTTCATAGCCTCTTCGTGCAGCAACGATAGGGCCTGCATTTTTATGGCGTTTGCCTCATCACTCTCGAAAATTGCCTCAACTTTACGCGGCCGTGGCAACTTGACGTCGATCACGGTCCGTACCCGCGTAGGAATGTTGGTCATAATGAGTACGCGGTCGGCAAGAAAGATCGCTTCATCTATGTCTGTAGTGACGAAAAAAGTTGTGCGCCGAAAATCGTCATACAGTTTCGAGTAATACTCCTGCATTAGCCGCTTGGTCATTGCATCAAGGCCACGAAACGGCTCGTCCAGCATCATCACACTCGGCCGGTTGATCATGGAGCGCGCGAGCTCGGCGCGCCGCTGCATGCCACCGGATAATTGCGATGGATATCTGTGGCGAAACGCGCTCAGGCCGACTTTCTGCAGTAATGTCTCAGCAAGATCTCGCATTTCCGGCGTGTCCTCGCCGCGCGCACGAGGACCGTACATGATGTTGTCGTAGGTCGACATCCAAGGAAACAGGGCGGTTTCCTGGAACACGACCATCCGATCGACACCCGGACCCGTAACAAGCTTATCGTCAATTGTGATTTTGCCGCTGGTCGGCCGCTCAAATCCGGCGAGCAGCCGGATCAGCGTTGTTTTTCCGCATCCGGAAGGACCAACCATAACGGTCAATTTATTACGCGGCACGGTGAAGCTGCAATCTTGCACGACAGTTTTGGCGAAATTGCCAACCCCGTAAGACTTGTAAACCCCATTAACGGTGATTTCGCTGCTCATCGCGACCGCCGGTGCATCGAACGAGTGAGCGTATGTAACCTGTCGCATGTTCTTTCGCGCGGCGTTATGGCTCGGCTAGCCAGGGGGTCAACCAGTCTCCGACTTTGCGGAGCAAGGCGCTCGATATGTAGCCAGCAATGCCAATTGTTATCATGCCAGCAACAATTTGCGTGTACGAGCCGCCGACATAAGAATTCCAGATGAAGAAGCCTAGACCTCCGCCCGCGGCTCCCCCCATTGAGCCAGCGCTACCGCCGCCAGATATCATTTCCGCGGCGACCACGACCGCCCAAGTTATTCCAACCCCAACCGTCGCACCAACGACAATTGAAGGAAGCGTCCCCGGAAGAATGATACGTCGGAAGATATCCCAATTCGACGAACCCATAGAGCGCGCCGCCTGAAAGTAACGGATGTCTATCGCCTGGGCGCCCCCAATAACGTTGATGACAATAGTGAAAAATGCACCTAGGAATGTGACGAACGCAATTGAAAGCTCCTGCGTCGGCCAAAAGATGATCGACGCTGGCACCCACGCGAGCGGTGGAATGGGCCGCAGCACTTCGAAGACGGGAAAAGCGATCCCATAAAAAATACGGCTAACCGCCATCGCTAACCCCAGCGGAATGCCGATGACCATCGCGGCCGCAAATCCTTCGAACACCCGCACGCTGCTGAGGTATCCACTGTACCAGAAACTCGGTTCCTGGATCAGAACGTAGAGTTGATGCAAGACCGCGGTCGGCGGTGGAATTTGCGATACAGCCGGCACGGCAAACCCAAGCCAGTCGACTGATCGCGAGCCGATCTGCCAGAACAGAAGGAAGCATACGACGGCAACGCAGCCGCGCCAGAACTCCTCTCCGGTGATGAATGTTGCCGCACTCAGCGCGGTCGCCTTGATCCACACCACGTTAACGCTCCATCTCACCGGCCTCGAAGGCCTTGATTGCTTCTTCGTGGACTGCCATTGCCGTCTCATCCATGAGTTCGCGAAATCGCTTCGTGGTCAGAACGCTGTAGTCGCGTGGATGCGGGATATCTATGTCGAGTACCTTCTTGGGACGGCACGGACGCGTTGTCATGATGATAACGCGGTGTCCGAGGAAAATCGCTTCCTCCAGATCGTGCGTTATGAAGAACACCGTCACGCGAGTCCTATAGAAGATATCGAGTAGAGCCTCGTGCATCACAGACTTTGTTAGCGAGTCGAGAGCTCGGTACGGCTCGTCGAGAAGAAGGATTTTTGGATCGTTCATCAAGGCCCGAACGATCTCAACGCGGCGTCGCACGCCCGATGAAATCTCGCCGGGGTAATTATTCTCGATGCCCCGGAGGCCGGCATCGGCCATCATATGGCGTGCTTTCTCGTAGGCGTGTGCCGGCGTCATCGTGCCCTGCATGATCGGGCCGAACGTCACGTTGTCGATATTCGTCTTCCAAGGAAAAAGAGCACCGTTCTGGAAAACGACAATCCGGTCAGGCCCTGGTTCAGCCTTGAGTCTTCCGGGGCCGCACAGGACCTCTTCATCGAGGTAAATGGCGCCCGCCGACAGACTATGGAACCCGGCGATGGCATTCAGGAGCGTCGTCTTTCCGCAGCCGGACGGACCGACCACCACGGTGATCTCGCCGGCCGGCACGTCGAAGGTGCAATGGTCAACGGCCAAGATCCCGCCATTCTGAGGGCCGTAAATCTTCACGGCATCTTCGATGCGGATATGTCCCCGTCGCAGCGTTCGCGACGTCCCCGGAAACGCCTCTCCCTGATCCACCGCCATCTTCATTGCCGCCCCAATGAAAGTTCGCGCGTACGCCACTGCATCATGTAATCACCGACCGCGCGGATCGCGGCGCTGGTTACGTAGCCGACGATACCGAGTGTCACCATGCCGATGATAATTGTCGGATAACGGACCATCGTGTACGAGGTATTGATCACGTAGCCGAGCCCATACTGGCCTGAGACCATTTCACCGGCCACCAGAGAAAACCACGCGACGCCGACGGAGATCTGCAATCCCGTAAAGATGAAGGGAAGCGCTCCGGGTACGACGATGTGTCGGAATATCTGCCAACGCTTAGCACCCAAACAGCTGGCGGCGCGGATCAAGGAAACGTCGATCGACTGCACTCCAAGCATCGTGTTGAGCGCTGTCGCGTAAAAAGAGGCAAGGAATGTGAGGAAAATCACCGGTGTCTCAGAGCCGCGAAACATCACGATCGCGAGCGGCACCCAAGCGAGAGGAGGAATTGGGCGCAACAATTCGAATACTGGAAATACATACTGTTTAAAGCGTTGCGACCAGCCGAGAAATAAGCCGAGCGGTACGCCGGTAACGGTTGCGAGGAAGAACGCAATGGCGATCCGGCGCGTGCTGACCCAGATGTGCATGTAGTATTCGGGAATGAAGATCGATAAGCCGTAGGTCGGATCCTGATTGAGCCATTCGTCGATTACTTCCGTAGGCCCAGGCATTTGAGCGAAGCGTGGCAGTTTCAGTACTTCAACCGAGAGATACCAGAAGCCAAGGAACAGGCCGAAACCGATCAGCATCAGATACGGACGGGGGCTCTTGAGCCACAGCGCCGTTCGATGCATCGACAACGCCCAGCTATTTGGCGTGTCGGTAGCGACGATGCCGCTTTCCGCAGGCTGGAAGGTTCGCAAGCCCGTGACTTCTGTTTCGGTCATCTTGGGTTTTCCCGTCCGCTTCGCGCTTGGCGCGAAGCGGACGCGTTCGGTTCAGACCGTCACTTGCCCGTATACGCGGAATCCGGAAGTGCGTTGATCTTCCCGATCGGCGCATTCAACGATCGATTCTTCAGAATATCTGCGGTGAATTGAGACACCACCGCATCTGGACGGATGTCCGTCTTGATGCTCTTGATTTCGACCAGGAATTTCGAAGCTTTCTCGACGAGAGCCTTCGCTTCGGGCGTGAACGCGTACGCGAAGGTAATGCGCGTGTCGGTGCCGCCCTCCGATTTAGGCGTTGTTCCATAGGCCGACATCCAGAGCGCCTTCTCGGGGAAGCCGGTGGTTTGGCCGAGGGCCATTCCGGTTACTTCCATGGCGTTCTTGGTATCGCTGAAATAGAGCTCGGCATCGAGCTCGGCCTCAAGCCAGCCCTTCACGATATCCGGACGCTGCTCAATCAGGGCCTGCGGCATCACCAGAAACCCCCCATCGTTCTCGTTGACCGAAGCTCCGGTGGCGACGCGTCGCGCGAGTTTCTCAAGAATGAGGCGAGACGCTGTCGGTTCCCAAATCACGGCGGCGTCGAGCTTATTGGCACGGAATCCGCTGGTGATGACCTCAATGCTCTGGTTCAGGTATTCGGACGGCTTGATGTTAAAGCGCTTGAAGACGGCCTGGGCGAAGCGATCGGTGCACGAACCCTTTGGCACCGCGACAGTCCTGCCATCAAGCCATTTGATGGCTTCCTCGGGAGATTTGAACTCCGGCGCATCAGTTCGAACGAGGAAGTTATTGCATTGATCGTAGCCGAGCCCAACCGCCGCCACCATTCGAATGTCGCGGACATCGGCATGACTCGTCGAAACGATGCCAGGCATATCCCCGACATAGCCGATGTCGACTTTGCCAGCGATCATTCCGTTCACGATGATCGCGCCTTGTAGACCGATCTGGAAGGTGACGTTGGATCCCTTCGGCAAATACTTTTCGTAAAATTTCTTGTCCCGCATCACAACGCCGGACCAAGCCTCCGTGTAATAGGGCTGATAGCCCACCACCAAGTCGACCGGGTCACCCGGCTTTCCGTAGTTTTTGGTATCCGCTGCGTCCGCATACGTCGACGTCAACGCAGCAACAGCAAACAACAACATGCACCCCGCCGAAAAAGCTGCGGCGCCTGAGCGTGCCAGTCCAAACCTGCTGTGCATGTTACCCTCCCTGCTTGGCTTTTATTGCGAGTCTATCCTCAGGCGTTCTCTGCTGGGCAAGCAAGGCCCTTTCCGAAAATCAGCGCTTGTTGCGCTGCAACAAGGCTGTTTGCCCTGAGCGATCCCTTTGACATGGCGGCTGACCAAACGGCCCTACCGATAGGAAAAGACAGCAAATCAAACGCCAAAAGAAATCGTTCTTGCTAATTTGGCAAATAGAGGAGGCTATCACGCCTGCGAATTGTTGTAGAGCACAGAAATCCCCGTTTCGGCGACCTTTGGTCTTGGAAACCTCGGAACGAACAGCGAAATGAGCCACTAGCTATTGTAAGATAAGCAGTTTCGATTTTAGGGCGTCTGGCGAGTGGGCATTCTGTCCTGATATTATGTGTTTGGTAGTCCACTGCATATATAGCAGCCGTGGCCCCCAAGGCTTTTAAGGAGCATCCAAAGTGGCAGCAAAGAACCATCGGCAATGGACGGCAGAACCAAAATTGCAGCCCTCCGAATGGGTGGACAGCCGCATCTATTCCGACGCCAGGATCTTTGAAGAAGAGCAGGAGAAGATCTTCAAGCGGACTTGGATTCCGGTATGCCACGAATCCGAATTGTCCAACGCTTATGACTTTCGCACTACCTCGATCGCCCGCGAGCCAATTATCGTGTGCCGCGGGCCCGACAACGAAGTTCGCGCCTTCCTCAACGTGTGCCCGCACCGGGGCATGATCATCGAACGGCGCCCCGCGGGAAGCTTCCTAGAAGGGCAGCCGTCCGGTAATCCGAAGCGCATGACGTGCATGTTTCACGCGTGGCAATACGACATGCGCGGTAATTGCGTTTACATCAGCCGCGAAAAGGAAGGATTCCAAGATCGCTTGTGCAAGGAAGAGGTCGGACTCCGACGGCTTCGTTGCGAGGTGAAGTTCGGCGGTTTTATCTGGGTCAACCTTGATGACAACCCGCAGGTATCACTGGAAGACTGGGCGGGTCCAGCATTTGCTTGCCTACGAAAATCGCTCGAGGCCGAGCCACTAGAAGTGTTTCACTATCACAAAGCGATCGTGAACTCGAATTACAAATTGTGGCATGATACCAATTGCGAATTTTATCACGATTTCATGCACTATCATAACCGCGTCACCGGTTTTAACGATGCTTATTTCGCGCGCAAGAACCAAGCTTTCGAGCACGGTCACGTTGTGGTCGGTACGTTTGAGGTGAACTACGAGAAATATGAGGGATTCGAGAGTCGCGCGGCGCTGTCGTTTCCTCACTTACCCCCGAACCAATGGTATATGATCGACCTATTTCCCGGGATGAATTTTAATTTGCGTGGCTCCGCGCTGCGATGCGACATCGTAACTCCGCTCGCTCCCGACAAGGTGATGATCGAGTTCCGCGGTCTCGGTCTCAAATCCGACACGGTTCAGGATCGCCAAACTCGTATCAATCATCACAACTCGATTTGGGGACCGTTTGGCAGGAATCTGCACGAGGATCTGCTTGGCGTTCAGGGGCAGGGCACAACGATGCTGCCGGGCTCCGAACCGCGCCGTATTTTGCACGGCCGGCACGAGAACCAGACTATTCACGACGAGAACGGGATGCGTCATTATTACGCTGAATGGGGCCGTTGGATGAACCGCAAGCCAAGCAGGCCTGAGGAGCCGTTTTCCGAAGCCATGTCTGTGGCCGCGGAGTAGTAGCGCAGGGCAACCTTCGCAAATTATAGACGCGCAATACGTGAGGGTTAATTAGCCTCGTGCTGTGCGGCCGAGCTGGCCCAGTTGAGGATTTGCTGTGGACCCATACGCTCTCGTTCGTGACACCATCTATCGTTCGACCCTATTCCTTGACCGGCAGGATTGGACGAGATGGCTCGCCGAGTGCGACGACGCATTTCAATATGCGATTCGCGCTTGGAGTCCCGAGATCAATAAAGATGTGACGTATTTGTGGCTCGATCGGAACGGACTGGTCAACCTGGTCAAGCTGCTACCGAAGCATAATACGGATCACTCACCTCTGACCCGTCACACATCGGTTTATACGATCGATGTTGATGAAAATGGACAAAATGCGAAGGCTGTTAGCTCGGTCATTGTTTATCAAAATATGCTGGACGGGATCAATTCACACATCGATGCCGGCGAGAGCCGCCTTTTTCTTGTCGGGAAATACAATGACACCTTCAAGATCGAGGATGACAGGGCGCGGTTTCTTAGCCGCGAGCTGCGGATAGAGAACCGCCGCCTGGACAAGGGGTCGCACTGGCCGATCTGATTTGGTCAAAGAAGGCTTGTTCAGGAAGAAGATCAGTTAATGGCTTGGACACGCATTTGCCGCGCCGACGAAGTTCCTGAAAACTCAGTACGGAAATTCGACGTGAGCGGGATCCAGATATTGGTGGTCAATTATGGTCAGGGTTTCCGCGCTGTTCCACCGGTCTGCCCACATATGGAAGAGCCTCTGGAGGAATCAGGCATTGTCGCACGATGCGTGCTGACCTGCAGCAAGCACCTTTGGTCCTGGAATCTCGAAACCTTGGAATTGCAAGGCGAGACGGAACGTCCGCTGAAGATGTATCAGCTGAAGCAGGAGGACGGAGTTCTCCTAGCGAATATCGAGCAAGAACTGGTTTATGAGTTTGAGACGGAAATCGGCGACCAGTCAGATGATAACTTTTTTAAATGAGAACGTTCAGTCGCCGATGAAGATCACGATCCAGAGCAAGGCAGGAGAAACTGCGTTCGACTGTGGTGAAAACGAAATCATACTTCACAGCGGGCTAAGATCCGGTCTGATACTGCCTTACGAATGCGCCAGCGGCACGTGTGGCACCTGCCGCGCGCGTGTAAAGCTCGGCACTGTGGAAGTACAATGGAGAGAGGCGCCAGGGTATCTCCACCTCAAGCCAAATAAGGGCGACATCCTGATGTGCCAGTCGCGCCCGCGAAGCGACTGTTTCTTGCAGGTCCCGTCCGAGGTTAAAATTTTCGAAAAGTTCAGACCACAAGTACGCCACGGCACGATTGAGAACCTGCGCAGGCTGACAAAGGATCTCGCGCATTTCATGGTCCGCCTGTCATCTCCGATCAGCTTCGAGGCGGGCCAGTTTGTTCTTGTCGAAACTGACGGTTTGTCCGGCGGACGTGCTTATTCGATGGTCAATTTCGCCTCGGAAACTGACCGAATCGATCTGCTCCTTAAACACAAGCCCCACGGAGGATTTAGCGAATGGTTGTTTGCTCAAGAGCGCGTAGGAGCGAACCTTCGTATTTTTGGCCCGCTTGGACGTGCAGCGTTCCGTCCAGAGGAAGACAGGGACATCGTTTGCATCGGCGGGGGATCCGGAATCGCTGGTATGATGTCAATCCTCGAACGCGCTGCGCAGGTTGACTATTTCCTTCGCCACCGCGGCGAGATGTTTTTCGGATTCCGGACGCTCGACGACTGTGTCTATCTATCGCAGCTGGCGAGATATTCGGCACTTGGGCATGGCAACCTAGATATCACTATCGTCTTGTCAGACGAGCCTGCCCAGACGCGCGTTCATGTACAATTTCCAATGCTCAAGCTTGCAAGCGGACTCGTTCACGACGTAGCGGTGCGCTGTTCGGGTCTGGTACAAGACAGCTGTCTCACCTTCGTCGCAGGGCCGCCCATTATGGTAGATTGCGCTATTCGCGCGTTGATCGTCGCCGGCGTTAATGCTGGAAGTATTCGCTATGACAAGTTTAGTTGACGAGGCGGTCACATGGTCGCCCGTCGGCCTTGCTAGTTTGGAGGAATTTGCGCGCGCCCGCACTGAGGCGCTCAACGTTGTGCAATGGCTTGTGCGAATCGCCAACAGCTACGTGGACCACACATCCGGTTTGGAACGTATCTTACTGAGCTATCGTCCAGCGGATCAGGCATTCGTCACCAAGCCGTTCTTTGACAACCTGGCAGTCGAAATGCGATTGCCCAGCCTCAAGCTGCAGTTCCTGGAAGGAGACAAGCCGACGCCCCATGTCTTTGACCCGCACGAGCGCTCTCCCGCGGAAGTCGAAGCTTGGATCCTCGTGGAGCTACTGCATCGCGGACTCGATCGTACGCGATTTTCGAAAGCTCTTCCTTACAGCATTCCAGGTCTGATGACCGGCGATGCCGACGACTATGCGCCAGCAACCTGCCAGCTGGGTCTCGAGGAATTGGCACGTTGGTTCAACAATGCCACCGCAGTTATGCGCTTTCTCGTGACTAACGTGGGCGATGGGATGATTGCATGCTGGCCGGAAACGATGGAACTGAGATTCGTCGGATACGATGAACATCCCATCGAAATCATCTTCTCTCCAGGGCAAGGTGAGACGCGTGGCCCCAGCTTCTCGATAGGCCGAGCCGATGGTCCGAAGACTGAGCTCACGGCGTCTGAACTTGCAAGAGTTGAAAATCCGATCGCGACGACGCTTGCGTTTATGAATGCTGCCGCGCGGTGATCGCGACCGGTGGCAACCGACCACGCTGCTTTGCGACGCGGCACGCGTGCTGGGCACCAGTTCGACTGGCCATTTCGTCACCAGCCAATCGCTTCCGTAGCTCACCGGACTTATTAAGTTGCTGGATTATCGAAACAAAAGCATTTGCCATGGGAAGCACGATCTCTCCTTCAGCCCAGAAGAGACCGACTTCTTGCGAAACCACAGGATCTACCAGACGCAATGCACGGGTTCCTTGATGTAGGCCTGGCGCATGGACGAAATGCGAGGGAATGATCGTGCAAAGCTCGGTGAACTGAACTTGAAACATCAGGTGCAAGATTGATTCGGATTCCACCCGAGGAACCGGCGAGCATCCGACCTTAGCAAAGACCTGATCGACAAAGCGGCGCTCGTGCATCGACGGCCTCAGCATAGCGAGCGGCAGCCGCGCCGCGTCCCACCACGAAATTGTGTTTTGATTCTTGAACTCGGGCTTGTCCGGAACGAGGAGGCTTAGTTGTTCGGTATAGATTGGAAGCGTGTTTTTGCGGCCGAGATCGGCTTTGTCCAAATAGGTCAGAGCCACATCGAGAGCGAAGTTGTTGAGCCCTAGCTTCATCTCCTCATTGCCAATGAAGTGCACATCAACTCGCACGCTCGGGTGCTTGCTGCGGAAGTCCTTCAAAAGGCTGGGCAGAACCGGCGACATGGACGGCATTGCTCCAATACGGAGGTTGCCCGTCAGATCGTTCTGCATCATCGCAATCTCTTTACGCATCGCGTCGCAATACGCGAGCACGCCACGCGACCACTCGGCGACGCGCTCGCCCTCGGCGGTTAGTCCGTGGAAGCGCTGCCCGCGCCCGCGCAGAAAAATCGGAACGCCCAGCTCAAGCTCAAGTTGCTTGATTCCGCTCGATAGACTCGGCTGAGTAACGTTGCAGCGCTGAGCGGCGCGGCCAAAATGCCGCTCCTCCGCGACCGCAACGAGATATCGAAACTGTCGGATAAACATTTGGCTCCCGCCAATGGGCGAATAATAGACGGTATCTAAATAGATTTCACTAAAGCGAGGCCCAATCTATTGGTGCAGTGCAGCAACTGAGAAATTGGAGAAGTCTGATGAGCTGGCTGTTCGGCGTCGCGCTGCTCGGACTTGCTTCCGGCCTAATGATCGGCTGTATCGGCATCGGCGGCGTCATCCTCGCGCCGTCGCTCTGGTTCTTTGCCGGGACCCCTATACAGGTTGCCATTTCGGCTGCGACGTTTGCCTACCTCCTTTCCGGAATTGTTGGCACAACTGTCTTTGCTCGGGAAAAGTCGATTGACTGGCCGATGGTGTGGTGGCTGTGCCTCGGAGCTGCGCCGACCGCTTTTTTGGGTGGATTGACGGTACAAGCCGCCGACCCGCGTATTCTCCAGGGAGGTATAGGCCTTCTGGCACTGGGATCGGGAATCAATGCTCTGTGGCCACAGCAGACAGAGAAAAAAAGGGAATCCCTCGGCATCAATAAAACTCTGCTCGTCCCGATCGGCGCGGTGGTTGGGTTCTTCTCAGCAATTAGTGGAACAGGCGGCCCAATGATCTTGGTGCCGATTCTGATCTTGATGAACCTGCCCGTACTTCTGGCGGTAGGTCTGAGCCAAGCTATTCAGTTGCCGATTGCGACCGCTGGTACTTTCGGTAACCTTGTGCACGGACGACTCGACTGGAGCCTCGCTGGCACGTTGGCCGTTGTGCTGACCCTCGGTTCGTGGTTAGGAGCCAAGATTGCTCACCGCATCCCCCGTAAGCTGATGCATCGCCTTGTCTCGGTTGTATTGCTGGTAGTTGGTGGCCTCATGCTGACGAGCATTATCTATCGCCTTGAGTATTGAAGAACTTATGTCGTTCTATGATTTTCCTCTGAAACTCGATTTTGGTGATCCAGCAGAGGAGGTGAAACAATGCCGTTCCGACTGTGCGTTGTTTGACTTTTCGTTTATCGAGAGCGCTCGGCTTCAAGGTTCTGGAGCCTTGAGGGTCGCCGAGGCGCTCTCTAACCGCCCCTTAGCGAACATGCGAGAAGGCGATATCCGGTATTCAGTGCGGATTAATTCCGAGTCGGATGCGGTTGCTGATCTGACAGTGTGGCGGAGAACTTCGAACACGTTCGAGGTCATGAGCGGACGCCGCGAAGACATCCTGGATCTCGTTGCATGCGACGAGCCCGATTTGACGGTAGTGCCCTTAACTCCTGGCCGCTCGACATTCTCCATCCAAGGGCCCGGAGCATTAAAGGCTTTGAGTGGATTGTGCGATACAACCGTGATTTCCACGCTTGACTACTTTACTTTCTGTGAAACACGTGTAGCTGGCATTCCTTGTGTGTTGGGCAGGCTTGGCTACACCGGCGAGCGTGGGTTCGAAATCATCTCCGCACGCGCTAATGGTGTTGAGCTCTGGGACATGCTGTGCCGAGTCGCTCGTCCCGCAGGATTTATCGCCGCCGATACCTTGCGCATCGAGGCCGGACTAGTTCTGTTTGCAAACGAGTTTGCTATTCCGGTGGCGCCTTCGGAGGCGCGCCTCGGTGCATTTTGCCGGACAAAAAATTGGCGGCAGCCTCGAATTGAGTTAGTTTCGATGCACGCGGAGAGCGAGACCGCGTCATGGCCGTGGCGCCCAGAGAGCAATCTGTCACGACCTCAAATGCCCGACGAAGTTGTCGTTACGTCCGCCTGTCGGAGTGCTGCTGCGGGAGGCGTGCTCGCGCTTGGTTATGTGTGCGCGGGTGTGTCTACCGCCCAGCAGTTTTGTGATCGGACTGGCGTTTTCAAAAATATTCAGCTGGCGGCGACGCCATTTCTCGCGACCGCGAAAACGGTTCCGCGCGATTCCTGGCGGTGACCCCTCATAGCCAATAGCGAACATAAGATAGTCCGGGCATATTTGACTGGCCAAATGACTGGGCGCTTTGATAGGTACCCAAGGAATAGCCAGCCCGGTGCGCCCATGCGCGGCGTGCGTGGGTCAAGTCGTAGTTCTCGAAGCCGCCAGAGGTAAAAAAGGGGAATGACATGGCTGATACACCGGTCAGGAAGAAAGTGACTATCAACACATTAATGACGAAGATGCGCAAAGGTGAGCCGATTACGCAGCTTGCCGCGTATGATTATCGCACTGCAGTAATCGCAGATCGGCTGGGCATGGACATCTTATGCGTGTCGGATACGGGCGGCATGATCCTATTTGGACACCAGAGTACAGTTTCAGTCAGTTTCGATGAAGTTATGATGATGGCCAAGGCTATTGACCGTGGCTCGAAATATGGTCTGCGCATGGTCGACATGCCCTATTGGAGCTTCCATGTCTCGCGTGAACAGGCGGTCGCAAATGCAGGCCGATTTGTGCATGAGGCAAACGCGGAAGTGATGAAATGCGAAGGAAATATTCATCACGCCAAGCACATCGAAGCGATCGTTCGCGCTGGAATTCCCGTCCAGGGTCACATCGGCATCACGCCAATGCGCATGCCCCAACTCGGTGGCTTTGTCGCTCAAGGTAAGACCGCAAAGCGGGCAAAAGAACTTGTTGAAGACGCCAAGGCAATGGTTGATGCTGGTTGCTTCTCTATTCTTTGTGAAGTGACTACCTCTGAGGTCGCCGAATATTTGGCTCAGACCTTGCCCGTTCCCGTAATCAGCCTCGGCGCTGGCAACTGTGCGCACGGCGTACATATAATCTCGTCGGATCTGTTCCATCTCTGGGAGGAACATGTCCCGCGTCATTCTCGGATCTACACAGATCTCATCCCAATCATGGAGGATGTCATTTCACGCTACATGAAGGATGTTGTTGCGCGTGCTTATCCGGCAGAGAAAGAGACCGTCTTCATGTCTCCGGAAGAATGCCTCGCTTTTGCTAACGAGATGAAATGGGATCGAAAGATCGACGAGCTGAGCTCTCAGCAAAAGAAAACGGCCTGATGGGGAGCTGAGCGCAAACACGATGCCGACCTTTGTCTACATGACGAGTTGCGACGGGTGCGGCCACTGCGTGGATATCTGCCCGTCCGACATCATGCACATCGACCCGACCTACCGGCGCGCCTACAACATCGAGCCGAATATGTGCTGGGAGTGCTACTCCTGCGTAAAAGCGTGT
>DATLJR010000494.1:0-149622 GCA_035538755.1 Pseudolabrys sp.
GCAACTGGCAAGACAAGCTAGGTGCGGGGCTGTTCGGCCCCGCACTTTTTTCATTGCATCGTTACCGCGCTATTCATGAGCGCAATAAACCTTCCAGGATATCAGTGTGCTTGGACGAAGCCGTCAATGATCGATCGACGAGACCACCGTTGGGCAGTCCGCTTTAGCCCTGAAAGCGGACATTATCGGCATTCGGTCACATGTCTGCTTCGCCCTCGACTCTTGCCGTCGCGCAATGACATATCCTCCGACCGCCACCAACATGCAACGCCAAAAGTTGCCACGGCCGTTCTTGGTTATATCGCCGGGCGCGATACGACTGACGTCAATGAGCTTGTAGCCTTTCTCGACCGGACTTACTCGGGCATATGTTCAGCAATTTCCAGACCTGATCTTTTTGCCGCAATGCGCGCACTGGAATCTGACAAATTGATTTATCAGATCGAAAACAGCCGGGCGACCTATGCTGCAACCAAGCTGGGACGAGCAGCAAGCTTCGCAGGTCTTTCCGCTGAGACCGGCGGCATGTTTGGCGTGTTCTTACGTGCGATGATTGGTTTGTCCCAAAAGCGGCGGGAAAAGGATCCAAATTCGAAAGATTTTTTACGGCGCCTCTCAGATCTTGATCTGATTTCACTCTGCCTCGCGAGCTTTGAGACGAGAGATTCTTTGCTGCCGAAGCTCAAGGCCGACCAAATTACAGAATTGGGACAGTACTTGGAACTGCTTCCGCCCGCGGAAAAGCCGCTGATGAATCTGTGGCGTGATCCAGACTCGGCCGAATATCCGACACGACGCCTTCTTTCGACTCTGCGTTTCCGCGACAACGCCGAAGGTATCCTGTGGAACTTATTACAAACGGGAGTAATGCTTCGCGAGCATTCAAACGGCCGCCAAGTTCACGATTTGATATCCAAGTATGGTGGGTATGAGGGTGATTTCGAAGGACGTCTCAAACCTACGGTAATTTGGCTATCAAACTCGCTGGCTCAAATCTGCACTGGTGCTAAGTGCTACAATTTAGATTTCATTGCAATCAAAGCATATGATCTAATGCGAAATCTCAGCGTAGGGGGAAACTTGGGTAAATTGCTCGCCATAGATGGCCTGGGAATGAAGTCGATTAATAAGTTGACGGGTGCTGGAGTTCGGCGATTTGAAGATCTCATGACGATAGGACCGGAAGCATTATTGGCGATGGGTTTGCGGAAGCAACAAGTTGACTTGATTAGACGGGCAACGATCAGGCACGGCCGATAATCTTGCGGTCAACTCCGGTCGGACAAAGGCTTTCAAAGAAAGGCCCACAAACCCAAAAAGTGCGCGGCCCTGATTTAGTATCAGCTCGTCTCTTATTTTGTATCAAAGAGGCTGTTTACAAAGCGACCCATCCGCGTGACAGGATTTTTCTTGACCACCACAATTCCGAACATCGTATCGCTAAGTTAGCCCCCTACCGATTAGGTTTGCAGTGTCACACAATCATGCTACACAACGAAAATTCGAAGGTTGCTAAGGCATTGATTTACAAGAGCTAGAGCAGAGCAAATCGATCTTCCCCCTGGCTCCACCAACCTTCGCGGCCTTCGGCTGAGGTGGGCAACACGAAGCCGCCCTAGAGGCGGCTTTTTGCTGCGCAAGCCATTGCTGACAAGTCACGCCACGCCATTGCATGATGCGAGGGCATTCGGGGAGCCAATATGAAAGGCAAAATCGCGCTCGAAGAACACTTCGCCATCGACGACACATTGATGGATTCGAAGGGGTTTTTTCCAGACGCTATCTGGGCTGAGGTGCGAGAGCGCGTTCTCGATATCCACGGACGACGTGTTCGCCTGATGGACGAATTCGGAATCGAGACGATGATCCTGTCTCTCAACGCGCCGGCAGTCCAGGCCATCCCCGATGCCAAAAAGGCCAACGACATTGCTCGGAAGGCCAATGACTATCTCGCCGACGCTGTGCGCAAGCAGCCCGATCGCTTTCGCGCGCTCGCCGCCTTGCCACTACAGGATCCAGATCTCGCCGCCAGGGAATTGCAGCGCTGCGTCGAAGACCTCGGTATGGTCGGCGCGCTGGCTAACGGATTTTCGCAAGTGGGCGACACCAACACGATCGCCTACTACGACCAAAAACAATACTGGCCATTCTGGGAAGTTCAGGAGCGGCTCGACGTACCGTTCTACCTACACCCTCGCAATCCTTTACCGCAGCACGCGAAGATTTACGAAGGGCACGGTTGGCTGATGGGACCGACCTGGGCGTTCGGCCAGGAGACAGCTGTTCACGCATTGCGGCTGATGGGTTCTGGTCTGTTCGATCAATACCCCAAGCTGCAAATAATTCTCGGGCACATGGGCGAGAACCTGCCTTTCGGCATGTGGCGCGTCGACAATACCAACGGCTGGATTCCGAACCGCCACAGCTATCCGGCAAGGAAGAAAATCGGCCACTACTTTCAGAACAATTTCCACATCACGACATCCGGCAACTTCAGCACTCCCGCGCTACTGAGTACGATGATGGTGGTCGGCTCGGACCGCATCATGTTCTCGACGGACTGGCCTTTTGAGAACATCGACCACGCCGCGAAATGGTTCGATGCCGCTACCATCAGCGAAAGTGACCGGCAGAAGATCGGCCGGACCAACGCACTCAAGTTATTCAAAATGAAAATCTGCTCGAAGATCTACACGCGGTAGCGCGCGACGGCACTCTTGTCCCAGACCATGCCGCCGCCCGGACGCGACGGGGCCACCGCGTGACCATCGACGATCGTAAGTGGCTCTTCGACCAGAACATCCGCCCAATCGACATATTCGAGGAAATGACAGGTCGGGGTGGCCGCTAGCAGGTGCGCGCTTACTTCCGGAAACAAATGCGAGGACATTTTAACGTTGCGTGATTGCGCGATCGCGGCAGCCTCACGCCATCCGGTGACGCCGCCGATGCGTTCAAGATCCGGCATCACGTAGTCGCCGGCCTGCGCATCGAGCGCAACCGACATCGCCGCGGGTAGGGAAAAATTCTCGCCGATCTGAATCGGGACTTTCAGCTCGCGCGCGAGCTTTGCCGACCCGGCATAGTCGTCGTGACGGATCGGTTCCTCCAGCCAGTAGATATCTTCGGCGTCGAGCGCGCGGCCGCGCGTCAGCGCTTCTTCAACCGAGAGTGCCTGGTTGTAGTCGACCATCAATTTCACGCCATTGCCGATGCGTTTGCGCACGGCATGAACAGCGGCAATATCCTGGGCCAGCGTCGGGTAACCGAGACGTAGCTTGATCGCCCGGAAACCACCCGCGAGCAATTTCTCCGCTTCATCGGCGAGCGTGCCGCGATCGTTCATCAGACCAAGCCCGCAACTGTTGTAGGCCGGGATCGGACGCGGCTCGGCGCCCAGCAATTTCACGAGCGGGACGCCGCTCGCGATCGCCAGCGCGTCCCAACATGCGGTGTCGAAGCCGGCCATCGCCATGCGCACGATGCCTTGGACGCCGATCAGCGTGAAACGCTGCGCAAGCTTCGCCCATAGCTCGGCCGGCTTTACAGAGTTGCCCTTCGCAACACGCGCGACCTCGTCAACCAGGCTGGAGACCGCCGGAAGCGCCGCACGGAAATAGCCGAACAGATAGCTGCGGCCGGTGACACCTTCCTCGGTCTCGAGATCGATCAGGAGCAGCGGCACCTGACGAAAAGCGCCCATACTGGTGCCGAGCACGAAATTCGGTGGAACTTCGACCGGCGTCGAGCGGACGGCGCGCACCGTCAAATGCGGCAATGAGGACAGATTTGTCATGAAAAATCCGGCTCTAAGCCCAATATAACCGGTTTGAGCCGAATTTCGCCTTGTTCTTGAACCTTTAACCCGATCTGCCCATATTAGGTGCGATCGGACGGCAGTTGCCGGACGGTTGGGGTGCCTGAAAGGGGCCCCGTCAAAGTCGCTTCAAGCGAGGGCTTTGAGACCAATGTCGCGAGTTCCGTCCCTATCCAGCCCGTTCCTCCTGGGCTTCGACGAAATCGAGCGCGTGCTCGATCGTGTGGCCAAGGGGGCCGATGGCTACCCGCCGTACAATATCGAGCGGCTGCCACGCGACGGGCACAACCCCGAGCGGCTGCGTATCACGCTCGCCGTAGCGGGTTTTACGCGCGATCAACTCGATGTCAGCATCGAGGAAAGCCAATTGGTGATCCGCGGACGGCAGCAGGACGACAAAACCCGCCAATATCTCCATCGCGGCATCGCCGCACGCCAATTCCAGCGCACCTTTGTGCTGGCCGACGGCATGGAGGTTATGGGCGCGGATTTAAAAAACGGCCTGTTATCGATTGATCTAATCCGTCCCCAGCCGGAACGGATCGTGAAAACGATCTCAATCAACGAGCAGGAATGACGGACTCGTGAAGAAGGACTCGACCACGTCAAGCGTTGAATCAGAAAGGAGTCGAGGGCCATGACCAACGACAAACAGATTGAACCGAATATTGCCCCCGCAGTTATTACTCAGGAGGCGCTGGCTCACCTCGGTGACGGCCGTCTGGCGTACGTCAAGACGATCCGCTCTGAGGACGTCGCTAACTTGTTTCCGCAGGCGCCGAAGATTGCGCCGGGCATCAAGTTGTTTTCGCTGCACGCAGCTGACGGCACGCCGATCATGCTGACGGATACGCGCGAAGCGGCGCTGGCGAATGCCTGGAGTCAGGAGCTTGAGCCCGTCAGCGTGCACTGACTGGGTTCGAGCGATCAAAATCAACAATCGAAAAAAGGCGCAGCGTTGCTCGCTGCGCCTTTAGGCTGTTCAGGCGGCGGTTGACGTCGGCGGCATTGCCAGGACGGCGTAGAGAGCGTCGGCGTCGCTCGATTCTCGCAGCCGACGCGCGATCTCCGGATCGCGAAGTTGTCGCGCAACGCGCGCGAGCGCCTTCAGGTGATCCGCACCGGCAGCCTCAGGCGCGAGCAGCAGAAAAATCAGGTCGACGGGCTGATTGTCGAGCGCCTCGAAATCAATCGGCTTGTGAAGCCGTGCGAACAGGCCGAAGAGCCGGCCAAGCTTCGAGAGCTTGCCGTGCGGAATCGCCACGCCGTTGCCAACCGCGGTCGAGCCCAGCTTCTCGCGTTGCAGCAGGATCTCCAGAATAGCTTTTTCGTTCTGACCGGTAAGTTCCGCCGCACGCGCAGCCAACTCCTGGATCGCCTGTTTCTTGCTGTTAACCTTGAGAGCGGGGATTACCGCGTTCGGCGCGACGAGATCGGTAAGCGTCATGGACATGTCCAATGATCGGTGATGGCAGCGCCGAGTTGCAAAGGGGGTTGTTGAAGGCGGCGGACCATAAGAGTCGTCGGCCCCGTCGTCAATGGCTGACTTCAGCCGGCACTTGCTGATTTTCGGGCATTTTTAGCGCTGGCGCGGCTGCCACGACGGGCCTGATGGTCCTTGCGGCGCCTTTTGTAGCGCCGCAGCCGTTTTTCGATGCGGATCGCAGCCTGTTCCGCGCTGTCATAGGCATCAGGGGCCATTCCTTCGGCTTCGAGCAATGCGCCCGAATCAAGGTGTAGCACGCATTCAGTACGGAAACCGAAGCCATCCTTTCCGATGGTCGCGTGGCCCGAATATCCGCCGCGGAAGTATTTGGAGGCCGCCTCCTCCACACGATCCGTTATTTTTCGTTGCAGGGCCGCGCCAATACTGATGTTCCGTCCCGATACTCGTAAAGGCATCTGTATGCCTCCATGGACTCTTGCCAAACGCCGTGTGGTCCCTCAGCACCAAGAGATTTCACCTTAAAAATGTTCCTGACGTCAATGCGGTAAGACGCGTATGCGGACCGCGTGTTCAGGCGCCGGCTGCCAGTTTTTCACGCCGGCGCTGCACCGAGGACGGTATGCGCATGGCCTCGCGATATTTCGCAACGGTGCGGCGCGCGATATCAATTCCGGCGTCGCGCAATTTTTCCACGATCATGTCGTCCGACAATACGTTCTCGGCGTTCTCGGCGTCGATTAGCTGGCGGATGCGATGACGGACTGCCTCAGCGGAATGTGCTTCGCCGCCATCGGCCGCCGCGATCGCCGACGTGAAGAAGTATTTCAATTCGAAAATGCCGCGGCTCGTCGCCATGTATTTGTTTGCGGTGACCCGCGAAACAGTCGACTCGTGCATGCCAATTGCGTCGGCAACCGTCTTCAGATTCAGGGGTCGAAGATGCTGCACGCCTTTGGCAAAGAATCCGTCCTGCTGTCGTACGATTTCGCTGGACACTTTGAGTATTGTTTTTGCGCGTTGATCGAGCGCACGGACCAACCAGGTTGCCGTCTGCATGCAATCGGCAATGTACGCTTTCTCTTTTTCGTTGCGGCTCGTCTGCGAAACTTGCGCGTAGTAGCGCTGATTAATGAGCACCTTCGGCAGGGTGTCGGAATTGAGCTCGACCTGCCACGTACCATCGGGCGCAGCACGGACGAACACGTCGGGGACGATCGGCTGCACCATCGTTGAGCCGAAGGCGAGTCCTGGCTTGGGATTGAGCGTGCGGATCTCCGCAATCATGTCGTGGAGATCTTCGTCGTTAACTCCGCACAGGCGTCGCAAGGCGGAAAGATCGCGCTTTGCGAGAAGGTCGAGATGCTCGACCAGCGTACGCATGGCTGGATCGTAACGGTCGCGTTCCTTGAGCTGGATCGCGAGGCATTCGGTGAGATTACGCGCGCACACGCCGGGCGGATCGAAGGTCTGCAAAACCGCGAGCACGTGTTCGACATCGCTGCGCCGGGCGCCGAGTTTGTCGGCGACCGCATTGAGATCGCCGGTGAGGTAGCCTGCCTCGTCGACCATATCGATCAAGTATTGGCCGATCATGCGGCCGGCCGGATTGGAGATCGCCAGCGCCATCTGCTCGGCCAGATGATCGGACAACGTCGTCTCGACCGAAACGAAAGCCTCGAGATTGTAGTCCTCGCCACTCGCGGCGCCCGCACCCGACCATTCCGAGTAGGCCGGTTCGACCGCCTCAGGCTTGGCAGGCTTGTCCCCACCATCATCGGGAAAGACATTTTCGAGCTCGGTGCCTAACCCCTGTTCCATCGAACTGCGGCTCGTCTCGAGGTCGGTGCCCATCCAGTCGGCATTGCCGGCGCGATCTTCGCTCGGCTCGGGCGGCTGACTGTTGCTCTCGGCTGCGGCCGCAGGGGCCTCGTCATCATTCGCGCGCTCGAGCAGCGGATTGCGCTCGAGTTCGTTCTCGACATAGGCGGCGAGGTCGAGGCTGGAGAGTTGCAGCAGCTTGATGGCCTGCATCAGCTGCGGCGTCATCACCAGCCCTTGGGTCTGGCGAAGTTCCAGTCTTTGCGAAAGCGCCATAAGAAGCCCGGCAGAATTGGTCCGATTCTTGCTTGTTATAGCAGGTCATCTGCACGGGCGATATGTGATTGAGCAGTGGGGCCCTGCAGAATTGCGCGCGTTAACGAATTACGCCCGCTATCTACAGCTTGAATTCCTCGCCCAGATAAAGCCGGCGCACATCGGGATTATTCACGATGTCATCGGCGCGGCCTTCCATCAGGACCTCGCCGGAGTAAATGATGTAGGCGCGGTCAGTGAGCCCCAACGTCTCACGTACGTTGTGGTCGGTGATCAGGACACCAATCCCGCGATTGGTCAGATGCCGCACGAGCGCCTGGATGTCTCCGACCGCGATCGGGTCGATGCCGGCAAACGGTTCGTCGAGTAGCATGTAACTCGGCCGCGTCGCCAACGCCCGCGCGATTTCCACACGCCGACGCTCGCCGCCTGACAGCGCGATTGTGGGGGTCTTGCGCACGCGGGCGATGTTGAACTCCTCAAGCAAGGCATTGAGGTCTGCCTCGCGGCGACGACGGTCCGGCTCAACCACCTCGAGCACCGAGCGAATATTGTCTTCTACATTCAAGCCGCGGAAGATTGATGCTTCCTGCGGCAGATAGCCAATGCCGAGCCGGGCTCTCTGATACATCGGCAGTCCGGTCACGTTGTAACCGTCGAGTTCGATGTGTCCACGGTCCGCGTTGATCAATCCGGTGATCATGTAGAAAACCGTGGTCTTGCCGGCGCCATTTGGGCCGAGCAGGCCGACCGCCTCGCCACGCCGCACATAGAGCGTCACGCCGCGCACCACCATGCGGCCGCCGAAACTTTTCTCGACGCCGTGCGCAGCAAGATAGGCTGGCCGCGCAGCCTGCCGACCATCGCCACCGCGCCGTTGCTGCGTGACGCCGTGCGTCTGCTCGCTGCCATAGGTCCGCTGCAGCGGTCGCGCTTGCGGATTCACGGAGGCCTGTTGTTGTGCACGCGCTTCGGCCGGAGTGAGAACCCTGCGACTGCGGGCCGGACGGCGCCAGAGCTGCGGCAATTGCGACAGCAGATTCGCCAGCTCGCGGCGCATGAGCTCAAGCTGCTTGAGCATGGTCCTTCCCGTAAACCTTGAGGGCCGCAACTGCGGGGCGCGTGACATTAACCGATTCCCCAAGCCGTGGGTGCCCGAGGGGCCCGCGGCGCTCGATCAAAACGGCCGCGCGGGGAGGCCCCGCGGAAGTTGCGCGCCGTTGGCGCCCGCTTTCGCATCAGCAGGGCCCGAACCCTGGAAAAGGCCCTGCACCCGGCCCTGCCCGTTTTTGCCCGATTCCACGCGCGATACCCCGCTGGTGAGATCGACCACGAGCTTCTCGCCCCTCAGCACATTCGGGCCTTGCGTCATGACAACCGGGTTGCCTGTCAGCGTCACGGTGTTGCTTTTCATATCGAAGATGCCGAGTTCGCCGGTGGCGGTCTGATCTTTCTGGGTGACGACAACACCCCCGCGCGCCTCCAGCCGCTTGATGCGCTGCTCGCCGCCGGGCCCCGGAGAAGCCGCCGGCATCGTCATGGTCTTGGACGCATCCTCGCCGCCCTGCTCATAGAACACCACGAGCGATTTGCAACGCAGTCCCGTGTCGCCCTGCTTCACCCGCACATCACCGCTGAAGGTCGCTTCCTTCTGCTTGTCACGCACCTCAAGCGTGGCCGCTTCGATATGCACCGGTTGATCACGGTTCTGCGAAAAGCCCTGCAGCGCATTCGGAGGCCCCGACGGCGTCGGCTGCGCAAACAGGACGCCGGCGGATACGATCAGCGCTGCGAGAAGCAGCAGCGGCATCAGCAGCGGTTTGCGCAAGGCTGTCATTAATTGTCCGATTTTTCTTGCGACGGCGGCTGATTGAGTTTCATGTCCATGACCACACCGCCGTGGAATCGGACGAGGTCGCCTGAATCGAGAATATCCAGCCGATTGGCATTCAGCGTGCCCTGCAACATTTTCACTTCGACCGGTTGTTCGGAGACGACATTGCCCTTGCGAATGTCGATGAGCGCTTCGCGCAGACGGCCCTGATAACCGGTCGATGAATTAATCTCAATGTTGCGATCGAGTTTAAGCATCTCACCCTTGGCATCGTAGACGCCGGTGATGGCTCTCAGCTCCATAGAACTCTTGTCCTGCATCTCGACTTTGGCGCGAATATTGCGCAATTCGACGATGTCCGGCTTTGTCATGTCCTGTGCCGCCGTATCGGCCGTAAGTTCGTAAGCGCGCGCATCGCTGGTGAAGCCGGACAGGCGCGGCTGCTCCATCGTGACCTTTGTCCCCGAGACTACGAGGTTGTCGAGATTGATCGGCAGCTTGGCGAGCATGCGCAACGGATTGAGGTAGGTGATCAGCATGACGATCACCAGCACGAGACCAACGCTGGCCGGAACCGCGATGCGCAGGATACGCACCGTGCGACTGTGACGACGCGCAGAGCGAAACGCACGATCGACGTCGTTTCGGCTCATGGACCAGTATGAGCGCGTCGCCTCCGGATCGTTTCTCGCTGTAGTCACACGGCTCATGCCAAGCCCGGCACCTGTTCCTGTGCAAAGGAATCAGAAATCGCTTTTACGCCCCCTTCATGCAACATGTCGCCCGAATATGGCCCCGGCACGGCAGTAACCTCGCCTGTCTTAACCGATAGCGGTGCGGACTCAATAGCTTACGATGAGTGCGAAAAAATGTCCTCGGTCGCCCAACCGGCGAGGTCGAGGCGTGCCCGGTCAGGCAGAAAGCGAAAGCAGGCGGCAGCCAGGTCGCCGCGTCCTTCGCGCGCCAGCATTCCATCGAGCTTCTCTTTCAGAGCATGCAGATGCAGGACATCGGTCGCCGCATACGACACCTGGGCATCACTCAACTCGTCGGCGCCCCAGTCGGACAACTGCTGCTGTTTCGACAAGTCGATACCGAGCACCTCTCGCGCGAGGTCCTTCAGACCGTGCTTGTCGGTATAGGTCCGCGCAAGCCGCGAGGCGATCTTGGTGCAATAAACCGGCGCCGCCATCACCCCGAATGTCTTCGCCAGCATGCCGAGGTCGAAACGGGCAAAATGAAAGATCTTGAGGATCGACTTATCCGCAAGCAGTTGCTCGATATTGGGCGCCTTGCGCTGACCCGCGCCGATCTGCACGACGTCGGCGGAGCCGTCCCCCGGCGAAAGCTGCACGACGCAGAGTCGATCGCGATTGGGATCAAGGCCCATGGCTTCGGTATCGATCGCTACCGCGCCCTTGTAGGCGGAGAGGTCGGGAAGATCGCCACGGTGCAGGCGGATGGTCATTCAGGCTCTAAAGGCTCGGAACGTTGGTGCCCAGGAGAGGACTCGAACCTCCACGGCTTTCACCGCTAGTACCTGAAACTAGTGCGTCTACCAATTCCGCCACCTGGGCTCGTCGGGACCAGATACGGAGCCGCTTCCGGCTTGTCAATGAAGCGGGTTTGGTGCTGTACAGTCCCCGGCCGATCCTGTATTGGCCGGGTTTTGAGGCATCACCCGCCCGGCAAATGAATTGAGAGCGGCATGATCGCACGCAACCCCTATGACACGCTGATTACTGTCTACGGCGGCTCGGGTTTTCTTGGCCGGCACGTGGTTCGGGCCCTGGCCAAGCGTCACTATCGCATCAGGGTCGCCGTCCGTCGGCCCGAACTTGCGAACTTTCTGCAGCCACTCGGCCGGGTCGGCCAGATCCATGCCGTACAGGCGAATGTGCGCAATGTGCCTTCGGTGGAAGCCGCGGCCCGCGATGCGCAGGTCCTGATCAATCTGGTCGGCGTTCTGTTCGAGCGTGGTCGCCAGCGATTCGACACAGTCCATGCTTACGGGGCTGAGCAGGTGGCTCTCGCGGCCACCGCGCATGGCGCGCGTATGGTCCATGTGTCCGCAATTGGCGCCGACGCAAATTCAAGCAGCGCCTACGCCCGCACAAAGGCCAACGCAGAACAGTTGGTGCTGGCGGCACAGCCCTCGACCGTGATCTTGCGGCCTTCGATTCTGTTCGGGCCTGAAGACGATTTCTTCAACCGCTTTGCTGCGCTTGCACGGATGTCGCCGGCACTACCTCTGATCGGCGGCGGGCTTACCCGCTTCCAGCCGGCATTCGTCGGCGACGTTGCCGCAGCGATCGCGGACGCGGTCGACGGCAAGGCGCGCGCAGGTACGACTTATGAACTGGGCGGCCCCGACATCCGCACGTTCAAAGAACTCATGCAATTTGTGCTCGCAACGATCGAGCGCAAGCGGCTCCTGGTCAGCTTGCCATTTCCTGTTGCCAGACTGCAGGCGATGCTTCTGCAATATCTCCCGAAGCCGCTGCTCACGCCCGATCAGGTCGAACTGCTCCGCAATGACAACGTCGTTTCGGAAGCCGCAAAGTCCGAGATGCGGACATTTCAGGGGCTCGGCATTGAACCTGAGCCGATTGAAGCGATCGTTCCATCTTATCTCTGGCGCTTCCGCAAGACCGGCCAGTTTCGCAATCGCCCCGCCTAGCTTTTATAGAACATACAAGGCGAGAAGTCCGGCGACGCCCACCAGGATGCGCCACCATGCGAACAGTGCGAAGCTGTGACGCTGCACGTAACCCAGAAACGTCTTCACGACGATCCATCCGAAAATGAACGAGAACAAGAATCCGACCGCTATCACCGCGACATTGTTGCCGAGCGCAAGATCTGCCCGACTCTTGTAAAGCTCATAGGCGAATGCCCCGACCATGGTCGGCATCGCAAGCCAGAAAGAGAATTCCGCCGCTGAGCGGCGATCGGCGCCAAACAACATTGCACCGACGATCGTTGCGCCCGCTCGCGACACGCCAGGGATCATCGAAATGCACTGGATGATCCCGATGCCGAGATACATGGGAAGTGGAAAACCGGTGGCTTCGTGATAACGCGCCTGCAAGTTCAGCCTGTCGACCCACATCAACACGAAACCGCCGACAATAAGCGACACGCAGACGACGCGTACGTCGAACAGATAAGACTTGATATAATGGTAGGCGAGCGCGCCGATGACCGCCGCCGGCAGAAAGGCCAGCAGCACGCCGATGACGAAGCGCGCGGCCGGCCAGGATGTGAACATATCCTTGGCAAGTGCCAGCAACCTGCCGAAGTAGATCGACAGCAACGCGAGAATGGCACCGAGTTGGATAAGCACGGCAAAGGACTTGCCAAACGCGTCGTCGCCCCAACCGAACACATGCTCCATCAGCAACAGATGCCCGGTCGAAGAAACCGGCAGATACTCCGTCAGGCCTTCCACGATGCCGAGAACCGCCGCTTTGATCAGGTCGATATGAGCCGCGCTCCAGCCGGATACGGCCACCTTGAGGGCATCGAGTTGCATGAGTTTCTCCGGGAGGGAATTGCGCGCTTGCCGCCGGGAATTAGGTCAGCGCTTTTGGCGCAAAGGCGTCCGCGAAGCAACAAAAAAGACGGTAATTCGCGGCGGGTTTGCACCCCCGTTACGCCTTTCTATAGTGCAGTGTTGATTCCACTTTGCGCCGTTCGCATATCCGCATGTCATGTTGACACTTTTTCATCAGCCGCTTTGTCCTCATTCACGTTATGTGCGCCTGATCCTCGGCGAATATGGCATCGCCGCTCGGCTGGTTGAGGAGCGCTTCTGGGAAAGGCGAGAGGAATTCTTGCTGCTCAATCCGGCGGCGGAACTACCGGTTCTGGTCGCCGAGGGTGAACCGCCGATTCCAGGCGCCGAAATCGTTGCCGAATATATCGAGGAGACCCATCAAGCCCAGAATGGCGAGGATCGCTTGTTGCCACCCCAGCCCAGGCGGCGCGTCGAGGTGCGGCGCCTGGCAAACTGGTTCAACGATAAATTTCATGCCGAGGTCAGTGGCCCTCTCGTGAACGAGCGGGTCTTCAAGCGCCATATGACCCAGGAACAAGGCGGCGGTCCGCCCGATACCGAGGCGCTGCGCGCAGCGCGTCACAATATCCGCTATCATCTTGGCTATATCGGTTGGCTCGTGCAGACGCGCGACTGGCTCGCCGGCAACCGATTGACCCTGGCTGATCTTGCAGCGGCTGCGCATCTCTCAGCCGTCGACTATCTGGGCGAAGTGCCGTGGAACGCAAACGAAGCGACAAAGAACTGGTACGCGCGGGTGAAGTCCCGTCCGTCGTTCAGGACGATTCTCGGGGACACGCTGGCCGGCCTTCCACCGTCAAAAACCTACGCCGACCTCGACTTCTGAAAGATCCAGCTGCGATAAAGACCGCGCTTGCGGAAAGATCGCGCGCTGCAGGATTTGATGCCTTCGGCGTCGTGAAGCCCGACACTGTGCCGGAACTGAAATCGCGACTCGAACACTTTCTCGCCGAAGGCGCACACGGCGACATGACGTGGCTCGAATCGACTGCCGAGCGCCGCGCATCACCATCGGCAATGTGGCCCGACGCGCGCTCAATCATCATGCTCGGAATGAACTACGGGCCAGATGATGATCCTCTGGCAATCTTGCGAGAACGGACCCACGCAGCCATTTCCGTCTACGCCCAAGGTGATGACTATCACGACCTCATCAAGGCACGCCTGAAAGAACTCGCGCGCTGGCTTACGGCCACGGCTGGCGGCGACGTGAAGGTCTTCGTTGATACAGCCGCGGTGATGGAAAAGCCGCTCGCGGCGCACGGTGGACTCGGATGGCAGGGCAAGCACACGAATTTGGTGTCCAGGAATTACGGCTCGTGGTTGTTTCTCGGTTCGATTTTCACAACACTCGAACTCCCAGCGGATTCAGCGGAACGCGACAATTGCGGTAACTGCCGTGCGTGTCTCGATGTCTGTCCCACCGCGGCATTCCCGGCACCATACCGGCTCGATCCGCGCCGTTGCATTTCATACTTGACCATTGAGCATAAAGGCCCGATTGCGCGCGATCTGCGGGCTGCTATGGGGAATCGAATCTACGGCTGCGACGATTGCCTTGCGGTGTGCCCGTGGAACAAATTTGCCAGCCGTGGCAGAGAGGCCAAACTGGCAGCGCGTTCTACATTGCGTGCGCCGCGCTTGGCGGATCTTGTCCGACTCGACGAAACACAATTTCGAACGCTCTTTGCCAGAACGTCGATCAAGCGCACCGGTCGCGATCGCTTCGTCAGGAATGTGCTGATCGCGATTGGCAACTCCGGCGACACGAAACTTGCCGTCGAGGCTGAGCGTCTGCTCGGCGATGCGTCGCCGCTGGTGCGTGGCACCGCCGTGTGGGCCCTGTCCAGACTCTTATCGCGTGAAGAGCTTGAAGTCTTGTCTCAGCGCACGCGCGACCCCGACCCAGGCGTGCGCGAGGAATGGGACGCGGCACTCGCCTAGAACTCTTTGATTGCCGCGATCAGACGTTCTATGTCTTCGGGACGCGAGAGCCTGTGATCGCCGTCCTTGATCAGCGTCAGTACGACGTCGTCGCGGGAAAAGCGCGATACAAGTTCAATGGCGTGCCTCCAGGGCACGTCCGGATCTTCGACACCCTGCAGAATGTGAACCGGGCAGCCCGTCTCGATCAGCCCGCCGAGCAACAGGTGTTTGCGGCCGTCCTCGATCAACGCGCGCGTGATCGGATAAGGCTCTTCGTCATACGCTGACGGACGCATCCAACGTCCATTCTGTTCAAACTCGCGTTTGACCGAGTCCGGAAACTGCTTCCACATCAGTTCCTCAGTGAAATCGACGGCGGGCGCAATCAGCACCATGCCGGCGATCGGCGCTGCGTCGCTGCGTTGGGACAGCGCGCGCGCCAACAGCAACGCCAGCCATCCCCCCATGGATGAACCGATCAGCACCTGCGGGCCTTGCGCAAAGTGCAGATACACCGCGAGGCTTTCTTCCAGCCATCGGCCGATTGTCCCGTCCGTGAAAACTCCACCCGATTCACCGTGGCCGGAATAATCGAACCGCAAGCAAGCTCGACCCTCCTTTTTTGCCCAGCGATCCAGCGCCTCGGCTTTGGTGCCCTTCATGTCGGATTTGAACCCACCCAACCAGAACAGGCCCGGGTTCTTGCCGGCGCGGGTGCGCACAGCGATCACCCTGTGCGGCAACGATGAATCGATCGGGAAAGAAGTCAGGTGAATGTCGCTCATAGACAACAAAATTCCCGTTTGACCCGCATCGTTGTCGCCAAAAGAACTCCGTCGGTGCAAGAGCCAACCGTTGCCCACGTGATCTGCGGCGTCTATACCCTAAGTTTGGCACGCGAGGAAAAGCTGCTTTAATCCACTCGAAGCTGTCGCCAGGGCAAAACAGAACATGTCGAGTTTGCCTGCATCCGCACCATCGCCGCTCGGTTCGGATGACATATCCGTCAAGGCGGACGTGCCTCGCGCTATGAATGCGCCGATGACCGTGCTCGTCGTCGTACCGGGGCTTGATGGTGGTGCTTCCGATGCCGGCGCGGTCGAACTCGTTCGCATTCTGGCCGGCGCCGGATATTCGACAGTCCTCGTGTCGCGCGCGGGCCGACTCGCGGCCGATGTTACGACGAGCGGTGGCGAGTTCGTTCCACTCGATTTGTCGAGCAACAATCCCGCCATCATCTTGCGCAACGCACTCGTTCTAAGCCGGCTTGCGCGAGAACGACATTGCCAGGTAATTCATGCCTTCGGCCGTGCCGGTGCGTGGAGCGGACTGATTGCCGCTCGTTTGAACGGTGCCAAGTTCGTGACCAGTTGGCACAAGGGCTTCCGGGAACAGAACCTTTTCAAACATCTCTTTAACGGGATTATGGCGCGCGGTGATCGTGTCGTTGCGTCAAGCGAGCAGATCGCGCAACTCATCAATGATCGCTACGGGACGCCCTGGAAAAAGATCACGGTGGTGCCGTGCAGCATCGATCTGAAGCGTTTCAATCCCGAGGCTGTAACCCGCGAACGCATCGAGGCCATGCGCACCGCTTGGGGAGTCCGCCGCGACACCAAGGTCATTCTGGTCAGCGGCCGCATTCTCCGCCGCAAGGGTCATCATGTGGTGGTCAGGGCGGCGCAGCGGCTCAAGGAAAGGGGATTGAAAGATTTCCTCTTTGTGTTCGTCGGTGAGGACCGAGGCCGTACGCGCTACACGGGCGAGTTATGGGATCTCGTTGTCACGACCGGCACAATGGACGTCATTCGCATGGCATCGCCCGTCCCGGACATGCCGGCCGCTTATGCCGCCGCATCGGTCGTGGTATCGGCAGCGATCCAACCCGAAGGTGTGCAACGGGCGATTCTTGAAGCTCAGGCGATGGCGCGTCCCATTGTCGTGTCGGATCTTGGGGCGGGTCCCGACGTGGTTCTTACCGCACCTGCTGTCCCCGAAAGCCGGATTGCGGGGTTACGCTTTCAGGCCGGTGATGATGCAGCCCTGGCTGCTGCCCTGTTGCGGTTGTTTTCGATGCCGGAACCGAACCGCGCGACGATCGGACGTCGTGGGCGCGAGTGGGTGCTTGGCCATTTCAATGCCGATGTCGTTACCGAACAGACGCTGCGGCTTTATAATGAGATTGCCGCGTCAACCGAGACACCCGGCCCGGCCAAATAAAGTAAGCGGACAAAATCAGAGTAATTTGAATAGTTTGACCGCGAATTGATAACCACCCGTCGATTGTGATGATGGAACCGCGTTGACTTCTTCACGGTTTCTACCAATCTTTTGCAATTCCCATGGAGTAATGTCCCGGGGAACAGTCGCAACAGTACAAGGAGAAAATAGCCATTCGTCGTCCGATGAAGTCCGCGCTGCCCGTTCAGAAGGACGGCCCGCGCATTAATGAGGAGATTCGCGTCCGCGAGGTCCAGCTAATCGATGCCAGTGGTCATAACCACGGCTCCACACCCATCCAAGCCGCGCTAGACATGGCGCAAGCGGCAGGGCTCGACCTCGTCGAAATCGCCCCCAATTCATCGCCGCCGGTCTGCAAGATCCTGGATTACGGCAAATACAAGTACCAGGCGCAGAAGAAGGCGGCGGAAGCCCGAAAAAAGCAGAAAGTCGTCGAGATCAAGGAGATCAAGCTCCGGCCGATGATCGACGACCACGACTACCAAGTGAAGATGCGCTCGATGAAGCGCTTCTTCGAAGATGGCGACAAGGTCAAAATCACCCTGCGGTTCCGCGGGCGCGAAATGGCGCACCAGGAACTCGGTTTTAAATTGCTAGACCGGGTCAAATCCGACACCGGGCCGCTCGCCAAGGTCGAGTCAGAACCGCGGTTCGAGGGTCGCCAGATGATTATGGTGCTGGCCCCGCGCTAGCCAAGAGCGATCAGATTAGCGCGTCACCCCGAAAAAAAGGGGTGGCGCAGCCATTTAACGACCGGATTGCCAGTGGTTGCATAGGCGGGCCGCCTCTGCCATAACGCCGGCCATCGTCGCCCGGCCAGTAAGGGCTGCCGTGGCGGCGATTAACGCTCAATCCCGAGCACACCGCTCCAGGCCGATTCGGCTTTGAGCACATTCCGGCCGTGCGGGCATCCCGTTGCGCGCCGATGAGGAGAGCCAAATGCCCAAGCTGAAGACGAAATCGGGCGCCAAAAAGCGCTTCAAGATCACCGCGTCCGGCAAGGTGAAGTATCAGCAGACCGGCAAACGCCACGGCATGATCAAGCGGACGACCAAAACGATCCGTGAACATCGCGGCACCAGCGTGCTGTTCAAGTCCGACGGCGACAACATCAAGAAGTACTGGCTGCCGAACGGCTGACCGGTCTTTCCCGCGCCGCCTGTCGGCGCTGTCACTCGTTATCTATTCGCATGTTCTGCAAGGAGATTTCCCATGGCCCGCGTAAAGCGTGGTGTCACGTCGCACGCCAAACACAAAAAGGTTCTGAAAGCCGCCAAGGGCTATTACGGACGTCGCAAGAATACGATTCGTATCGCGAAGCAGGCCGTCGAGAAGGCGAACCAATACGCCTTCCGCGACCGCAAACGGCGCAAGCGCACTTTCCGCGCGCTCTGGATCCAGCGCCTGAACGCAGCAGTCCGGCCGTTCGGACTAAACTACAGCAGGTTCATTGCCGGAATGACGAAGGCCGGATTAATCATCGATCGCAAGGTGCTGTCGGATCTCGCGATCCGCGAACCGGCAGCGTTTCAAGCGATCGTGGAAAAGGCCAAAGCTGCGTTGCCGGCGTAAACCTTTTTGGTGTCATGGCCGGGCTCTCCCCCGGCCTTTCCGCTCAGGCGGGCACAGTGCCAACCTGAACAGTATGCGCGGGTCAAGCTCGCGCATGACACGGTGGTGAGCCATGTCGAACATCAGAACGCTAGAGCAGGAAATTCTCGCAAGCGTCGCCTCGGCCAAAGACGAAGCGACACTGGAAGCCGTGCGCATTGCGGCGCTTGGCAAGAGCGGCTCGGTCTCAGCGCTCCTGAAAACGCTCGGCACGATGACACCCGATGAACGAAAGGTCCAAGGTCCCGCTATCAATAGATTGAAGGATCGGGTCACCGTTGCCATCGCTGCGGCAAAGGACAAACTTGCCGCGGCCGCGCTCGACGCCAGACTCAACACCGAAACGGTCGACGTTACATTGCCGGTTCGCGAGGCACCCGCCGAATCCGGTCGAGTACATCCGATCAGCCAAGTTACCGACGAGCTCACCGCGATTTTCGCCGACATGGGCTTCGCTGTCGCCGAAGGTCCCGATATCGAGACGGATGACTATAACTTCACCAAGTTGAATTTCCCGGAAGCCCATCCCGCGCGGGAAATGCACGACACGTTTTATTTCCCGCCAAAGCCCGACGGCTCGCGCATGCTGCTGCGTACGCACACATCACCGGTGCAGGTGCGCACGATGCTAAGCAAGAAGCCGCCCATTCGCGTGATCTGTCCAGGCCGCACGTATCGTAGCGATTCGGACCAGACACACACACCGATGTTCCACCAGGTTGAGGGCCTGGTTATCGACAAGGGCTCGCACCTCGGCCACCTGAAATGGATACTCGAGGAATTCTGCAAGGCGTTTTTCGAGGTCGACAACGTGAAGATGCGGTTTCGGCCGTCGTTCTTCCCGTTCACTGAGCCATCGCTGGAAGTCGATATCCAATGCAAGCGCGACAAAGGCGAAATCCGCTTCGGCGAAGGCGACGACTGGCTGGAAATTCTTGGTTGCGGAATGGTGCATCCGAATGTGCTCCGCAATTGCGGGCTGAATCCAGATGAATATCAGGGTTTTGCCTGGGGATTGGGGATCGACCGCATTGCCATGCTCAAGTATGGCATGAACGATCTGCGCGCCTTCTTTGAAGCAGATGTACGCTGGCTTGCCCATTACGGTTTCCGTCCGCTTGACTTTCCGACGCTCGCCGGGGGGCTCAGCTCATGAACCCGTCGAAGTCTGCGATTTCACCGCTTGATCGTGCGGTTTTCGCACTCATCACGCGCGGCTGGGATGCAGGTAGAATCAAAAACTATGAAGAAAGCTCGCGCAGGCGTGGCACTGCGATGTCGGTTGACGCGTCGCGCACCTTTGCCTCGATCGATGCGAAAGCTACCGGCCTGCTCACGCACACTTCGATGATGATAGCCGGGCTCGGGCTCATTGCTCCGCTCGTCGCAGATAGCGACCTCGAAATCGGCATCTTATCCGGAATTGCCGTTTATCTACTGATCGCGCTCGGTTGCTTACGCTGTATTTCGGTATTTCAACCTTTCGAAGTCGGCGATGCGGGCGAGAAAATTCGTGAACTGATTCATCGCGAATTGATCATCCGATCCGAATTGTACCGACTATGCATCCGCTCCGCGATCATCTTTACGATTGTGGTCGTTGCGGTTCTGCCAATTCCCTATTTTTACTCGCCGGGAAAGTCAGCATGAAATTCACGCTGCCTTGGCTCAAGGAACATCTCGACACCGACGCGTCCCTGACCGAGATCGTCGACAAGCTCACCATGATCGGCCTCGAAGTCGAGAACGTCGAAGACACTGCGAGCCTACTCAAGCCCTTCGTTATTGCGTCGGTCTTATCGGCTGAGAAGCACCCCAATGCGGACCGCCTGCGCGTCTGCATGGTTGACATCGGCGACGGCAAACCGATCCAGGTCGTCTGCGGCGCCCCGAATGCACGTGCTGGAATGAAAGGCGTGTTCTCACCGCCCGGCACTTTCATTCCCGGCAAAAACATAACGCTGACGGTTGGCACGATACGCGGGGTGGAAAGCCGCGGCATGCTGTGCTCGCCGGCCGAGCTGATGATCTCCGACGATCACGATGGAATCATTGATCTGCCGGCCGATGCACCTGTCGGCAAATCTTACATCGAGTGGGCAAGCGCAGGTGATCCTGTCATCGAGATCAACCTTACGCCCAATCGACCGGATTGCACCGGCGTTTCCGGAATCGCCCGCGACCTCGGGGCGACATCCATTGGTACCTACAAAAACAGGATCCCGAAACCGGTTAAGGGAGAATTCCCCTGCCCGGTCAAAATCACGCTCGATTTCGGGAAAACGTCCTCGCTCTGCCCGGCGTTCGGCTTGCGGCTTGTGCGCGGGGTCAAGAATGGCCCATCACCCGATTGGCTGCAGAAACGGCTAACCGCGATAGGATTGCGGCCCATCAACACGCTCGTCGACATCACCAATTTCGTGACCTTCGATCGTGGCCGACCGCTGCACGTTTTCGACGCAGCGAAAGTGCATGGCAACCTGACGGTTCGCCGCGCGAAGAACGGCGAGAAGCTGTTCGCGCTCGACGGCAAGACCTACACGCTGGACGAAGGCATCTGTGTCATCGCCGACGAAAATGGCGTCGAGTCACTAGCCGGTATCATGGGCGGAGAAGCGACCGGCTGCTCGGAATCCACCACCGACGTGTTGATCGAATCAGCGTTGTGGGACGAACTCAATATCGCCCAGACGGGGAGAAAGCTCGGAATCTATTCGGATGCCCGCTACCGCTTCGAACGCGGCGTCGACCCGGCTTTCATGCTGCCAGGCCTCGAGCTTGCAACGCAATTGGTGCTCAATCTGTGCGGAGGTCAGCCTTCCGAAGTCGTCGTTGCGGGGGACCCGACACCGAAGGAAAAGGTCATCGATTTTCCCTTGAGTGAACTGCCGCGGCTGGCCGGCCTGAAAATGTCGCTGCCGGACATCCGCCGCCTGCTGAAGAAGCTTGGATTTTTCGCCGCCGGGCAAGGCGAGCGAATGAAAGTGGCGGTGCCGTCGTGGCGGCCGGATGTGCACGGGCGCGCCGATATCGTGGAGGAAATCGTGCGCATCGTCGGCGTTGATCGCGTCCCGTCGACGCCCTTCGCCCGCGAGCACGCGCGCAAACCAGTGCTCACCGTGATGCAGAATCGCACGCGCAAGGCACGGCGGGCGCTCGCGGCACGAGGCCTCGTCGAAGCTGTCACCTGGTCATTCATATCGAAGCAAGAGGCCGACCTGTTCGGCGGCAATAAGCCGGAGCTGTCTCTTGCCAATCCTATCGCTGTTGAGTTGTCAGATATGCGTCCGAGCCTCATTCCGGGCCTGGTCATGGCGGCGCAACGCAACGCTGACCGGGGTCACGCCGATGTCGGCCTATTCGAGGTCGGACAGATTTTCGAGGGCGACAGACCCGAGGATCAACTGACCGCCGCTAGCGGGCTGCGTCGCGCGCTTGCCAAACCGTCTGGCAGCGGGCGCTTTTGGTCGGATAGAATAAGCCCGGTTGACGCTTTCGATGCGAAGGCGGACGCCTTCGCAATTCTGGCCGCCGCGGGCAGTCCGATACAGGCCCTGCAGGTCGTGCCAGGGGGACCATCATGGCTTCACCCGGGCCGCAGCGGCACGATCCAGATTGGACCACAGAATATTCTCGGTCATTTCGGCGAACTGCATCCGCGCGTCATCGCTGCCCTGAAGGCCGAAGGGCCGATTGTAGGGTTCGAGGTCATTCTGGAGAAGATTCCGGAGCCGAAAGCGCGCGCGACGCGCGCAAAATCTCTGCTCGAATTGTCGCCGTTCCAGCCCGTCGAGAGAGATTTTGCCTTTGTGGTCGACAGCACGGCGAAGGCCACCGATATTGTCCGCGCCGCGCAAAACGCAGACAAGAAACTCATCACCGACGTTATTGTCTTCGATGTCTATGAAAGCAAAGGGATCGAGCCCGGCAAAAAGTCGATTGCCATCGCCGTGACCATTCAGCCGCGCGAAAAGACGATGACCGACGCCGAGATCGAGGCGCTGTCTGCGAAGGTTGTGGCCGAAGTCACAAAACGCACTGGCGGCGTATTGCGCGCCTGACGATCTGTATTAGCGACGCCGCTTGCGCGAGCGTTGCGACGGCTTCTCTTCGTCAGGGGGTTTCAGCGCCCCCAGTTGTCGCAGCGCAGCTTCCGCGGTGCGCTGGCCGGAGTCCCAGGCTCCGTTGACCGTCCCCCACTGCGTTTCGTGCAGCGCTTCGCCGGCAAGCCAGACACGGCCGGCAAATGGTTCGGCCAGAATTTTTCTTGCGTCGGCACTGCCCGGCGCGGCCACTGACATAGCTCCCAGAACGAATGGGTTCTCGTCCCACCGGGTAGCATAGCTGCGTTTGATCGTGTTCTTTGCGTTTGTGCCGAACAGGGACGCGATCCACTCCCGAGCAAATTCGATCATCGTCGCTTCACCTTTGGACGACAACTCGCGTCCGAAATCGCCTGCGACCGCGACCATCTGCAAGCTGGTGCCCGAGACATTGGCCAGCAGGGCCGCCGTACGATTTCCGGCGGATTTTTCGAACACGAGATCGTCGCGTTGCAGATTCATCGGATTGCGCAGCATATCGAGTGCAATATGATCATAGCTACCGAGTGACAGCGCCGCGGCGGCATCGAGCTGGCGGCGGGCGATTTCTGGCTTGAACGTGATCTTGCCGGACGTGAGCACATTCGTGGATACGGTGACGATGGCAGAGCGCGCTCGCACCTGACCTTTGGCCGTCACTACCTCGACGCCATTGCGATCCCACTCAATACGAGTAACGGGCGTCGACAATCGAATTGGTAGGCCCGCCGCGAGTTTCGCGATCAGCGCGCCGTAGCCCTGCCGACAAAAGGCATCGTTTTCACGTTCCGGCACCCGCGCAAGATCAACCGCCGACACTGACGCGAGATCTTTGCCGCAGGCGAATGGTCCGAGGACGAATTCTATGGTCGACCGCCAGTCACCAAGATCGGTTGGCAGAGCCCGGGCCGCAGGACTGTCGGCCCTGCCACGACCTGCGTCGACGATGGCTCGGCGGGCGCGAACAAGGGAGGGAACGAAGGTCTCTAGTTCGGAGTCGCGCGCGTTACGGGGACCGACGCGAACCGTCTGCCCGCGTGGAGCGGAATAGATCTCGAGCGCAGTCGCCTGGGCCGAACCGGTCAACAGACTGCCGTCTGGCCGATGAATCCAATGCGCACCGAGATCAAACGGGACGCCAAAGGTAGTAGTGTCGGTCACGCAACGCCCGCCGATCCGATCGCTCGCCTCAAGCAGAATGAAACGGCGGTTGGCGGCGGCAATTCGCCGCGCCGCCGCAATGCCGGCTGCGCCGGCTCCGATGATCGCCACATCGACGTCAGCACTGCCCTGCGCGCGCACGACCGGTGGCGCCGCGACGACTGCCGCGGAGACGGCGAGGAATGAACGTCGGCTGAGCCCCGACATAGTGTCCAATCTCTTGCTTGAGGCGGACAGGATGCCTGAACCCGCCTTCAGCGGCAAATTTTATGGCTAACAATTCGTAAGTTCCGGCGGCGATCATGTCGCGAGAATCAATGAACCAAATTGCAATGAGTTCTGACCTAAATTTCATCACGCGGGACAAATGCCGCTGACGGCAAGACTTGTGCGCCAAGAAGTGGCGCCGGGGATCGGTCATGAGCTGGGTGCTCGATGGGGTCGGACGCGTTCTGGCCCACTATCTGGAAAAGCCCGTACAAGGCTACGAGCCTTTTACACCGTCAGATCCCGAGGCGTTGCGAGCAACCCTGCGACCGGGCGATGTGCTGCTGGTCGAGGGAAACAATCACATCTCGGGCGTCATCAAATATCTCACCCAGTCCACGTGGTCGCATGCCGCACTGTATGTCGGCCCTATCGGCGACCGCGCCACCGCCGATGGGGAACCACTCGTATTGGTGGAGGCCAACATTGGACAAGGCGTCATTGCCGCGCCTCTGTCAAAATATGCACGCTTCCACACCCGCATCTGCCGCCCGACGCAGCTCGATGGCGAGGATTGCGCACGCGTCTGCGCTTATGCGGCCGAGCGAATTGGTTTCGACTACGACCTCAAGAACATCCTCGACCTCATGCGCTACCTGTTTCCATTGCCGGTGCCACAACGTTGGCGCCGTCGCATGATGGCGCTTGGCTCGGGCCACCCCACGCGCATCATCTGCTCGGCGCTCATCGCGCAGGCGTTCGAAGCCGTGCGCTATCCGATCCTGCCGAAAATCGCCCGGCTCGACAGCGAAGCTGCGCGACGGGAAATCCTGGAGATCCGGCACTCGTCGCTTTATGCTCCGCGGGATTTCGACATTTCTCCGTATTTCGAGGTGGTGAAGCCGACTATTGTGCGAGGCTTCGACTACAAGAGGATCGCCTGGGCCGACGTACCGATCCTCGATCCCGATCAGATCGGGCTTGTGCCAGCGGACGAAGACAGGCTTTCATCGGTCGCCTAGACCGCTGCCCTTGCCTGCAGCGGCAACCGGCATTACGTCTGCCGGCATGATCGACGCCGCCATCAAAACTCTTTCGCAGATGTTCGCGCCAGCCTTGCGCCGCGTACTGCTCAAAGCCGTCGGACTTGCCCTGGCCCTGATCGTGACTATTGGCGTTGTCTTGCAACGCTTTTTGGCCAGCTGGGCTGAAATCGGCGCCAATTGGGCCGAACACACCGCAGGCATAGCCCCTCACGCCGTCTGGAGTGCGCTCGCCTGGATTCTGTCGATTCTTGCCAGTCTGGGCATCATTACCGGTGCGCTGTTTCTCATGCCTGCCGTGACTGCATTTGTCGGCAGCTTCTTTGTCGACGAAGTGGGCGAAGCTGTCGAACGGGAGCATTACCCACACGACCCCATCGGCCACGCCTTGCCATTTCTCCTGGCACTGGTCGAGGGCATAAAAGTCGCCGCGCTGGCGCTTCTGGTCTATTTGTGCGCCCTGCCCTTCGTGCTCTTTGCCGGTCTCGGCTTCGTCATTCTGTTTCTGGCGAACGCCTATCTGCTCGGTCGTGAATATTTTGAACTTGCCGCGATGCGCTTTCGTTCCCCGGATGAAGCCAAGGCCATGCGGAAGGCCAACTCGGCCTATCTTTTCACAGCGGGCATGTTCATCGCGACGTTCGTATCCATACCCATCCTGAACCTGGCGACGCCGGTTTTTGCGATGGCCTTCATGGTCCACGTCCACAAGAAGCTGTCCGGCGCGCAAACGGAACTCGTTCAAGCACGCCGTTGAATTCAGCCTTTCGTTCGCAGATCGATGACCCGTTTGGCCTTGCCGACGGAGCGTTCGATGGTGCCCGGCTTGACCGTACGCACGGCCGCGGTCACGCCGATCAAAGCCTTGATGTGATGCGCGAGATCGCGGTCGCATGCGGCTAAGCTGCCGTCCTCCGCGTCCGGTCGCGCCTCCACAACAACCGTAATTTCATCGAGGCGTTCGACGCGCCGCAACTCGATTACAAAATGTGGCGCCAGCCGCGCGTCCTTGAGGATGATCTCCTCGATCTGGCTGGGAAACACATTCACGCCGCGCACGATCATCATGTCGTCTGAACGCCCGGTGACTTTTTCCATCCGACGCATTGAGCGTGCGGTGCCGGGCAAAAGACGAGAGAGGTCGCGCGTCCGATAACGCACGATCGGCATTGCTTCCTTGGTCAGCGTAGTAAATACCAGTTCGCCGACCTCACCATCCGGCAAGACATTGCCGGTCGCCGGATCGATGACCTCGGGGTAAAAGTGATCCTCCCAGATGTGCGGGCCGTCCTTGCTCTCGATGCACTCACAGGAGACGCCAGGCCCGATGATTTCAGACAATCCGTAATTGTCGATGGCGTGCAGATCGAATGCGTCCTCGATTTCGGCCCGCATGGCATTGGTCCACGGCTCGGCGCCACACATCGCGATCTTGAGTGAACTTTGTCGGGGGTCGACACCCTGGGCGTGGAATTCGTCGAGAACCGCAAGCATGTAGCTCGGGGTAACGAAGATCACGTCGGGTCGGAAATCGGCGATCAAGCGCACCTGCCGCTCGGTCATGCCCCCCGATACCGGGACGACCGTCATGCCCAGGCGCTCCGCGCCGTAGTGAAAGCCGATACCGCCGGTGAACAAGCCGTAGCCGTAGGAATTCTGCACCAGCATGCCGGGCTGACATCCGGCCGCGCGCATGCTGCGCGCCATCAGGTCGGCCCAGGTGTCGAGGTCCCGACGACTGTAGCCAACAACCGTTGGCTTGCCGGTGGTGCCTGATGACGCGTGCACGCGACGCACCTGCTCGCGCGGGATGGCGAACATGCCGAACGGGTAATGGGCGCGCAGGTCGTCTTTGCCGGTGAAGGGAAACCTTCTCAGGTCGTCTAGCGATTTGAGATCGTCCGGATGAACGCCGACCTTGTCGAAGGTTTTCTTGTAGTGCGGGACGTTGCTGTAGGCATGATTCAACGTCGATTTCAACCGGTTGAGCTGAAGCGCTCCGATCTCATCGCGTGACGCAATCTCGATCGGTTCGAAGGTTTCCCGACGTGGCGCAAGATTGACGCCCTTGAGCTGCAGACGCGGCATACGCCTTCCCCCGACACGCCTTTATCAGATTTTCCGTTGCGCGGCGTTCCAGTGCTTTTCAAGATTTGCAATGAGCGCCGGGCTGAAATGGCAATAGGCCTGTTCGCGACAATAGACGGCCATGTAGCGGCGGAATGTATCCAGTGGTTCTTCTCCGACCCGAAACGCACGGCGATTGCCGGCAGCGCTGACCACGCCCGAGCCAGTGAAGTCTTCAGCCACGCGCGTAATTGCGGCATCCATATCGCCTGGCGGCACGATGAGATCGCAGATCATCCGTCCTTCGGAACTGTCGCACTCGAAACGTCGGCCCATCAGGATTGCCTGCCGTGCAGCCCGAGCACCGACAAAGCGCGTCAGACGGAGATTCGACGCCCCCGGAATGATGCCTTCCTTGCGCGCCGGCAACGTTAGATAGGCATCGCTCCCCGCGACGACGTAATCCATCGCCAGCAGATACTGGCAGCCGCCACCAATCGCGAACACGTCAACGCCCGCAATCCAGGGCTTCTCTTGCGTTCCACCGTATATTTCATCCGGATTTGCTTCAGGGATCGCGAGGCCGCGCAGCATTTTGTTCACGATGCCCATGTCGCGGCGGATGTACCAGAGATACGGGATCTTGCCGCGATAGAGATGCGTAAGATTGATGCCCGCAGAAAAAATCTTGCGGCCGCGGTACTTGGGGTGATCGACAACGTCGCCACGCAAAACACAGATCTCGCTCGCCGGATCGAGCATGGCGATGTCCGCGGCTGTTTCCGTGTCGTCGAGCGTGTCGTCGTCCTCAGCGTTCAGAAATCGTGGATTACAGACGGTCACCACCGAAGCCTTGCCCTGACGCTCGACTCTGGCCGGACCGAAATTGATGGCTCCGCGCTTGGCAAACTCGTCGCAGCGCTCGATCGCTTCCGATTTCGGAAGCAGCATCGCTTTGCACAGGTGTATTCCGGTCGATGGAATGGCAAGCACTTGAGCGAGAAAAATGCCCTGGTCGACTTCCACGCCATCTTTCTCGGATTGCATCAATGCGCTCTCGGCATCGACCTGCTTGCGCGTGGGTGTGAGGCCGGGAACAAATTTGCCAGCGTCATAGGCAAGTTCGTCAACGCGAACGAAATCGGCGAGATTTTTCGTGAGTTTGCGATAGACAGCTTCGGCGTGTCGCTGAAGAAAGTCCTCACGTGCTTGCCGGCAGCAGGAATTAATGATGTCCGCCGCGAGCTTCTGTTCGACACTGCGCTTGGGCTTGCTAGGAAGTTTCACGATCAGATCAGCGCCGACACGCCAGTATCTGCTGCCCGCGGCAATATCGCGCTTGAAATTTCCGGTGACGCGGAAGCCGGACTTGTGCCAAGCGACGGCCGATTTCACTGGAAGGCCGGCACGTTCGAAGCAGACTTTGGGATCAGGGCGCGAGACCGGCTTCGTCTTGCCACTGCTGCTGCCTTCCATACGCACCCTCCGACAACGATTTTACGTGACCGTTTTCCCCGGCCATCGACACAGGTCGCTGATAATGCACTTTTCACACAGCGGCTTGCGCGCAACGCAAGTGTAGCGCCCGTGCAGAATAAGCCAATGGTGCGCGTGGCGCTTGTAGGCCGCCGGGACGACCTGATCCAACTTTGTTTCGACCTCGAAGGGCGTCTTCCCGGTGGCCATCCCGGTGCGGTTACCGACCCGGAAGATGTGCGTATCGACAGCAATGGTCGGCTCGCCGAAGGCAACATTAAGTACGACGTTTGCGGTCTTGCGGCCGACGCCCGGCAATTCTTCCAGGGCTTCGCGTGAACGCGGTACCTGTCCGCCATGTTCGGCGATGAGTTTTTGCGACAGCCCAATCACGTTTTTCGCCTTCGTGCGAAACAGACCGATGGTCTTTATCAGTTCACGCACGCGACCTTCGCCCAGGGCCAACATTTTTTCGGGCGTGTCGGCAAGCGCAAACAGCGCAGGAGTTGCCTTGTTGACGCCGGCATCGGTCGCCTGGGCCGAAAGCACAACAGCCACCAAAAGCGTAAATGGATTAATGTGCTGGAGTTCTCCTTTCGGTTCTCGATTAGCTGCTTTGAAGCGACGGAAGGCTTCCTCGATCTGCGCCGACGTCCATTGCGGAAGCTCGCCCGCCGCGGCCTTTACGTCGGCCGCCGCGCGCTTGGGCGTCGATTTGACTTTCGCGCGTTTGCGTTTCGTGCGTTTTGACGCCTTTGCCGAAGCTTTGCGTGCGGGCTTTTTTGCCATGATTTCGGTATACTGAGGGCGATGACCCCCGACAACGTCGACGATCTCGAACCCACGATCTTTTCCGCGATGCTGACACCGCATCGCTCGCTCGGTCGCGTCGGGTTTCTCATTTTGATGCTTCTGTTCGGAGGCATCAGTTTCATTACCGGCATTCTATTTCTTCTGCTCGGAGCCTGGCCGGTGCTCGGCTTCTTCGGTCTGGATGTACTTTTGCTGTATTGGGCGTTCCGTCTCAACTACCGCCACGCCGAGGCATACGAACAGGTGATAGTTACTTCTTCGGAACTCAGGGTCCGCAAGGTCAGTCACCTCGGTCGTGTGCGGGAATGGGTGCTTAATCCCCTTTGGGTCAAGCTTGATAAGGTCGAGATCCAGGACTTCGGAATCGATCGGTTGTTTCTGATCTCGCGCGGCAAAAAGCTTACCATTGCAAGCTTTCTGAGCCCCGACGAAAAGGCCGGCTTTGCCAAGGAACTTCTGAAAGCGCTTAACGAGGCGCGTCGCGGACCAACGAAAACGGTGTTCAATTAACCCAGAAATCGGGTGGTTGGGCGCTGCTGGCTTTCCTAAATAGCGGTCATGGACATGAACCTTGCAAAGTCAGCGTTGACCGAACGCTTCACCGAATTTGCCCCACTCTCAACCGCGGCAGCCGACTACGATGTCGTGCGCCGCGCCATCGCCCACATTCGAGGAAACTGGAGGGCTCAGCCTGAAATCGACGTGATTGCAAATGCAGCGGGTGTGTCGGCGACCGATCTGCATCATCTGTTCCGCCGCTGGTGCGGACTGACCCCGAAGGCCTTCCTCCAGGCCCTGACGCTCAACCGCGCCCGCGAGCTGTTGCGATCCTCTGCAAGCGTTCTCGACACGGCGTATGAAGTCGGATTGTCGGGCCCGGGCAGGCTGCACGATCTGTTTGTCACCCATGAGGCCATGTCGCCAGGCGAATGGAAGACGGGCGGCGAAGGTCTCACCATCACCTACGGGTTTCACCCATGCCCGTTCGGGATGGCACTTGTGATGACGACGCCGCGCGGCCTCGCGGGCCTTGCGCTCTCCGACGCCGGCAAGGAACGGGCCGCGCTTAAGGATATGCGTAGTCGCTGGCCGAAGGCGGGCTACGTTGAAGATTTCGCGGCGACCGCGGCCACCGCACGGCGCATCTTTGATTCGGCATTATGGCGCAAGGACCAGCCACTGCGCGTTGTCCTGATCGGCACGGATTTCGAAGTCCGTGTTTGGGAGAAATTGCTCGATATCCCGATGGGCGCAGTCACTACCTATTCGGATCTTGCTGCCAGTGCGGGTTCACCAAAGGCGGCGCGTGCCGTCGGCGCGGCTGTCGGCAAGAATCCGATCTGTTTCGTGATCCCGTGCCATCGGGTCATTGGCAAGAGCGGCGACCTGACCGGTTACCACTGGGGAATAACGCGAAAGCGAGCCATGCTCGGTTGGGAAGCCGGAATGTCAGCCGCTGCGTAGCCTAGGCCGCGAGGTCGAGTTTCGAGGCCACCGTCGAATCGGCATTGAGCCGATAAATCATCGGTACGCCGGTTTCCAGATTCAATTGGGTGATGCTCTCCGGCGTGTGCTTGTCGAGCACCATGACAAGTGCGCGCAGCGAATTACCGTGAGCCGACACAAGAACGTGCTCGCCGCGCATGACGCGTGGAAGGATTTCCGTGATGTAGTAGGGAAGCGCGCGCGCAAGCGTATCCTTCAGACTCTCACCGCCGGGCGGCGCTACACCGTACGAGCGACGCCAGATGTGCACCTGCTCCTCGCCCCATTTTTTCCTGGCGTCGTCCTTATTGAGTCCCACGAGATCGCCGTAGTCGCGTTCGTTGAGAGCCTTGTCCCTGAAAACCGGAATTGAAGTCTGCCCCAACTCGGCGAGTATAAGGTCCAGCGTGCGCTGTGCGCGCTTGAGCGCTGACGTAAAGGCGACGTCGAACTTGACCCCTTGCGCCTTCAGCTTGCGACCGGCCTCGCGCGCTTCCGTAACGCCTTTTTCGGTCAGATCGACGTCGCGCCAACCGGTAAAGAGATTTTTCAAATTCCAGTCACTCTGCCCGTGACGCACGAGCACGAGAAGGCGGTCGGTCATATTCAGAAGTCCTTCAATCCAAGAACATCCACCATCGAATAAAGGCCGGGCTTTTGTGTGAGCGCCCAGCGCGCGGCGTGCAAGGCGCCGCGCGCGAAGATAATCCGGTCTTCTGCCTTGTGTTCCAGTTCCAGGCGTTCGGCTGGGCCGGCGAAGATCACGCTGTGCTCGCCGACCACGCTGCCGCCACGCAGGGTGGCAAAACCGATATCGCCAGGCTTGCGCGCGCCAGTGTGGCCTTCGCGGCTCTTGACCGATCGTTTGTCGAGCTCGATCCCTCTGCCCTCTGCCGCCGCACGGCCGAGCAGGAGTGCCGTGCCGGACGGGGCGTCCACCTTCTGATTGTGATGCATTTCAAGAATCTCGATATCGAACGATCCGTCGAGCGTCTTTGCCACCCGCTTGGTCAGCGCGGCCAGCAAATTGACGCCGAGACTCATGTTGCCTGACTTGACGATCACCGCGGTCTTTGCGGCTTCCTTGATCTTTGCCTCGTCGGCCGCGCTGAGACCAGTCGTGCCAATGATATGCATTTTGCCGGCCTTCGCTGCGAGCGCAGCAAAGGCAACGGTCGCGACGGGTGCGGTGAAATCGATGATCCCGTCCGCCTTTGCCAACAAAGGACCCGCATCCCCGGCCAGCTTGATGCCGTTCTCCGGCAGTCCGGCAAGCGTGCCCGAGTCCCAACCGATCAAGGGCGAGCGCGAGTCTTCCAGGGCACCTGCAAGCGCGAAGTCTTTGCTGTCAGCGATCGCTTTGACCAGCGTGCGGCCCATCCGCCCACCGGCTCCGGCGATCACGAGCCTCATTTCGGCCATGGCTCAAACTCCCGGAACGTGAGCGTGGGTATAGCGTGATGGATCGCGAAAAGCACCAGTTGTTCTTATGGTTGCGGGCCGTCATAGCCTTCCAGCACGATGATATCTGCGACTGACGCCGGTTCGCGCAGCTTTCTCGCGGCGGCATATTCGGGCGAGCGATAGCAGGCGAGCGCCGACTCGAAACTCGCGAATTCAAGAACGACGACGCGCGAGCGACGCAATTTGCCCTCGACTATTTCCGATTTTCCGCCGCGCGTCAGGAACTTGCCGCCGTACTTGCGGAACGGCTCGGCGTTGGCGGCAACGTATTTCTTATATTCGTCGAGATCTGAAATATCGACATTCGCAACCCAGTAACCTTTGGACATCCAGCACCCTCATTGAATCGTCGCAGCGATCTCCGCAACAATTGCATCAGCGGACGCCTTGGGATCCGCTGCCTCCACGACCGGTCGTCCCACCACAAGATAGTCGGCACCAGCCTTAATCGCGCGCGCCGGCGTGACAATGCGCTTTTGATCGCCGACGTCGCTGCCCGCTGGCCGGATACCAGGTGTCACCAAAACCATTCCGGTGCCGGCAATATCGCGCAGTAGTGTAACTTCTTCAGCCGAACACACCAATCCGTCGATCCCGATGTCGCGAGCCTGTGCCGCGCGTGCGGCAGCAAGCTCCTTGACGTCCATCTCGTAGCCCGCGGCTGCAAGATCCGCGTCGTCATAAGATGTGAGCACAGTCACAGCAAGGACACGCAGTTTCGATCCGCGTTTGCCCTCCACGGCTGCTTTCATCGTCTGCGGATAAGCATGCACCGTTAGAAAAGTTGCGCCGAGTTGCGCGACACTCTCCACGCCTTTGGCGACTGTGTTGCCGATATCATGCAACTTGAGATCGAGGAAAACCTGTTTGCCGACCGCGATCAATTTGCCGGCGAACGAAATGCCCCCGGCAAAGGCAAGCTGATAGCCGATCTTGTAGAAGCTCACGGAGCCGCCGAGCCGTGCCACCATGGCTTCCGCCTGTGCCACCGAAGGCACATCCAGAGCAACGATCAGGCGTTCGCGTGCCTCGATTGCCACCTCATGCTCCCTTTGCCATGAGCCTTGATATCTCCACGAGACGTTCCAGCTGAGCGCGAAAGAGATTTGCGACACCGGTATCGGCAATACTGTCCATATCGTCAAATGCTGTGTCGGCGCGCGGGATCGCCAGCTGCTCGGGTATTACAAGCGCTCCGCAGCCGAGTTCAAGAATCTGGCGCAATGCCATCAGCGAGCGTAGCCCGCCCGCGCGACCAGGAGACGCCGACGCAATCGCGAATGCGCGTCCCTTGAAGGCGGCATAGGTCTGATCGCCCCGCTCGCGGACACGCGACACCCAGTCGATCGCATTTTTCAAAATTGGCGTTACCGACGCGCTGTATTCCGGGCTGGCGATGAAAACGCCCTGGTGCGCCATGATCATTTGCTTGAGTTTCAGTGCGTTAACGGGTTGGCCCGCGCGCGCGTCGAGGTCAGCTTCATAAAGCGGCAGCGGATAGTCGGCGAGTGAAATGCGGGTGACGTCGACATCGAGGAGTGTCAGCTCTTTTGCAGCCAACGCAGCTAGCTTGACATTGTGCGAGCCGATGCGAGTCGACCCGGGCAGAACGAGGATTTTGGGGATCGGCATCAACGGCTCCGCTTTCGCGGGCCATGACACCACACCGTCAGCGGCCGCGATAGACCCACACGCGCGCTGGCGGCAGGTTCATCCAGATCATTTCCGAGGCTTGTGCGCGCACGCCCGGCAGCTTTTTCGGAATTGGCGGCAACATCGCGTAAGTGAATTGCACAAAAGGTGCGCCGGGTGTGAGCAGTGTCATGGCATCGGAAATCAGACGCAGCCGCGTACGCAGCGGTTTGGTCACGAGCGGAAGCCCTGACACCACCGCAGCAGCCGGCTCATCCACGTAGTTTTCCAGCAGCCGGCGCAAGCGGTACGCATCTCCCTGCACGACCGTGGCAGCGGGATAACGCGCGCGCAACAGACCGCAAAACACAGGATTGAATTCGACAAGGATAAGCCGCGCAGGATCGATGCCATGACGGACAAGCGCTTCAGTTACCGGACCCGTGCCTGGACCGAGTTCGATGACCGGACCGTCCGTCTGCGGATCGACGCAACGCGCCATGGCGCGCGCCAGTATCCGACTCGACGGCATGACCGCACCGGTCGACAATGGTTTCTCGATCCATGAGCGGATGAATCGCACCTCGTCGTCGAGACGCAGACTCTTCTTTTCGACGCGGGCGAATGATGGTGAAACCATTGATGCGAAGTCACGCGTACAAGCGGCGGGCCCAGCTGTAGTATAAACGGGTATAGGGACCGAAACAGGGGGTCAAGATGGTCGACCAGATTGACTGCTCCGACTGGCGAGACCGTCAATAAACTCTTTGACTCGACTGAAGAAACTGGCCGATTCGGGCTGAGTCTCTTCCGACGACAGCTTTTCGAACTCTCCCAGCAATTCACGTTGACGCCTTGTGAGATTTTGCGGCGTTTCTACCGCGACCTGAACGTACATATCGCCCGTCTGCTTCGACCGAAGCACCGGCATACCTTTTCCGCCCAGCCGGAAACGACGGCCGGTCTGTGTCCCTGCCGGAACCTTGACCCGGACCTTGCTGCCGTCAATCGCCGGGACCTCGAATTCCCCACCGAGCGCGGCTCTCGCCATGGAAATTGGCACACGACAATGCAAATCCGCGCCGTCACGCTGGAAAAACTCGTGCGGTGCAACTTCGAGGAAAATATAGAGGTCGCCAGGCGGCCCACCTCGCAAGCCGGCCTCGCCTTCGCCGGCCAGCCTGATGCGGGTCCCGTCTTCCACGCCGCTCGGGATATTCACGGAGAGTGTGCGCTCGCGTGTCACTCGCCCTCCGCCGCCGCACACTTTGCACGGATCGTCGATGACCTGGCCGCGGCCATGACACGTCGGGCAGGTGCGCTCGAGCGTGAAAAAGCCCTGTGCGTGGCGAATTTTTCCCGCACCACCGCAGCTCGCACATGCTTTCGGCTTGGTCCCGGCCTTGGCCCCGCTCCCGGAGCAGGCCTCGCACGTCACCGACGTCGGAATGCGGATTTGCGCCGTCTTGCCGATAAAAGCCTCATCGAGGCTGATTTCCATATTGTAACGCAGATCGGAACCGCGCTCGCGACCGGAACCGCGGCCGCGCGTGGATCCCATTCCGAAAATGCCTTCGAAAATGTCGGCAAAGGCCGAACCGAAGTCGGCCCCAAAGCCATGGCCACCCATGCCACCGTGCTCGAAGGCGGCATGACCGAAGCGGTCATAGGCGGCACGCTTGTCGCCGTCCTTAAGGACGTCGTAGGCCTCGTTGATTTCCTTGAAACGATGTTCGCACTCTTTGTTGCCCGGATTACGGTCCGGATGATGCTGCATCGCAAGTTTGCGGAATGCCGCCTTGAGCTCGATCTCGGTGGAAGTTCGGGAAACACCGAGGATTTCGTAGTAATCGCGCTTCGACATTCGGGTGCCGCCCCAGATTCACTACGCCGCAAGAGCGGTACTTGATTCGGGCCGTTTTGGCCCCCAGAAAAATGCACCCCCGGACTCGAGCCCGGGGGTGGCATTTTTCGCGATCGGCTTGCGCATAGCTTACGCCTTACGATCAGGCGGATTTCTTTTTGTCGTCGTCGACCTCGGTGAACTCCGCGTCGACCACGTCTTCTTTCTTTTCTCCGGATGAGCCGCCCTCACCGCCGGAGCCGGAAGCCTGGGCTTCCTGCTGTTGCTTGTACATCGCCTCGCCGAGTTTCATCGAGGCCTGGGCCAGCGTATTGGTTTTGGCCTGGATAGCCGAGGCGTCGTCGCCTTTGAGCGCCTCTTTCAGATCGGCAATGGCGTTCTCGATCGCCCGACGTTCTGCGTCGCCTACTTTCGAGCCATGCTCGGAGAGCGCCTTCTCGGTGGAATGCACCAGCGCCTCGGCGTGATTCTTGGCTTCGACCGCGGCTTTGCGCTTCTTGTCCTCTTCGGCGTGCGATTCCGCGTCCTTGACCATCTTTTCGATGTCGGCTTCGGACAATCCGCCAGAGGCCTGGATGCGGATTTGCTGCTCCTTGCCGGTCGCCTTGTCCTTTGCCTGAACGTTGACAATGCCGTTTGCGTCGATGTCGAACGTCACCTCGATCTGCGGTACGCCACGCGGCGCAGGTGGGATGCCAACCAGGTCGAACTGGCCGAGCATCTTGTTGTCAGCCGCCATTTCGCGCTCGCCTTGGAACACGCGGATGGTGACCGCATTTTGGTTGTCCTCGGCAGTTGAGAAGACCTGACTCTTCTTGGTCGGAATGGTGGTGTTGCGGTCGATGATCCGCGTGAACACGCCGCCCAGCGTTTCAATACCAAGCGACAGCGGTGTCACGTCGAGCAACAACACATCCTTGACGTCGCCCTGCAGCACGCCGGCCTGGATGGCCGCGCCGACGGCAACCACTTCGTCTGGGTTGACGCCTTTGTGCGGCTCCTTGCCGAACAGCTGCTTCACGACTTCTTGCACCTTCGGCATGCGCGTCATGCCGCCGACCAACACGACCTCGTTAATCTGCGCGGCGGAGATGCCCGCATCCTTCAGCGCCTGCTTGCAGGGTTGAATTGTCTTCTGAATGAGATCGTCGACCAGAGCTTCGAACTTGGCGCGGGTGAGCTTCATCGTCAGATGCTTCGGACCTGCCGCGTCCGCCGTGATGAACGGCAGATTGATCTCGGTCTGCGTCGTCGACGACAGCTCGATTTTCGCTTTCTCCGCAGATTCCTTGAGACGCTGCAACGCGAGCTTGTCGCGGCGCAGATCGATGCCCTGCTCTTTCTGGAACTCGTCAGCGAGATAGTTCACGAGCCGCATATCGAAGTCTTCACCGCCCAGGAACGTGTCACCGTTCGTGGACTTCACTTCGAATACGCCGTCGCCGATCTCAAGAATCGAAATATCGAAAGTACCGCCGCCAAGGTCGTAGACCGCGATGGTACCCGTCTTCTGCTTGTCGAGGCCGTAAGCGAGCGCAGCTGCTGTCGGCTCGTTGATGATGCGCAGCACTTCAAGGCCGGCAAACTTGCCGGCGTCCTTGGTGGCCTGACGTTGCGCGTCGTTGAAATAGGCCGGAACGGTGATGACGGCCTGCTCGACCTTCTGGCCAAGATTGGCTTCCGCCGTCTCTTTCATCTTTTGAAGGATGAAAGCGGATATCTGCGAGGGCGAATAGGATTTGCCGTCCGCTTCGACCCATGCGTCGCCGTTCGAGGCCCTGGTGATCTTGTAGGGGACGAGCTTCTTGTCCTTCTCGACCATCGGATCGTCGTAGCGCCGTCCGATCAGGCGCTTGACCGCGAAGATGGTCTTTTCAGGATTGGTGACTGCCTGACGCTTAGCCGGCTGGCCGACGAGACGCTCGCCATCATCAGTGAAGGCGACAATCGAAGGCGTCGTCCGCATGCCTTCGGCGTTCTCGATAACTTTCGGCGTCTTGCCTTCCATGACGGCAACGCACGAATTGGTGGTGCCGAGGTCGATGCCGATGACCTTGCCCATGGTTCTTCCTCTCAAATTGCGGCAGGCCGGCCGGGCCGCTTGGCGCCCGAATGGGAATGTCGGCGGCTCATCCGCAGACCCCCGATCCAGCCCCCTGGATACGCGTTTCGCCGCATTTCTGCGGCTTAATGGCTCATATAGGAGAGCCCGGGGGGCCCGCAAGTCAGGCAGTCACGAAATCGCGAGCTTACATGTTCGCCGTTTCATCAATGGTTATCGGGCCATTGCCGCCGCACGCAAGCCCGGTTAGGCCCTCGGTCTGGCATCTTTGGGAGCCCGCACGGCATGTTCCGTCGCCTGTTTGTAGCCGTTTTTGCGGTTTGGGCCTGGTTGGCCAGCGCCATTCTCATCGTACCGGCCGAGACGATCTTTCCTCCCGGCCTGCGGATCGGCCTCGAGCCGCCCGTGGATATGAAGCCAAGCACACGTTTTCCGGGGTTCGAGGACACCGAGCGGAACGCCTTAATTGCCATCCTTGATCTTCCGGCCAGCGTATACCGCGACCTTGAAAATTCGGCTTTCAGCCTGAACCAGCAGGGACTGGATCAACTCAAGCGGGAAAGCTTCCCGTTTGAGAACGGCATCGGTTTCCTGATCAGCGGCATCGCCCAACAAAATGGCGCAAAAATCTATCGCTGGTCCCTCTTGGCGATGGGTATCGGTCCGTCCGTGCCCAACCTCACCATGCTCGTCAATGTTGAGGTCCCTGAAAGCGCCCTGTCTGTGTATTCCGATGCTGTGGTTCGCAAGGCACTTGCGAGTGTTACGTTCCGTCCGGCGCCGATTCAGGAACAACTCGGCATGCTGCCCTTCACTTTAGGCGATCTTTCCGGCTTTCAGGTCATGCAGGTCACGCCGACAGGCACCGTTTTCCTCGCCGACAACCCCTCGAACGATAACCAACGCAAGCCTTTCATGATTGTGTCGATAGACCGCGGCGGCGCGCCGGAGGCGGCCGATCGCGAACAGTTTGCCCGCAACCTACTCACCAATGCGCCGGTGCCTGAACTTTCCATTCAATCATCGGAGCCGATGCGGATCGGTGGCGCGCCAGGTCACGAGATCCGCGCAAATGGCAAAGGCCCGGCCGGCGATCCGGTGTCGCTGGTGCAATGGGTGCGCTTCAGCCCTGGCGGTTTTTTGCGCGTGATTGGCGTCAGCCCCGCCGAGAAATGGGACCAGGCCTTCGGGCGTTTCCGAGCGGTCCGCGACGGCATAACGCTGCGCTGAAATCATTGTTGGCCGGGCCCCGGGTTGTCATTCGCCGACGTCGGCGCTTTGGCTTTGCTGACCGCCACAAGGGCCGGACGCAGGACACGATCGCCGATCATGTAACCGGCTTGAATAACCTGTGCCACCTGCCCGGGTGGCTGATCGGACGTCGGCGCTTCGTACATCGCCTGATGAAAGTTCGGGTCGAACTTCTCGCCCTGCGGCGAGAACTTCTGCACGCCATTCTTCTCCAGGATTTTCATGAGCTCGCGTTCGGTGAGTTCAACACCCTCGATCAGCGCTTTCACTTTGGGATCGGCAGCGTCGCGCAGATCGGGGCCTATCGCCTCGAGGGCGCGATGCATATTGTCGGCAACCGCCAGCACGTCGCGGGCAAACCCCGCAATTCCATAGACCCGGGCATCAAGAACTTCCCGTTCCGTGCGTTTGCGGAGGTTCTCCATTTCGGCAAGCGTGCGTAGCAGCTTGTCTTTGAACTCCGCTGCTTCTCGCTTGGCCTCCGCGATCGGATCGGCCAATTCACCAGCCGTGTCCTCATTTGCAGCAGCCATCGCTTCAGCCTGGCGGGCGTTGGGGTCCGTCATCGTGAATAATCCATCCTCGGCAATTATCCGGATGTTCCCGATATCAGGACTCCGGCACAAAAAATCAAGCGTTTAGGGGGCCAACAAACGACTCACCACCCGTGCCGTATAGTCGACCATAGGAATAACGCGAGCATAATTGAGCCTGGTGGGACCGATCACGCCGATCACGCCGACGATACGGCCTTGGCTGTCGCGATAGGGTGCGACGATGGTGGAGGAACCGGATAGTGAGAAGAGCTTGTTTTCAGACCCTATGAAAATGCGTACCCCGTCGGCCCGTTCCGCCCGGCCGAGCAGATCAATCACGCCACGCTTTGTCTCGAGCGCATCGAACAAGGAACGCACGCGCTCGAGATCTTCGAGAGCGCGAAGGTCTTCCAGAAGATTCGCGTGGCCGCGTACAATCAGTTGACGTTCCGCACTGTCGCCGCCGGACCAGCTTGCGAGACCGGCCGCAATGACCTTCTGCGTCAATTGGTCCAGCTCCGCCTGGCCTTCTGTAACGGCCCTTTCGATTTCACCACGCAGTTCGGCCAGCGTCTTGCCGCGAATGCGCGCGTTAAGGAAATTGCTGGCCTCCGTAAGCGATGAAGTGGGCAGCCCGGCGGGAACATTGAGCACACGATTTTCGACCTGCCCGTCTTCCGCAACCAGAACTGCGAGCGCCCGCTGGGGTTCGAGTCGGACGAACTCGACGTGCTTGAGCCGAACATTCGTCTTTGCGGTGAGCACGACACCGGCCGATCGTGTCAGCCCCGACAACATTTGCGATGCCTCGGTCAGCACCGCTTCCAGAGACTTGGACGTATGGGCGCCCGCCACCTGAGCTTCGATCGAGCGCCGATCCTGTTCCGACAGGTCGCCGATTTGCATCAACGCGTCGACGAAGAAACGGAGGCCCAGTTCGGTCGGAAGTCGCCCCGCCGAAGTATGGGGCGCGTAAATCAGCCCGAGTTGTTCCAGGTCCGACATCACGTTCCGGACGGAGGCCGGCGACAGCGTAATTGGCAACAGGCGCGACAGATTTCGCGAACCGACCGGCTCGCCGGTCGCCAGATAACTCTCGACAATCTGGCGGAAAATCTCGCGCGAACGCTCGTTTAGCGCTGCGAGACTAACCTGTGTCGCTCCAATCGGAATGTCGTGAGACGCCAAGGCTCAACTCCTCGAAACCCACCAAGAATTGACCATTGGGGCGGTCTTGTTCAAGCCGGACGTATGGTTAAGGTGTGCGGCCAAAATGGATGGAGTAAACCCGATGCGGCCAAGCCGCCGACAAGCCGATGAACTCCGCGCCGTATCGCTCGAACGGGGCGTGGTCAAATACGCCGAGGGCTCTTGCTTCGTGAAGTTCGGCGATACTCATGTCCTGGTGACCGCGAGCCTGGAAGAGCGGCTGCCCCCATGGCTAAAGGGCCAGGGGCGCGGCTGGGTAACTGCGGAATACGGAATGCTGCCGCGGGCCACCGCGGAACGTACCCGCCGCGAGGCAAGCGCCGGTAAACAGGGCGGGCGTACAGTCGAGATCCAGCGTCTCATTGGACGCAGCCTTCGCTCGGTCGTCGATCTGCCTGCGCTTGGCGAACGGCAAATTATGCTCGATTGCGATGTGATCCAAGCGGACGGCGGTACCCGCACTGCGTCAATCACCGGCGCGTGGGTGGCCCTGGCCGATTGCCTGAGCTGGATGAAAGCGCGCGATATGGTCAAAGCCGACGTTCTGCGTGACCACATCGCCGCCGTTTCCTGCGGCGTGTGCAAAGGCACGGCGGTGCTTGATCTTGACTACGCCGAAGACTCAGACGCCGATACCGATGCCAATTTCGTCATGACCGGTTCCGGCAACATCGTTGAGATCCAGGCTACCGCCGAAAAAATTCCGTTCAGCGAAGATCAATTTGCCGCATTGCTCGCGCTTGCACGCAAAGGCATCGATAAGCTGGTGAGTCTGCAGAAAATGGCCGTGATGTGAGCAGAAGACTCACAAGTCTGGTGGTGATCGCCACCCACAATCCCGGCAAGCTGAAGGAAATGCGCGAGTTGCTCGCGCCATACGGCATCGCCACCCAGTCTGCGGGCGAGCTCGGTCTGCCTGAGCCAGAGGAGACCGGTAAGACGTTCGCCACTAACGCACGCATCAAAGCTGTCGCGACAGCGAGCGCCAGTGGCACGCCGGCCTTTGCCGATGATTCCGGCCTGGTGGTCGACGCGCTCGATGGCGAGCCCGGCATTCATTCCGCGCGGTGGGCCGGACCGGATAAGGATTTCCGAGCCGCGATGAACCGCATTCAGACCTTGCTTATCGAACGCGGTGCCAAGACTCCCGAGCAGCGTCGTGCGCATTTCGTGGCCGCGTTGTGTCTTGCCTGGCCTGACGGCCATATTGAGGAATTCGAAGGCCGGGTCGATGGCGTCGCCGTTTGGCCCCCGCGTGGCGACAAAGGCTTCGGGTACGATCCACTTTTCCGTCCTGACGGTTTCGACAGGACATTCGGCGAGATGAATGCCCTAGAGAAACATGGACTGCCCCCGCAAGGCCAAGGGCTCTCGCATCGCGCCCGCGCATTCATCAAACTGGCCGAAGCGTGCCTTACCAGGGCTTGAGTTTCGCCCGATCGTTACAATTTTAACTAGCTGTGGGTGCAAAACGACTTGCGCGCTGGCTGTCGTACGCCGTCCCCCCTATGATGCTCTTTATGAATTCAACACCACCTTTTGCCGTCTACGTGCACTGGCCTTTCTGCCTGTCGAAGTGTCCGTATTGCGACTTCAACAGTCATGTCCGTCATGACGGCATCGATGAAGCGCGCTTCGTTCGCGCCTATGAAACCGAGATCGCTGCGGCAGCCGCGCGAGTGCCCCATCGCACCGTGTCGAGCATTTTTTTCGGCGGCGGCACGCCGTCGCTGATGCAGCCGTCTTCGGTGCGGGCGATTCTCGATTGCATCGCCAAGTATTGGGGCGTCGCTCCGGATGTGGAAGTGACGCTGGAAGCGAACCCAACCAGCGTTGAAGCCACGCGTTTCCGCGGTTTCCGCACGGCCGGGGTCAATCGCGTTTCACTCGGCGTGCAATCGCTCGAAGATGCAACGCTGAAGGAACTTGGCCGGTTGCACACCGCGCAAGAAGCGCTCGATGCGGTTGCCGTGGCTCGTTCGATCTTCGCCCGGTATTCATTCGACCTGATTTACGCACGACCGCATCAAACGCTCGATGCGTGGGCGGCGGAACTTAAACGCGCTATCGCTGAGGCAGCCGAACATTTGTCTCTTTACCAATTGACGATCGAGCCGGATACGCCGTTCTTCGGTCTGCACAAGGCGGGCAAACTTATCTTGCCGGACGAGGATCTCGCGCGCGACCTTTATGATCTCACGCAAGTAATTTGCACCGACGCAGGATTGCCGGCGTACGAAGTTTCAAATCACGCACGGCCTGGCGCTGAGTGCAGACACAATCTCGTCTATTGGCGCGGACACGACTATGCCGGTCTTGGCCCCGGAGCGCACGGGAGGCTGACAATTAATGACCGCCGCGTGGCCACCGCGACTGAGAGACGGCCTGAAGCCTGGCTCAAGCGCGTGGAAGACAGCGGCAGCGGCTTCACCGTCGAAGAAAAACTCACATCGGGTGAGGCTGCCGACGAATATCTGCTGATGGGCTTGCGGCTTGTCGAAGGGATCGATCCCGCGCGTTACAGCGCGCTGGCCGGTCGTTCGCTCGACCCGAAACGGATTTCCATTTTGTACGAAGAAGGGGCCGTCGAGACAACGAAGGACGGCCGCCTGAGAGTGACGCGAAGCGGTTTCCCGCTGCTCGACGCCGTGGTCGCGGATCTCGCTGCCTAGTTTACGTCCCGGGCTGGAACGAGTGTGGTGCGGGACTGAGGACCTGACCGCCCGCAGGCGCAACGCGCAGCACCGCGAGACCTCGCTCATTGGTGCCTTCGGGACGGAAGCGGAAAACGCCATCGACACCGGCAAACCCCGAAGGATTGGTCAGCGACGTCTCGCTGAAACGTTGCGGGCCCTGCGTTTTCACGAGAGCCGCGACGAGTGCCACCGCATCATAGGCGAGCGTTGCGGTACGCACCGGATCCTGTCCGTAGCGTGCGCGATACCGAGCGGAGAAATTGCGATAACCGTTAGCTTCTGGTGCCGCGTACCAGGCGCCCTCGAGTGCCGCAGTCGAAGGGATCCTTGCGTCTTCCCAGAGACCTGAGCCGATCATTTGTACGCGTCGCAGATCGACTCCATTGGTGGCCAGCGCGTTCACCACCTGCGGAACTGCATCCGGGCTATCAGGGATAAAGATGCTGTCCACCTGATTGGCCGCCTGGCTCAAGCGACGCACGGCTTCGTTTATCCTGTTCCCCTCGAGAGTATATTTCTCCAGCACCACCACGCGACCGCCGCGACGCGACACTTCCTGCTGGAATGCGCCTTCAACGACCGCTCCGTACGCGTTGTCTGGTAACAACGCGGCGAACGACCGCTTTCCGCGCGAGATGGAAAAATCGACGATTCGGCGCACATCGGTCTCGGGCAGGAAGCTCAACAGGTAGACACCTCGCGCCGCCACGCTGACATCGGTCGAGAACGCGATGACCGGGATATTGCTCATGCGCGCAATCTGCCCAACCGCACTGACCGATTGCGCGAAAATTGGACCGATGATGATCTCCGCACCTTCAGAGATCGCCTGCTGGGCGCCGGCCTGTGCACTTTGCACGGTGCCGCCATCATCCTTCACCAGCAGTTGAATGTTAGGACTTTTGAATTCCGCGAGGGCCATTTCGGCCGCGTTCTTCATCGATTGTCCGGCAATGCTGGCATTGCCTTGACCGGAGAGCGGTAGGATCAAAGCAACACGCACTTGGCCTTCGCCGACGGCAGCATTGGCGGCAGTCGCTTCGCCAGGTTGCTGGGCTATGGGCGGGCCGCCGCCGCCCAGTTGTGTGCTGCATGCGGCGAGGAGCGCAGCCAACCCCAAAAGGGATAGCGTGGCGCGCACACGCGTCCACGCCTGCGTCAAAACCTCCACCCTGTGCGACATGAGCCGCATCGTCGCTCCCCGTGCGACATTTCTGTGTCTGTCGTAACCGGTATCGTCGATATTGTCGCGCGAAAGTTAACGGGTGCGAAAAAACACCGAAAATTGTGACACATGACGCGGCGCGATGGGACGTCTAGAGTTCCAACCATGGCGAACGAGAGCAAACCGCGACCGCGCCAATACGCTCCATTTGGCAGTGCGATGGACGCCGCCAAAGCCGAGCCCGGCCTCTATCTGGTAGCAACGCCGATCGGAAATCTCGGCGACATCACGTTGCGCGCGCTCGAAGTGCTGGCAGGTGTCGACGTAGTCGCCTGTGAAGATACCCGCGTTACCCGCAAACTCATGGATCGTTACGGGATAGCGACGCCCCTCACGCCCTATCATGAGCACAATGCCGCCGAGGCGCGGCCAAGGCTGTTAGCGCGCCTCGTCGACCGGCAGGCAATCGCGCTTGTCTCTGACGCGGGCACACCGTTGATTTCGGATCCCGGCTACAAGCTGGTGCGGGCGGCGTGCGAAGCCGGTCACACCGTTACTGCTTTACCAGGACCTTCGTCTGTACTGGCGGCGCTTTCGGTCGCCGGCCTGCCGACTGACCGTTTTTTCTTCGAAGGCTTTCTACCGGCGAAGCAGGTACCCCGCCAGAAACGTGTTGCTGAACTCGCCAATATTCCGGCGACACTGGTTCTGTTCGAAAGTGGATCGCGTCTGGCGGCAACGCTTACCGACCTCGCCGCGACGTTCGGGAAACGAGCGGCCGCGACCTGTCGCGAGCTGACCAAGTTGCACGAAGAGGTCAGGCGCGGAGATCTTGAGACGCTTGCGCGCGACTATACTGCCGGCGCCGAGTCACGCGGAGAGTTTGTTATTGTCGTGGCGCCGCCCGCCGACGACCATGGGATCTCGGACAATGTCGACGAATTGCTGCGTCAGGCGCTGAGGCGAGTTTCGGTCAAGGACGCGGTCGGTGAAGTCGCGCTGGCCACCGGACGACCGCGCCGCGAGGTCTACCAGCGTGCGTTGATCCTTGCCAGGGATGCGGTGAATGACCGCAAATGACGACCCCCGTTCGTCGCTGACCGGGCGGCCCCCGGCCGTGCAACAGCGGCTCTGAAGCGGCTATAGTGCGGGTAATTTGTTAACGCTTTATTCGTCTAAAGGGCGTCATGAGCTTCAAAATCGCTGCGCAAATGGATCCGATCGAGCGGATCAACATCAAGGGCGACTCAACCTTCGCCCTGCTGCTGGAAGCGCAAAAACGCGGACATCAGCTCACTTATTACACGCCCGACCGGCTGGCATTGCTCAACGGCCAAGCCTTCGCGCACGTCGAGACCCTCACTGTCCGCGACAAGCCCGGCGACCATTTCACGCTGGACAATCCGAGGCGGGCAGCCCTCGCGGAATTCGACGTCATACTCCTACGCCAGGATCCTCCCTTCGATCTTGCGTACGTCACGACCACACACCTGCTTGAGCGCATCCATCCGAAGACGCTTGTTGTCAACGATCCAGCGAGTGTCCGCAATGCTCCAGAGAAAGTATTTGTAACTGAGTTTTCCGATCTGATGCCCCCGACCCTGATTACGCGCGACCTTGCCGAGATCAAGGCTTTTCGGACTGAACATGGCGACATCGTGATGAAGCCTCTCTATGGAAGAGGTGGCGAAGCGGTGTTTCGGCTCAAGCGCGAAGACCTTAATTTCGGATCGCTCTATGATCTATTTTCGGCAACCTTTCGCGAGCAATGGGTGGTGCAGAAATTTTTGCCCAACATAAAGCACGGCGATAAGCGCATCATACTGGTGGACGGCGAATATGCCGGCGCAGTTAACCGCATACCGGCGGCCGACGACCTGCGATCCAACATGGTTCGCGGCGGCGCTCCATCAACAACGGAGTTGACGAAACGTGAAGCCGAGATCTGCAAACGGATCGGTCCGGCGTTACGCGATCGCGGTCTTTTGTTCGTCGGCATTGATGTTATCGACGGCTATCTCACCGAAATCAATGTGACTTCGCCCACTGGAATTCGAGCCATCAAGAATCTGGGCGGACCTGACGTAGCTGCGATGATCTGGGACAAAATCGAAGCCAAGCGGCGCGCGTGACGCGGCGCATCAATTCATGAGCGTTGCTCTCACCATCGCCACCTCCGATTACGACCACTTTCGTGATTTCCGATTAGGATTGGTGCGCGCTGAAGGCATCGACGCCAACTGGCTTACGCTGGGCCATCACGAGATTTTCTCGCGTTTCACCTTCAACCGGGAATGGGATGTATCAGAGCTTTCCTTCGCCAAGTTCATGGCGCAGGTGACACGGAATGATTCCGACATCATCGGTCTGCCGGTTTACGCCTCGCGGCTGTTCCGTTTCGCTTCGTTCTATGTAAATCGCAAGGCAAGCATCAAGACTGCAAAAGACTTGCGTGGAAAACGTATCGGGGTTCCGGAATGGGCACACACCGCTGCAGTCTACATGCGCGGCTGGCTGATGCACGAAGAGGGCGTCCCTCTGTCTGATGTCGACTGGGTACAGGCCGGCACAAACGAGGCCGGACGCATCGAAAAGGTCGAGTTATCTCTACCGGACGGCGTCCGGCTTACGCGTATGCATGAGAAGACGCTGAGCGGCATGATTGCTTCTGGCGAGCTCGATTGCGTCATCATCGCCCGACCGCCCAATTCGTTCCGCGAAAAGCACCCGGACGTTGTGCGCCTGTTTCCCGACTATGAATCTCTTGAGCGGCAATATTACGAGCAAACGTGCGTCTACCCGATCATGCACATTATCGCCGTCCGGAAGGCCGTCCTCGATGGCAAGCCTTGGGTCGCGCGCAATCTCTATAACGCGTTCGAGGAATCAAAACGTCGCAGTCTGGAACGGATTCTCGATCCCGCAGTCTCGCGTTATCCGGTCCCCTGGCTGACCAGCTACGCTCTACGCATGCGTAAGATGCTTGGCGGTGATCTTTTTCCGTATGGAATCGAGGCGAACCGGCCGACACTCGAATTGTTTCTGCGTTATGCGCACGAGCAGGGCATAGCTCACAGGCTTGCAAAGCCGGAAGAGATTTTTCCCGCAGGGATCATGGCTTCGGCGAAGATCTAGTTATTTCCCGGTACGCTTCATCGCTTCTGCGCGGATCTCCGTATCGACGATTTTTCCCAAATCGATCGGGGCCTTCATATTGCCCGCTCTTACCAGCTCGTTTTGCAACCAGTTCAGTTTGTCGAGCGGCACCGTAGCTTCCGGATCGATGGCTTTCTGCCTGATCGTGTCATCGAAAGCATAAGCCGGGCGCGGATCGTCAGGCTTTGCGTTTATGGTTTCCTGCGTGAGCTTTATGGTTTCATCACGGTGATTGACTGCGTATTTAAGCGCGTCCAATTCCGCAGCTACAAAATTGATCGCGTCGTCACGCCCCGCAATGACCGTCTTGCCTGTCATTGTCAGACACAGCCGTACATAGTTAGGCAGCGCGTCGTGACCCGTGACGAGCATCTTCACGTCCTTCGGTGCGACTGCCATGAACTCGGCGGCGACGACGCCGCCTTCGGCAACGCCCGCAATCACAGCCTTGAAGCGATCGAGATCCCCACCGAGATTTGCGAATCGGACTTCGCCCGCCGGGATCTTGTGTTGCTCGAGAATGGCGTTGATCAGGAGATTCGGTAGCGAACCCGGCGCCGCCACCGCGATTGTCTTGCCTCTGAGATCCTCGACCTTGCTGATCGTAGATTTTACCATCAAACCATGCGGCACGCCTGGCCAGTCACACCCAAGAATCTTGATATCGGCGCCATGGGCGCCCGCAAGGATCGTCGCACCCGGACTGGATTCGATGCTGTCGAGTTCGCCCGCCAGTAGCGCTTTGTGCGCTGTGGCGCCGTTCTTCAGAGGTACGATTTCGACCTTCAGCTTGTGCTTTGCTCCGAAGTCCCGCTGGCCCACCATCAACATGAAGCCAGCATCGCCTTTCGGTTCGATCACACCATGTTTCCAGGTTTTGAATTCCTGCGCCAACGCCGATGTAGCGAGCGCCGCCAGCAAAGCTGGCCACACAAGGCAGCGACCGACAGTCATCATGGATGCTCCGGCTCTCATTTGTTCATGATCGTTGGCGAAAAGTCCGAGATCAATCAGGTCCTTGCGGCTATGTCTGAAATTTTGTTCGCCAACTGATCGCGAGCGTTTGCACGAGGCGCTGAGCACCGCATCGGCACGACCCGCTTGCGGCCTGACACGACTTTCCCCACACTGTCATAATTCCGTGGTCGGCGCGTGGTGTACGGGACAACGGCAAGTCCATCGCTGATTCGCCGTTCGAAACAAAGCCAGACGCAGGGTTTTCGCGCATTTCGTCGAAGAGGACCCAAATGCCTATCGGCACCTCCGGCAACTTTCTTCCCCAACGTGGCCTATTCGAGCGTTTTCGTCCAACGCCCGGAGGCCTTGGCATCCCAGGCATTATACCGTCGCTACAAGCGTATGGCGGATTGCAGGCATGGGCCGCCCGCGCGCACCGGCCGTCGCAGAGCCTCGGCCGCATGGGTTCGCTTGAAGTCAGGCTGGCACAAACAGCCGCCGAAGTTCGGCAAGCGCAAAAATTGCGCTATCGCGTCTTTTATGAGGAAGGTGCCGCCATCCCAAATCCAGGCATAAGGCTTTTTGCGCGCCGGGATATCGATGGCTATGACGCTATTTGCGACCACTTGCTAGTTCTCGATCATGCCGCAAGTGATCGTGGTCCGTTGAATCGTCCGGCCGTGGTTGGAACGTATCGTCTTTTGCGACAATCGCTCGCCGAAGATTACGGCGGTTTCTACACCGCGGGAGAATTTGACATCGGGGCACTACTTGCGCGTCATGCCAAACTTCAGTTTTTGGAGCTTGGCCGTTCCTGTGTACTGCCGCCCTATCGCAACAAACGCACGGTCGAACTTCTTTGGCACGGAATTCACGCGTACTTTCTGCAGAACCACTGCGATGTCATGCTCGGATGCGCGAGCCTGGACGGCACCGATCCTGGGCGACTCGCCTTACCCTTGTCGTTTTTGCATCACTATGCGTCAGCACCGGAGGCCTGGCGCGCGCGTGCATTGCCGAAGCGTTATGTAGAAATGAACCGGACATCAAAAGAAACGATCGATCCAAAGGATGCTCTGCGAGTCCTCCCGCCGCTGATCAAGGGATACCTAAGGCTTGGCGCCTATATCGGCGAAGGTGCGGTGGTCGACTACGAGTTCGGAACAACCGATGTATTGATCGTTCTGCCGGTGGCAGCGATCAAAAAACGCTACTTCGAACACTTCGATCTTAGTCGTCGGACTGCGTAACTACAGCCGCCGCAATGAAGCGCTCTCGACCAAGTGACTTTCATTTTTATTCAATATGAGGTCGGCGCGCTGCCGCGTCGGCAGAATATTTTCGTGCAAATTGACAAGATTGATGCGTGACCAGATCGACGACGCTGTTTCGACGGCTTCGCGGTCTGAAAGCACTGAGTAGCGATGAAAGTACGATTTCGGATCACGGAACGCGGTGCCACGCAGCGTCAAAAACCGGTCCACGTACCACGATTTGAGCACATCTTCATCGGCATCGAGATAGACCGAAAAATCGAAAAAGTCCGAAACGAAAGGAATCGCCTTGCCATCCTTCGGCAAACGGCCGGTCTGCAGAACATTCAATCCTTCAACAATAAGAATGTCCGGCCGGTCGACCTCGACCCACTGGTTCGGCATAACGTCGTAGATCAAATGCGAGTAGATCGGGGCGCGTGCGGGACGGCGGCCTGCCTTTACATCGGAAAGAAAGCGCAACAGCGCCGACAGATCGTAGCTTTCAGGAAAGCCCTTCTTTTCCATCAGGCCTTCGCGCTCCAAAACAGCGTTTGGATAGAGGAAACCGTCGGTCGTTATCAGATCGACTTTAGGGACGTTCGGCCAACGTGCCAGCAAGGCTTGCAGAACGCGAGCCGTCGTTGACTTGCCTACCGCAACAGAGCCCGCGACCCCGATGATGTAGGGCATTTTCGCATCCCCGGTCCCAAGGAAGCGCTGTTGCGCGCGGAATAACCTCTGTGTCGCCGCTACATACATCGAAAGCAGACGCGACAGCGGCAGGTAAATCTCCTCGACTTCAGCCATATCCAGTCGATCGTGCAGCGAACGCAGCCGCATAACCTCTTCCGAGGTCAGCGTCATGGGCGTGTCTTCGCGCAGCACGGCCCATTCCGCCCGGGAGAACGTGCGGTACGGAGAGAGATTCTCTTCGGTGCGCTGTTCCATCATTTGAGTGAACCGAGACGTGAAGCCTTTTCCTCGTGGCCAGTTTGCGCCGTGCGTTTCTCCAGCGCCGCTTCGACCTCGGCGAGCGACACACCGCGCGCTTCGAGCAGTACCAGCAGATGATAGAGAAGATCGGCCGCTTCCGCGATCAGTCGTCCCTTGTCCTCCTGGACGGCCGCCAAGCCGGTTTCTATCGCCTCCTCTCCCAATTTCTTGGCGCAGTGAGCGACGCCTTTATCGATCAGACTGCGGGTGTACGATTCCGCCGCGCTCGCCTGGGCACGCTCACGCACCCGTTTTTCCAGATCTGCCAGGGTGAACGTGCTCATGACTGCCTCTTCGGCGGCTCAATATCACTATTGCGGTCAGGGATCGAGACGCATCGGCAGACCTGCCTTGGCCATGTAGGCCTTAGCCTCGCGAATGCTATGCTCGCCGAAGTGGAAAATAGTGGCCGCCAGCACCGCGGTGGCATGTCCGTCGCGAATACCCTTGACCAGGTGCTCGAGAGTGCCGACCCCGCCGGAGGCGATGACTGGGACGGTAACGGCATCCGCGATCGCACGCGTGAGCGGAAGGTCATAGCCTTTCTTGGTGCCGTCGCGGTCCATCGATGTCAGCAGAATCTCTCCAGCCCCCGCCGCCACAACTTCCTTGGCATAGGCAACGGCGTCGAGGCCTGTCGGATTGCGCCCACCGTGCGTAAAAATTTCCCAGCGATCCTTTTCACCCGCCTTCGATACTTTCTTGGCATCGATCGCCACGACTATGCATTGGTCGCCGAATTTCTCTGCGGCTTCGTTGACAAACGCGCGCCGGTTGACCGCGGCCGTATTGATCGACACTTTGTCCGCACCGCAGGTCAGCAGTCTGCGAATATCGTCCACCGTGCGCACGCCGCCACCGACGGTTAGAGGCATGAAGCACGCTTCCGCGGTTCGCGTCACAACATCGTATATCGTTTCGCGCATTTCGTGGCTGGCCGTTATATCGAGAAAGCAGAGCTCGTCGGCGCCGGCTGCATCGTACGCGATTGCAGCCTCGACCGGATCACCCGCGTCGCGCAAATTGACGAAATTGACGCCTTTGACCACTCGGCCGTCTTTCACGTCGAGACAGGGGATTACGCGGACCTTGAACATCAGCCAGACGCCTTCGCGGCACGGATGAGGTTAAGCGCCTCGGCGGCATCAAGGCGTCCATCGTAAAGTGCACGACCCGCGATGGCACCGGCGAGCTTTCCCGCACGCGGCGAAAGCATCGCCTTGATGTCCTCGATCGACGCAAGTCCCCCCGATGCGATCACGGGAATGCTGATCGAATCGGCAAGTGCGACGGTCGCGTCGAGATTGAGACCCTTGAGCATTCCGTCGCGCGCAATGTCGGTGTACACTATCGCCGAAACGCCCACATCCTCAAAGCGTCGCGCGATGTCGAGCACCGAAAGCTGCGATGTTTCGGCCCAGCCCTCGACGGCAACCTTGCCATCACGCGCATCGAGACCCACCGCAATGCGGCCGGGATAATCGCGCGCCACCTGCTTGACGAAAGGCGGATCGCGCACCGCAGCGGTCCCGATGATGACGCGATCGATTCCCTTCTCGAGCCAGCTCTCCACTGTTGCCGTGTCGCGCACGCCGCCCCCGAGTTGCACGGGAATGCTGATCATTTCAAGAATGCGATCGACGGCCGCGGCATTCATCGGCTTGCCGGCAAAAGCGCCGTCGAGATCCACCACGTGAAGATACTCGAAACCCTGTTGTTCGAACGCGCGCGCCTGCGCCGCTGGATCGCGGTGGAATATGGTCGCACGCGCCATATCGCCTTGCTCGAGACGGACGGCGAGGCCTTCCTTGAGATCAATAGCGGGAAAAAGGATCACGGCGCCCACTTCAGGAAATTTGCAATCAAAGCGAGCCCGAGCCGCTGGCTTTTTTCCGGGTGAAACTGCGTGCCAACCATGTTGTCGCGACCGACAATGGCGGTGAGCGGACCGCCATAGTCAGCCTGTGCAATCAGGTCATCGCGTCTCGCCGTTTTCAATTCGTACGAATGCACGAAATACGCATGCAATCCATTCGTGCCCACCGGTATACCGGCAAGGAGCGGATGGTCTTTCAGCACATTGAGCGTATTCCAGCCCATATGCGGAATCTTTAAATCCGGACTCAACGGCGCAATGCGATCGACTTCGCCCGCGATCCACCCGAGACCCGATGTTACTTTGTATTCGCGTCCGCGCTCCGCCATCAACTGCATCCCGACACAAATGCCGAAGAAGGGCTTGCCATTTTTTCGTACGCTCTGATCAAGCGCATCGACCATACCAGGAATTTCGTCGAGCCCACGGCGGCAATCGGCGAATGCGCCGACGCCGGGCAGCACAATCCGCCCGGCGCGCGCAACCGCATCCGGATCGCTGGTGACGGTGATCCGTTGTTGGAAGCCGCTTTCACGCGCCGCGCGTTCGAAGGCCTTTGCAGCCGAATGCAGATTGCCCGACCCGTAGTTGACGATAGCAACGCTCACCGTTGAGCTCCCGGTTCAGGAAACAGGCCGATGACATCGGACGGTGATGGAGAGCCACGCCGCACGGGAGCGGTGTAGCCGGTTTCGACTGAGTTTGGTGGCGGCGATAGCGCTGCCGCGCGTCTGGTCCATTCGGAAAAGAACCGCTGTTCGGCAATCTCGGCGTCCTCACCGACGACAAACCCGAGAGTGGTCCAACTCCGCCGCGCCAAAGTCCAGCGCCAGATGCTCGACGCTTCAAAGCCAATCAACAAGGCGATCAACAGACCGACCAGAAATTGCACGATCGCTGAAGCGTGCAGAAAGACGAGGCCGATAGTAACCACTCCGGAGCCGACAATGTAAATCACCAAAGCAAGCCAGAGGCCGTGCAATAGCAGCCACAGCGGTGCCAGCAGAAATGCCCAAAAATGAAACCCATCGCGCACAAAAACGAAGCGCTCCGGTGCGCTCATTGTTTCGTCCTGACGCGGCGGGGGCGCATGAACGGTGTAAGTGGGCATCACGCTGATCCTGTTCCCATCCTCATATATGCCGTCGCGCCGTCCAGAGGCAGGACGTCCGTAGCGGTTGAATCCGGCGATATCGCAGCGGTTTATCCGCCGAGCGAACCCTTCGTGGAGGGTATTTCATCCTTGGCGCGCGGATCGATCGTCACGGCCGCTCGCAACGCGCGCGCCAGACCCTTGAAGCACGACTCGGCAATGTGGTGATCGTTGTTGCCGTAAAGTGTCTCCGCGTGCAGCGTGACGCCGGCATTCATGGCGAAAGCCTGAAACCATTCCTGGACCAACTCGGTATCGAACTCACCGACCTTGTCGCGCACGAACGCCGCCTTGAACACGAGAAAAGGTCGCCCTGAAATGTCGATTGCAACCCGCGTCAGCGCCCCGTCCATCGGCACATGCACATCCGCGTAACGCGTGATTCCTTTCATGTCGCCAAGTGCCTGCTTCACCGCCTGACCGAGCGCGATGCCGACATCCTCCGTCGTGTGGTGGTGATCAATGTGCAGGTCACCTTTTGCCTTCACGGTGATATCAATGCGCGAATGACGGGCAAGCAAGTCGAGCATGTGATTGAGGAACCCAATGCCGGTTGCAATGGATGCGCGTCCGGCTCCGTCGAGGTCGACCGCAACCTCGACGTCGGTTTCCTTGGTCTTGCGCTTTACGGCGCCCTTGCGCATGGCGAATATCCTTTGTTCGCGCGCCTTTTATCAGGGGTCCGCCGGATTCGCCACAGGCGTCGGGAATGTTTGCAATTACGCAACGCCGTACCTAGATGTCCATGATCTCGGGGATTTTAACCAAATGTCACCGAACGAACTTCCCGGCTGGCATGGGACGACCATTTTGACCGTCCGCAAAGGCGGCAGCGTAGTTATCGGCGGAGATGGTCAGGTCTCGATCGGCCAGACCATCGTCAAGTCCAACGCGAAGAAGGTGCGCCAGCTTGGCAAGGGTGACGTGATTGGCGGGTTCGCGGGCGCTACCGCAGACGCGTTCACTCTGTTTGAGCGCCTGGAAGGCAAGCTCGAACAGTACCCCGGGCAGCTTACGCGCGCAGCGGTCGAGCTCGCAAAAGATTGGCGTACCGATCGCTATCTTCGACGCCTCGAGGCAATGATGATCGTGGCTGATGCCAAAGTCTCATTGGTCCTTACCGGCACCGGTGATGTACTGGAGCCGGAGAATGGTGTCATGGGCATCGGCTCGGGCGGGAATTATGCACTTGCCTCCGCCCGCGCCTTGCTCCATGGACCGCTCGATGCAGAAGCCATCGTCCGCCGGTCGCTTGATATCGCGGCCGATATCTGTGTTTTCACCAACCGCAGCATCACCATCGAGACGTTGAAGAGCGCCTGACATCGATTGCATGTATGAGTTTCGTCCCATGACCGCCGATGACTTGCCGCTGGTTCGGCACTGGCTCGGCGAGCCCCACGTGGTGAGATGGTGGGGCCAGCCCGACCAACAATTCGATCTCGTCAAGGGCGATCTCGATGAGCCGGCCATGGATCAGTTCATCGTAGCGAGCGACGCTCGGCCATTCGGCTATCTGCAATGTTACGACCCCGTATGCTGGGACAGTTGCCTGGGACCGCAGCCTGGGGGCACGCGCGGGATTGATCAATTCATTGGTGAAGCTGACATGCTCGATTGCGGTCACGGTTCCGGGTTCATTCGGTCTTTTGTCGACCGCCTGCTGACAGAGGGAACACCGCGCGTCGTCACCGATCCCGATCCAGCAAATGCGCGCGCGATTCGCGCATGTGAAAAAGCCGGCTTTCTGAAAGATCGTGTGGTCGATACCTCCCATGGACCTGCTCTCCTGATGGTACGCAACGCATGACCAACTTCTCTCCGCGCGAAATCGTATCCGAACTTGATCGCTACATCGTCGGCCAGGGCGATGCGAAACGCGCCGTTGCAATTGCGTTGCGCAACCGCTGGCGACGTCTGCAGCTCGACGAGAGACTGCGCGAAGAAGTCCTGCCCAAAAATATCCTGATGATCGGGCCGACAGGTGTCGGGAAAACCGAGATTTCCCGGCGTCTCGCCAAGCTTGCCGCCGCGCCGTTTCTCAAAGTCGAGGCTACCAAGTTTACGGAAGTCGGATATGTCGGACGCGATGTCGAACAGATTATCCGTGATCTGGTTGAGATCGGCATCGCGCTCGGCCGCGAGAGAAAGCGCAAGGATGTGCGGACGCGCGCCGAGCAATCGGCTGAAGAGCGCGTGTTGAGTGCCTTGGTCGGTCCCGGAGCGAGCCCGGCAACGCGCGAAAGCTTCCGCAAGAAACTGCGCGAAGGCGAATTGAACGACAAGGAAATCGAGATCGAAGTGCAGGCGGGCGGTGCCAGTATGCCGATGTTTGAAATTCCCGGTATGCCGGGCGCGCAGATGGGCGCGATCAATATCGGCGATATCTTCGGAAAGCTTGGCGGTGGCCGTACCAAGACACGCCGAGTCACGGTCGAGGAATCCTACGACATTTTGATCAACGAGGAGTCTGACAAGCTGCTCGATACCGAACAGCTGGTTCAGGAATCGATCCGTGCCGTCGAGCAAAACGGAATCGTTTTTCTTGATGAGATCGACAAGATTGCCGGCCGCGAAGGCCTCCGCGGCGCCGACGTATCGCGTGAAGGCGTACAACGCGATTTGTTGCCTTTGATCGAGGGCACGACGGTGAATACCAAGCACGGTCCTGTAAAGACGGACCACATCTTGTTTATTGCCTCGGGTGCCTTCCACATCTCAAAGCCATCGGATCTGTTGCCCGAATTGCAAGGACGCCTGCCGATCCGAGTCGAGCTGAAGGCACTGACCCGCGACGATTTTCGGCGGATTCTCACCGAGCCGGAAGCCTCGTTGATCAAGCAATATGTGGCGTTGATGAACACCGAGGGTGTGAAGCTAGAATTCACAGAGGATGCGATCGACGCCCTCGCCGACATCGCGGTCGCCGTGAATGCCAGCGTCGAGAATATCGGCGCCCGCCGTCTTCAAACGGTGATGGAGCGGGTTCTCGATGAAGTGTCATTTGCGGCACCCGACCGCTCCGGTGAGACGGTCAAGATCGACGCAGAATACGTGCAAAAACACATTGGCGACCTGGCCAAGAACGCCGATCTCAGTCGGTTTATTCTCTGATTCGGCTATTACGCCTTATGCGAACATAAAGTGCGCCCTCGCCCCCGTGAGCGATGTGCGCCTTCTCGAACCCGACGACCCACTCACGAAATTCCGGCAAAGCCAACCACTGTGGAACCTGCCGCTTGAGAATCCCTCGCTCGCCCTGGCCGACACCACCTTTCCCGGTGATGACCAGAACGAGCCTGGCGCCACGCAAACTCGCGGCGTTCAGGAAGCGCAACAGCGTGGTGTGAGCCTCGCGTTGGGTTAGCCCGTGCAAATCGAGGCGGCCTTCGAGCGGCTCCTTGCCGCGCGCTACTCGCTGCTTTGCCCTTCGGCCGAGCGCCGTCAGCGGGGGAAGCGCTTTTTTATCGGCGACTGATTGCGCGGTCCGCGGAGATTTGACGGCAGGTGCACCCCGTCGAGCGGGCACCGCTACGGATGTTTCATTATTTTCGGGAGGTGCTGCGCCTTTCAGCGGCACAATCGTTTTCGTTACCGCCGTCCACAGCACACGTTCTTCGTCGGAAAGAACGCGACGCCGTTTGCCGTCGCCGGAGCTCATGGTGTTAGTGGCGTGGTTTGCGCCGAGTCGCCGGATGGTTCGCCGCTGCGGGCGTGTTCGTTCGCGCAGCAGCGGTGACAATCAGCCCGGGTCGCGGTTTCGGAAGCGGGATATCCTTGACGCTCGCCACCACCGGGCCCTTCACCGGCACGTTCTTCGGCATCAGCATGACGAATTGCCCGTATTGCTTGATGCGGCCCGCGATATGACTGATCTCCTCGCCGTGCCCGAAATAAATGTCCGCGCGTGCGGGTCCGACAATTGCTGAACCCGTATCCTGCGCAAACAGCAGACGGCGAAACTTGGTCTCGGGCTTTTCACTCTCGATCGGAAGCTGAGCTTCTATCCAGATGGGCGTGCCGTAAACATGGATCCGCTTATCCACCGCTAGAGAGCGTCCAGGCGTAAGCGGAATACCTTGCGCGCCGATGCATTCGTCATAAGCGCGTAATGGCGTTTCCTGAAAGAAAACAAACGAACGGTTCTTTTGGCGCAACGCTTTACCGTCTTCCGGATTCGCTTCCATGTAGTCGCGGATCTTGTCCATCGACATTTCTTCCTTGGAAACGATGCCGCGGTCGATCAGAAATTTTCCGACCGGTGAATAAGGCATGCCATTGCTCGCAGCGTAATTGAGTCGCAGGAGCTTGCCGTTATCGAGCTTGACCCGCGTGGAGCCCTGGATCTGTGCAAAAAACGCGTCGATCGGAGTCTTGACGTAGCAAATCTCCAGGCCTTTTCCGGCCAATGCACCGCCTTCGATTTTGGCGCGATCGAGATTAGCAAATACAATACTTTTTTTTCGTCTTATCGTTTCAATAGGTGCCGCGTAAATCGGCACAGTGTATTCATCACTGGGGAAGCGTGAACCATCCACTTCTGTTTCGTAGTAACCAGTGAAGAAGCCCTCAGGCTGGCCGCCAGGCATGACCTTTACCGGCTTGAAGCTGCTCTCGAAGAAAGTGCGCGCCTGTTCGCGATCGAGCTGACCGGCCGCCGTCGCGCGTTCGCACGCCTTGAACAATCCCGCCAAAAGCGGCCGGGCTGAACGTATTGTCTTGTTTGTGTTGAGGATCGCGCGACAGCTTTTCAGGAATGTGGTGAAGGCAGCGGCGTGGTCGTCTTCTTGCCAGCCATCTAGCGCGGAAAACGAAAGCGTCTCCAGCTTTGCATTGCGCAAACTCATTGCATCCGCTTGCGCGCTCGCGGCCGCAACCAGGCAGAAGCCAAATCCGATTTTTGCGAGTGAGCGAAGGCTCGTCAGCGGCATCCCTACTGCCCGGCCTCCGTTGCCAGCAGCTTCCAATTCGGATCACGCGAACTTACGTCACGCGTAAATGTCCAAATATCGGTGATGTCGGTTACTCGTTCAGCGTTGCCGTCAATAACATTGCCATCTTTGTCGCGTGTCACCGAAACAAGTTTCGACTGAAAGCGAACGGTGACCTGGGCATTGCGCCCTCGCAGTTCGGCTCCCGTGATGTCTGCATTGTCAATCGACACGAAACGACTTTCGACTGTCTCGCCACGCTTCTCGCGCTCGCCTATCGCATTTTCAAAACCGTCATAGACCTCGCGTGCGAGCAAATTCTTCAGGGTGCGTCGGTCACCCTCGGCGTAGGCGTTCACGATCATTTCATAAGCTGCCCGAGAGCCGGTCAGGAAATGCTGCGCATCAAAATTCGGATCGGCGGCGACGATGGCATCAAGTCCCGCTGCAACGGCCGAGCCAGGCTCGGCGACGCCTTTCCAACGCTGGCCGGACGTTTCGGTCGCTTCAGCGGGCTTTGGCGCAACTGTTTCCGCCGAGCGATTGGGCAACGGAACAACTTTTTCAGGCGTAGGTCTTACCGGCTCGCGAGCGGAATAAGGATCATACGGCGGACGCTCGCGACCTGTCCGTTGACCCAACACGCTGCGCAACCGCAGAAAAATGAATACTGCGAGCGCTAAGAAAATGATGGTGTAGATATCGAACACGTCTCGCATGCTTTCGGCTACCGTAACGGCGCATCGGCCGACCGGTGTTTCGGCCCTCGCCTGCCGGGTGGCGAAGCGGCCGGCCCTACCATCGCTCTTGTATCAGCCGGTGGTGACACCAATCATAAGGGCCAGATCGCGCCAGAAGTTCGGCGCGATTCAACTCACTTGACCGAACCTTAGACGATCAGGGGGCTGAGGCCAACATCACCCGATCCGAGAAACACCGATGAATGTGGCAAAACCGATGAATGTGGCAAAATGGTTGCTGTCCGTACTGCTGGCATTGCCCCTTATGGAACTGGTGGCGTTCATGGCGGTGTCCGCTTTGATCGGTTTCAGCTGGGCCTTTGGGCTGGTATTGGCCGGCTCGGTGGCCGGTTTTCTTATTTTGCGCCACGCCGGCGGTAATCACCTTGAACGGGTCCGCGTCGCGTTGGGCAATGAAAATTTCCCCGCTTTGCGCACAGACGGTTCAGCTGGCCCAATCCTACTGGCCGGAATTCTGCTTTTAATTCCGGGATTTATAACCGATTTTCTGGCATTGCTGCTGCTGGTGCCGCCACTGCGACGTGTAGCCGCCACCGGTTCAAATGCCTCTGCGGTGCGACGCGACGGAGACGATGTAATCGATCTCGCGCCGGAGCAGTGGCACAAGGTGCCCGATCCGTCGCTGCCGGACCCACGCCCCGACCAGAACCCGCGCTGAGATACCGCTCCAAAAAGCTTGCCGCGGCCCAATCGAAACGGAGCGGCCTCGGGAAAGTTGAGAGCGGCACAAAACGAGCCCGTGCTTGTTCCCATGTGGACCGTATGTTAGCCAACCGCCGCGCACGCCTCCGCGGCGCGAAGGAGCTTTTATGACGACGTCGACGAATGGCGGCCCGGGACAAGCGGCGTCGCAGGAAGGGCCGCAACTGAATGTGGTGTCTCAATACATCAAAGACTTTTCCTTCGAAAATCCGAACGCGCCGCAGTCGCTCACTTCGCGTCAGGAGCATCCGCAAATCGGAATTCAGATCAATGTCGGAGCAAACCCGCTTTCCGATAGCGACATCGAAGTTTCAATCAAACTCGAAGGCAAAGCAGAATCGGCAGGCGCCCTATTATTTCGTTTTGATTTGGACTTTGCCGGTGTTTTTCGCATTCGAAACGTTCCACCGGAAAGCCTGAACCCGGTCGTACTGATCGAATGCCCACGGTTGTTGTTTCCGTTTGCGCGCGAGATCATCGCAACCGCCGTACGCAATGGTGGCTTTCCTCCGCTTCTGCTTGATCCGGTAGATTTCGTCAGCCTCTATCGCCAGAAAATGGCGCAGGTTCAGCCGGCCGCCCCAATCGTAGGCAGTTGAACGGTAAGCCCGCGTGTGGACTGTAGTCTCGCCACAACGCACTCTCGCCGAGACTGACCACAAATTCTCTGTGGGCCGCGATCTCTTCTTCGCTCAGCCGCGATGCAAGTGGCTCAGGCCGCTCACGAATGACGATGACCCCCTCAGCCCCGTCGGCGTTTCGATTTCCGCCTTCGGCCAAGCCAAACTGGGCCTGACGCGCGCCGATCAATTCGACGTAAACCTCGGCCAGAATTTCGGCGTCAAGCAGCGCGCCGTGCTTGGTACGCCGCGAGCTGTCGATTCCGTATCTCGCGCATAAGTCGTCAAGTCTGTTGGGCCCGGCGGGGTGCTTGCGACGCGCCAGCAGCAAAGTATCGACCAGCCGCTCTCTTGCGATCAATAGGCGCTCGGCTCGTTTCAGCTCCGCGCAGAGAAACCCATGGTCGAAACCGGCGTTGTGGATCACCAGCGGCGCATCGCCAATGAAAGCGAGAAATTCATCCGCAACTTCGATGAAGCGCTTGTGCTGTTTTAGAAACTCGGTTGAAAGCCCGTGTACTGCAAAAGCCTCAGCAGGCATATCGCGGTCCGGATTTAGATATACGTGAAAGGTCGATCCGGTCGGGATCCGATTCAGCAGTTCGATACAGCCAAGTTCGACAATTCGGTGCCCTTGGGTCGGGTCAAGACCGGTAGTTTCAACGTCCAGAACGATTTCGCGCATAATCGGCCGCTTATAAGAATCACCCGATCCGTTTCGGCATTGTAGCAACGCGAGCAAGAATTTCACGCACTTGAGCACGTGCAAGATCAAAGCCCTTTGATGTATCCACTACGAAATCGGCACGCGCGCGTTTCTCAGCGTCCGGCATTTGCTTGGCAAGAATCGCCTCAAACTTCTCTTCGGTCATCCCACGCTCGAATGCGCGGGTTCGCTGCACCTCCGCCGGCGCGGAGACAACAACCACCGCGTCACACCGTCGTTCGGCGCCGGTTTCATACAACAGCGGTATATCGAGCACCACCACGGCCGCGCCTTTGCGAGCGGCCTCTTGCAGAAAACGGGCCTCAGCACGACCGACCAACGGATGGATGATGGCTTCAAGCTTCTTGATCGCTGCCGCATTGCCGAGCACTTTTTTGGCAAGTTTGTCACGATCAACCTTGCCGCCAGTCGTCGTACCAGGGAATGCTGCCTCAATCAGCGGCGTTGCTTTGCCTTCGTAGAGTTGATGAACCACTGCATCCGCGTCGTGGAGTGGGATGCCCTCTTCCGCGAAGAACTTTGCGGTTGTGGACTTGCCCATCCCTAGCGAACCTGTCAGTCCGAGAACAAACATTGGCTAGCCGTCAACGAATTTGCTTTGTCGGAGGAAGGTCAGCAGCGGCAAAAGCGGCAGCCCGAGTATGGTGAAATAATCCCCCTCGACGCGCTCAAACAGGTGAATCCCGATACCTTCGAGTTGATAGCCCCCGACGCTGGTCATTGCCGTATCCCCAGCCATATCGAGATAACTATTCAGGAAATGATCGGAAAAATCGCGCATGGTCAGCTTTGCTGTATCTACGCAAGAAAAAATCGTCTCGCCGGCTCGCACCAAAGCAAGCGCTGAGTGAAGTTCATGCGTCCGTCCGCGCAACGCCCGCAATTGCTCGGCGGCCTGTACCCGGTCACCAGGCTTGCTTAACCTCTTTGCTCCGTTCGCCAGCATTTGATCGGCCCCTAATATCAGACGTCCGGGCAACAAAGCTGCGATCGCCTCTGCCTTGGCGCGCGCCAAATGTTGGGCCACGCCGGCCGCATCAACTGCACCTGATTTGGCTTCCATCGCTCGCTCGTTGATTTGCGGTGGCCGTATTTCAAATCTCAGACCCGCCGCTGCAAGAATCTTTCCGCGGATAACGCTTGTGGATGCAAGCACCAGCGGTTGAGAGGCAAGCCAAAGAACCATGAGTTATGCCACTGGATGCCGACGTCGCTCGCTCAAAAGCCTCATGACCGCGGCTGCCGTTTCTTCAATCGACCGACGCGTGACATCGATCGTGGGCCAATTGTGTCTTGCGCAAAGTCGCCGCGAAAACGAAACTTCCTCGGCGACTGCAGTCTTGTCGATGTATTGATCGTCATCGCGGTGCGCCTTCAATCCGAGCAATCGATTTTCGCGAATCTGCACGATACGCTCGGGGCTCGCATATAACCCAACCACAAGCGGCCTGGTTAGTTTCTCCACCGACGTTGCCACTGGCACGCTGGGCACCAACGGCACATTTCCAGTCTTAACACCACGATTGGCAAGATAGATGGACGTAGGAGTTTTTGAGGTTCGCGAGACACCAACCAGAACAACGTCGGCCTCTTCTAGACCCTCAACATGTTGGCCGTCGTCGTGCAGCATCGTGAAATTGAGCGCGTCGATACGCTGAAAGTATTCTGCATTGAGCACGTGTTGGGCGCCGGCTCGATGTATGGTTTCGGTTCCGAGGTAAGACTGGAAAAGTCGCAATACTGGCCCAAGCACCGACATACAAGGTAATCCGAGTTCACGACATTTTTTCTCGAGAAGCTGAATGAGGTCTTCTTCGAGCAAAGTGTAGAGAACCAGACCTGGTGACTCCGTGATTTCCGCCAATGCGTGATCAAGCTGCTTTTTGGAACGGACCATCGGATAGAGATGCTCGACGGGTGACACATTCGCATACTGCGCTGCAGCGGCGCGCGCGACGGTAATCAAAGTCTCACCCGTTGCATCGGATACCAAGTGAAGGTGGAAATAACCGGTCTCAGACATCTGTATAACGGCTGGATAGCGTGTGGATATTACGGGAAGAGGCCACGGCCTGACCTTACAGGCAACTCGACATCGGTTTGAAGTCCAATATCCATCCACACCGTTCCCAGTGGGATGAACACCGGTGTCTATCCGGTCATACTGCCGAATTGTGCACACTCACTTGGGGAATGACGGGGACAGCTACTCAAAACCCCTAATAAACATGGACTAATACTGTGGAAGGATAGAACGCCGAAGTAGGCTGAATTCTGGATAGAGCTCTTTCATCCAGTGGACAGAATGTTGACTGACAGGCATGAGTCCAATCAACACTCCAACAACTACAACAAATTCTTAGAAGAGTCTTTAATGCAAGAAGCCGGATCTGCGAGTGCCGTGGGGAAAAAGCTGTTACGTGTGCTGGCCGGTAAGCATGAGGCAATCCCGCCAGTGTGGCTAATGCGACAAGCTGGGCGCTATCTGCCGGAATACCGCGCGGTGCGACAACAGGCCGGAGGTTTTCTCGATCTCTGTCTTAATCCTGAGCTGGCGGCGGAGGTGACGTTACAGCCGGTACGCCGGTTTGGTTTTGATGCGGCAATCTTGTTTTCCGATATTCTCATCGTACCGCTCGCGCTTGGTCGGAAGGTTGAGTTTCTTGAAGGCGAAGGACCAAGACTCGAACCACTTGTCGATACTGCAGGACTTGCGGCTTTGCGCAACAGTCTTGATGAAAGTGTGGTGGCATCCGTTTATGAAACGGTGCGATTGGTGAAAGGGCGGCTCAGCAATAGTACGGCCTTGATCGGGTTTTGTGGAGCACCATGGACCGTTGCGACCTATATGGTGGCGGGAAAAGGTACGTCGGATCAGGCGCCAGCCAGGCAATTTGCATATCACAACGCGGAAGATTTCCAGCAATTGATCGATCGACTAGCGCAAGCTTCAGTTGAATATCTTACTGCTCAATTCAGGGCTGGCGCAGATGTCGTGCAGGTCTTCGATACATGGGCTGGTGTGCTCTCGCCAGAGCAATTCGATCGCTGGTGCGTGGCGCCAACACAAAAGATTGTCGAAGGGGTACGCAAGCAAGTACCGGGTGCAAAAGTTATAGGGTTTCCTCGCGGTGCAACTGCCATGGCGCTGCCTTATGTTGAAATGACCGGAGTAAGTGCAATTGGCGTTGATTGGACGTTCCCGCGCATGATTGCGCGTGAAACCTTGCAGCGACGCGTCCCCGTTCAGGGAAACGTAGATCCCTTGGCCTTACTTGCCGGAGGCGCAGCACTCGATCGAGAGGTGGATGACGTAATGAAAGAACTCGGAGGTGGATCACTGATCTTCAATCTCGGTCACGGGATCCTTCCTGAAACTCCGATTGCAAACGTTGAACGCCTGCTCAAGCGTGTTCGTGGATAAGCGTCATGTACCTATGGCTAAAGGCGCTGCATATCATCGCCCTCATCGCCTGGATGGCCGGCATGCTCTATTTGCCTCGACTGTTCGTCTATCACGCAACGGCCAAGCCCAAGTCGGAATTGTCGGAAACGCTGAAGACGATGGAGCGGCGGCTGTTCAATTTCATCATGATGCCGGCGATGCTAGCCACTTGGATCATTGGTATCTTTTTGCTTCTGGAAAGTCAGTGGCTGGGCGCCGGCTGGTTTCATGCCAAGTTCGTTGCGGTACTCGCCATGACCGTCCTGCACGGATTATTTGCGCGTTGGGTAAACGAATTCCACGCTGACCGAAATAGGCGCTCTGCTAAATTCTTTCGTATTATCAATGAGATACCTACAGTTTTATTAATTATCATCGTTATCCTGGTGGTCGTTAAACCGTTTTAGCTTATCGCCACAAACACACACACCTTGCGTGCGACGCCCGCTCAACCTATGTTGTGGTTATCCCACCGAACGCAGGCGGATGCAGTCGCGTTCCGGCATCCGTGTTTGGGCCGGTCGCAGCATCGGGTTCCGGGATCTTTCCCAGCTTTCTCGTCACCCAAGACCTGCGATCTCTCTCTCCTAAGTCACACGGCGCAAGTCTTTCATCTTTCAAAAACTCCGCCGTAACGATCCCAAGGACGTAAGCCCCCAATGCGGGAAATGAAACTCCAGGACCTCAAGTCCAAGACACCTGCCGAACTCGTCGCATTTGCAGAAGAGCACCAGGTCGAAAACGCCAGCACCATGCGCAAGCAGGAGCTGATGTTTGCAATTCTCAAGCAGCTTGCCACTCAGGAAGTCGATATCATCGGCGAAGGTGTGGTCGAGGTCCTATCCGACGGTTTCGGTTTTTTGCGCTCGCCGGAATCAAACTATCTTTCTGGACCGGACGACATATACGTATCTCCGAGTCAGATTCGCCGTTTCGGTCTGCGCACCGGCGACACCGTCGAGGGACATATTCGCTCTCCGAAAGAAGGAGAGCGCTATTTCGCCCTGCTCAAGGTCAATACGATCAATTTCGAAGATCCTGAGAAGGCGCGTCACAAGGTCAATTTCGACAACCTGACACCGCTCTACCCCGATGAGCGGCTCAAAATGGAATACGAGGATCCGACCAAAAAGGATCTCTCGGCGCGTGTTATCGACATCGTCGCACCAATCGGCAAAGGACAGCGGGCGTTGATCGTTTCGCCGCCGCGCACCGGCAAGACCGTATTGTTGCAGAATATCGCGCATTCAATCACCGCCAATCACCCCGAGACTTACCTGATCGTGTTGCTCATCGACGAGCGGCCGGAGGAAGTCACGGACATGCAACGCTCGGTGAAGGGCGAAGTGATCTCGTCGACATTTGATGAACCGGCTTCGCGTCACGTACAGGTCGCGGAGATGGTGATCGAGAAAGCCAAGCGGCTCGTGGAGCATCAGCGCGACGTGGTCATCTTGCTTGATTCAATTACTCGTCTCGGCCGCGCTTACAACACCGTCGTTCCCTCTTCCGGCAAGGTGCTAACCGGCGGTGTCGATGCCAACGCGTTGCAGCGGCCTAAGCGTTTCTTCGGTGCGGCACGTAACATTGAAGAAGGCGGTTCGCTCACGATCATCGCCACTGCGTTGATCGATACCGGCAGCCGCATGGACGAAGTAATTTTCGAAGAGTTCAAGGGCACGGGCAACTCCGAACTGATCCTTGATCGCAAGGTTGCCGACAAGCGGACCTTCCCGGCGATTGACATCACGCGTTCCGGGACGCGCAAGGAAGAGCTGCTTACCGATCCGGCCATCCTCAAGAAAATGTATGTGCTGCGGCGCATTCTAAATCCGATGGGCACGATGGACGCCATCGACTTCCTGCTGGACAAGCTTCGCAACACGAAGAACAACGGGGAGTTCTTTGAATCTATGAACACCTGATGATTTGGCGTGGTGAATCAGAATGGCCGGGCAGAAGCCCGGCCATTCTTTTTTCCAGGTCGTGGACTTCGTCAGAGTGGGTTCTGGAAGTTGACGAGATCCGTCTTGTCCTTGTGGGTAAAGCCGATTTTGAAACGACGATCATAGAAGTCGAGGACATCCCGCAAGGTCTCGGCCGAACGATGTGAAAATAGGGAGCGCGCGCGGCAAGACCACGCTGGATCGGTCTCTTAAATCGACCGATGTCCTTGCACTTGCGGCTGATCTTGGCGTGCCCAAGATCGGTTAGTTTATAGATCTTCCCGGCGAGCGGACCCTCTTTGAGCTTGCAGGTGATCGTGAACACCGGCAGGCCAGCAATGTCGAGGATTGGTGGAGTTTTCTCGCCGGCATCGGGAAGGCCGATATCAAGTGGTGCCTTGACCGAATGGTGTCCGATATTCGGCGAGTCGCGGCAGGTGCCGCTCATCAGAAGCCGCGCATCGCCGCCAGTGCGGCTGCAATATCGGTTGGCTCCGTAATCGGCAAGGAGCAGCGCTCGCCGATACATATGAAAACTGCATTCGGCGCAGATCGCATTTTTTCTTGTGCCGGATGCGACGCAGGCAAGTCGGTTGCGTCAGCGACGCGCAGTACAATTCTGTCAACAAATGGCAGCTTCAGCGCCGTTCGGATGGTGCGCTCGGAGCCCTTTCCCGTGACCACAATTTCGGCGCTGCTCAACCGAAGATCCAGTGCATTGAGCAGGGCAACATGGCTAAACAAGTTTCGCTCGGCTGCTGAGAGAATTCCTTCAATCAACCGGTCAGCTTTCTCCCGCCATTTCTCGTCACCGGTCAGAGCAGCCAGGCGGACAAGGTTCTGCGCTGCAACCGCGTTTGGATTGGGGGTCGCATCGTCCTGCGTTGAACGCGGGCGCAACAGCAAATCAGACGCGTCATCAGCGGAAAGGAAATACCAGCCGGTATCTTTATCGGCGTAGTGCATATCGAATGCAGCTTGCCAGGTGAGCGCACGATCAAGGTACGGGCGTTCGCCAGTTGCCTCATGAAGAGCAAGCGCGGCCCGGATCATGGCGGCAAAGTCGGACGCGAGACCTGGAAAAAGCAACTTGCCATCGCGCCAGGAATGCCCAAGCCGCTCTCTCTTGGACATGCCGCGTGCGATGAAATCAAACGAATGTTCGGCCATCGCGAGCCAATCCGGCTCATCCAGAATGATGCTGGCGTTGACCAGGGCTGCGATCATCAATCCGTTCCAGTCGGCCAACACTTTGTCGTCAAGTCCTGGACGCACTCGGCGTGAGCGCGCGTGCAGCAAGTTCGCGCGTAAGCCCGACAGACGCGTTTCGTCTGCTTCACTGCGCGGGACGTTTTTGAGGCGATTTAGAATATTGTGCCCCTCGAAGTTCCCTGCGTCGGTGACGTCGTAATGGTGGGCAAAAAATTCTCCGTTATCAGCACCAAGAAGATCGATGATCTCACGCTTCGACCAGACATAGAACTTCCCCTCTTCGCCCTCCGAATCCGCATCGAGTGAAGCAGCAAAGGCGCCTTCGCCCGTCGTCATCTCGCGCTTGAGCCAAGTCACGGTTTCACGCGCACGTTGGGCGAACAGGGCGTTGCCACTGTGCTGCCAGGTCAGGACCAGAAGCTCGAGCAGCTGGGCGTTGTCGTAGAGCATTTTCTCGAAATGCGGCACCAGCCATTTCTCGTCCACGGAATAGCGCGAGAAACCTCCGCCGATATGATCGTAAATTCCGCCTTCGCACATTCTTTCAAGCGTATGTTCGACCGTTTCAAAGAAGCGCGCGTCGTTCGTGCGTAATCCGGCACGCCAGAGCATTTCCAGTATGGCGGGTTGCGGAAATTTCGGCGCACCACGCAGGCCACCATTGGTTGGGTCGAACATATTGCCGACTTGCATCGCTGCGGCGTTGAGCTCTTTCAGTCCGATCGTCACGCGTCCGGCGGGGCGAGCCTTGTCGGCGAGACGCGCGAGCAACGCGGCACGATTTTGTTCGATCCGATTGGGCTCCTCGTGAAATAGTCGGGCCACCTCGCGCAACACGTCCACGAACGCTGGGCGTCCAAAGCGAGCGTCTTTCGGGAAATATGTACCGCCCCAAACCGGCTCTGCCTGCGGCGTAAGAAACATCGTCAGGGGCCAACCGCCCTGCTCGCCCAGAAGATGGAGAGCAGTCATATAGATCTGGTCAATGTCGGGCCGTTCTTCGCGGTCCACCTTTATGTTGACGAACAACTCGTTCATCACCTGCGCGGTGGCCTCGTCCTCGAACGACTCGTGCGCCATCACGTGGCACCAGTGGCATGCGGCGTAACCCACAGAAAGCAGAATTGGTCGGTTCGAAGCTTTCGCTTCTGCCAGAGCTTCCGGGCCCCAGGTCCACCAGTTGACCGGGTTGTGTTTGTGCTGGAGCAAGTAAGGAGATGTCGCCTCGCTGAGGCGGTTCACGTGCACTTTGCTTTGAGCGAACGACATCGCTGCAACCTAGCGCGGATCGACGCTGGCAGGAAATCATCAGTGCGTGCTTGTTTGCGCCGCCTGCGCTACGCGCCAAATGGTATTGCCGACGTCATCGGTGACCAGAAGCGAACCATCGCGAGCTATACTTACGCCGACAGCCGCGACGCCAATAGAACGGCAGCCTGTGGTGAATCGTTCCGCATCGCTCTGGAAGGTCAGGGCAGAATTGCAAATGCTCGCGCCGGGAACCCAAGGCCTTTCCGCACTTTTGGCCAAGTGACGACGATCAAGGCTCCTTTCGACGGAACCTTGTCGAGATTGGCCATCACTTCGATCTGATAGTGACCGTGCTGCAGAATGTAGGTTTCGGATTCCATCTTGTCGGTTGTGTCGGTGTCCATTGCTTCATGACCGGTTGCGATCACACCGCGCTGCTCATACAGAAATTTAATGGTTTCGAATGCCCAGGCGGGAAAGGGTGCGCGCTTGAAACGTTCGGGATTGCTGCCCCAATCTTTGTACATGTCGGTGCGCAACGCGACGAAAGCACCACGTGGGATGCGTCCGTTCTTCCTCTCCCATCGTTGCAGGTCCGCGATAGAAAACGCGTGGTTTTCGTCTTTGGCTTGATAGGGTGTGTTGTCGAGAACGACCAGCGGCAGAATCATTTGCTTCAGAGGGATCTCATCCATAGTGATCCCGTTCTCATCGAAGTGAGCCGGCGGATCGACGTGCGTACCGTATTGCCCGACCATTTCATAGAAAGTCGCGCGGAATCCGTCTTTGGCGATCGTGTAAGGCTCGCGTGTTTTTGGATCGGTGGCTGGCGCCATCTTTGCCTGGCCGAAGCCTGACCAGACAGGACTGTCAGGTCCGAAGCTATGCGTGAGATCGACAAGTTCTTTGGTGGCAATCACGCGATATGCGCGCGTCAGATCACTCTGCGCCTTGGCTGCTGATCCGGAGCAGATTGAGAATGTGACAGAGAGAAGTACGACGAGTCGGAGCTTCGGACTCATGGGGTGTCTCCGAGAGAAACGGTCGCGCGATCATATCGCGGTCAAAGAGCGGGATCACGGTCTCGCGTTTTCCCAAACAGCGGTAGGAAAAAATGCCTTGAGCGTTTTCGTGTGCCTCACGAGGGCTTGACCGCTGCCCGTGCTGGCGCTTCGTTGCGCGCGATGCCCGAGCACGCGCGCCATACAATTTATGCCCTTTCCTCAGGTCGACCCCCGGCCGCGATCGCCATTGTTCGCATTTCGGGGTCAGCGTCTGGTGAGGCGCTCAAGACGGTCATCGGAAAAATTCCGGAGCCTCGAACAGCGACCTTGGGACGCGTGCGTGGAATCGATGGCGAAATTATCGATGAAGCTTTGACACTATGGTTTCCGGCACCGCACAGTGAGACCGGCGAAGATGTGGCGGAGCTCCAGCTGCACGGTGGACGGGCTGTCGTTGCTTCCGTCTTTGCTGCGCTTTCGCGCGTGCCTGGATTGCGTCCGGCGGAAGCCGGCGAGTTCACACGACGGGCTTTCGAGAACGGCAAACTTGATCTCACCGCCGTGGAGGGTCTTGCGGATCTGGTGTTGGCGGAGACGGAGAGCCAGCGTCGCCTTGCATTTCGGCAGATGCAAGGGGCGCTGGGAAAGCGCGCTGAAGAGTGGCGAGCGCAGCTGATCCAGGCGCTGGCGTTGATTGAAGCGCGGATCGATTTTTCCGATGAAGCCGACGTTGCTCAGGACCTTGTGACGCCGGCGCTGCGAATCGTGCGCGCACTCGACGGTGAGATCGCGTCGGTGTTGGCGGATGGCGGTCGCGGCGAAAGATTGCGCGAGGGCCTGGTCGTTGCGATCGCCGGGCCACCGAATGCCGGGAAGTCGACATTGCTCAATCGGATTGCGAAACGAGAGGCGGCGATCGTTTCACCTTATGCCGGCACAACGCGTGACGTCATCGAAGTCCATCTCGATCTTCGCGGACTGCCGGTGACCCTTCTCGATACGGCCGGCATTCGTGAGACGGATGATCCCGTCGAGCTCGAAGGCGTGCGTCGGGCGCGCGAGCGGGCGAACGCGGCCGACCTGGTCCTCTGGGTGGTGGACGCGAGTGGAGCGGCGGATTCGCTCCTCGCCGCTGGACCATCGGTGGAAAAGATGGCTGTCACCGCGCCGATGTGGGTCATTCGCAACAAAACTGACCTGACGCAAAGAACTGAACGCGGAAGTCAAAACGGCGCAAAGAATGAATCCGGCTGTCGGGTTAACAAACAGTTGAGGAACGTGGTTAACGATCAATTAGCGGGTAGGAGTGAATTTCAATTCAGTCGAAGTGAACCGGCGTTCGATCTTTCAGCCAAATCCGGCGAAGGCTTCGAGGCTTTGCTTGAGCAGCTGACGAAGCATGCCGAGACCTACCTGGTCGGAGCGGAGTCCGCCTTGGTGACCCGCGAGCGTCATCGGCACGCTTTGGAGGGCGTCGTGGCCGCGCTGCGCCGTGCGTTGAGCGGTGATCCAGATCGCGAAGAGCTGCTAGCCGAGGAACTGCGAATCGCCGCTCAGTCCTTGGGTCGCCTCACCGGCCGGGTCGACGTGGAAGACGTCCTGGAGGCGATCTTCCGAGACTTCTGCATCGGCAAGTAGGCCTATTCCGCGTCCGCCGGGCTTTCCGAAATGTTTCACGTGAAACACTTTGATGAAACCAATGTTTTTTGACCCCTCTATGCGCCTCCGCTACAACCGCGCCCTCTGAGGTATCAATGAATATTCGATTCGATGTCGCGGTGATTGGCGGCGGCCACGCCGGCTGTGAAGCTGCGGCCGCAGCCGCTCGCATGGGCGCCCGGACCGCGCTGATCACCCACCGCTTTGCGACAATCGGAGCTATGTCTTGTAACCCGGCCATCGGCGGCCTGGGAAAAGGCCATCTGGTTCGCGAAATCGACGCGCTGGATGGACTCATGGGCCGAGTTGCCGATTTGGGCGGGATACAGTTTCGGGTCTTGAACCGCCGGAAAGGTCCTGCGGTCCGCGGACCGCGCGCCCAGGCGGACCGCAAGCTCTACGCGGCGGCAATGCAATCCGCGATTCGCGCCATCCCAAATCTCGATGTGATTGGGTCTGAGGCCGACGACTTGGTGCTCGAGAATGGCCGCGTCCGTGGTGTCAGGCTGACCGACGGCCGCGATATTTTCGTGGGCGCCGTTGTCCTGACGACCGGTACGTTTTTAAGAGGCCTGATTCACATTGGCGACAAACAAATTCCCGCGGGTCGGGTCGGGGAGGCGCCTGCGGTTGGGCTTTCCCGAACTCTCGAAAGTTTCGGCTTTTCGCTGGGCCGTTTGAAAACAGGGACGCCACCGCGGCTCGACGGCCGCACCATAGATTGGTCATCGCTGGAGATGCAACCTGGCGATGATCCGCCTGAGCCGTTCTCAAGTCTGACGGCACGAATTGAAAACCCTCAGATCAAATGCGGCATCACGCGCACGGTCGGCGCCACGCACAAGATTATTCGCGACAACGTACATCGTTCGCCAATGTACTCAGGACAGATCGCGAGCCGCGGCCCGCGCTATTGTCCTTCCATCGAAGACAAGATCGTGAAGTTTGGGGAGCGGGAAGGGCACCAGATCTTCCTGGAGCCGGAAGGCCTCGACGATAACACCGTCTATCCAAATGGAATCTCAACGTCGCTTCCCGAGGACGTGCAGCGTGCGTTGGTCGCGACAATACCCGGACTGCATGACGCGCAATTCATTCGGCCCGGATATGCGATCGAGTACGACTACGTCGATCCTCGAGAGCTAGCGCCGAGTTTACAAACAAAACGACTGCGCGGTTTGTTTTTGGCCGGGCAGATAAACGGCACGACAGGCTACGAAGAGGCCGCCGCGCAAGGCCTGCTAGCAGGTCTGAATGCCGGCGCATTGGCGGGTGAGGGGAGCGAGATCATTGTCGATCGTGCGCAAGCCTATCTTGGTGTGATGATCGATGATCTTGTTACGCGCGGCGTCACCGAGCCATATCGCATGTTTACCTCGCGAGCCGAATATCGCTTGCAGTTGCGCGCCGACAATGCCGATCAGCGGCTCACAGATATCGGGATTGCAATTGGATGCGTAAGCAGTGAGCGTGCCCGCGCACACATAACAAAGTCATCGATGCTGAAGGACGCGCGTGAGTTTGCGAAGTCAGTATCGCTTACGCCAAAAGAAGCCGAGCCCTTTGGGATTTCAATCAACAAAGACGGGCAGCGGCGCACCGCGTTTGAGCTGTTGTCATATCCGAACGTCACAATTTCAGATCTCACGAAAGTCTGGCCGCGCTTCGCCGAACTGCCCATGAAGATTGCGGAGCAAATCGAAATCGACGCGAAATACGAAGTCTATCTTTCGCGCCAAGCTGCCGATATCGCAGCGTTCCGACGCGATGAAAGCTTTGAATTGCCGGCGGACTTCGACTACGCGGCGTTGCCGGGCTTGTCGAACGAGATGAAACAGAAATTGCAAACGCATCGTCCACGCACGATCGGACATGCGAGCCGTATCGACGGCGTCACGCCCGCGGCGTTGACACTGCTTGTCGCGCACGTTCGGCGCGGCAAAAAAACGTCCACGAAAATTGCGTGAGCAAGAGCGGGCAGGGGAGGCGCGATCTTGGTGACGATAAGGCGCGTGCCCTCGCGCTCGTCCCTGTTTCACGTGAAACGGAAGCGCGGCTCGATAGCTTCGTGGATGCTCTGCTGCGCTGGCAAAGCAAAGTAAATCTCGTGGCGCCATCGACGCTGCCCGAGTTGTGGACGCGCCATATTGCTGATTCGCTCCAGCTCCTGTCGATGGCCCCCCAGGCCTGCGTATGGGCTGATCTGGGTTCGGGCGGCGGTTTCCCGGGAATGCCTATCGCTTGCGCGCTTGCCGGGCAAACCGGAGCCAGAGTTCATCTCATTGAAAGCAATGTAAAAAAGGCGGCATTCCTCCGCGCAGCAATTAGGGCGACCGCTGCTCCGGCCGTCGTTCACCAGGAGCGAATCGAGAAATTTGGGGAAACCTGTGCAGAAGCTGTCCAGGTCGTCACGGCGCGCGCCTTGGCGCCATTGAAAACCTTGTGCGTTCAAGCGTTTCCTTTTGTCGCCAAAGGCGCCATCGCTCTATTCCCAAAAGGTCAAGATGTAGAGGCTGAATTGACCGATGCCGCTAAATATTGGAGAATTCAGGCATCGAGGGTGCCAAGCCGGACCAGTCCCGACGGCTCAGTAGTTGTGATACGGGCCCTTGAATCCTTGCACGAATCTTAAGACTGTCATTTCGACAGTAATTTCAGAGGCTTATGAGGCGCAGGTGTAGAGCCTGCGGAAAATCGACATGGCGGACACCCCGACCACCGAGCAGCCCATCGACCCCCAGGTCGTACTTTTTGAAAAGGAGACCGTCCGTCCGGATGCACCTCGGCCACGTGTTCTCGCGATTGCCAACCAGAAGGGTGGAGTGGGCAAAACAACGACTGCGATCAATCTTGGTACCGCGCTCGCCGCCATCAGCGAGCACGTGCTGATCGTCGATCTTGATCCGCAAGGCAATGCTTCAACCGGTCTCGGCATTGAACGCAAGTCTCGCCGCACGTCGACGTACGATGTTTTGACGGGTTTGGCGCCACTGCGCGACGCGGTTCTACAAACGGCCGTGCCACGACTCTACATCGCGCCCTCGACACTCGATCTAACGGGGCTTGAGCTTGAAATCGGCCAGCAGCGCGACCGTGCATTCCGACTGCGCAATTCCCTTCGGCAACTTAACAGCGGCGTGCGCGCACACGACTTCACCTACGTTCTTGTCGACTGTCCGCCGTCGCTCAATTTGCTCACCGTCAACGCGATGGCCGCTGCGGACTCGATTCTTGTTCCGCTGCAGTGCGAATTCTTCGCTCTGGAGGGATTATCGCAACTTCTAAAAACAGTCGAGCAGGTAAAGAGCACGCTCAATCCGACACTGTCGATTCACGGCATCGTGCTGACGATGTACGACTCGCGCAACAATCTCTCCAGCCAGGTCGTTGCGGATGTCCGACAGTTTATGGGCAACAAAGTCTACGATACCATAATTCCGCGCAACGTGCGGATCTCGGAAGCGCCGTCCTACGGGAAGCCGGTGCTTGTCTACGATCTCAAATGCGTGGGCAGTGAAGCGTACCTGCGGCTGGCCACAGAGATTATTCAGCGCGAGAAGGCATTGAAGGCCGGATAGTCCAGCATTGCGTTGATACGACCATTACGAAATTGGAAGGATAATTTGATGGCGCGTTCGGGAGCAGCGACAATGGCGGATCACTCGCGACTGGGGCGCGGTCTAGCTGCGCTGATGGGAGATGTCGGCGATGAAACCTCCGCTGCGGATAGCGGACGTAAGGCGCGCCGCGCGCCGATTGAAAATTTGCGCCCTAATCCGCGGAACCCGCGTCGCATGTTTACAGACGAAGAGCTCGATGAGCTGTCCAATTCAATTCGCGAGCGCGGGATTATTCAACCGATCGTCGTGCGGGCGCTGCAGGGCGATAACTTCGAAATCATCGCCGGCGAACGACGGTGGCGGGCAGCACAACGCGCCGGCCTGCATGATGTGCCAATTGCGGTCGTCGAGGCGAACGATGCGCAGTCGTTGGAATTCGCCATCATCGAAAACGTGCAGCGTGCCGATCTTAATCCGATTGAGGAGGCGAGCGGTTATGTTGCGCTGATGGATGATTTCAATCGGACGCAGGATGAGGTTGCGCAGATCGTCGGCAAGAGTAGGCCACATGTTGCAAACACCGTTCGACTGCTCAAACTTGCCGAGCCGGTGAAACAATTAGTGCGATCGGGCAAGATCTCGGCTGGCCACGCCAGGCTCCTGCTTGGTCAACCTAACGCTGAAGCGATCGCGCGCGAGATTATCGATAAAGGTCTAAGCGTGCGGCAGGTTGAGACTGCGTTGCGCAAGGACGATACCGCGCGCGCCGGTGGCTTGCATTGCGAAACAAAAGGTCATGGCGCCAGCGCAAAAGATGCAAACACGCGTGCGCTGGAAAAGCGGCTCACCGATTCGTTGGGGCTCGAGGTAAGCGTCGACCACCGCGGCGAGGGGGGCACCCTGAAAATCAAATATCGGAACTTGGAACAACTCGACGCCGTGCTGAAAAAGCTGAGCCGATAGACTTACCGACGCTAAATTCTTGCCGTGACAGCCCAATTTCCGCGCTAACCATCCACGGAAATTGAAAAGTATTGCGGCGGCGGCCTTGTTTCGAGGTGCAACCGGCCCTGGAGAATTTCTACAATCTCCTGACGGACGAACAAAAAGCGCGCTTCAATCTGCTCGGCTCGCAACAGAGCTGACAGTCAACTCGCCTGGACAGGTTGTGATTAGGCGCGGCCTGGAAAGACAATATACTCGATCATATTGCGCTTCAGGGGAGGAGATCGCTCAATGGCCAGCGAGGGAGCGAAAGCGAAGCGAATTCTGCAGGTCAAAATAAGAATACCGTCAGCGGATACGACGTCTCTTCTCACTGCGACGATGAAAAATGCGTTGTCCATGTACGGCGCATTTGGCGACGCTCAGGTGCGGTTGCTCAGGAATGCTGACGATAGAAATCAATTTCTTCAGGTGATCGAGTATCAAATGGACGAAGCGATAGAGCTCAATCGCCAGAAATTCGCCAGTGATCCAATGGTGCAAAATTACTTGCAGGCCTGGCGGACATTGTTTCCGGGAACGATCGAGATCGACGTTTACGAGGATATCACCGAGGGCTCTTAGCGCATAATGTGCCGCCACAAATCCTTGAAAGCAGACGGCAAACGGGCAGTCCTTTTTGCCGCATTTTTCGATTTGAAGATAATGGAATAACTTAAGCTCGCTGTTTGTTATTTTCGCGCAACGATTGAACCGGGTCGCCAACAAACGTCAAACGGGGAAACGTGCCAATGAGCTCCATCGCCCAAAACAGTTCACATCCTTCCTTGTCTCACGCCGACGCCATTGCAGCCAGCACATCCGATTTTATTCTGCTGGTCGGCCGCATTCTCCTCGGTTGGATTTTTGTCCGCAGCGGTTACGGAAAGATTTTTGATATTCCGGCCTACGCCGCTGGGTTTCCGGGGCGCGGACTTCCGACCTTTTTGGCCTATATCGCCGTCCCTGCGGAGTTCTTCGGCGGGATTGCCCTTATTCTCGGGCTCGCCACCCGCTACGTCGTGCTCGTGATGATTGTCTTTATGCTTGTGGCGACATTCAGCTCCCACCGGTATTGGGAATTCGCGGATGCCGCGGCTCGCCGCGCCCAAGACTCGAGCTTCTACAAAAACCTGGCGATGCTGGGCGGCTTTCTCTTTCTTTTTGTGATTGGGCCGGGACGATTCAGCCTTGACGCCTGGCTACGTCGTCAGCGCTAACCGTAAAGAGCTCAACTGCCGCCCTTTAGGCTCGCTTCGACACGGATTTCTTCACTTACGAAGGGATCTGTGAGCGGAGCGAGCCGGCGCGCCATCTCTGTATCAATTTGCCAGCTTGTTAACTCAACGGCCTTCGGCTGGGGCCGTGAAAAACGTCGTGAAAAAATTCATCGAGTTTTATGCAAATGCAGAATGAGAATCGTCGTCTGATCGGACTATGTCGGCTCGCCTCGCCCGTTTGACGGGGCTCATATTTCAGCGGCGGCAATGCGCGTTCCCACGATTCCTCAGCAAAAACGCCCTGGCGACCGCCTCAATCTGGACGGTGCGGCGATATCTGGATGCTTCGTCATCTTGGTAGAGTCACCCACATCACCATCATGGGGTGGGGGTACTTTGGCGGCCCATCAGGCGATCAAAATGCGTCTTCGCGCAAAGACTAATCGACCTATCAACTGTGGAGGAACTTGTCACCGGGTTTGAAGTTGTTGCTGAATCAGCCGTAATCGACATGCGAGTCCTCTTTTCACAAATAGGTATCCCGAATACATTCATAGACCCGCTCAATGAGTTTTGACGAATGCGCGCGCGCCGCGATGCCGCTCTACGCCTCCTCAAAACAATGCTGGTGGCCTCGATCGTCATTCCGGTGACGATTTTCGCTTACGCCAGCTGGATCAATTATCAGAACGCCGTTGCGCGCACGGACGAGCAACTCGCTGCATCACTGAATATTCTATCCCAGCACGCATCGGGGATTTTCCAGTCGGTTGACCTGACCTTCACCGCCGTTGATGCGATTCTGGATGGTCTTACCGATGAACAGATCAAGGCGTCCGACCAAACGCTTCACCAGCAATTGGCCAAGCTGGAAAAATCGGTAAAGGCCATCGATGCCATATTAGTTGTCGACAGGAATGGACACACTATTGTGTCGTCGGCGATGTTCCCGATCCCCGCGGGCCTGGATATTGCAGATCGGGATTATTTCGTGGCGCAAGTGGAGCGAGATGCCGGCACCTATGTCGGCGCCGCTTCGCGATCACGCGTCAGACGAGAAGCTTTTTTCGGAATCAGCCGCCGCCGTCCGCTGCAAGACGGTCAATTCAACGGGATCATCATGATCTCGGTAACACCAAAAGTGTTTTCTGAATTCTATCGCCAGCTTGGAAGCGATACGACCGCCAGCTTCACCCTCTCAAAGAGTGACGGCGCAATTATTGCCCGCTTTCCGATGCCCGCTGGTGACGTCACGCACTTCAGGCCCGACAGCGGGTTCATGCTAAGTATGGTGGAGCATCCCGAGGGTGGTTTTGTAACCAGGTCATATTCCGTAGATGATGTTGAACGACGTTTTGCATATCTCAAACTCGGATACTCTGATCTGTACGTTTCCGATGGAATTCAGACTGACACGATTATGCTTGACTGGATGCGGGCAATGGCCAGTCATCTCATTTTCGGAATCCCCGCCACGCTCGTGCTCTTCACGCTTGTTTTGCTCGCGATGCGCCGCACGCGTGCCTTGTACGCGGAGGCGGAACGACGCGATTTGGCGGAGCAGGCACTCCGTCAATCGCAAAAGATGGAAGCCGTGGGTCAGCTGACCGGAGGTGTCGCGCACGACTTCAACAATCTTCTCACGATCATCATAGGTAATCTCGGTATTGCCAAACGGGGCGTCGTCGAGGCGCGGGCTGAACGGGCCCTCAACAATGCGCTCGTAGGTGCGGAGCGTGCCGCGCAACTGACCCAGCGATTGCTTGCCTTTTCGCGCCGACAGCCACTCAATCCTCGTGTCATCGATATCAACAAGCTTATTGTTGCGATCTCTGACCTTCTGACTCGCACGCTCGGAGAAAATATCGAACTTGAAACCATTGGCGGAGCTGGTCTCTGGAAAGTTGAGGTTGACGCGTCAGAAATGGAATCAACGTTGCTCAACCTTGCGCTGAATGCGCGCGATGCCATGCCTGAAGGTGGGAAGCTTACCATTGAGACAAGCAACGCCTACCTCGATGAGGAGTATTGCCGAGAGCATGAAGGTATTGTGCCCGGCCAGTACATTCTTGTCGCAGTGTCGGATAGTGGCGGAGGCATGTCGGCGGAAACGATCGACCGCGCCTTCGAGCCGTTCTTCACAACCAAAGAAACCGGCAAGGGCACCGGGTTGGGCCTGAGCCAGGTCTACGGGTTCATGAAGCAATCCGGTGGTCACGTTAAGATCTACAGCGAACCGGGGGAGGGCACGACGGTCAAGCTCTATCTCCCGCGCCGCGAAGGCGATGAAGTGGTCGTTTCGGGAGATGATGATCTGAATGCCGAACGCGGCGGCAACGAATCAATACTTATTGTCGAGGATGACGACGGCGTTCGTCAGTATGCCTCGGAGATTTTGCGGGACCTGAATTACCAGGTCATCGAGGCGAAAGACTCGGCCACTGCCTTACGGCTCTTGGATGCTGACAAGAAATTCGATTTATTGCTGACCGATGTCGTCCTCCCTGGAAAAAATGGTCGTGAGCTCGCTAACGAGGTCGAACGGCGCCGGCCAGGAACCAAGATTATTTTTATGACGGGGTACTCGCGGAACGCAATCGTACATCAGGGTCGGTTGGATCCGGGGATCGAACTTATTCCAAAGCCTTTGACCGAACGCGTCCTTGCCCGGAAGATCAGGCAGCTGCTCAATCGCCCATCGGGCGACCAATAACAAATTAAACTGCGTACGGACTGGCGGGTTTGGTTTTGTACCTGGGTGAAATCCGCGAGGATCTGACCGCTACTCGGTTTCCGATGTTCCTGGAGGCTCCAACTTGTCGCGAAGGTTGTCAGTATCCTTGATCGAATCGACAAGAGTCCGATAGGCACTTTTAAATCTGTCGCCCACGTTACGCGATCGCTGTTTGCTCTTTCGTACCTTGACGCTTTGTTTCTTTTGCCGCGACGGAACTTTCGATTTTTTCCTCTCCTTGCCAGTAGTTAATCTGCGCTTTTTCCGGGCCATTTAAAATCTCCACGGCTTTCTAGATTTCATGGTCAGCATAGAGCGAGAGGGTACTTCCAGGAAGACATCGTTCGTTTAATTCCGTGCTGGATTGCAGCCTATTCTGACTGCTAAGCCTCGTCCTGAGGCGTACCAATTCGGGAGAGGAGCCGGACGTGCCCGCATTACTGAAAGGCGAATTACAGCCGACCATCTATCGTTTTAAGCTCGGGGAATTTGAGGTCGCCACCGTCCTCGATGCCAAGGCGATCCGCGATGGATTGTACCCCCACTACGGCGCAAATGCCTCTCCCGATGAAGTGCATGCGCTTGCCCGTGCCAACAATATCGATACTCAACGGTTCGAACATCCAAACATCCCGACGCTCGTGAACACCGGAAAACAATTGGTGCTTTTTGACACTGGCAACGGCGCCCTGCCACGCGAGTATGAACAGCTCAGCAAACGACTGCCGCCCGGGCAAACGGCCGAGCGGCTAGCCGCGGCTGGATACAGGCCTGAGGACATCGACGTCATTGTCATTACCCATGGGCATCCCGACCACATTGGCGGTCTGGTGGAAGGGGGAAAGCCCGTTTTTCCCAACGCCACCTATGTGTTCGGTGCGGCGGAGTTTGATTTCTGGAAGCGCGGTGAAAACGTTCGAGAGGCGCGCAAGTTTAATCGGGAGCTCTTCGTGAAGATTTGCGTGCCGCTGGCCGATCGTTCGAAGTTCATCAAGCCCGGCGATCAGGTTGCCCCAGGCATCACCGCCGTCGACGCGGCCGGGCATTCGCCCGGCCTGCTGGCGTTTCACGTCGAAAGCACGGGAAAACGCGTGATGATTACCGCGGACACGTGCACGCAATTTGTAATGGCAGTGCAGCGTCCGGAATGGCATTTCGAGATGGACGATGACAAAGAAAAAGCCGTCACGACCCGCAAGCGTATCTTGGACATGCTAGCTATGGACAAGATTTTTGTTGCCAGCTTCCACATGCCCTTCCCTGGAATCGGCTATATCGACAAGGGGCAGGTCGGCTATCGCTGGGTCCCACACAGCTATCAACTAAATCTGTAAGCTGGCGGCGAAGAGTCTATTTGCCCTAGCTAAACGCTGCCGGTCTTTCCTTTTTTGGCTTGGGCTTGTCTTCGTCGCACCGGCCGATCCGGTCCTCGATGGCAATCGCAGTCTTATCGTCAAAGATGACGTAGTGGCAGAGTTTTCCGTCTGGCAGTGGGCGGGCGACGCGGCCAGTACGGCTTGCCGCCGCCGCCTCATTTGATTCATCGCCTCAGAACGTGCCCACAACTATGACCGTTCCGAGGAATAGGCCCGATCCAACGACCGCCACGAAAAACGGAGACACGATTGCGCCAAGCCAGAAGCTGGCACGGGTTTCTTGTGATCGGCGAAAATCGCGGCGGGTTTCGACGGCCGTCATCTCTATTCCCGGGCGAGTGATCGTGGCCATCTAAAAATGCATAACCAAAAACGGTTGATCAGCTCTAAATTTCTTTGCTCGGATTTGCGCGAGGCAGGAAAGCAGACGACTTTGCTAGGCCGATTTGCGCGCATTCATGGCAAGGGACATCAGAGTGCGCTGCGCGATTGCTTCTGACAGAGGAGCATTCCGGCGCATCTCGAGCGAAGCATCTGCCAGCTGCTCCATTGCACGGATCAGGCGTTGTGGCGTCCAGACGCGCAGCGCTCCGCTGACGTGGTGCTCACGAGAAAAGTGTACAGGCGGCGCACTGCGCTTCATTGCGAACTCGATGGAATCGCCGCCCGCGATCGCCAGCCTCATTTTGTGCAAGTTGGCAACTTGGCGAATTGCCACCGAAACAATTGTCGGTGGAGATGAGCCGCTTGCCCGCGCTTTGGCAAACTCAACATCGGCTTCAGCCGTTTTTCCAGCGAAAACTGCGTCGATCAATCCATCAAGCGCGATTTGCGAGGCATCCCCCACGACGGCCATCACGTCAGGGAGCTCGACGCTTTTTTGACCTTTTGCATAAAGCGTGAGCTTGCGGATCTCGTTGCGGGAAGCGAGCCGGTCACCACCGATCAGGTCCAGCAGGGCGGCGCGGGCGTCTGCTGCAATGCTGAGGCCAGCCGCACGCATTTCCTCATCAATCAATTGCGCGAGCGCGCGTTCACCATCCGCGTAGCAGGGCAACGCGGCGGCAACTTTCGATTTTTCGCACAGGGCGCGCAATGGCGCGCTCTTGCTGAGATTGCCGGCCTCAATAATGACGCGGCACTCATTGGAAGGGGCATTAATGACCGATTCAACCGCCGACGCGATATTTCGCCCGCCGGCCTTTACCAGAACGGCCCGGCGACCACCGAACAGCGGGACCGTGTGAGCTTCTTCGACGAGCCGCGACGGATTGCCGGTCAATTCGTCACCCTCGATGCGGGCCAATGCGAACGGGTCATTGGGATTGTCGACGGATGCACGCACGAGTGCGTCCACTCTTTCCCGCACCAGACCGATGTCCGGGCCGAAGACCAACACGACGGGTTGCGCGGGGTTTGGATTGGCAATGAAGCGGTCGACGTCGGCGGCTTTGATGGCAGTCATGACGCCGCGTAAGATTACGTGCCCGCCACGAAGAACGAGGCGAGTCGCGTGCGGATATTTTCCGCGATTTCCTTGGCCGCGCGGTTTTCGGCATCGCGCAAGCCGCGTTCGCCGGCAAAGCGCTGCTCTTGGCCCGGAATGTTGTAGGATACGCGCGCGAAGGTTTGGCCTTTCACAACAACTCGTCCAGTCGCGAGCTCCGTCAACGTATAGGTGCTGTCGATGCCGTAATTGTTGACGTCGGGACGCGCGGTGTTGATGTCAACGATAACCTGCAACTGAGTTGCGACAAGCTTTACGTCAAGTCGGTGCGTCGGCGAAAAACCGCCGCCGCCGCCGGTCAAATCATAGATCAGCTCATTCCGCACGCTTACGCTGACGCGTGCGAGACGGCTACCAGCGGGGGCGTCGATTGCGGCGACGTCGACAGTGCGCAGCTGTCCGACGACGCCCGGATTGCCCGCAGCCCCGACCGGCAAAGGATGCTCGGCGTACATCGGCTGGAAACACCCGCCAACAAAACCCGCGAGTCCGATCGCGAGAAAGGCACTGCGGGGACCCGCGAGCCCCATCGCGAAAAAGGTTTGGACGAGACCAGCAGGCCCCATCGCGAGAAAGGACCTGCCGAGACCCGCGAGGCCCAACACGAAAAATGCCCCGCCGGCGACCGACCGGCGCGTTCGCATACGCGGCGAGGTATCAGACGACGACATTGACTATCCTTTGCGGGACGACAATGACCTTTTTCGGGCTCTTCCCCTCAAGCGCCTTTTTTACCGCATCGAGAGCCAGAACGGCAGCCTCAATATCGGAATTTCTTGCATCGCGGGCGACGGTCACGTCGGCGCGCTTTTTGCCGTTGATCTGAACCGGCAAGGTAATGCTGCTTTCCACCAGCAAATCGGGCTCAACCTGCGGCCAGGCCTCGGTCGCCACAAGGGTCTTGTGGCCAAGCGCCGCCCAGCATTCTTCGGCCAGATGCGGCATCATCGGGTGGAACACCCGGATCAGGATATTACCAGCCTCCCGCAGCGCCCAGCGGAGATCCTCGGCCGGCGCCTTTTCGACCCCGCCTAGGGCATCGCTGAGCGCATTGGCGAATTCGTAGATGTGCGCCACGCAGCGGTTAAAGCGCAGCTTGTCGATATCCTCGGAAACATGCGCGAGCGCGCGGTGCGCGGCCTTGCGCAGCACGAGCGCCTCTTCGCCGAACCTGGCCGGCCGCGCGGCCGGGGCGTCGACATCGGCAATCTCGCCGACCAGTCGCCACAGGCGCTGCACAAAACGCCACGCGCCCTGCACGCCCTCTTCGGTCCAGATCACGTCGCGATCGGGCGGGGAATCCGACAGCATGAACCAGCGTGCGGTGTCGGCCCCGTAGGTCGCGATGATGTCGTCGGGATCGACCGTGTTCATTTTCGACTTCGACATCTTCTCGATCGAACCGATCTCGACCGGCTCGCCCGTCGAAGCGATCACCGCGTGTCGCGCATCGCCGACACCTTCGATCTTCACATTGGCGGGCTCGATCCAGTCGCCGTTTTTCGCGCGATAGGTTTCGTGAACCACCATGCCTTGCGTGAACAGCCCGGCAAACGGCTCATCGATGCCGGTATGCCCCGTCTTGTGCATTGCGCGGGTGAAAAAGCGCGAATAAAGCAGGTGCAGAATCGCGTGCTCGATGCCGCCGATGTATTGATCGACCGGCAGCCACTCATCGACGATTCTGCGCTCGGTGGGCGCCGTCGTGATCCACGGATCGGTGAAGCGCGCGAAGTACCACGATGAGTCAACGAAGGTATCCATTGTGTCGGTTTCCCGACGCGCCGGCCCCGCGCAGTTGGGACACTTCACATTCTTCCAGGTCGGGTGACGGTCGAGCGGATTGCCCGGCCTGTCGAACGTGACGTCCTCTGGCAGCGTGACCGGCAGGTCTTTCTCCGGCACGGGAACGACACCGCATTTCTCGCAGTGGATGATCGGGATCGGACAACCCCAATAGCGCTGGCGGGAAATGCCCCAGTCGCGCAGTCGGTAGTTCACCTGCCGTTGCGCGACCGGCTTGTTGCCGCGCGTCTCTTTTTCGAGCCGCCTTGCGACTTCTTCCTTTGCGTCTTCGATCGTCATGCCATCGAGGAAGCGCGAATTGATCATGCGGCCATCGCCGTCATAGGCAACGTCGGTGATGACGAAGGTCTTCGGATCCTGGTTTGGCGGGCAGACGACAGGCGTATTGCCGAGGCCGTATTTGTTGACGAAGTCCAGGTCGCGTTGATCGTGCGCCGGACAGCCGAAAATTGCGCCCGTACCGTAATCCATCAAAATGAAATTGGCGACATAAACCGGCAGCTTCCAGTTGGCATCGAATGGATGCACAGCCTTCATGCCGGTGTCGAAACCGAGTTTCTCAGCGGTGTCGATCTCGGCCTGTGCGGTGCCCATGCGGTGGCACTGCTCGATGAAGGCCGCGAGCTTCGGATTTTTTGCCGCCGCGGCCTGCGCAAGCGGATGGTCGCGCGAGAGCGCCATGAACTTCGCGCCGAACAACGTGTCCGGTCGCGTGGTGAAAATCTCCAGTTCGGTTTCCTTGTTCGGGGTCGTCGCAGGATCAAGCGCAAAGCGCAGCAGCAGTCCTTCCGATCGTCCGATCCAGTTTTTCTGCATCAAACGGACCTTGTCCGGCCAGCGGTCGAGCGTGCCGAGTGCCTCGAGAAGGTCTTCCGAATAGTCGCTGATCTTGAAAAACCACTGTGTAAGTTCACGCTGCTCGACGGGAGCGCCGGAGCGCCAGCCGCGCCCGTCGATGACCTGCTCGTTGGCGAGGACCGTCTGGTCAACTGGATCCCAGTTGACCTTCGATTGCTTGCGCTCGACCAGCCCCGCCTTGAGGAAGTCGAGAAACATTTTCTGCTGGTGCTTGTAATAGGCCGGATCGCAGGTGGCAATCTCGCGCGCCCAGTCGAGCGAAAGACCCATCGACTGGAGCTGCTTTTTCATCGCAGCGATATTGTCGTAGGTCCACGCCTTCGGATGCACGTTGCGGTCGATTGCGGCGTTTTCAGCCGGCATCCCGAACGCGTCCCAACCCATTGGGTGCAGTACCGCGTTTCCCATGGCGCGTTTGAAACGCGCCACAACGTCGCCCATTGTGTAGTTGCGCACGTGCCCCATGTGGATGCGCCCCGACGGGTAGGGGAACATCTCCAGCACGTAATATTTCGGCCGCGGGTCGCTGTTTTGGGTCGCGAAGATGCCTCGATCGGCCCAGATCTTCTGCCAACGGGCCTCGGCCTCGCGGGCGTTATAGCGCTCGTTTTTGCTCGACGTTGCGGTCATGGGGCGTCTTGTTGCGGCGCGCGGAACTGACACGAAACCGGCCAAACGGTCAACCGGCGCAGGGCGATTCACTTGAAAAATCAGAAGGAACCGCGCGCAGTTTTGCCGGGGTTAGCCTCCCAGAGGAGGTGCGGCATGGTCAATGCACAATCAATCAACGAACACATGGAGGTCATCGGCTCGGACGGCGCCCATGTCGGAACGGTCGATTATTTCGAAGGGTCGGACAAGATAAAACTGACAAAGAGCGATCCGAAATCGGTAGGACAGCACCACATCATCCCGCTCGCGTGGGTCGATAAAGTTGACCACAAAGTGCGCCCGAAAAAATCGGCAAAGGCTGCGATAGCTGACTGGCAGACTGCAGCCTGACGCGGCGATTTTTATAACGTCGCGTTTTTGAGGGCACGTTGCACGGCGTCGAGAAGCGCCACAGCGTCATAGGGCTTCTCGATGACCGGTGCTTGCGGAAACTCTCGCGCGTGCACGTTATCGACGCGCATCCCGGTGAGAAAAACGAACGGCGTGCCCGTTTTGGCGAGCTCACTCGCAACGCCCAGACTGTTGTCTTCGGATCCGCCCAACTTCACATCGAGTACGGCTAGATCGAATTTAGCTTCACGACGCACAAGCGCGATGGCTTCGGACGCCGTCGCGACAGATGCCACGTGCTTTGCACGGGCAAGCTCAAGTATCTGCTGAATGTCGAGTGCGATCAGGAATTCGTCGTCCAGGACAAGACAGCGATTGCCAGTGAGCAAGCTGTCCGAGATAGGCAAAGCTATTTCTCCCGAGGGAACTTTCTTTTGTCCTACGGATTGAATCCGGCAGCATTTAAAAATGACATACGCGGTGAAAATTTATGTTTATGAACATAAACGGCAATTTGGCTAGTGCCGCGCAGGGATGACCTGGCGGGTGGCCTGCCATGATTCTGGGAAACGGACGCCCAAACGGTTACACGCCCTGTGACCAATGCCCGCTGCGAAAGCGGCCCGCGTTGCGCGAGTTTTCCGCGGAAGAACTTGCGTTCGTTAAAACACTGAAGACCGACGAACTGCGCGTCGACCCTGGCGCGAGTTTCCTGCGCGAAGGCACGCGGAGCGATTATCTTTACACCGTGCTAACCGGATGGGCCTTTCGTTACAAGATGCTCGACGACGGCCGCCGGCAGATTCTCAATTACGCATTGCCCGCCGATATGCTTGGCCTGCAGGGCGCGCTGATGAACGAGATGGAGCATTCGGTCGAAGCGTTGACACCGCTCGTGCTGTGCGTCTTTCCACGCACGAAACTTTGGGACCTTTACAGCAAGCTTCCATCACTGGCCTTCGATGTCACCTGGCTCGCCGCTCGCGAGGAGCAGCTTATCGATGAGCATCTTCTGAGCCTCGGCCGCCGGACGGCGCTTGAGCGCGCGGCCTATCTTCTCCTGCATCTTTTTGCGCGGGCCGAGGAAGCTGGACTGGTCAAGAACGGAAGCATCCAGTTTCCATTCACCCAGCAGCACCTTGCCGATACGCTCGGCATGTCGCTGGTTCACACCAACAAGACGCTCAAGCGGTTGTTCGTCACCAAGGCCGTCCGCTGGAAAGACCGCCTGTTTGAAATAGCCGATCGTGCCGCCCTCGCGAACATTGCCGGAAGCGAAGTGCCGCAACATCGGCCCCGGCCCTTCATTTGAAGTGTGGCGGCGCGCGGCCCGGTGCGATATAGGCAGCGCATGGCCGCTGTCACAGCAAAGAATCTCGAGCTTGTCCGGACGGAAATCGCGCGCGCCTGCCGAGACGCCAACCGTGATCCCGCCGACGTGACGCTGATCGCAGTCTCCAAGACATTCGCCGCGGATGCCATCGAGCCGGCCATCGGCGCGGGTCAGCGCGTTTTCGGGGAGAACCGTGTTCAGGAGGCAAAAGCAAAGTGGCCATCTTTGCTTGCGAAACATCCGGGTACGCAATTGCATCTCATCGGTCCGCTGCAGTCGAACAAGGCGAAAGAAGCGATCGCGCTTTTCGATGCAATTCATTCCGTCGATCGGGCAAGTCTCTGCGAAGCTCTGTCGAAAGAGACGAGCAAACAGCAACGGCGACCAACGCTGTTTGCCGAAATCAACACCGGCGCCGAGCCGCAAAAGGCCGGTGTCCTGCCGCAGGATGCGGACGCATTCCTGGCAGCGTGTCGCGATCAATACGGGCTGACAATCTCCGGCCTTATGTGCATTCCTCCGGTTGACGAAGCTCCCGGGCCGCACTTTGCGCTGACCGCCAAGATCGCGAAGCGCAACGGTTTGACGTTTCTTTCGATGGGCATGAGCTCAGATTTCGCCACCGCGATCGCGCTTGGCGCCACGCATGTCCGCGTCGGCAGCGCGATTTTCGGCGAGCGCGCGAAGTAGCGCGCTTGCGATCTATTCGACGACAATTCTCGTATGTGGACCGAGACGCGACAGCATCCGCCGCAAGGTATCGAGTTCGAGCGCGACGCAGCCGGCGGTTGGAGCAAAGCCTTTTCTTGCGGCGTGGATGAAGACCGCACTGCCGCGTCCGGCAACGCGTGGGCGCGTATTGTGATCAATCTCGATGATGAAATCGTAGAGATTGTCGCTCCGAGTCAGTCGATCGGCCGAAGATTTGGCAGGCACTTTGATCCGGCGATTGTACCGCCGGTCGGCCGGGTCCTCGCACCATCCATCGTCGGGCGTAATTCGATGCACCGGCAACGAGGTCGTCGGTCGCGGATGCTTGTCGGCGCGCCACCACAATTGCCGCAGGCGGAAACGGCCGCGCGGCGTACCACCATCGCCTTCGCGCTTGTTGGCCTTGATCCCGCCACGACCAAGTGCCACTGGTAACGCCAGCATTCCTGCTATGAGCCAGCCGCGGCTTGAATCACCGGCCTTGCGGCGTACTGTGACCCGGGACAAGGATCGTTTCTGCATTGATGCGACGGACCGGTTGGATCTTAAGTATCAGTTCCTACTTGATCTTTTAGCGCCGAATGGTCTACCCCGCGACCATGACAGGGGTCTCGTTTCACGCCCTTGGAGGGCCTTTAAGCGATGGCCAATAAGCGAACAATCCTTATTGTCGATGATGACGCCGAACTGCGCGAGGCGCTTGTCGAGCAACTGGCGCTGCACGAGGAGTTTGACGCTATCTCGGTCGATAGCGGAACCAAAGGCGTGCAGGCCGCGAAGAACGGCCAGGTCGATCTTGTGATCATGGATGTCGGCCTCCCGGACGTGGATGGCCGCGAAGCGGTGCGCATCTTGCGCAAGAATGGTTTCAAGCCGCCGATCATCATGCTGACTGGCCACGACACTGATTCCGACACCATTCTCGGACTCGAATCCGGCGCGAATGATTACATCACCAAGCCGTTCCGGTTTGCGGTTTTGCTTGCGCGCATCCGTGCGCAGCTGCGTCAGCACGAAGCCAGCGAAGACGCCGTCTTCGCGATCGGGCCTTACACGTTCAGGCCGAGCTCGAAACTGCTGCTGAACCCGAAAGGCAGCAAGGTCCGGCTGACTGAAAAGGAAACGGCGATTCTTCGGTACCTGTATCGCGCCGGGCAGAAGCCGGTATCGCGCGAGACCCTGCTGCAAGAGGTCTGGGGTTATAATTCGGGCGTCACCACCCATACGCTGGAAACGCACATCTATCGGCTCCGCCAGAAGGTCGAAAAGGATGCCGCCATTCCGGCCATCTTGGTGACCGAAGCGGGCGGCTATAAACTGGTGCCGTGAGAATAACGAACGGCGCTCTCTTTCCTCGCATGACGTGCTGGTCTCCGCTTTCGGGACGATGGCGTCCGTAGCAATGGGCCTCGAAGAGGACATCGCGTTTTTCGAACAAGTGCCGCCGCTGGCGGCGCTCGGCAAGCAGGCGCTTCGCATTCTGGCGATCGGTGCCGAGACGCGGCATCTGCAAAGCGGGGCAGTGCTGTTCTATGCCGGTGAGCTCGCCGACGGCGGGTATGTCGTGCAGGAGGGTTCGTTGATTCTCGAACCGGGCACGGCCTCCGAAGGCAGCGAGGTCACGGTCGGACCAGGGACGCTGATCGGCGAACTGGCTTTGCTCACCAATACGGTCTGTCAGGCAACAGCCATCGCCAAAGAGCCGACGGTTGTGGTGCGAATATCACGCAGCCTCTTCCGCAAGATACTCGAGGGATATCCGGCCGCCGCGGATAAATTGCGCGAGAGCATGGCCGCACGCTTGCAGGTCTGGTCGAAAGAGCTCGCAGGCGTGAAACGGGCGCTGGAAAAAGGTCAGAAGAGCTAGCGTCAGACTTCGATGGTTGCCGTCACCGGCACGTGGTCGGACGGCCGCTTTGCGCCGCGATAACTCTTGGCGACGTCGATCGTCGATACCTGACCGGCGATTGCATCCGACGCCCAGATATGATCAAGCCTGCGGCCGCGATCGGCCGCGCGCCAGTTGTCCATCGCGCGGTAGCTCCACCAGGTGTAAAGCTTTTCGGGCTCGGGCGTATGCACCCGCATGCAATCGATCCAGCCGCCGGAGTTCTGCGCGGCGACGAGCTTCTCGCATTCGAGCGGCGTGTGCGACACCACTTTGATCATCTGCTTGTGGCTCCACACGTCGTGCTCGAGCGGCGCCACGTTGAGATCGCCCACGAGAATCGCGCGCTCGGATTTTTCCGGCTTCAGGCCGGCGTGCGCGCGCATCTCATCGAGGAAACCGAGCTTGTGCTGGAATTTCGGATTGATCTCGGGATCGGGCTCGTCTCCGCCGGCCGGGACATAGAAGTTGTGCAGGGTGACCTGGTCCTTCAGGCCGGCGCGCTCTCCCAGCACCACTGAGATGTGCCGGCAATCGATCTTGCCGCAGAAATTCTGTACGTCGATCCGCTCGAACGGAACGCGCGAGATGACGGCGACGCCGTGATAGCCTTTCTGTCCGTTGAGAGCGCCGTGCGCATAGCCGAGACGCTTGAAGCGCTTCATCGGGAAAGCGTCATCCGGACACTTGGTCTCCTGCAGGCAGAGCACATCGGGTCGCGCGCTTTTCAGCAATCTCGCGACCAGATCAATCCGCAGCCGGATCGAGTTGATGTTCCAGGTGGTGACCTTTAAGGGCATTGCGCAAATCTATGATGCGGACGACGGATTTTCCAACGTCATGGCCGGGATTGTCGCAGCCATCCACCTCTATTTAGGGGAAATCGCAAATCGCCGAGCGCAACATCAATTGTGGTAGGGCGTATAGTCGATCTTGAACAAAGCCGGATCCGGGCGCTTGCTCGTATCGAGATTGTAGACCGCAACCGTCGTGTCGTAGCCCTGCGGATCCGTCACGGTCCATTGCTTGAGCGACATGTCCTTGGCGCTGAACATGATCATCAGGCGGCTAGTCCCGACAATGCCACTCTTCTCCTCGGCCACCACGGTGACGAACACGTCGTCGGCGTAGACCGCAACGAGGTGCGTGTCGTTAGCAAGGTCGACGCGATCCGCCAGCAGGAAGCGCAATGGCGTCTGCGACAGTGGATACACATCCTGCGTCGCCAGCCGGCGATCGCGCACAACCACCGACGAGCCGTCGGCAATCAGCTCGATGGGGCTCGGGTCGTCGTATTCGAAGCGCACCCGGCCCGGCTTGGAGATGGCGAAGTCACCCTGGGTCCGCGTGCCGTCGGGTCCGATCTGGATAAAGTTTCCGGACAGAGCCTGCACCCCGGAGAGATAGCGGTTGACGCGGTCGACAATGGAGCGCTGTTCGGCGCTCAGATTGTTTGGGGTCGCCGGCTTGCCAAGCAGCGCGGCGAACGGATTGAACACCGGGCTTTGCTGCGGCGCCGGCGCGCTCTGACGGCCCGGAGCTGGGACCGCCGGCTTGGCCGCGGGTGTCGGCGGGGCCGCCTGGGCCGGCAAAGTCGGGCGCGCAGACGGAAGCGGGATCTGGGCGATGGCCGGGGCCGTAAGGCAGGCAAACAACACAACAAATGCCAGTTTGCAGCCCGTTCGCCGTTGATCCAGTGACATCACGTTCCCTGCCTCCGCCCTGCGGTATCTTGATAGGCTGTATATGGGCCGGCTGTGGCGATTTCGCGGCCCTTGGCGCATTTCGCCAGATTCCGGCTTAATCGCGAATGCGACGATTCTCAATACCGGTCGTCGGCCGGATTTTCGGGAATCAGGATCTCGCGCTTGCCGGCATGGTTGGCCTGCCCGACGATGCCTTCCTCTTCCATGCGCTCCATGATGGTCGCCGCGCGATTGTAGCCGATCTGGAGCCTGCGCTGGATGTAGGAAGTCGAGGCCTTGCGGTCGCGCTTTACGATTGCAACGGCCTGTTGAAAGAGGTCGCCGCCTTCGGCGAAACCCATGCCGGTCGCGTCGAACACCGGATTTCCATCCTCGTCCTCCTCGCCGCCTGCCGTTACTTCTTCGAGGTATTCCGGCGCGCCCTGCGACTTCAGATGGCGTACCACTTTTTCCACTTCGTCATCCGATACGAACGGTCCGTGCACGCGGTTGATTCGGCCGCCGCCGGCCATGTAGAGCATGTCGCCCTGACCGAGCAGTTGTTCGGCGCCCTGTTCTCCCAGGATGGTGCGGCTGTCGATCTTGGACGTCACCTGGAACGAGATGCGGGTCGGGAAATTGGCCTTGATCGTGCCTGTGATCACGTCGACTGAAGGCCGCTGCGTTGCCAGGATGACGTGAATGCCGGCGGCGCGTGCCATCTGCGCAAGACGCTGAATGGCGCCTTCGATGTCCTTGCCGGCGACCATCATCAGGTCGGCCATCTCGTCGACGATCACCACCAGGAAAGGCAGCGGGTCGAGCTCGAGCTCTTCTTTCTCGTAGACGGCTTGGCCGCTTTCCTTGTCGTAACCGGTGTGGACAGTGCGGGTGAGCGTTTCGCCCTTCGCCCGCGCTTCGGCGACGCGCGCGTTGTAGCCATCGATGTTGCGCACGCCAAGCTTGGACATTTTCTTGTAGCGGCCTTCCATCTCGCGCACGGCCCACTTGAGCGCGACCACCGCCTTTTTCGGATCGGTAACGACTGGCGTCAGTAGATGCGGGATGCCGTCGTAGACAGACAGTTCGAGCATCTTGGGATCGACCATGATCAGCCGGCACTGATCCGGTCGCAGTCGATAGACCAGCGAAAGGATCATCGTATTGATCGCGACCGATTTGCCGGAGCCGGTGGTGCCGGCGATCAGCAGATGCGGCATGCGTGACAGATCGACGATCACGGATTCGCCGCCGATCGTCTTGCCGAGGCAGAGCGGCAGCTTCGCCGCGCTTTCGTTGTAGTCATTTCCGGTCAGCAATTCGCGCAGGCAGACTTTCTCGCGAACCGGATTCGGCAATTCGATGCCGATTGCGTTGCGACCCGAGACGACGGCGACGCGGGCCGACACGGCGCTCATCGAACGCGCAATGTCGTCGGCGAGTCCGATCACCCGCGATGACTTGATGCCGGGCGCCGGTTCGAGTTCGTAGAGGGTAACAACCGGTCCCGGGCGGGCATTGATGATCTCGCCGCGCACGCCGAAATCCTGCAGCACGCTTTCCAGCGCCGTCGCGGTACCGTCGATGACGTCGCGCGACAAGGTCGCGCGCTCGCTCGCACGCGGCGCAGCCAGAAGATTCAGCGAAGGCAGCGTGTAGCCGTTGCGGCCGCGGCGCGTGGCCGCTCGCGGGGCGGCGCGCCGGCGCGGTGCCGGGGCGTGCTCATCATCTTCCTCTTCTTCGTCGTACTCGTAATCTTCGCTGTCGAAACGCGGCTCGTGGCGCGGACCTTGCGCCACGGGCATTGGTGTGCGTGCACGCGCATCACCGCGGATCATGCGGCCAATGTGTGCCTTCCAGCTCAGAAGCGCATGCACAATCATGCCGAGCCAGGCCGAGGCGTGATCGCCGTCGGCATCGTCTTTTTCGTTGTCCTCCTCGTCGTCGACCTCACGTGCCGCCGGTTTTTCATCGTAATCGGGCGCACGTGTGGCCAGCAGTAGTGTCACGACTGTCGCCAGACCAAAAACGACGCACAGGATGAAACGCGTGACGCCGCCGAGCGGCGAACCGAAAATCCATGCGGGCGCTCGCAGCGCGGCGTCGCCGGCAACACCGCCTAATCCGGTTGGAAGCGGCCAAGATCCTACGTAAGGCAGTGTCGAGGCGAAGGCGGCGGCAAGGAATGTCACCACGATCCACAGAAGGCTGCGCCATTTCTCGCCGACCGGCCTGTGTGAAAGCATTCGCCAGCCGAGCAGCAATTCGGGCACCAGAAGCAGGATAGAGGCGAGACCAAGCAGTTGCATCGCCAGATCGGCGAAGATCGCGCCGGGAAAGCCGAGGAGATTGTGGATGGGCTTCTGGGTCGCATGGCTGAGGGACGGGTCCTGGATGGACCACGTTGCCAGCGCTATGGCGCCAAGGATTGCCAGCGAGATCAGCGCGAGCCCGGCGAGTTCGCTCAGCCGGCGGCGGATGATGTCACGGAAGTGCTCCGAAACAAAAGTGATGATGTCGAGGCTGCGATCTGCTGCCCGCATGCGGTTACATCCCTACCCCAGAACAGCAACGAGGCGATGCAGCGCCTCTGCCGTAGCTGCTTTGTCCTGAACCATGGCAACCCGGATATAGCCTTCACCGGGATTGCTGCCGTCGTTTTGCTCGCGTGCGAGGTAGCGTCCTGGGACGACTCGCACGCCAGCTTGCGACCACAAGTTCTTGGTCACCATCTCGCTGCCGCCGTGCTTCGAAACCTCCAGCCAGAGAAAAAATCCGCCGGCTGGCCGCACGTATCCGTAGCGACCGCCGATGATCTGATCGGCGAGATCGAATTTTGCGGAATAGAGCTCACGGTTTTCCTGCACATGCGTTTCGTCGCCATAGGCGGCGATCGCCACGTATTGGGCCGGTGTCGGCACTTGCGGCGCTGCGACGTTGCGCAATTCGAGATATGGCGCGAGAAATCGCCGATCGCCGGCGGCGAAGCCGACACGCAGGCCCGGCAGGCTCGAGCGCTTCGACAAAGAGTGGAAGACGACGACGTTGGCGAAATCAGGTCCGGCCGCTTCCAGCATTCCGGCCGGTGCATTGCTGCTGTAGATCTCACAATAACATTCGTCGGCGAAGACGAGGAAGCCAAATCGCCGCGCGAGATGCGCAAGCCGGTCGAGATAGGTACGGTTGGCGACGGCGCCCTGCGGGTTCGAAGGCGATGCGATGTAACAGGCAACCGTACGCGCCAGCAGCGCGTCATCGAGTGCATTGAGATCCGGAAGAAACCCGCTTTCGCGCGTCGCCGGCAAGTAAACCGGTTCACAATCCGCCGCGAGCGCGCCGGCCGCGTAGGCGGCGTAAAAGGGATTTGGAATGAGAACCGCGGGCTTGCCGGCGCGACGCGTGACCCAGCGCTTCGCGGCGATCGCCGCCAGGAACAGGCCTTCGCGTGTGCCGTTGAGCACCAGCACTTCGTTTTCGGCATCGATCGGGCGCGCGAGCTTGAAGCGGCGGCCGAGCCACGCAGCGACCGCGCGGCGAAACGGTTCGATGCCCTTGTTCGCGGGATAGCGACCGAAGTCGGCAAGATGTGCATCGAGCGTCGGGCCGACAAATTTCGGAATCGGATGCTGCGGCTCGCCAACCGAGAGATTGATGACCGGCTTGCCGGGTTCGATGCCGGCAGTCAGCTCGGTGAGCCGCACGAAAGGTGAGCGGGAATCGACCGCCGGAGCAGTAGGGGACGTCGGCTCGCGCTGGGCGGTCATCATGGACATGCGTCAACACAGCGGGGTCGCGCCCGCGGCACAGGGTTTCGACACAATAAAGAGGGCGAGGTTAAGACCCGATTAACCATCGGAAATTCGCGCTCTTTTTGTTCCCCGTAAAAAGGGATGCAAAAAAGAGAGACCCCGGTCCTTGCGAACCGGGGTCTCGACGGAAGGGACAGTGCCGGGTTTCCGCCCCTACCGCTGACTGTCAGGTCCTACTGGACCACCTCGCCGTGCAGCGCGAGGTCAAGGCCCTCACGCTCGACTTCGTCGGAGACGCGCAGACCGATCACGGCGTCGATGATCTTTAGGAGGATCAGGGAGACGATGGCATCGTAGACGAACACGATGACGATGCCCTGGACCTGATTGATCATCTGAGCCGGGTTTCCTTCCATCAGGCCGGCGGTGCCGCCGTACTGTTCGATAGCAAACACGCCAGTTAGCAGCGCGCCGACAATGCCGCCGACAGCATGTACGCCGAAGCAATCGAGTGCGTCGTCGACGCCGATCATGCGCTTCAGTCCGGTCACGCCCCAGTAGCAGAGCACGCCCGCCGCGACGCCGATCGCCATTGCGCCGGCGGGACCGACGAAACCAGAAGCCGGTGTGATGGCGACAAGACCGGCGACCGCGCCTGAGCAAATGCCGATGACGGTGGGTTTGCCGCGAACGGCCCACTCGACGAGCATCCAGCTAAAGGCCGCGACCGCGGTGGCGATTTGCGTCACGGTCATGGCCATACCCGCCTGCATGCCGGCGGTGACGGCTGAGCCGGCATTGAATCCGAACCAGCCGACCCACAGCAGCGAGGCGCCGATGAAGGTCAGCACCATGTTGTGTGGAGGACCCATGTCCTTGCGCTTGCCGAGACAGATCGCACACATCAGGCCGGCGACGCCTGCGTTGATGTGCACCACCGTGCCGCCCGCGAAGTCGAGGACCTTGAACCAGGCGTCGGAGTTGCCGTTGGACATGAAGCCGTCCGAGCCCCAGACCCAGTGCGCGATCGGCGCATAGACCAGGATCGCCCAGAGGCCGATGAACCACAGCATGGCCGAAAACTTCATACGCTCAGCAAAAGCCCCGGCAATCAGGGCCGGAGTGATGATGGCGAATGTCATCTGGAAGCAGAGATAAACCGATTCAGGAATTGTCACGGCCAGGCCGTTCGGCGTGCCGATCCCGGTCGAGATGTCACTCAGGATGCCTTGCAGGAACGCTCTGCTTGTTCCGCCGATGAAGGGCGAGCCAGGGGTGAAGGCAAGGCTGTACGTGATGACCGCGTAGATGATCGTGACGAGACACGTGACGGCAAAGCTCGTCATCACGGTATCGCCGACGTTCTTCTTTCGCACCATGCCTGCGTAGAATAAGCCGAGGCCCGGGATGGTCATCATCAGAACGAGTGCGACTGAGGTCAGCATCCAGGCGGTGTCGCCTGAATTCGGCGTGCACTTCTCGAGAACCGCTTTCTTCGGATCCGGATCGCTGGCGCAAGCCGGCGGTGGTGCCGGTGGCGTCGCTGGTGCAGCGGCGGGCGCGGCCGCCGGAGCCTGCGCGTATGCAACATCGTGCGCTACGCTCAGGAAGAGGCACATCAGAATCCCAAACGCGAGAGCGAAGAGCCCCGCACGGGACGATTTCTTCAACGTCATGGTCTTACTCCTGTCCGTATTGTTTGCGGTGCGGGTACTAGAGCGCCGCGGTATCGGTCTCGCCGGTGCGGATGCGCACGGCGTTTTCCAGATTGAAGACGAAGATTTTTCCGTCACCGATCTGTCCGGTTTTCGCGGCGCCGGTGATTGCGCCGATGACTTTGTCGACTTGCTTGGTGTCTACCGCCACTTCGATCTTGATTTTCGGCAGGAAGCTCACCGCATATTCGGCCCCACGATAGATTTCCGTGTGCCCCTTTTGACGCCCGTAACCTTTGACCTCGGTAACTGTGAGCCCTTGCACGCCGATGGAGGTCAGAGCGTCACGGACCTCGTCGAGCTTGAAGGGTTTGATAACTGCCATGACGATCTTCATGGATTCGATCCCCGCTTGAGCCCGTTTGTTACGTCACGCAGTGCGGGCGGGTTCACTGAGCCTCCGCCTGCAAAGGTCGCTTCGCAGGCACGGCCGCAGGGATAGAATCAAACGCCGTGCCAGATGCCGACGACGCTCCTATCCTATTGATTTACCACCGAGAACCAGGAGGTCCTCCGACCGAGCGAAAGGCGGCCGGGGGCTGGCGCTTAAAGTCGCGCCAATGCCCAGAAGGGCTGCTTAAAAAATAGTCAGTGCTTATTGCAAGGCTTGGCCGTGCGAGGTCACGTCGAGACTCATGACCGCACCCGCAGCGCCACCAGCGCATGACTTTGAGGGTGATGAAGGTCATCACGCCCGACCACAGCAGGGTCACCGCGATGCCGTAGACTTGCATGACCACCTGCTGCGGATTGCCTTCGAACAGGCCCCCGAACTCCGTTCGGCATTTCCGGGTGACCGAGAGCGCGCCAACGGCAAATACGCCTGCGGGGAGCGTGCCGGTAAATCCACCGACCCCGTGCACGCCGAAACCTATCTTTCGCGATTCGCGCTGGCGAGAATGTGAGGCAGGACAGCGCGAACCTGGGCCGCCGTCATCCCCGGCCTGATGCGCGGGTCGTAAAGCAGGGCCAGCAGCGAGCGATCGTAGATCGTGAGATAGCCGACCGTGCGGTTCTGATTGAGGGTGGTCCACGGATTGTGCTGGTCGTGATTGGAAAGCCCGAAGGCGTGCAGCAATTCGTGATAGGCGCAGTCGAGGAAAACGTCCTCGCCCTTGTCGACGATGATGAAAGACACCGAGTGAACGATCTTTCCGTCGGCAGTCGATTTGACGCTCGTCATGCACTGTGGGTCGGTGCGGCTGACGAAATCACGGGCCACCTTGGCGCCGAAGGCCTCCTGCAATGCAGACTGAAAATCTTTTTCGTCGATCAGGCGCACCTCGACGTCGGGAGCTGCCGCCGATGATGCAAAGCCCAATCCCAGGGCCGGCACTTGGCGCGCATATTCCTCGATGATACGGGACATCGCGATCGTGCGGTCGACGCCGCCACCGCCGACGACACGCATGCGTATCGGATGATCGAAGCGGCGGATGCCGAGCGGACGCGCACCGATGCGCAGATCGGATCCGAACGCCAATGCGAGAAAGCCCCTTGAAAGCTCGGCCGCGGTGAAATGCGTGAACTGCGGCGGCGCGCCGTCGAACGAACCGGGCGGTGCGTGCTGCCGCCCCGATGCGCCAAGCGCGGCGGTCACAAATGAAATGAGAATGATGCAACCCGCCAGCCAATACTTCATTGTGCAATCAGCTTTTCCGCCGCTCGCGCACCAGGCCTTCCTGCGCCACCGAGGCGACCAGCACCCCATCACGGGTGAATATAAGTCCGCGCGCATAGCCGCGCGAGCCGTGCAAGTTGGGAGAATCCTGTGCGTAAAGCAGCCAATCGTCGGCGCGAAACGAGCGGTGAAACCAAAGCGCGTGATCGAGGCTCGCGGCCATGAATTCATTTCCGAAAAGGGTGCGACCGTGCGGCGTGAGCGCGGTATCGAGCAGCATCATGTCGGATGCATAGGCCAGCACGCATTGGTGGATGGCAGGCAGATCCGGCAATTTGCCCGTGGTGCGGATCCAGACATTGAACTGTCCGCCGGGAATCTTCTTGCCGAGATAGCGCTCGAACTCGACTGGCCGAAATTCAATCGGTCGCTCGCGCTCATAATAGCGCCGCACCGGATCGGGCATCATCGGCAGCAATTTCTCGCGCATGTCGGAATCGCTCGGAAGTTTCTCCGGTGGCGGCACATCAGGCATCGTCGCCTGATGGCTCAGGCTCGGTTCATCCGAATGAAATGACACCAGCATCGAGAAGATCGGATGACCGTGCTGCCGCGCGGTGACGCGCCGCGTGGTGAAGCTCTTGCCGTCTCGCATCCGGTCGACGTCGTAGATGATCGGAACTTTGGGATCGCCAGGCAGCAGGAAATAGGCGTGCAGCGAATGCGGCGGGCGCACTTCGACGGTTCGCACAGCCGCCACCAATGCCTGACCGATGACCTGCCCGCCGAACACGCGCTGCCAGCCGCTCTGCGGCGAGCGGCCGCGGAACAGGTTCACTTCCAGCGGTTCGAGATCGAGTATGTCGAGAAGATCCTGGACGGCGGAGGGCATGCGCAAAACCCGGATAGGTCAAAATCTCCTTCAACCTGCTATGCTGCGGCGAGATTTACAAGGAATGTCCGAAAACATGGCCAGTCCCGCAAGCGTCCCGCAAGCCGAGGTCGTCATCGGCGGCGCAGGTTTTGCCGGCCTCGCGCTGGCGATCGCGCTGCGTCAGGGCCTGGGCAATGCGTTTGGAGTGACGGTCATCGATCCCGCGCTGGCGCACGCCCAGTCAAAAGACCCTCGCGCCTCGGCCATAGCGGCCGCGGCGCGGCGCCTGTTCGAAGCGATTGACGTCTGGGATGCCGTCGCAGCCGACGCGCAACCGATCCTCGACATGGTCGTGACCGATTCAAAGCTCGATGACGCGGTGCGGCCGACATTTCTTGCCTTTGGTGGCGACGTGGAAGAGGGCGAGCCATTTGCGCACATGATCGAGAACCGGCATCTGGTGGATGCTCTGGTAGCAAAGGCGAAGGAGCTCGGCGTCGACCTGCGCGCCGGCAAGGTCACAAATTTTGCGGCAGGCAAAAATTCGGTCGAAGTTGCACTGGGCGATGGCGGATCAATCTCCACCCGTCTTCTGGTGGGTGCTGACGGCGCGCATTCGGTGATCCGCGAGCAGGCGGGCATCACAAGTTACGGGTGGAACTACGACCAGGCGGCCATCGTGACGACGGTCGGGCACGAGCGCGATCACGGCGGCCGCGCTGAAGAACATTTCCTGCCCGCAGGACCCTTCGCGATCCTGCCGCTGACTGGCAAGCGATGCTCGATTGTGTGGACGGAAAACGCGCGCGAAGCCGAACGTATCGTCGCGCTGCCCGATGCCGAATTCCACGCCGAACTGGAGAAACGCTTCGGCCTGCGCCTCGGCGAACTGACAGTGGCCGCACCACGCCGCGCATTTCCGCTCGGTGTGTTTACGGCGCGCACCTTCATCGGCGACAGGCTGGCGCTGGTCGGAGACGCCGCGCACATCATTCATCCTATCGCCGGACAAGGTCTCAACATGGGGCTGCGCGATGTGGCCGCGCTGGCGGAGGCAGTTGCTGACGTCGCGCGCCTCGGGCTCGATCCGGGTGGTGTGGACGCGCTCGAGCGATATCAACGCTGGCGGCGCTTCGACACCATGATGATGGGCGTCGCGACCGACGGGCTGAACCGTCTCTTCTCCAATCATTCCGATGTGTTGCGACTGGTGCGCGATGTCGGACTTGGCATGGTGGAACGGATCCCTGTGCTCAAACGCATGTTCATCCGCGAGGCGGCGGGCTTCACCGGCGACGTACCGAAATTGCTCAAAGGCGAAGTGCTGTAAGCCGGCTCGCCGGCCGTGCCGAAGAGCCTCATGACACCGTCGTCACCGGCACAAAGCCGCGGACGCGCGCGACGGTGTCGTCACGTCAGTGGAATGCTGCCGACGTAATCCTGGAATGCCTTGCGCTTGGAAATGGCGCCATACCAGCGGTCCAGATTCGGCATCGGCGGCCGCTGCGGCACGAGCTGCACGAAGCGATAGCACATGATTCCGACGGGAATGTCGCCGTAGGAGAACGAGGGGGCCGCGACATATTCGGTCTTGCCCAATCGTGCATCGAGCATTTTCATCGCGTCGGTGGTTTTTTCCTGCGACATCTTGATCGCGGCCATGTCGCGTTTTTCCACCGGCGTTCGGATCAAACCCCAGAAGGCCGGCCCGATGGCTGGTCCCAGCACCGACAGCTGCCAGTCCATCCACTGGCTCGCGATCGCACGCTGCTTCGGGTCCCTGGGTTCGAGCGCACCGCTTTTGTCGTGCTTGCCGGCGAGATAACGGACGATCGAATTTGATTCCCAGAGCAGGAAGCCGTCTTCCTCCTCGAGGGTAGGGACGAGACCGTTCGGATTCATTGCCAGATAGGCAGGCTCTCTGTTTTTGCCGAACGCGCCGCCGACGTCGATGCGCTCATGTTCGAGCTTGAGTTCGCCGACGGCCCACATCGCCTTCTGCACGTTGGACGATGAATTGCGGCCCCAGATTTTGATCATTGCGATTCACTCCCTGATATTCCTTGGCTTGCGGCGCAGCGAAGCATCGCCGGGACACGCCCGGCGATCAGGTGGAAACCGGCACGCCGACTTTATTCGAGCCGACGCGCTTCTTCCGGCAACATGATCGGTATGCCGTCGCGGATCGGATAGGCGAGCTTGGCCTTGCGCGAAATCAATTCGTGACGTTCGGCGTCGTACTCGAGCGGCCCTTTTGTCAAAGGGCAGACGAGAATTTCCAGCAGTTTCGGATCGACGCTATCCGGCGGCCGTTCGGTAGGCGGGACGGTGGACATGAGGCCCCTCGTTCATGGGCATCTTCAGCAGGTTGATAGAATAATTGGGCAGGCCACCGTTGCGCAAATTCTATTCGTCTGCCCGGCCATAGCCGTCCAAAAGGACGGCGTGCTTTCGCACGCCATGTGCCGGGCATCCACGTCTTCGATGGTTTCATGAAGTAAATACGTGGATGGCCGACACTAGCCCGGCCATGACGCGGTGGCATGCAGCGTGCCGGCCTACCGCTACTGCAATTGCGGTTCGCCCTCGGTATTTTTCTTCGCCAGCTCGATTTCGGTGATGGCAATGAGGATCTCAGCCCGGGTCTTCAGATCCGGCGCTTCGAGCAGCGCCTGTTTCTCTGCGGTGCCGTAGGGCGACATCATCGACAGGGCATTGACCAGAGCTTCGTTCGGCGCCTTTTCGATGCCTTCCCAGTCGGCGTTCAGATCATTGGCTTTAAGAAAATCCGTGAGCGCCACAAGCAACGCCGCGCGGTCGACGGCATTTTCACCCTTGCGCGCCGTGAAGTCATCGGCAAAGGGCGCGTAGGTCACGCGGCATTGCCGGTAAGTCGTTGCGACCTTGAGCTCCTCCTCGATGCGGAAACGCGCCACACCGGTGAGCTCGATCAGATAGCGGCCGTCGCCGCTCTCGGCGAGTTGCGTGATGCGTCCGGCGCAGCCGATCTTGTAAAGCGGCGGCTTTTCGGCCGATCCCGTGTGCGCGACGTCGGGCTGGATCATGCCGATCAGCCGGTGACCGTCACGCAGAGAGTCGTCGATCATTGCAATGTAACGCGGCTCGAAAATATTCAGCGGCATCTGCCCGCGCGGCAACAGGAGCGCACCCGGCAGCGGAAAGACCGGGATGACTCCCGGCATTTCGATGGGCCCGCGATACTGAGCATTCATCGGCATCTTCGTTTCACTACTGCGCCGCGCGGTGCCGCCGCCGGGGCGTAAAGCTTACGAAAACAAAATCGAAGACAGACGCTTGCGTCCTTCGACGGTCGCCGGATCGGTCGCGCCCCAGGCCTCGAAAAACTGCACGAGCTGCTTGCGCGCGCCGTCATCATTCCATTTGCGGTCGCGCTTGACGATATCGATCAGATGCCTGACCGCATCTTCCCGCTTGCCTTTTGCATTGAGCGCGACGGCAAGGTCGAAGCGTGCCTGATGATCGAGTGGATCGGCAAGCAGCTTCTTTTCAAGATCGCCCAGCGGTTCGATCGACTTCGCCTGTTCGGCGATCTCGAGCGCTGCGCGGGCGGCGGCAGCCGCCGCCTCGTTGCGCTTGGCTTCGGGGATCAGAGCGAGCGTCTGTTTCGCCTGTTCGAGTGCGCCAGTCTCGACATAGCAACGTGCGAGGCCGGCAAGCGCCGGCGCGTTGGTACTGTCCTCGGCGAGCAGCTGCGCATACATCTCAGCGGCGCCTGTGGCGTTGCCTTCGGCAAGCGCGGCATCGGCCGCTTTCAGCAAATCCTTTTCCTCGGCGCCGACGGCACCCTTGGTAATGCGTTCGAGGAACGCGGACACCTGGCTTTCCGGCAATGCGCCCATAAAGCCGTCGACCGGCTGGCCGTTGGAAAATGCGATCACCGCGGGGATCGACTGGATGCCCATCTGGCCGGGAATGGCCGGATGCTCATCGATGTTCATCTTGGCGAGCTTGACCTTGCCCTTGGCGGCCTTCACCGCTTTTTCCAGGACCGGCGTGAGCTGCTTGCAGGGGCCGCACCACGGCGCCCAGAAATCCACCAAGACGGGCTGGCGCTTGGATTCCTCGATCACGTCCTTCATGAAGCCTTGCGTGGTCGTATCCTTGACCACATCGACTGCCGTCGCAGTCGCCGTCATTGTCCCGCCGTCTTGCAGCATCGTATCTCGCCCTATCCGGCCATCCGCGGCCGCACTACCAGAGTTCCTGTCGCATTAGATGGGTTATCCGGGAAGCTAATGCAATCATCAAGGCGGGGTCGAGGCACCCCCGGAAAGACGCTCGATTCGCGGGATATGCCCAGTGGATTCGAGGAATTTCATGAGATCGTCACGTCCGATCGACGTGGTCATGGTGTTGACCAGCGGGTGATAGTTCAGCGTCTTGTGCTCCATCATCGCGGCGTCGAGCACCACGGTCACGCGGCCTTGGGTATCGTTGATAACGCCGAACGGGGTGACCGAACCCGGCTCCACGCCCAGCACCTCGCGCATGAGATCCGAAGAACCGAACGAGAAGCGTCCATTGGCGCCGAGCCGACGGTGCAGGCCCTTCAGATCGATCTCGGCATCTTCCAGGGTGACCACCAGATAGATGGCGTACTTCTTGTCGCGCAAAAACAAGTTCTTGGTATGGCCGCCGGGAATCTGGCCGCGCAGATTTCGTGATTGCTCCACCGTGAACAGAGGAAGGTGCTTCACCGTTGAATGCCCGATGCCGAGATCATCAAGCGCGGTAAAGAGCTGTTCGGGCGTGGCTGGCATTGCGGGCAATAATCCGGCGGGCGGATTGTTATTATCGCAGAGAACAGAAGAGGTAAAAGATGATGCGCATCCTATCGATCGCGGCGCTCGTCACTGCCGCCGTGTCATTTCATGCAGGCGCGACGCAGGCCGCCGAGGGGCCCTGGTGCGCAAACATTCGGCACCGGCAATGTCTACGAAGACTGCCAGTACTACTCGTTCGAGGCATGCCGGCCGCATGTTTTGGCCGGAAATCGCGGTTTCTGTAACCTGAACCCCCGCTGGGTCGGCCCCCCGCCGGATCGCCGCACGCGGAGCAGGCGCGCCGTTCCCTACTGATTGTGCGCCTTTTGCCACGGTTGCATTGGGGCCAGGCTTTTGGCTATAGGTTCGGCCTTGGCGGCCGACATCGCTCGGTCATATATCCAACGGACGCGGGTGTAGCTCAGGGGTAGAGCACGACCTTGCCAAGGTCGGGGTCGAGGGTTCGAATCCCTTCGCCCGCTCCAATTTCACGACAGCAATAGAAGAAACGACTGCGGTATCCGGCATGCGCCGGATGCGTCCGCCATAGGTTGACTAATTCCCCTTAATGCCTGCCGCCTTGATCAATACGTCCCACCGCTTCACCTCGGCGGCGAGATGCGACTTGAGCGCTCCGGGAGTTGCGAACGCGGGTGCGGCGGGCTCGGTGCCGAGACTGGCGAAGCGCTCGACCACTTTCGGATCCTTGAGCGCCGTCTGCAGTGCGGCGACGAATTTGTCGGACACATCTTTCGGCAGACCTTTCGGCGGCCACATGGCATGCCATGCCGACACATCGAAACCGGGGATGGCTCCGCTATCGAGCGTCGGCAACTGCGGAACCGACAGCACCCTGAACTTCGTCGTCACCGCGTAGCCTTTGATCTCGCGGCCTTGGCGACGCGCGCCATGCCGATCGTGCCACCGGCGCCGCCGACATTCTCAACGATCACAGTCTGACCGAGCGTGCGGCTCATCGATTCAGCAATCAGGCGTGCAATCGTGTCCGTGGGGCCGCCGGCAGCCGCCGGGATGACGAGTGTGATCTGCCGCGTCGGAAAAGCACCTTGTGCCGATGCCACATCTGGCGCGGCCGCGGCTGCGAGAGCTAACACACCAAGCAGCAGCGCACGAATAAAGAAGCCCATGGATCCTCGCCCTATTTCGACTGTTCGTTTTTTAAGAGTTACCTCTTTTCAGAGGCACGTTTAAAATGCGCAGCTGTCGCAGCGATGCTCCCAGGGCCTTCGCGCAAGTTTGATCCCCGTCAATGCAAAATTCCTTCTTGGCCCCAGAATGCTCGAAAGAGGGGGCTATCGATGCCGACAGAAACACTCGCGATTGTCATCGCGATTTCAGCAATCTTTGCGCTCTTTGCCGGGAGTTTGGCCTGGGCAGATTTTTATTCGCGTGGACGCCAAAAGCCTTAGGGGCGACAGCGCGTTCAATATCCGGCGGCGAGCGAGCCGCGCGTGCGTCTATCGGCCGCGCCAACGTAACCGTCGGCGGTGATTTCTATTGAGTTCGCCGACGTCTGCGGCGGCGTCGGCACCACCTTGAAGCCGCGCTTTACCAGGCCTTCGAGGATCTCGGGGCTGATGCCCGGCTCGACGTAAAGCTCGTCAGGTTGCCATTGGTGGTGCACGCGCGGCGCGCTGACCGCCTGATCAATCGCCAGATTGAAGTCGATCACGTTGACGATGATCTGCAGCACCGTGCTGATGATCCGGCTGCCGCCGGGCGAGCCTGTGATCAGGAAAGGCTTGCCGTCCTTCATCATGATGGTCGGCGTCATCGACGACAGCGGTCGCCTGTTGGGCCCGGGCAGATTGGCGTTGTAGCCGACGAGACCATAGGCGTTCGCCGTTCCGGGCTTCGATGTGAAGTCGTCGAGTTCGTTGTTGAGCAAGACGCCGGTGCCTTCGGCGACCAGCCCGAGGCCGTACGAAAAGTTCAACGTATAGGTGTTCGACACGGCGTTGCCGTCGCGATCGATGACGGAAAAATGCGTGGTGTTCTGGCCCTCGAAATCGGCCGGGTTTCCGGAACGGATCTCGGTTGACGGCGTGGCGCGCTGGCCGATCTGCGCGCGCAACGCGGCTGCGTATTTCTTCGATGTCAGCCCGGCGACCGGCATCTTCACGGCGTCCGGATCACCCATGAATGTCGCGCGATCGGCGTAAGCGCGCTTCATCGCCTCGGCAACGATGTACAGCGACTCCTCGCGGCTGAGTTTTGCAAGATCATAGCCCTCGAGGATGTTGAGCATCTCGATCAGGTGCACGCCGCCAGAGGAGGGCGGCGGCATCGAGACAATGTCGTAGCCGCGATAGGTCCCCCGCACCGGCTCGCGCAGGATGGCGCGATAATTTTTCATGTCATCGGTGGTCATGATGCCGCCGGCCTTGCGCACGGCGGCGACGATCTTCTCCGCGACCGGGCCTTCGTAAAATCCTTTCGGCCCGTCGCTAGCGATGGCGCGGAACGTGATCGCAAGATCGGGCTGCAACAGATCCTGCCCCGGCATCAGCACGGTACCGTCGCTGTTGAGAAAAACCGGGGCGCTCGATTGCCAGCGTGCGATGCGCGGTTGCGCCAGTGGCAATGTGTCGGCGACGTCGTCGACGATCTCCACCCCGTTGCGGGCGAGCGTGATCGCCGGCTCGATCAATTCGGCGAGCGTCAGTTTGCCGGAACCGTATTTTTCGTGCGCAAGCGCAAGACCCGCGACAGTGCCCGGCACGCCGACCGACAAGGCCGAGTCGCGCGATTTTTTCGGATCGGCTTCGCCGTTCGCATCAAGAAACATCTTCTCGGTCGCGGCAGCCGGCGCGGTTTCGCGATAGTCGATCGCGGCATCTTCGCCCGTCTTGCCGAGATGGATGACCATGAAGCCGCCGCCACCGATATTGCCGGCGCGCGGGTAAGTCACCGCAAGCGCAAAGCCGACGGCCACCGCCGCGTCCACCGCGTTGCCGCCGCGGTCAAGAATTTCAATCCCGATGCGGGCGGCACGCTGCTCCTGCGCCACCACCATGCCGTTGCCGGCCATGATCGTCTGCGCCGGTGTTATGACCGACGGACGCGTGACCGGCGCGACCTGCGCGTAAGCTGTAGCGCCGAACGTCAGCGCGATCAGGACGGTTACGGTGCGAACGAGCATTACGGGCCTTCTGTTGTCATCCCCGTGGCGGGGACGTAAGGGTCACTAACCCATCAAAAGCTGCAGAATTTAGACGCGGGGTTATCGCGCCTGCCCGTGATAGACCACGTTGGGACGCATGTCGGTGGCCGATGCCACGCGGTTCGACATGTTGAAAAAACCCGCCACCGCGGAAATGTCCCAGATGTCGCGGTCGCTGAAGCCGACGCGGCGCAGCCGCTCGCGGTCGCCTTCCTCCACGCTCCAGGGCGAGGCGGTGAGCTTCACCGCGAAGTCGAGCATCGCCCGCTGGCGTTTGCTCAACCGCGCGACGCGATAGTTCATCACGAGATGCTCGCCGAGCAACGGATTGCTGGAATATTGGCGAACGGCGGCGCCATGCGCGGTCAGGCAGTAGTAGCAGCGGTTCTGCGAGGACACCGCCACCGCGATCATCTCACGCTCGAGTTTCGAGAGACCGGAATCGCCCAGCATCAGGTCGTTGTACATGGCAACGAAGGTTTCCAGCTTTGCCATGTCGAAAGCGTAGGCAAGCAGCACGTTCGGCACGAAACCGAGCTTGTCCTGGCATTTCTTGAAATAGGCAGCTATCGCTGGCGATAGCTTCGCCGCCTCGAGCTTGAGGGCGATGATCGGCGCATCGTCGGGCGCCGGATGCGCTTTAGCGGAATCGTGCCTGGCCGGCGGTGTTTTTGTGGCGCCTTTGCCCCCTTTGATAGCACGCAGCACCGGCTGGTGTTTGGCGCTGGCCGCCTTGGCCCCGGCTTTGGCTGATTTATCGGACAATTTATTGTTGGGCATTTCCCGTCCTTTGAATTTCCGAGGATCGGCCGGAAGACTACATGGTTCCGGATGGCCGCGATACGACCGGGCGAGCAGCATTTTGTCTTTCCCTTCAGAGAGTTAAACGCCGTGCGTGCAACGCTGTCCACGCCTGTCACCGACGCGTCACCAAATGGTGTGTTGCTCTCGACGTTCCTCGGCAGAAGGTGAAAACTTCCAATGCGCCTCGACCGATTCCCCGAAGAAGCACGAGGTTCCATGGCCGTTGAGCTTCCCGCCAGTGACGAGGAAAAAGCCGCCCGCAACGTGATCGAACTGGCGGGCGCGGCATTGGCCCGCCGTCGCCGCGATATCCCGGGCACATTCGTCGCGCAACTTCTCGGGCGATGCGTGCCGGAGGATGTCGTGCGCTACGGCGCTGACGACATCGTCGCGCTCGCTGAGCGCGCCTATGATTTTCTGTCGGAACGCACGCCGGGCACGCCGAAAATCCGGTGCGAGACCGTGCCGCTCATGGCTTCAGGCGGGCGCAAGGCGATTTCGGTGATCGAGATCGTCAACGACGACATGCCTTTCCTCGTCGACTCGGTGATGGGCGAACTTGCCGAACGACGACTCGACGTGTGCCTAGTGGCGCATCCAATGTTCGCGGTGAAGCGCGACAACGGCAAACTGGTTGCGCTCGGCGCGCCTGATACGCAAAGCAAGCGCGAGAGTTTTATTCATATTCATCTGGCTTCGGTCATCAATGATGCCGCGCGCGAGGAGGTGGTGCGCGCGCTCGAGGTCGTGCTCGGTGAAGTGCGCGTGGCGGTGCACGACTGGAAGACGATGCGCGAACGCGTGGACGCCATCATCAGCGAACTGAAAAGCAATCCACCGCCGCTGCGGGTCGATGAGATCGCGGAGGCCATTCAATTCCTGCAATGGCTTCTCGCCGACAATTTCACCTTCCTCGGTCTGCGCGACTACCGCGTGGACGGGCAGGCGCTGGAACCGGATTTCAAAAGCGCGCTCGGCATCATGCGCTCGCGCGAATTGCGCGTGCTCAAGCGCGGCACCGAGCTTCTCGAATTCACGCCGGAGATCATGGCCTTCCTGAAGGAGCCGCGACCGCTGATCGTCGCCAAGGCGAACATTCATTCGCGCGTGCACCGGCGCGCTTATCTCGACTATATCGGCGTGAAGCGTTTCGATGCCTCCGGCAATCTGATCGGCGAGCATCGGATCATTGGACTTTTTACGTCCACCGCCTATACGCGCTCGGCACACAGCATCCCCTACCTGCGGCGCAAGATCGCGGCCGTCGAGGCGCGCGCCGGCTTCGATCCGAGCAGCCATTCCGGAAAGGCGCTGGCGAACGTGCTCGAGCACTACCCGCGCGACGAGCTCTTCCAGATCGACGAAGACACGCTCTACAGCTTCGCACTGGCAATCCTGCAGCTCGACGAGCGCCCGCGCGTGCGCGTGCTTGCGCGGCATGACCGCTTCGATCGTTTCGTTTCGGTGCTGGTGTTCGTGCCGCGCGAACGTTACGACAGCGATATCCGCGCGAAGATCGGCGCCTATCTGGCGCGCGCCTTCATCGGCCGCGTGTCGGCGTTCTATCCATATTTCCCCGGCGAAGGGTCGCTGGTGCGCGTGCACTTCATCATCGGCCGCTCCGGCAGCGGGACATCGCCGGACGTCGATCGCGCGACGCTCGAGCGCGAAGTGTCGGCGATCATCCGCACCTGGACCGATGGACTGAGCCGCGCGCTCGAACTGCTCTATCCATCGGAGAAGGCGCGCGAGATTTTCAACCACTATCGCGATGCGTTCTCGGAAGGATTCCACGAGGCCTATGCGCCGACGGTTGCGGCCGGCGACATTCGCGTGATCGAGGGGCTGTCGGAACAGCGACCGCTCGGCGTCGATTTCCACCATCGGCTCGAGGAAGAGCAACGCTCGGTCGGCCTGAAAGTATGGAGTTTCGCGCTGCCCCTGCCGCTGTCCGAACGCGTGCCGGTGCTGGAAAACATGGGTTTTCGCGTCGTAGACGAGCGAACCTATCACATCGAGCCGCAAGGCGAGGCCGGTGCCTGGCTGCACGACATGCTGCTCGAACGTGCCGACGGCGGCATGATCGATCTCGACAGCAGCAAGGGGCGGTTAGAAGCGGCGTTTCTCATGGTGATGCGAGGCATCGCCGAGAACGACGGCTACAACGCGCTGACGCTGCAGGGCGGTCTCGCCTGGCGCGATGTCGCGCTGATCAGGGCGGTATCACGCTTCCTGCGTCAGATTCGCGTGCCTTATTCGCAGGATTATATGTGGGCCACGCTGGTGAAACATGCCGGCATTGCCGCCGAGATTGTCGAGCTGTTCCACGCGCGTTTCGATCCGCGTGCCGATCCCGCACGCCGCGCCGAGCAGGGCGCAATGATTACGCGCATCGAGGAACAACTTCAGAAGGTCGAGAGTCTCGACGAAGATCGGATCCTTCGTCAATTCGTCAACGCGGTGCAATCGGCAATCCGCACGAATTTTTTCCAGACGGAGAAAGACGGCCAGCTCAAACCGGTGATCTCCATCAAGTTCGAGAGCCGCAAGCTCACCGATCTCCCGCTTCCGCGCCCGCTCTTCGAGATCTTCGTCTATTCGCCGCGCGTGGAAGGCGTGCACATGCGCTTCGGCAAAGTGGCGCGTGGCGGCATCCGCTGGTCCGACCGGCCGCAAGATTTCCGCACAGAAATTCTCGGACTGGTGAAAGCGCAGCAGGTCAAGAACGCCGTCATCGTGCCGGTCGGCGCCAAAGGCGGCTTCGTGCCCAAGCTGATGCCGAAGGGAGCATCGCGCGATGTCGTGCAAGCCGAGGGTGTCGCTACATACAAGATCTTCATTTCGACGCTGCTCGACATCACCGACAATATCGGCGCTGACGGCAAGCTAGTTCCGCCCGTCGACGTGGTGCGGCACGAAGGCGACGATCCTTATCTCGTAGTCGCCGCCGACAAGGGCACAGCCACGTTCTCGGATATCGCCAACGCGATTTCGGTCGAACACGACTACTGGCTCGGCGACGCGTTCGCCTCGGGGGGCTCCGCCGGCTACGACCACAAGGCCATGGGCATCACTGCGCGCGGCGCCTGGGAATCGGTGAAGCGCCATTTCCGCGAAATGGATGTCAATATCGGCAAGACACCGTTCGACGTGGTCGGTGTCGGCGACATGTCGGGCGATGTCTTCGGGAACGGCATGCTGCGCGAGGATACGATCAGACTGCTCGCCGCATTCGACCACCGCGATATCTTCATCGATCCGGATCCAGATCCGAAGAGAAGCTTTGCCGAGCGCAAGCGCATGTTCGCGCTGCCGCGCTCGAGCTGGCAGGACTACGACAAGAGCCTGATTTCCAAAGGCGGCGGCGTCTATCCGCGATCCTCGAAACAGATCAAGCTGAGCGCGGAAGCGCGCAAGCTCTTCGGTGTCGCAGAGTTCGTGACGCCACAGGAGCTAATGAAAGCCATCCTCAAGGCGCCGGCCGATCTTCTGTTCTTCGGCGGCATCGGCACTTATATCCGGGCGTCGAACGAGAGCGACGAAGCCGTCGGCGATCGCGCCAACGATGCCATTCGCGTCACCGGCGGCGAGATCCAGTGCAAGGTGATCGGCGAGGGCGCCAATCTCGGCATGACCCAGCGCGGTCGCATCGAAGCGGCTCAGCGCGGCATCAGGCTCAACACCGATGCGATCGACAATTCCGCCGGCGTCAACACGTCAGACCTCGAGGTCAACATCAAGATCGCGCTGAGCGGCCCGGTGCGCGCCGGCAAGCTGACGATGGACGCGCGCAATGCGTTTCTTGCACAGATGACCGACGAGGTGGCGCAACTCGTCCTGCGCAACAATTATCAGCAGACGCTCGCTCTCTCCCTGGCACAGCGCCGTGGTCTTGAAGACCTCGGTTTCCAGCAGCGGCTGATGCAGACGCTTGAAGTGCGCGGCGAGCTCGATCGTGCCGTTGAGTTTCTGCCGGACGAAGTGGCCATTGCCGAAAGACGCAAACGCAATATGGGCCTGACGCGGCCTGAACTGGCGGTTCTGCTCGCCTATGCGAAACTATCGCTCTACACGGAGTTGCTCGACAGTCCGGTGCCTGACGATCCCTATCTCGGCCGCGAGCTCGAGCGCTATTTCCCGAACGAAATGTCGAAGCGTTATCCGGATGCGCTGCACGCACACCGGCTGCGCCGCGAAATCATCGCGACCCAATTGACGAATTCGATGATCAACCGCGGGGGCGCAACGCTGATCGTGCGCATTGCCGATCAGACCGGGGCGTCGCCTCCGGCCATCGCTGCCGCCTTTGCCGCGGTCCGCAACAGCTACGATCTGATCGAGCTCAACAGCCAGATCGATGGCCTCGACAACAAGATATCGGGAAAGGTCCAGCTCGACCTTTACGGCGCCGTGCAGGACCTCCTGCTCGATCGCCTGGTCTGGTTTCTGCGCAACGTCGATCTCACGCAGGGTCTCGAGAAGATCATCGGACACTACCGCGAAGGTATTGCGCAGGTCGCAACCGCGCTTGACGGCGCGCTGTCGAAATCGGCGACGAATGCGCGTGATGCGCGCGTGGCCGAACTCGTCAACGCCGGCGTCCCCGACACGCTGGCGCGGCGGATCGGCAGCCTGGGCGTTCTCAAGGCCGCGCCCGATATAGCGCTGGTGGCGGATCGCGCCGGCAAACCGGTGGCCGAGGTGGCCGCGACCTATTTTGCGACCGAGGCATTCTTCCAGCTCGATCGCGTCACCAATGCGGTTCCGAATATCGTGGTGTCCGATTATTTCGATCGGCTGGCGCTCGATCGTGCCCTCGATTCGATCGGCGACGCAGAGCGCCGGCTCACCGCCGCCATGGTCGGCAACGGGCATGCCGGTGCCGGCGCGGTCGAGGAATGGGTTCGTCCGCGCCAGGCCGAAGTCGAGCGCATCCGTTCGGCGATCCACGAAATCGCGGGCTCGGGCCTCACGCTATCCAAGCTGTCGGTCGCGGCGAGCTTGCTGGGCGATCTGGCGAAAGACTGATCCGCCCGCGGGGCACGCTAGTGCCTGAAATGGCGCGTGCCGGTGAAGACCATCGCAATGTTGTGGGCGTTGGCAGCCGCGATGACTTCGTCGTCGCGCATAGAGCCGCCGGGCTGAATGACCGCCGTTGCGCCAGCTTCGATCGCCACCAAAAGCCCGTCGGCAAACGGAAAGAAAGCGTCGGATGCGACCACCGAACCCTTGGTGAGCGGTGCGGGAAGCTTGAGCTCCTTTGCCGCGTCCTCGGCCTTTCTCGCTGCGATGCGCGCGGCGTCGACACGGCTCATCTGTCCCGCGCCGATTCCGACCGTCGCGCGGCCCTTTGCATAGACGATCGTATTCGACTTGACATGCTTGGCGACCCGGAACGCAAAACGCAGATCGGCAAGCTCGTCTTTGCTTGGTGCACGTTTGGTGACGGTCTTCAGTTGCATCTCGTCGACCACTGCATTGTCGCGCGATTGCACGAGCAGCCCGCCGGCGACGGACTTCACGGTCACACCTTTGGCGCGTGCGTCGGGCAGACCGCCAGCCACCAGCAGGCGCAGGTTCTTCTTCGCCGCGACGATCTCGATCGCTTCGTCGGTGGCGTCCGGGGCGATGATCACCTCGGTGAAAATCTCGGTGATGGCTTTTGCCGCCTCGGCATCGAGCTTGCGGTTGAGCGCGACGATGCCGCCGAAGGCAGAGGTCCTGTCGCAGGCAAGCGCTTTGCGATAGGCGTCGAGGAGAGTGTCCGCTTCTGCAACCCCGCACGGGTTCGCATGTTTGACGATCACACACGCCGCCGTGCGCTCCGGATCGAATTCAGCGACGCATTCGTAGGCGGCATCGGTGTCGTTGATGTTGTTGTAGGAAAGCTGTTTGCCTTGCAGCTGGCGTGCGGTCGTCACACTAAAGCGTTCGCCGGGCGAGCGATACAACGCCGCGCTCTGATGCGGGTTCTCGCCATAGCGTAGCGCCTGGATCAACTTTCCGCCGAAGGCACGGTAGTCCGGCGCATCGTCGTGCAGTGTGTCGGCAAACCAATTGGAAATCGCGGCATCGTAGGCCGCTGTCCGCGCATAGGCCTTCGCCGCCAGCTTTTTCCGCAGCTCGAGCGAAACCATGCCGCTGTGGCTCGCCATTTCTCCAAGGACTTTTTCGTAGTCGGCCGGATCGACGACCACGGTAACGTCCATGTGGTTCTTCGCGGCGGCGCGGATCATTGCGGGACCGCCGATGTCGATGTTTTCGATGCAATCGTCGAACGAAGCCCCTTTCGCGACAGTCGCTTCGAATGGATACAGGGTCACCACCAGCAGATCGATCGGCTTGATGTGGTGCTCTTCCATCGCGGCGAGGTGTTCTTTATTCCCGCGGATCGCGAGCAGTCCGCCGTGCACTTTCGGGTGCAGCGTCTTGACGCGGCCGTCCATCATTTCGGGCGAGCCGGTGAGTTCGGCGACGTCAACGACCAAGAGGCCGGCTTCGCCGAGCGCCTTTGCGGTACCGCCGGTCGAGACCAGCTCAACATTGAAGAGCGCGAGCTCGCGGGCGAATGGGATCAGACCAGCCTTGTCGGAGACTGACAGCAGGGCTCTCGTGATACGCCGCGGATGGCTACTCATGACGCACGAGCTAGCACATCAGGCGGGCGAAAGTGTATTCGCGACCGCGACCCATCACCGGGCATCCACAGCCATCGTCTAAAGTGGCAGTTCCGGCTCCTGCGCCCGGTCAGGACGGGCCCCCGGCGCGGCGGGCGGCGTATGGCGGAAAGTCCAGCGTACGGCCGACGATTGGCCCACCCGTCCGTAGATCACGATCTGCACGGTTCGCCGAGGACCGTCGGTGCCGGCCAGGAACACGCTTTCCTCAAGCTCGACTGTGTCGGCCAGGGTCGCGAAAGTCCATAGGTCGCGGTCGTGCAGCAGAAGTATCACGCCTCGTCCGTCGGCCAGCCGGCTTGCCTTGATCGCGGGGTGCAGATGAAAGCGAATGGCGAATTCATCCGGGGCATCTGCGGGAAGGGGTTGGCCGTCGGGCCTCGTGAAACTGTCTTCACCTTCGAGCGCGCGGCCGTCGGGGCTGAGCCTGATGGCGCGCGTGTGCAGGACACCGCAGTCGCCGACATATCCATCATGCGACGCACGCAACGTTGGTGTACCGGGTTCTCTTTCAATGCGCACATCGCGAGGGCCGGAAATGATGGGCGTGCCTCCGAACATTTGTCGGATTGAAAGCGATTCAAGGAAGCGGCACGAAGATCGATCGTTGAGCGTAACCGTCGAATGCGCAGGCGTTGCCCGCGCGACCTGTCGCCAGTTCTCTTTGTTGACGGCGGGCAGGCCGCAATTGACGACCAACCGGTGCTGTTTCCACGACAGTTCGAATGACAGACAGCCGGCGTGCGCCTCCTGGCTCATTTCCATCGGCGGCGGCGGTCCGGTGTCCATCAGCAGCGCAGTCTGCCCGGCGTCGATGCGCTGGTAGCCGGAGTGCGGTGCATTCGACACCGGCGTTCCGCGCGCATCGTCATAGGCGAGCACCGTGGCAAGAAGGTCGACCGGCGTCGGCCCCATTCCATTGAACTGCGCGAAGTTTCCATCAGCGTGCCGGAAGAAGCGCAGCATCGGCATGGTGCGATCGATTGCGTTGTTCAATGCTTGCGGTGGCTGCAGCTGTCGCGCGGAAAACAATTGTCGCAGCGGTAACAGATCGGCCAGCAATTCGATCAGCGCGCCTGGATTGCGACTCATGTGCCCGCCGTCGGGCAGGACCTGCTTGCGCAATTCTTCGATGAGACGGCGCACATTGCCGCGCAGGTACCCGGACTGTCCCTGCATGCAAAGCGTCGCATAGTTGAGTGCAATGATCCCCTGCAGGCGTGGCAATCCTTCGCGCGAGTCCCTGATGTTGTGGCGCAGGTAACGCACCTGGCGCGACAGGCTGCGGATGAATCGCCGATAAAATCGCGCGTCCGCATCCTGCAGCACAAAAGGCGCCTGGCTGAGCCAGCAGATGATGCGGCGCGACAGGATGTCGATGCGCCAGCCAGTGGAATGTCCGCCACCCTGCACATTGATCCATTCATCGATCAATGAACGCGCGTTGGAACGTGTGATCGCCGAGTCGGCGGCGCGGAGGTGCCGCAGCCACACAAAGCTGAGCAAGGTGACCGCCCACTCATCCGAAGGCGGCGTCATCTCAAAGGGCGACCTGCGGTCGCTGATCACCACCTTGCCGGCAAAGGCGAAACGACCGGCATAAATCTCGCTGGCGCGGGTTGCGTCAGCGGTGCGCAAATCCTGCGGCGCGATCAGCAGGCGGTCGGTTTTGGTCGAGGCAAACCGCCAGCGAAACAGTGGATGTGCGTTGAGCCCGCCAACAACGCTGTGAAATGCACGGCGTCCGATGAGCACGGAGAGCCTGGCCCGCTCCGCCACCGAAACCCGCATCGTCAAGCGTTTGTCTCCTGTCGCGCGTGCGAATCCGCACGCACGAACCACACGATACCGAAGGGCCTGTAAAGGGCCAATATGCATCAGGACCGCCGATCAAACCTCGCGTCGTGTAAGCCGTGCGGCATAGAAGCCGTCGAGTCCAGCCCAGCGCGGGTCTGGATCGGGCAATTGCTGCGGTAGCGTACGCAAATCGCCGTCGGTGGTAATGAATTCAGCGTGGCCGAACACCTCCTGTGCCGAAATGGGACTCCGCATCACGCGGGGATCGCGCGCAAGCAGCATTTCGATGTGATTTTGACCCTCCTCCGGCTCCAGTGAACACACGCAATAGACGAATGTCCCTCCCGGCCTCGTCAGTTCGATTGCACGATCGATCAGCCGTTGCTGCAGGGATGTGAGCACCGGGAGGTCCGCTTCGTTCTTGAGCCAGGGGATGTCGGGATGGCGACGGATCGTGCCGGTAGCCGAACAGGGCGCATCGAGCAACACGCCGTCGAACGGTCCGCCTTTCCAATCCAGTGCGTCGGCTACAACGGTTTCGGCGTTGAGAGATAGCCGCACAAGATTTTCCCGCATGCGATTGAGCCGCGCGGGCGACCGATCGATGGCGCTGACTTTCGCGCCAGCCAAAGCCAGTTGTGCAGTCTTGCCGCCGGGCGCCGCGCACAATTCGGCGATGCGTTTCCCCTGGACGTCGCCGAGCAATCGGACCGGTAGCGCCGCGGCCGCGTCCTGCACCCACCATGCACCTTCGGAAAATCCCGGCAGGAGCGAGATCGCGCCATGGGCCAATGTGCGCACGGTTCCGGTCGGCAATACGCGACCGCGCAAGCGCTCGGCCCAGTATTCGGCATCCTGCTTTACAGTGAGATCAAGTGCGGGTTCGTGTCCGTTGGCGGTCGCGATCGCCCGCGCGGTGTCCGGACCGTAAGCTTGTTTCCAACGTTTGAGCAGCCATTCCGGCGTATCGCGGGTGCTGCCATCGACAGACCTTGTCGCGGCGCTTTGCGTCACCTTTCGTAACACGGCGTTGACAAGACCCGCATAACGCGCTGCGCGTCGGTCGGCCTGCGCAAGCCGCACTGACAAATCGACCGCTGCGTGATCAGGAACCTCAAGCCAGAGAATCTGCGCCGCGCCGAGCAACAGAATCGTTTCGACTCGCGGAGCATCGGAAGGAAACCCCTTTTCGAGAAATCCTCCGACCAAGTGTCGCAGCGTGCCAAGCCGCCGCAAAACGGTTGCGACGAGCCGGCGCATCAGGGCGCGGTCGCGTTCGGCAAGTCCGGCTAAGCCCGGATGTGCGTTTTTGCCCGAAAGAAGTTCGTCGAGGGCAGTTCGCCGCCGCAGAACGCCGTCGAGGATATCGGCGGCAATTCGTCGAGCGGCGAGGCCGGGAACTTCCGGCTGCGGGGAAGTGCGCGGACGCACCATACCCGGATAGTTGCAGAAAAATTGTGTCCGCGCCGCGAACTGTCCCGAAAATAACTTTGTAACTCACAGATTTAGGTCGGTTCGCACCCTGATTTCGTCTTGCGCCCGGGTTGGGCGACCTCAAGCCCCCGCTTTTGCCGTCTTTTTGTTTTGCCGGTTGCTGACGAGGTCATCGACCACGGCCGGATCGGCCAAAGTCGAGGTGTCGCCGAGGTTGCCGTACTCATCTTCGGCGATCTTGCGCAGGATTCTTCGCATGATTTTGCCGGAGCGCGTTTTTGGCAGGCCCGGCGCGAACTGGATCAGATCTGGCGAGGCAATCGGTCCGATCTCCTTGCGCACCCATCCCACCAATTCCTTGCGCAGGTCTTCGGTCGGCTTTTCGCCGGCCATCAAGGTGACATAGGCGTAGATGCCCTGACCTTTGATGTCGTGCGGGTAACCGACGACCGCGGCTTCCGAAACTTTCGGATGCGCAACGAGTGCGCTCTCGACTTCGGCGGTGCCGAGGCGGTGTCCAGCGACGTTGATGACATCGTCAACGCGTCCGGTGATCCAGTAGTAGCCATCTTCGTCGCGACGGCAGCCGTCACCCGTGAAATATTTGCCGGGATAGGTCTTGAAGTACGTATCGATGAAACGTTGGTGGTCGCCATAGACAGTGCGCATCTGTCCGGGCCACGCATCGATGATGCAGAGATTGCCGCTCGTTGCGCCGCTCTGAACCTTCCCTTCGGCGTCGACGATTTCCGGCTGCACACCGAAGAACGGACGCGTTGCGGAACCTGGCTTGAGTCTGGTTGCACCTGGCAGCGGCGTGATGAGGATGCCGCCGGTTTCGGTCTGCCACCAGGTGTCGACAATCGGACAACGATCATCGCCGACCACGTGGTAGTACCACTCCCAGGCTTCCGGGTTGATCGGTTCACCGACGGTGCCGAGCAGACGCAACGACTTGCGCGACGTCTTCTTCACCGGATCATCACCACCCTGCATCAGGGCGCGGATGGCCGTCGGCGCCGTGTAGATAATGTTGACCTTGTGTTTGTCGCAAACGTCCCAGAAGCGGGAGTTAGTCGGATAATTCGGCACGCCTTCGAACATCATCGAAATGGCGCCGTTGGATAGCGGACCGTAGAGGATATAGCTGTGGCCGGTGACCCAGCCGACGTCGGCGGTGCACCAATAGATATCGCCGTCGTGATAATCGAACACGTATTGGTGCGTGATCGATGTGTAGACGAGATATCCGCCGGAGGTGTGCAGCACGCCCTTGGGTTTGCCTGTCGATCCCGACGTGTAGAGAATGAAAAGCGGATCTTCCGCATTCATTTCTTCGCAAGGACAATCGGCGCCCACAGTCTTCGCGATCTCGTCGTAATAAATGTCGCGACCGGACTTCATGTTGACCGGCGCATTGGTGCGTTTGACGACGATCACGGAGTTTACGCCGCCGGCCTTGTCGCAGGCTGCGTCAGCGTTTGCTTTCAGCGGAATCTTGCGGCCGCCGCGGACGCCTTCATCTGCGGTGACAACCACATTCGATTTGCAGTCCTCGATGCGTCCGGCAAGGGAGTCTGGCGAGAAGCCGCCGAATACGACTGAATGGACGGCGCCGATGCGGGCGCAGGCGAGCATGGAAATCGCCGCCTCGGGAATCATGGGCAGGTAAATGGTGACGCGGTCGCCCTTCTTGACGCCGCGCGACTTCAGCACATTGGCGAAGCGGCATACTTCGGCGTGCAACTGCTTGTAGGTAAGCTTTTTGTCGTCCTTCGGATCGTCGCCCTCCCACAGGATGGCCGTCTGGTCACCGCGCTTGGCAAGATGGCGGTCGACGCAGTTTTGGCAGACGTTCAGCGTGCCGTCCTCGAACCATTTGATCGACACGTTGCCGGGATCGTAGGAGGTGTTCTTGACCTTGCTGAACGGCTTGATCCAGTCGATGCACTTGGCCTGCTCGCCCCAGAAACCGTTCGGATCCTTGACCGAGCGTGCGTACATTTCCTTGTACTTGGCTTCATCCACGTAGGCGCGTTTCCGCCAATCGGCCGGAACGTCATAGATCTTGTCGGACATAGAACTTCCTCCCGGCCCATCCACTACGCGGAGGGCGCTTTATTCGTTTCCGCGTTCTGGCTGCATTATGCGACGGTGCCTGCGCGACCGACAAGGCGCGGATTGCCCCTACTTTCGCGGTATTCCCGGGCTCTTACCGACCCCACCAACCGACTATGGCGCCGATGATGACGAAGGCACCGAGCCAGCCGACGCTGTCGATGACCGTGAGCATGACGCGACGACCCTGAAAAGCGTTGTTGGTCGCGATCGTGGTCAGCACAAAGCCGAACCAGCAGAAGAGGGCCGAGATAATGCCGGCGCGTAGCGTAAACACATTCAAGTGCAGAAGGATGCCGTAAAGTACCCAGGCGATGATGATCTCGCTGACAAATACAATGACAAACGGGGCACCCTTGGCGAAGCCGGATTTGCCGTCCTGTTCGGCTTTACATTGTTCAAGGGTTTTGCCTTGCGCAGCCATCCAGGGCTTGCCGAGCGCCGTATAGTAGGCACCCCCGAAAATCCAGGCAGCCACCGCGGCGATCAGGATCGAAATGAGATTGGCGTGTGAAAAGCCCATTGCCACCCCCTTATTTCAAGCCACCCATTTTACAGACGAGTTTCCACTCCGCATCGGTGACCGGTTGCACCGACAGACGTGCATATTTGACGAGCGCCATGTCCTTGAGCTTCGGCTCCGCCTTTATGCTTGCGAGCGTGACGGGTTTCGGCAGTGGCTTGTCGGCGATGGTCGTAACGGCGACCCATGGTTCGCCCTTTCTGGCGCCAGGATCGGCAAACGATTCACGGATCACTTCGCCGATGCCGACAACCTGCTTCTCGTCACCGGTGTGATAGAAAAAGAACTTGTCGCCCTTTTTCATCTCCTTGAGGTACCGACGCGCCGTGAAATTTCGCACGCCGGTCCAGGCTTCTCCCTTGGCGCCACGCTTGAGCTGGTCATCCCAGGAATATTCGTCGGGTTCGGTCTTAAGCAACCAATAGGCCATGGCTTTCATTCCGATTTGAGCGGACGTGCAAGCAAGGACTCGATCGCGTCATCGACGTTCATTTTTCCAGACAGCACTGCGGCAACGGCGCCCGCGATCGGCATTTCCACGTTCTTCTCGCGCGCCATTTCCAGCAACACAGGTGCGGTGAAAACGCCCTCCGCCAACTTACCATGCGCAGCGGTTTCTGGCTTCTCGCCTTTGCCCAACGCGACACCACAGGAGAAGTTGCGCGACTGTGGCGTTCCGCACGTGAGAATAAGATCGCCGAGGCCCGACAGGCCCATCATGGTTTCGGTCTTCGCACCGCAGGCCTTTCCGAAGCGCACCAGCTCGGCAAACCCACGCGTGGTCAAAGCGGCAAGCGCGCTCGCGCCAAGCGCTTTTCCGGTGACGATGCCCGCGGCAATGGCAAGAACATTTTTTGTCGCGCCGCCAAGTTCCACGCCGCGGACATCGGTTGAATGGTAGGGACGGAAGGTACCGGCGTTCAATGCATGTGCCAGCGCGAGAGCGATTTTTCCGTCGCCTGCAGCGATGGTGACAGCTGTCGGCAGACCACGCGCGACATCGGCGGCGAAACTGGGTCCCGACAAAATTGCCGGCAGAGAGCGCGGCGCGCACTCGGCGATGATCTCGGTCATGAATTTGTGCGTGCCGTGCTCGATGCCTTTCGCGCAGGCAATCAGTGGGGTGTTTTTCGACAGCGAGGGTGCCAGCGATGTGATCACTGATCGCATGGCCTGCGCGGGGACCACGACGAGAATCGCCTCGCTGCCGGCTGTCTCGCAAAGGTTACGCGTAACCTTGATAATGTCGTTCAGCGGTACACCGGGCAGGAACCGGCTTTCGCGCTTCTGTGTGAGGCTCGCGGCATTGTCCGCGTCGTGCTCCCAAAGCACGACGTCTCGTCCCGCGCGGGCGCAAGTGAGGGCCAGTGCCGTTCCCCAAGCGCCTCCACCGAGCACCGCGATGCGTTGAATGGTCATGCGTTGCTGCCGTCCGCCTATTTGTATGCTGCTGTGCGTCGCAGCGTCCCCTCGGCGGCGGCGATTTCGTCGAGCGGCCAGCGCGCGCGCGGCGCGGTATCGAGAGGATCGCTCAAGCCGAGCACCAGTCGCTCGCATCCGGCCCAGGCGATCATCGCACCGTTGTCAGTACAAAGCTCCGGTGGCGGTACGACCAAAGTTGCCCCGACCTCGAAGGCAAGACGGTTGAGGACCTTGCGGATCGCCTGATTTGCGGCAACGCCACCGGCCGCAACCAGCGCAGTCGGTGCTCCGAAGCGCGCACGGAACAGTATCAGGCCCGCGCGCAGCCGGTCGAAGACGACGTCGACGATCGCTTGCTGAAACCCCGCGCAAAGATCGGCGACATCCTGATCACTGAGCGGAGCGATTTTTTCCGCTTCCAAGCGCAGCGCGGTCTTCAGTCCCGAGAGCGAAAAATCGGCATCCTTGCGACCATGCATTGGACGCGGCAAACGAAAACGCGTTGCATCGCCGCGGGTAGCTTCTTTTTCGACCTGCGGTCCGCCCGGAAAACCAAGGCCAAGCAGCTTGGCGGTCTTGTCGAAGGCCTCGCCAATGGCGTCATCCTGCGTCGTGCCAAGCCGAACATAATCGCCGACGCCGCGCACAGCCACGATCTGGGTATGCCCCCCGGAAGCGAGGAACAGACAATATGGGAAAGCCGTTCCGTTCGTCAGCCGCGCCGTCAACGCGTGCGCTTCGAGATGATTGACGGCAATCAAAGGTTTGTTTTTCACAAGCGCGATCGCCTTGGCCGTGGTCAGGCCGACGATTACGCCGCCGATAAGCCCGGGTCCCGCGGCTGCAGCAATTCCATCGACCGCATCATAGTCGCGGCCGGCTTGCGCCATGGCGTCGGCAATCACCACGTCGAGAGCTTCCACGTGGGCGCGCGCCGCAATCTCCGGCACTACCCCGCCAAACGCGGCGTGCTCGCTGACTTGCGACAACACGACGTTGGACAGGATTCTGCCGCGACCATCCTCCAATCGTTCAGCGACCGCGGCGGCGGTCTCGTCGCATGTCGTCTCGATGCCGAGGACGATCATCAAATCCCTCATTCCTTGCCCGGTCGGGCGAGGTGACGGCGGCCGAAATAATAGCTAGTCCTGACCGCTGGGCCGACCCCCGGTTCGCCTAGCATCGCGAGGTTATATGGCGCAATCCACAGCCTTCCTGCGCATCGGTACGCGCGGCAGTCCGCTCGCCCTGGTCCAGGCGCGTGCGGTGCGGGCTCGATTGGCCGCGGCGATGGGTGTGGAAGAGGACGGGATTGAACTCGTTGTAATCCGGACGACCGGCGACATCATTCAGGATCGCACCTTGGCGGAAGAGGGCGGCAAAGGCCTATTCACCAAAGAGATCGAGGAGGCATTGCTGGACGGTCGCGTCGACCTCGCGGTGCATTCGGCGAAGGACATGCCGACGGTGCTGCCGGGCGGGCTGATTTTGGCGGCGTGTCTCGAACGTGAGGATCCGCGCGATGTGTTCATCAGCCGCAAGGCACGTTCGCTTGCCGAATTGCCGAAAGCGGCAAGTCTCGGCACCGCATCGCTGCGTCGTCAGGCGATCGCCATGCGCGCGCGCCCGGACCTGCGTGTGACGCCGCTGCGGGGCAATGTCGAGACTAGGTTGCGCAAGCTCGATGCCGGAGAAGTCGATGCCACGCTTCTTGCGCTCGCCGGGCTCAGACGCCTTGGACTGACCGAACACGCGACGCATGTCATGAGTGCCGACGAATTTCTTCCGGCCGTCGCACAAGGCGCAATCGGCATCGAGACGCGCACGGATAACAAACGCGTTCGTGATACCCTCGCGGGTATCGATCACGCCAACACATCGACGGCCGTTGCTTGCGAAAGGTCATTCCTCGAAGCGCTCGACGGCTCCTGCAAGACTCCGATTGCGGGTCACGCGACGATTGCCGGCGACGCGGTGCAGTTTCGTGGATTGATCGCGCGACCGGATGGCAGCGCCGCGCACGACATTGCCGGCACCGGGCACCGCAAAGATGCGATTATCATCGGCCGCGAGGCCGGACGCGAGCTCAAGCATCGCGCCGGACCCGGATTTTTTGATTGAACCATGCGTGTCGTCGTGACTCGCCCACAGGCTGACGCCGAACGCACCGCCGCCGCTCTGCGCGCGCGCGGTTACGACGTGCTGGTCACGCCATTGATGCGCGTGGAACCGATTGCGGTTGATCTTGATGGACAATGGAGTGCGCTCGCCATCACCAGCGCGAACGCGCTCAACGCAATTGCCGGCAATCCGGCGCGCGACACGCTGGTCAGGCTCCCATTGCTTGCCGTCGGCAGGCGGAGTGCGGAGGCGGCAGGAAAAGCCGGGTTCACGGACGTCACGTCGGCCGGTGGCGATGTGCGTGAACTGGTCCGACTGATCGAAGCGAGCCGCCGCAAAGGTGAAGGGCCCGTGCTCTATCTCGCCGGAGAAGATCGTGCCAGCGACCTGGTTGCGGAATTGCTGGAACGGGGAATGGCCGTTGAAATGCGTGTGGTGTACCGCGCGGTCACCACGCCACTGCCGGAGTCACTGATCGATGCGCTCAAGGCCGGCGAGGTCGATGCCGTGCTACATTTTTCGCGTCGCAGTGCAGAGAACTATGTGGCTGGGGCAAAGAGCGCCGGTGTTGTAGGTCCGGCGCTTGCGGTACAGCATTTTTGCCTGTCGGCGCAGGTTGCCGAACCGCTGGCCGGCGCCACTCACGTTATGATTGCTGCCCGTCCGGACGAAGCCACGCTGATCGAATTGCTGGCGGCAGGGTCCGCGTGATTACTGGTACATATGCGTTATTTGCGTTATTTCCTGCCTGCGGGGTTGAGCCGATTCGCCGAGGTAAACGCGCATGGCCGATAAGCCAACGACACCGAATCGCGCTGGGGGCGGCCGCCGCAAGCGCGCGGCGCCGACGATCGATCTGAAAGCGACCGAAGTACCGACGATCTCGCAGGCACCGGAGGCCGAAACAGGCGAAAAGCCTGAGCAGACCTCTCGGGCATCGTCTGCCGAAACGCAGACCGAAAGTCAGCGCGAGCCCCATCCCGCGGGCACTGATGCTGGATCTCCGCAGGGCGGAGCGGCGCTGTGGCAAATGCTGGCAGCGGGCTGTGCGGGCGCGGCGACCATGACAGGAGTGCTTCTCGCTCTTTGGTTCGGCGGATTCCTGCCGGTCCAAAACGGGGAAATGGACCGCGTGGAGTCGACCGCGACCGCGGCATTTAACGATCGCATCGCAAGAATCGAAGCCGCGGCCGCGCGACCGCAGACACTTGATCCGAGTGTGTCGGAACGGCTGTCTGCCGCCGACAACGCCATAAAGTCGCTCGGTATCGCGCTCACAGCACTCACCAAACGCAACGATGAAACCGCTGGCGGAGCGGCGGAAGCCCGCGCCCGGGCGGATGCCGCCGAGAAGGCGGTCTCGCAAATGCGTGCCAACATTCAAGACGTCACGAAGGATACCGCGGGTGGTCTGTCACCCGGCGAGGTCGATGTCGTTCAAAAACGTATTGCTGCGCTTGAGCAGGTCGCCAAAGCACCACCGACCGACAATGCCGCGAGACTCGCGCTGAGCGCTGCTGCATTGCGCGATGCGGTCTTGAGCGGCGTGCCATTTGTCGCAGAACTTGATGAAGTGAAGTCTCTTGGCGCCGACGAAAAAGTTCTGGCGCCGCTGATATCCTTTGCGAACAGCGGCACGCCGACAAGTGTGGCGCTGGCGCAAGAACTGCGGGCGCTGCTTCCGGCGTTGATGAAATCTTCCCAGGCACCGACCGGTTTCCTGGAGCGTCTGGAAGCCAACGCCGGCAAGCTCGTGCGTATCCGTCCCGTCGATGCGCCGGCTGGCGATGATGCGTCTGCCGTGCTGGCGCGCGTCGAGGTTGAAGCGGCACAAGCCGCAATCGATGACGCCATCATCGATCTTGGCAAGCTCGATGCTGCGACGCGCGCACCGGCGCAGGATTGGATCAGAAAAGCTCAGGCCCGGCAGGCTGCGTTCGCCGCGGCGCGCCAGTTCGCGAGCGAAACCACCCATGCACTTGGCAAGCGATGAGACCGGGATGATCCGTATCATCCTTTTCCTGGTGTCGCTCGCGGTGATCGCCGCCGGCGTTGGTTGGATCGCCGATCGCCCGGGCGAGGTTTCCGTCACGTGGATGGGCTATCGCATTGAAACCTCGCTGATGGTGGCCTTCTTCGCCGTCGTCGCGCTGGTGGTCGTGCTGATGACCGTCTGGTGGATCGTCAGCGTCATTTTGCACTCGCCCGAATATGCATCGCTCTTTTTCAAGCATCGCCGCGCGACGAAAGGTTATCTCGCGGTTACGCGCGGCTTGATTGCGATTGGCGCTGGCGATTTGAGGGTTGCGCGCAAAGCGGCCGATGAGGCCGCGCGACTTTCGCCGCGCGATCCGTTAGCATTGCTGTTGGGCGCGCAGTCGGCGCAACTGGCCGGCGACCGCAGCGGCGCGGAACGTGCCTTCCGGGCAATGACCGTGCGCGAGGACACGCGTGCGCTGGGACTTCGCGGACTTTATATCGAGGCGCAGCGGCGCAACGATCTGGAGGCGGCGCGGCGCGCGGCCGAAGAAGCCGCCAAGCTGCAGCCACCGGTCGCCTGGGCGGGGCAGGCCGTCCTCGAATATCGCTGCGCGGCCGCCGACTGGGCCGGGGCGCTCGATGCGCTCGATTCCATGAAAGGCGCGCTCGCAAAGCCGGACTATCGGCGCAAGCGTGCGGTTCTGCTCGCCGCCCGTGCGCATGAGCTTGAGGACACGGATCGCGACGCGTCACGCGCCTTGGTGCTCGAGTCGGTCAAGCTCGCACCGGATCTGGTACCGGCGGCGGCACTGGCGGGCCGGCGCCTTGCGGAGGCCGGCGATATGCGCAAGGCACGAAAAATCCTGGAAGCGGCGTGGGCGATCAATCCGCATCCCGATCTCGCCGAGAGCTACGCCGACCTGCGGCTTGGCGACAGCGCGAGAGAGCGGCTTGCCCGGATGCAAAAGCTTGCCGGTAAGGTCCCTGATCAGCTCGAAGGAGCATTGGCGGTCGCACGGGCTGCACTGGATGCGCGTGAGTTTGCAACGGCGCGCGCGGCGCTCGCTCCGCATCTGTCGACACCAACGCGTCGCGTCGCGACTTTGATGGCGGAAATCGAGGAAGCCGAACACGGCGACGAAGGGCGCGTGCGCGAATGGATGATGCGCGCCATGCGTGCGTCGGGTGATCCGGTTTGGACCGCGGAAGGCGTTGTGTCCGATCGCTGGCTACCCGTGTCGCCGAACGGACGGCTCGACGGGTTCGAGTGGAAGGTTCCACTCGCGGAAATCGGTGTCGCACGTCCTGTCATTGAGGCCTCGCCGCCGGCCGCCGAATCGATCCCGATCACCCCGCCGGGGTCGAAAGCTGAGCCACCGCCTGAGCCGCCGCCCGAAAAGCCGCGCAGGATCGCAAGACCCCGGCCGCCAGAAAAATTCAAGCCGGTTGAGCCTGTTATCCCCTTGGTGCATGCACCCGACGATCCTGGCCTTGATTCGAGCCTCGACCGTGATCCCGTGCCCGAAACTTCGACACCTCCAGCCAGCGATGCGTGGCAACGCCTGCGCCAACTGTTCCGCTAGGCTCGAAAAGGCCGTATTGCTTGCCAACGGGGACCTGCGCCGATATCAGTGGCGCGGTTTCAGCCGGCGTAGCTCAGCGGTAGAGCATCCGCTTCGTAAGCGGGTGGTCGGGGGTTCAAATCCCTCCGCCGGCACCAGCCGCTCAATCCGGTCGTCACAACCCTGTAGTAAGTCGTACACAGGCCCCGCGCGCGCGCCTTCATTCAATTGCTTGATATAGCGCTATAATTTATGATCGCACTTGAGGCTAGGTAGGGGCGTGAGGACCGACTCGACGAATAAGATCTGTCATTCTCCCGCGCCAGTAACGTAAGATTGGGCAATACGGTAGAGTCGTACTATGGCCAAACCTGCTGTGATTCTCGTCGGTGCTGATAAAGGGGGCGTCGGCAAGACGACCGTCGCGCGCACCCTGATCGATTATTTCGGCGCACATCAAACGCCGACCCGCGCCTTCGACACGGAGTCACCACGCGGGACGCTCAAGCGGTTTCATCCAGAACTGACCGAAGTCGTGGATGTGACGTCGGTCTCCGATCAAATGAAGATCTTCGACACTCTTGGCAGCGCCGATGCGAAGGTGACGGTGATCGACGTGCGCGCCGGGTTGCTGTCTTCAACCCTGCAAGCGCTGACCGACATCGGATTTCTGGAGTCGGCCAAGAAAGGCCAGATCACGTTCGCGGTTTTTCATATCCTTGGGCCGTCAATCGCTTCGCTCGAGGAGATCGCCGAAACGGCGCGCGTGATGGGCGACGCCAACTACTTCCTTGTCAAGAACTTCATCAACAACACCACGTTCTTCGACTGGGATCCCGCAACCTACAATGCGTACTTCAAGCGGATCAAAGGCGCCGAAGAAATCAGCATTCCGAAGTTGAACGAGATGGCGTACGAGCAAGTGGAAGTGGCCAGCGTGCCGTTCGTCTCGTTTGTCGGCAACAAGGGCGCCAAGAACGAAGCCGCAAATTATTCCTTCGTTCTGCGCGGCTATGTTCGTCACTGGCTTGGCAATGTTTGGGGTGAGTACGATCGCGTAAAGCTGGTCGACCTTGTGGCGCCGAAGATGGAAAGCAACGTCCGTCAGGCTGCCGGTTAGCCCTTTCTCGAATGCGCCGATTGAGCGACGGCGTCCGGTCCGGCGATGTCATTCCGCAGTTCCATCACCATTGTCGCATCACCGCGTCCCCGCGTCGGCAAGACTTTGTTGGCACGTCTGCTTGCTGATTTTCATCAGCAGCAAGGCCGTATTGTCGCGACTTTCGATCTCAATGCCGGCGACAAAACCCTTGAGCACTTTCTGCCGGAACAGACCACGACGGCGTCGATTCGCGACATCGGCGGACAGATCGCGCTGTTCGATCGTCTTGTCGCGGACGAAGATACGACGAAGATCATCGATCTCGGTCACGAATCCTTCGAATCCTTTTTCGCCGTAACGCATCAGATCGGCTTCATCGAAGAGGCCCGCAGTCGGTCCATTGGGGTGGCGATCCTTTTCACAATGACGCCCGACAAGACGTCGGTCGATGCTTATCGCAATCTGCGCACCCGGTTCTCTCACGCGACGCTCGCGCCGGTTCACAATGAAATGCTCGGGCCGGCGCAGCACCGGGACAAATATCCGCTGGCGAGCGGCAGCCCCGTGGTGCGGATCCCGGTTTTAGCGCCGGGCCTGCGCAGATACATCGAGACGCCCCCGTTTTCATTTGCCAACTCGCAATTGGCCGACGCTGTCGACGTGCCCGTCAGCGCGCATGCCGAGATTCAGCGTTGGTTACGCCGGATTTATCTGGAGTTTCGGGAACTCGATCTCCGTATATTGCTGGCCGACCTGACATCCTCGATCCGGTTTGGCTACTGACGCAGATCCTTGGAACCGGAACTCATCTCACGCGTTTCCTTGGCCGGACTGCCCCCGCGCAAAACCTTTTGCGCCCATGGAAGAGGAGGCGCGCTATGTGGATCACATTGTTCATGATCGTTATCGGCATCTCGGCGTGCTTCGCTCTGGCTGCGATGACCCTCGAATCACATGAGGGAAATGCTCGTTTCTGAGTTACGGGCTGGTTCCAAACTCAATCGGGCGGCCATAAGGCCGCCTGATTTTTTCCGGGAGCAGTCCGTAGGGAACTTTGCAATAATGGGATGGCATGCCATCGCCCCTGCTGTTGTCGAGGCGGTTTGCTCCGCTGTTCTGGTGCCAGTTCTTCGCGGCATTCAACGACAATTTTCTCAAGACTGCGCTGGTCTTCGTCATCCTGTTCCAGTCGGACAGGGCCGACTCGGAAGCGCTGATCACGCTTGCGAGCGCGGCTTTCATTGCGCCTTTCTTCATTCTGTCTGCGCTCGGTGGCCAACTGGCGGATCGCTACGACAAGGCGAAGGTTGCTCAACGGTTGAAGTTCGCCGAGATATTCATCGCCGCGTTTGCCGTGCTCGGATATGCGCGATCGTCGTTGCCAATTCTCTTTGTTGCATTGTTCGCATTCGGAGTTCTTGCGGCGCTGTTCGGGCCGATCAAGTACGGCATTCTGCCGGACCATCTGCGACGCGAGCAATTGCCATCCGGCAATGCGCTGATCGAAGGCGCGACCTTTGTCGCCATTCTTCTGGGCACGATCGCCGCAGGCTTCGCGTCACGCGGAGGTGAGACCGGAACCTTTGCGGTTCTTGTCATAAGCTTCGCGCTTGCCTGCTGGATGTCCGCTTTGCTCATCCCTGCGACGGGCGATGGCGCGCCCCAGCTGAAAATCGATGCCAACATTGCTGCTTCTACCGTCGCCATGATGCGGCATTTGCATGCCGACTCGAGGTTGTGGTGGGGCGCGTTGGTCGTCAGCTGGTTCTGGCTTGTCGGTATTGTGGTGCTGTCATTGCTGCCTCCACTGGTCAAGACGCTGATCGGTGGAAACGAGGAGACTATCACCGCCTATCTCGCGCTGTTCTCGATTGCGGTGGGTGTCGGCTCCGGTCTGGCGGCGGCAATCGCGCGTGGACGCATCGTTCTCGGGACAACGCTCGTGGGTGCCCTTCTGTTGGGCGCGTTTGCGCTCGACCTCGGCTTTGCCACTTTTGGCGCAACTCCGGCGACTACGCCGCAAGGTCCCGCCGTTGTATTTGCATCGACACTCGGGCTCCGTGCCGCGATCGACCTGTGCGGCCTTGCAATCGCGGGCGGCCTGTTCATTGTACCGGCCTTTGCCGCGGTCCAGGCCTGGAGTGGCGCGGATCGCCGGGCGCGTACAATTGCCGCCGTCAATATTTTGAACGCGGCGTTCATGACTGGCGCGACGATTGTTGTGGCAGTCATGCAGAAACTTGGCGCGACGGTGCCGGCGCTGTTCCTGCTGGTCGGCGCGGCGACGCTCGCCGTGGCGTTTGCGATTTGGCGAACGATGCCGAAGGCCTGAGTATTACTTTCGCATCTTCAGCACGCGGTCGACCATCTCGCCGGCAACGCCAAGATAGTTGGCTGGATCGACCAGGCGTTCGAGTTTCTTGCGATCGGCGTGCTTGCTGATCTCCTTGTCTTCGGCGAGCAGGTCGATCAGCGGACGGCCGGTTTTCACCACATCGCGGCAAATGTCGTAGACCAGATCGTGCGCCTTGTTGCGACCGATTTCGGCACCAAGCCCCATCATCACCGCTTCCGACATGATCAATCCCTTGGTGATGTCAAGGTTCTCACGCATTTTCTTCTCGTTGACCTGCAGGCCCTCGACGAGGAACCGCGTCTGCGAGAGAGCGCCCGCGGATAACATGAAAATTTCCGGCAGTGCGATCCACTCGATTTCCCACGGGCCCGTAGACCGTTCGTGATCTTCCACCTGTGCATCCAGCAATGCGGCAACCAGCTGGCGCACCATTGCGGTCTGCGCAGTGATGTAGACCGATGAAATCGGATTACGCTTCTGCGGCATGGTCGAGGACGACCCGCGACCCGCGTGGAATGGTTCGTAGACCTCCTCGACTTCGGTCTGCATCAACAGTTTGATGTCGAAGGCGATCTTGCCACAGCTTCCGGTGACGAGGCCGAGGAAGCAGCCGACCTCTGCGATGCGATCGCGCACCGTGTGCCATGAAATCTCCGGCTGTCCTAGCTTGAGCTCTTTCATCAGCTCCTCCTGAACCTCCAGCCCGTCCTTGCCGAGCGAGGAAAGGGTGCCGGCGGCGCCGCCGAATTCGCCAACCAGAACGCGGGGCTTCAATTCCTTGAGACGCTGCCTATGGCGCTCGAAGGCAGCGAGCATTGTCGCCATTTTGTATCCGAAAGTGATTGGCACGGCCTGCTGAAGGTTGCTGCGCCCAGCCATTGGCGTGTCGCGGTATTTTTTGGCAAGGGTCGCCAGACCCTCGCAAATGCCGTCAATGTCCTTCTCGACGAGGGCCAGCGCCTCCCGGATCTGCATGATGGTTGCCGTGTCGGTGATGTCCTGAGTGGTGGCACCCCAATGCGACCATTCGCCGAGTCCGTCCTTGCACAGGTTTACCAGTTGCTGGACGACAGGCAGGACCGGGTAGCCAATCCGCTCAGTTGCCTCCTTGAGCTTCGCCATGTCGATCTTATCGACCGAGCAATGGCGAACGATTTCGGTGGCCGCCTCCTTCGGTATGATGCCGAGTTTGGCTTGCGCGCGCGCGAGTGCTGCCTCGAAGTCCAGATATTTCTGCACGCGGTTCTCGTCCGAGAAAACAGTCCGCATTGCTTCGGTGGTGAATATGTCGCGGAACACCGCGGAATCGAGGATAGTGGCAGGCATTCGGTTCTCCTGTCGGGCGCACGTTAGCGTTTCCCGCGCGGCGATCAACACGCGAGGCGCCGTGTGAAGCGGTTGCGTCAGGGCGCTTTTCGGTCCCAAATGGCGTGGATTCGTTTGCCGATGGGAGGCCCGTGATGACCGTGATGACCAGGCCGCAACAGAGCGTCCGACTCGAACCCGTACACCCGAAACCCGAGGAGGCGCACACCATGCCGTATGCCCCGGCGGTGCGGATTGTCGGGGCGTGCGATCTGATGTTCCTGTCAGGCGCGACGCCTTCGCCCCTTTATCACAAGCATCCTCACGTCAACGCCGAGCACGTGCACCCGCACTCGATAGAGGAACAGACCACGCGGGCCATGGAAGCGATCAAGTCGATCCTGGACGAGGTTGGCGCCGGCTGGCGCGATGTGGTGAAGGTGACGAAGTATTTGACGGATTTCCGCGATGCCGACGCCATGCACGCGACCATGGGCAAATATTTCGGCGACTGGCGTCCGGCGAGCACGACGGTATGCATCAACCAGCTGTCGTCACCGGGAGCACGTATCGAACTCGACATGATCGTGGCATTGCCGAAGAAGTCCGGCTGAGATTTTTTAATCACGCGCCAGCGACACGATCGGACAATCATGGCTTCTCTCCCTCCTCATTTGGCGCGCATTGTTGAGGCCGAATACCCGCGCTTTTCCGAAGCGGAGATGACGCAGCGGCGTGCAGCTGTTGAAAGGCTGCTGACACAGGCCGAATGCGACCATCTTCTTTTCTGCGGCGCCAACCGGTTCGGTTCGGTCGTGCAGTGGCTCACGCAATGGCCCGTCACCGCCGAGGCAGTTGGGATATTCACGCCGCGTGAGCGCGACGCTCTTTTCGTGCAATATGTCAATCATGCCCCACAGGCGCAGATCCTCGCCGACAAGGCGGACGTCAAATGGGGCGGTGAGTCTTCTATCGCTGCGGCGACGGAAGCGCTCAAGCGGCGCGGCGCGCGACAGGATCGCGTCGCAACCATGGGACCTGTCAGCGCCGAGCAGCATGCGGCGCTTTCGGCAAAATTCGGCAAGCCGAAAAGCCTTAACCGCGATTATGTCCGGCTGCGTCAGGTGAAGTCGACCGAGGAGCTTGATTGGCTGCGCGTCGGTGCGTATTTCAGCGACCTTGGCATGGCGGCGCTGCGCGATGCGTCAAAACCTGGTCTGAACGAACGCGAGCTGGGTGACTTAGTCGAGCGCTCCTACGTGTCTCAAGGTGCGATCAACGTCATTCATTACATTGGCGTCACTGCGATGGGTGCGCCCGACCTTGGCGTGCCTCGTCAGTTTCCGCGCCGGCGTCGCTTGCGATCGGGTGACGTTATTGTGGCCGAGATCAGCGCGGCTTTCTGGGATCATCCCGGACAGGTTCTGCGCAGCTTTTCGCTCGGCGAGCCGAACCAGCTCTATCGCGAACTTCACGCGGCAGCGGATGCGGCGTTCGATTCAATCGCGGCGGTGCTCAAGGCCGGCGCTACACCATCGCAGGTGATCGAGGCATCCGGCGTGATCGAGGACGCAGGCTTCACCATCATCGACGATCTGCTGCACGGTTATGGTGGCGGATATCTTCCGCCGATCCTTGGTTGCAGGAGCCGCCCAGCGGGTCCGGTGCCGCAGGATCTGTTTCGCGCCGGGCAGACCGTCGTGATCCAGCCGAACGTTGTCACGCGCGATGGCAAGGCTGGCGTACAAACCGGCGAAATGGTCGTGATCACCGAAAGCGGCATCGAGCGCATGCACGCGGTGCCACGCGGGCTTGTTGCGCTTTAGCAGCCTGCTTACGCGGGCATAAGCGGGTGGTGTGGCTCTCCCAGCTGCTCTTTCATCCAATCCGCACTTTGCGGGCGCCATCGGTAGGCGCGGTTGGTAGCGATGTGGTTGCCATCCTCGATCATCATGAGTTCAACGGGCCCTTTTGCTTCGCGGGCCAGGCGTTCCGCGTCCTTGGCCGGAACGATACGGTCCAGGCGGCCGTTCACGATAAACAACGGGCAAGTAATGTTCTGCGCTACGCCCTCGAGAGACAGCGTGTTGGCATTCTTGCGGGCATCTTCGGGCGTCCTGCAGTGGCTGCGAACGCGAAAGGCCTGTCGCGTCAGTTCCGGTAATCCGTCCCAGGCCGCTCCCCAATTGAACGGCCCGCCGAGCGCGATGCAGGCCTTGATGCGCTTATCGAACGCCGCGGCACGTGGCGCGTAGTAGCCGCCGAGACTGACGCCCCACATGCCGATCCGCCCGGCATCTAGGTCGGACCGCTTCTCCACAAAATCGATCACGGCCTTCACCGGCGCCTCGAAGTCGCCGCGAATGGGAAAATCATATTGCGCTTCGCCCTGGCCCGGGCCTTCGAAGATGAGCGTTGCAATGCCGCGTGCAAGAAACGGCGCTTCGTAAGCGTCACCTTCTTCCTTTGTTGAGTCGAGGCCGACTGCCATTACGACGACCGGCGGCCGTTCAACGCCGACCGGCTTGCGCAGGATGCCGGCCATGGTGCTGCCTTCATATGGAATTTCGACGCGTTCGCCGGGCGGCAGCAAGTGAGGAAGTGCAGCCTGTCGACATTCGATCTGCTTTTTGTGCGCGGCTTTCATCTGTGCCTGATCGTGCACGAACAGGAAGGAGGCAAAATGATAGTAGACGCCGGCGCGTTGCAGGCATTCTCCCGCTGTGAGGAAATACTTTTTCGCCAACGCCTGACGGCCCAGCTGCTCGTGATGTGCTGCGCGCGCCGACCAGGCGCTGCACCAGCCGTTGTACGAGGAAATAGAACCGGTGACTTCTTCGAAGTCGGTCAGGACTACGCCGTTGGCCACGAAGCGGGGTCCCCAATGGGCGATAGCGGCCTTGAGCAAGGGGTCGGATGACATATGAAATTTCCTCGTGAAGCTCGATGAAGCCGCTAGGTCGACTTTTCGTCCCGGCGATACCACGGCATGAAGTGTCGCGTCGACCAGTTCACCAGCAGCTCGAAGCCGACGCCGAACGCCGCGAGCAAAAGCACGCCGACGAACGCCTCGTTGTGGTGATAGGAGCGGGAATTGTAAAGGATGTAGTAGCCGATCCCGCCGACCGAAAGAAAGAACTCGGCAACCACAGCGCCGATCAGCGCTCGGCCGGCGGCAAGCCGGAAGCCCGCGAGCAGATAGGGCATCGAGGACGGCAGCACGATGTCAATCAACGTTCGCAGGCGCCCCGACCTGAACGAGCGCGAGACTTCAAGATAGTCGCGCGGCACGGAGCGGGCTCCGTCCGCGACGTTCATCGTGATAGCGAATATTGCGGCGAAGATGATGGTCGCGATGCGGGCGCCGCTCGAATAGCCGAACCACAAAGAAAACAGCGGCAACACCACGATCATCGGCATCGCGTTGAAGAAGTTGATGTACACGCGGAATACGCGATCGAATGTGGTGCTGCGGCCCATCAGCAGCCCGAGAATCGTGCCGACGACGATCGTCATCACCAATCCTTCCGCAACCGCCACAAGGGTCGAACCGAGTGCCTGCAGAAACGCCGGCTCGGTGAGCACTTTCGGAATGGCCCAAATGACGGTGGTCGGCTTCGCCACGTAGGCCGGAGCGGAGGCGCGCACCACGACTTCCCAGGTGAGCAGAATCACAAATCCCGTGATCAGTCGCGGCAACCAGGCGCCGGACAATCCGCTCGACGCACTCTGCGTCTTCTGACCATCCGCAACGGCTGTGCTGAGAGCTTGTTCGGCCACGCTACTGTCTCCAGCGTGCGAAGTGCTGCTCGATGAGCAAGCCAAGTCGCGTCAGAGCGACACCGAGCAGCCCGATGACCAGCATCGACGCGAATACGCCGCCCGTGTCGAAATTCTGCGAGGCGCTCATGATGAGTTGACCGAAGCCGGTTGCCGACAGGAAGAATTCGGCCGCGATCATTCCGACCAGCGCACGGCCGATCGCCTGACGAACGCCCGTCATCGTGTACGGCAGGGTATAAGGCAACATGACCTCGCGCCACAGCGCCCACTCGCTCGAGCGGAACGACTTCGCAACTTCGATCAGCTCAGGTTTGATGCTGCGTGCGCCTTCAACGGTGTTGTAGAGCACGGGAAAAACCGCGAACAGGAAAACGACCAGCAGCTTTGGCGCAAAGCCGAAACCCATCATCGAGAGGATGAAAGGGATCAATGCCACCATCGGCGTTGCATAGAGGATCATGATGTAGGGTTCGACACCCACACGCAGGATGCGGACGCGGGCGAGGAGCAGGCCAAGCGGCATTCCGACGATCAGGGCGAGCCCGAATCCGGCAAGGAAGAGTTTTGCCGAATCAACCAACTGAGAAATGAAATTGCCGCTGACCGTCAGCTGCCAAAGGCGCGCAATTGTCGTCGAGAACGGCACCATGAAGGCTGGGCTGGAGTTACGCCCGGCAACTTCCCAGAGCGCAATGCCCGCGAAAATGCTGAACCAGAAGGGTGCGTGACGGCGGAGTGCTTTTGACTGCAAGGTGACTGTCCGATCATCAACTGGTCTTCCCGGGGCTCGGCGTATCTCGGGAAGATGACTCTCACTTCACCATTGCGTTGGCATCTTTCCAGATGCTGGCGTCGACGAGTTTGTCGTAGCTGACCGGTTCCTTGTCGGGATTGATCGAACCGATCTTCTTCATGAGAGCAGCGACCGCCTCAATCTTGTCGCGCGGCATGCCGTCGTCCTTGGCGGCCCAGAAGTCGATATCGAGGAACGCCTTGAGCGCTGCCTTGTTCACTTCTTTATTGTGTCCGGTGATGGAGGCGATTTCAGCGACGGTATCGGCGTTTTTCGGGTCCCGCATGAAGCGCGCGGCTTCAATCATCCCGGCAACGGTGCGCACGATGGCGTCACGGTTTTTCGCCAGATTGTCCTTCCGCGCGACCATGATCAGATAGTGGCTGGTCGGATTGGTGTTCTTCATCGCCAGCAGGATATTGAGCTTCTTGCCCTGGTGCTCGATCTCGGCGAGGTCGTCGAGATGCAGCACGGCATACTTTAGCTGGCCGGCGAGCAGGGCCGGTCCCGGTGTCGAACCCAAGGCGATCTGCTTGGTGTCTTCGATTTTCACGCCAGGGCAGCCGGTCAGCATCGAGCGCAGCGCCACTGAACGTGCACCGTTGATCGAGTCGACACCAACATCCTGCCCCACTATGTCCTTGCATGTCTTGCCGGTTTCGGTGGTGCCGATGACCCAATCCGGATTGGGCATGCCGTAGACAGCGACTAGTGGCACATCAGCGTTCGAAACCTGGTTGATCACCGGCGGCGTTGGCGACCAGGCCATGTCGATGTCGCCGGCCACGACCGCGCGGGCTGCGGCGGTACCATTGTCGAACGGACGGATTTCAACATCGACGCCATGCTTCTTGAAGAAGCCTTGCTTTTCCGCGACGAAGGCGATCGTGACCGAATAGATCGGCGGAACGCCCGGAATAGCGACGACGATCTTCTTGCCCTGGGCCACCGCGGCAGTAAGCGATGCGGCAAGCAGGATTGCGCCTGCCGCCAATGCGATTGTTCTATGGATCATTGAATCCTCCCTCTACAGCTTCATTTTCTTATTCAGGCTCAACGTTCGAGATGGAATTCGGCTTCGCGCGCCTCCCGCATCAGCGTGCCCCAGACCTGCTCGCGCAACTCGGCGAAGCGCGGTTCGCGCAAGGTCTCTCGCGTGCGCGGCTGTGGCAGGTCGATGGTGATTGTTTCGTGAATGCTCGACGGCCGTCCCTTGAGTACGATGACCCGGTGACCGAGGAGCACAGCTTCTTCGATCGAGTGGGTAACGAAAATCATTGCGGTCGGCCGCTGTTCCCAGATACGCAACAATTCGAATTGCAGGATCTCGCGCGTCTGCGCATCGACGGCGGCAAACGGTTCGTCCATCAGCAGCACGTTGGGTTCGACGGCAAGTGCGCGAGCTAGACCGCAGCGCTGCTGCATCCCGCCGGACATCTGGTAGGGAAATGCGTTTTCGAAACCGCTCAGGCCCACCAGCTTGATGAATTCCGGAACCTTGCGTTCGATATCGGCGCGCGGTGCGCCGGCCATCCGCAAGCCATAGGCGACGTTTTCGAACACAGTCTTCCACGGGAACAGGCCGAAATGCTGGAAGACCATCGCCACACCGGAGATCGGCTCCGTGATGCGCACATTGCCGACGCGGATTTCACCGGCGTCGTGCGGCAAAAGCCCATCGATGCAGCGCAAGAGGGTGGTCTTGCCGCAGCCGGAGGGACCGACAATTGCAACGATCTCGCGCTTACCGACGTCGAAGTCGATATTGCGGAAGACCTCGAGCGTACCGTAGCGCTTGCCCAGACCGCGGACGCGGATCCGTGGTTCACCTTTGGCAACCCGCGAAGCAGGGGCGGATCGGACGGCGGAAGACGCCATTGCTTGACTGGTCACTCGGCGGGCTGCTTTGCGGGTTTGGCGTTGATCTTGGCCCAGTAGTCCTGGGCCTGCTTTGAACGCTGCAATGCTTCGAGAGTTTCGAAGCCAGGCGCCATCGAACCGTCGGTTCCGGCCAGAATCTGATGGTGCTCGATATTCAGAGTGCGCAGCCAGCGCTGCTGACCCATGGTGATTGCGACGAAATAGCCGATCTCCACAAGTTCGGGTTCGCTGAAATGCTTGTGCAGGCGCTCCCACAAAGCATCAGTGGCCGGCAGGTCCCAGGTGATGGCTTCTGCGTAGGCCAACGCGGCCTTCTGTCGCTCGTCGTAGCGCGTCGAGCTCTCGAAATTGATAAGGTCTGAATAGTCATCTTCTTTCAGTCCCGATTTTGCCGCCTTGATTGAGCGCTGATTGCCGCAGAATTCGCACAGCACGGAACGCGAGACGTAGATTCGGCAAAGCTCTTTTATCCTATGGTCGGCCACGCCGTTCTTGAAAACATCGCGCCAGGTGTTGGCGAACGACCAGAACGTCGCTGGCACGTGCGCGCGAATAGCCTGGCTTTCCGGGCGTGGCGTGCCCTCGCGCGCGCAGCGCTCGAATTCAGCGATCATGGCCGGATCCTTAATCGTCGAAGGATCCACATAACTAATGCGAGGTTTCGACATCGACAGAAATCTCCCGGAAGAAATCGTCGCGGCGCCCGGCGTTGGGTGTAGCGACTTTCAGCTGATGACAGATGCAGACATGTTGCCGCAACACCGCCGCGCGAGCAACGGCACGACTGTACTTCGATAACCGCGCCTTAGTCTTGATGATTTCCCAATTGTTGTTCCCGGTGGGCGATAGCCCCGTATTTACGGGGTTTTTTGCAAGCCAGCGCACGTGACGCGCCCGGCGGCGAAACAGGAATACACCGTCCCGACCGAGGGAACGAATGGGGCTTCGGTCGCGGCGGAGCGGAGGCAAGTCCGTCTCGCCGTCGAGAAGCATCCGCGCGACGCCGAGGCCTGGATCGGTCTTGCCGTCTCCTGCGATTGCCTGCGTCGGTTTGATCTCACGGACCGCGCCTACGGTCAGGCGGTCCGCATGTTGGGCCGACCGTCGAGATTCTCAACAACCAGGGCTTCTCGTATATGTTGCGTGGTAACTATAAGCGTGCACACGCGGCGCTCGCGGCGGCGCAACGCAAGGATCCCACCATGGGGTATTGGCGCACGCGCGTCGCCTCGACTACCATCACGCACCAACCGGCGTAGACCGGTCGCAATATTCAATCCCACGGGGAGGGAACCGATGGCTACGACTGTGAATGCCGGCGCGCGTCTCGACCGGCTGCCGATTTCATCGTTTCATTACCGGATTTTCTGGCTGGTCGGGGCCGGAATGTTTTTCGATGGGTACGATCTTTACGTTGCGGCCAGCGTGCTTGCTTCGACAACACAGACCAAGTTCTCCACGCTGCCGCAAAATCTGCAATTCATCTCCCTGACCTTTGTCGGCATGACGATCGGCTCTTTCATCACCGGCTTCGTCGGCGACAAATATGGTCGGCGCTTCACCTATCAGATCAACCTGCTCATTTTTGGTCTTGCCTCGATTGCCGCTGCTTTCGCGCAGGACATGAATCAACTGATCGCCTGCCGTTTCGTGCAGGGCCTTGGTCTCGGCGCCGAAATCGTCGTCGGCTATTCGACACTGACGGAATTTGTGCCACCGCAGACGCGCGGGCGTTGGCTGTCCTTCATGGCATTTCTCGTCGTAGCCGGATTTCCGGCAACATCCATCCTTGGCTATTTGATCATCCCGACCTGGGGATGGCGTCCGATGTTCATCATTGCGGGCATCGGCTCGCTGATCGTCTGGTATCTGCGGAAAAATCTGCCGGAGTCGCCGCGCTGGCTCGAGGCGCAAGGTCGCACGGCCGAGGCCGAAGCTCTGATGGAATCGATCGAAAAGGAAGTGCAGGCGGCCAGCGGCCCGCTCGCGGCGCCGAAGCCGGCAGTCGCCGTGCCGCAGCTAACCGCTGTCGCGATGTTCAAGCCGCCGATTCTGCAGCGCCTGCTGGTCGGGAGCTGGGTGTTGATAACGATCAATACGTTGATCTTCGGCTTCGTGATCTTCCTGCCGCAGTTCTTCCTTCGTCAGGGGCTCACGATCACCAATTCACTCGGCTACACGGTCGTGCTTGCCGCCGCTTCGCTGGTCGGGTGTGCGTTCGGCGCAGTTTTGTCCGACTATATCGGGCGACGTTGGAGCATCATCGGCGCATCATTTCTCACGATCGCCGCGGGTTGGGTTTACTTGCATTTCAACGCCGCCTCCGATCCGGTGATCGTTCTTACTGTCGGCGCGATCCTGATCGTCGCGATCTACATCCAGACCGCCATCCTCTTCGGCGTCTACACGCCCGAACTGTTTCCGACCGAGATCCGCCTTCGCGCGAACGGCATCTGCAACACGCTGGGCCGCGGCGCCACGGTGGTGTCTCCGTTCGTCGTCGGCTATCTGATGGTCAATTATCAACTGCCGGGCGTGGTGTGGCTGATGATCGGCCTGGTCGTGATACAAATTATCGCTGTCTACTTTTGGGGTGTTGAGCCGGCGAGACGTCCGCTGGAAGGTCTCGATCCCAAAGTTGCGTAACGCGCAGAACCCCGATCGGCCGTTCGAGAGCGGGCGGCCGATCGCGTGATATTGCAGTATACAATGAGCAATCTGCGGCCAGTGACTGTCATCACCGGGGCCTCGGCGGGTATTGGCGTGGCGCTGGCCCGCGTATTCGCTCGCGATGGACATGAGTTGGCGCTGGTCGCGCGGAGGGAAAACAGACTACATGCGCTGGCTGACGAAATTGCCGCGACCGGCGCACCCCGGCCGATTGTTCTCGCGGCCGATTTGCTCAAGCCTGGGATCGCGCGTGTGATCGGCGATGCGCTCACGGCACAAGGCGTCGAGCCGCAATTCTTGGTCAACAATGCAGGGTTCGGCCTGGTGGGAGCCGCCAGCGCGCTCAACCATGACGAACAATCGCAGATGATCGATCTCAACGTGCGCGCGTTGACCGAGCTGTCGCTTGCCTTTGTCGACAGTCTCGCCCGCCATCGCGGCGGGCTGCTGAACGTCGGTTCGATGGCCGGCTTTCTGCCCGGGCCCGGGATGGCGGTTTACTATGCAACGAAAGCCTATGTTCTGTCGTTTTCCGAGGCTTTGCACAGTGAACTCAAGCCGCGTGGAATTCGCGTCACCGTGCTGTGTCCCGGCCCGGTGCCGACGGAGTTTGCCGATCGTGCCGGTCTCAGTAAAAAAGCGATCGGCCCGAGCTTTCTGATCCAGTCGGCGGAGCAAGTGGCGGAAGCTGGATATCGCGGTTTGATCGAAGGACGCCGAACCGTCGTGCCGGGGGCCATTAACAAGCTCATTACGTTCTTGATCCGTGTAACCCCACGAGGTCTGATCCTCAGTTTTGTGGACTACCGCCAAAAGCGCCGCAGATCCGCGCGGCCGACATAAGCTGTATCCCGCTGCTCGTGTTGCAAAGCCCGCCAAAGCCGTTACTAGTCAGCAACGGGAGCAACCGTCGAATCATCAATGCTGAAACCCGTACTTCTCATTTTGCATCAGGAGCATTCCTCGGCGGGCCGCGTCGGCCAGACGTTGGCGAAACTCGGCTATCCGCTCGACATTCGACGCCCGCGCTTCGGCGACCCTTTGCCCGAGACAATGGACGAGCACGCCGGTGCGGCGATTTTCGGCGGCCCACAAAGCGCGAACGACAACGAGGATTTTGTCCGCCGGGAAATCGATTGGATCGGTGTGCCGCTGCGGGACAAAAAGCCTTATCTCGGCATTTGTCTCGGCGCGCAGATGCTCGCACGCCATCTCGGTGCTCCGGTGTTTCCGCATCCGCAAGGTCACGCCGAGGTCGGCTACTATCCGATCCGACCGACCGAAGCTGGCCGTAAGGTTTGCGCGGATTGGCCCGACCATGTGTATCAATGGCATCGCGAAGGTTTTGAGCTGCCGTCCGGAAGCGAGCTGCTGGCGGAAGGCGATGCCTTTTCCGTGCAGGCTTTCCGGTTCGGTACCGGCTACGCACTTCAATTTCATCCGGAAGTGACGCACGCGATGATGTACCGTTGGCTGGTGCGAGGCGCGCACCGTATGGAATTGCCCGGTGCCAAGCAACGCCACGAGCACATCGCCGATCGCGCGGTCCATGACCTCGCATCACGCAACTGGCTCGCGGCTTTCATCGATCATTGGATCGGTTCTGCACCGGCAAACACGGTCACGAAAAACGCTTCCTGACCGTGACTTGCGGCGGTAACCCGGGGTCATAAGCCGCCCGTGCCATTGACAAATCATTATTGAACCTGATCGTTGCCTTGGGGGGCTGGGGGATCGAAATCCACGCGGAGGCGTGCGGATGGTTGATTCCGACGAGCGCAGCCATTCCGGCACCCGCCACATTCCGTCTCTGCTGAGCGCGATGCTTCGCGCATCCGATGGCATCCTCGAGTTGTTGCCGATCGCGACGTTCATCTGCGACGCCGAGGGGACAATCCTTCAATACAATCGCCACGCCGTGGCCGTATGGGGTGGTGCCCCAAGTCCCGGACAGACGCACGAACAGTTCAGGCAGACCGCCCGCTTTTTCGATCTCGACGGAACGCCGGTCAAGCGTTCCCTGGTTGCCGAGGTGCTTGCGACAGGAAAGCCGGTGCGTGATGTCGAGCGAATCGTCGAGCACGCGGACGGGTCCACGTTGATCATGTCCGTCAACATTGACCCACTTCGCAATGCGAAGGGCGAGCTGGTGGGCGCGGTCAATTGTTTTCTCGACATCACGGCACGCAAGCGGGCTGATGCAGCCCTCGAGCGTTCGCGTCTGCACGCGCTCGAGCAGGACCAACGGCTTGCGGCCACTTACGAGCATGCCGCCATTGGTATTTCCGAGGTTGACCCCGACGGACGTTTTCTGCGCGTCAATGAATCGATTTGTGCCATCACCGGCTTCAGTCGCAAGGAACTTCTGGCCGGCAGATTGTTTCGTTACACCTATCCCGACGATGCTGATCCTGACCGGGAGGCATTTCGCAAGCAAGTTGCTGGTGAACTTGAATTTTATTCAGTCGAGAAGCGATTCGTTCGGCGCGATAACCGCGTGATCTGGCTTTCTGTGTACTCTTCGCCTGTCCGGGATGCCGAAGATCGCTTGCAATATATCGTGCGTGTCGTTCAGGACATCACCGAGCGCAAGGCGGCAGAACAGCGGCAAAAGCTGCTGATGGATGAGCTGAATCATCGCGTGAAAAACACGCTTGCCACCGTTCAGTCATTGGCCGCGCAGACCGCGCGCGGCGCGCACACCCCGGCTGCTTTCCGTGAGCGTTTCGAAGGTCGCTTGATCGCGCTCTCCAAGGCGCATGACCAGCTCACAATGCACCACTGGGAGAACGCCGATTTGCGCGACCTGCTCGCGGGAAGCCTCGCACCTTATGCCGGTGCCGGACGAGTCGTTCTGCGCGGCGAAGATCTCGTATTGCGGCCGCGTGCGGTGCTGACGCTGGCGATGGCGGTGCACGAACTCACCACCAATGCCGCCAAATATGGCGCGCTATCCATCCCTGCGGGAAGTATTGAAATTCAGTGGCAACCGGTTCGTACCGACGACAACCAGCAGATTCTGCGCATCGAGTGGCTTGAAAAGGGCGGGCCGCCGGTTGTCGAACCTGAGCACCGCGGCTTTGGCTCCAAGCTCATTGAAGGGAGCATTTCCGCGGAGCTGAGTGGCGAGGCCAAGCTTTCCTTCGCGCCGGAAGGGCTGCGCTGCGAACTGGCAATTCCGATGGAAAGCATCGCGGCCGACTTTCATCAATAGCCCTGCGCGGATTTGGCCTCGAACGCCGCCACCAAAATCACGCGGATTGCGCTTCCAGCTCTTCGCCAACGGTGATCGGATGGGCCATCGTTTCGTGCAACTGGTCCACGTCGAGTTCGCCTTCCCATCGGCTGATGACAATGGTTGCAACGCCATTGCCAACCAGATTGGTGAGTGCTCGACACTCGCTCATGAATTTGTCGATGCCGACCAGGATTGCGAGCGACTCGATTGGTACATCCGGCACAATTGCAAGCGTCGCTGCGAGCGTCACGAATCCTGCGCCGGTCACGCCGGATGCGCCTTTCGAAGTCACCATAGCGATGACAAGAATGCCAAGCAGATGACCGAATGTCAGATGAGTATTGGTGGCTTGCGCCAAAAACAGCGTCGCCAGGGTCATGTAGATGTTGGTGCCGTCAAGATTGAAGCTATAGCCCGTCGGTACGACCAACCCGACCACCGACTTCGAGGCGCCGAGGTGCTCCATCTTTTGAATCATATGGGGGAGCACTGTTTCGGATGAAGACGTCCCAAGCACAATGAGCAACTCGTCCTTGATGTAGGCGAGGAAACGTAGAATGGAAAAGCCTGCGAACCGCGCAATTGTGCCGAGTACGACCAGAACAAAGAGCAGGCTCGTCAGGTAGAACGTCGCGATTAGCTCCAACAGGTTGACAAGTGAAGACACGCCATAGGCTCCGACGGTGAATGCCATGGCGCCGAGCGCTCCAACTGGCGCAGCTCTTACAATGATGCGTATGATGCCAAAGAAGATCTGGGCCATGGCATTAATGACGTTGTTGATTTTTTCACCGAGCTCACCAAGGCGCGAGATCGCAAAACCTGAAAGAATGGAAATAAGCAGAACCTGAAGCAGATCTCCCTTGGCAAAGGCGCTCATGAATGTGTCGGGGATGATCGCCAGCAAATGCGCGACAATGCCCTCTTCCTTGGCCTTGGTGACGTAGCCCGCAACGGCCTTGGGATCGAGGCTTGCCACATCGATGTTGAAGCCTTTGCCGGGCTGCAGCACTTCGCCGACGATCAATCCAATGATGAGTGCAAGTGTCGAAACCACCTCGAAATAAAACAACGTTTTGACACCAACGCGGCCGACTTTTTTGAGGTCGCGCATCGAACCGATCCCGTGCACGACCGTGCAAAAAATGACCGGGCCGATCATCATCTTGATAAGTGCGATGAAGCCGTCTCCGAGAGGTTTAAGAGCCTTTCCCAGATCGGGCCAGAAGTGACCGATAAAAATTCCAACAGCGATGGCAATCAGAACCTGGATATACAGGACCGAGTACCACGGGCGATGTACCTTGGTCATTGCAAGCCCCCAGCACGAAATGAACGGCAGCAGCTCAAGAATTACCGAGACTGAGAAATTCCGCTATTGATCCTTAGGCGACTTCTTGCGTGACCCATCTTATTTGGAGGGTCAGGCGGCCTTTGACGGCAATCGGTAGTTCGGCGTCGAATTTGAGATGTTCAATTCATTCTCGCTCATGTCCACGCCGATGTCATTGAACAGGGGTGTCGACAGGTAACGTTCGCCGGTGTCCGGCAACATACACAGCACAGTGTCACCCGTCTTTGCGCTCTTGCACACCTCAAGCGCACCCGCGAATGTTGCACCCCCCGTGATGCCGACAAAGATGCCTTCCTTTTGCGCAAGCTCGCGGCTCCATTTCATGGCGTCCGGCCCGGCTATGGTGAGAATTCGGCTGATCACGCCCATGTCGACGGCGTCACCCGTAAGCTTCGGAATGAAATCAGGACTCCAGCCCTGCATCGGGTGTGGCTTGAATGCCGGGTTGGGTTTGGCCGGGGAACCGTCTGGATTGCGTTCCTGTTTCGCGCCGCTGGAAAGCATCGGCGCATCGGCAGGCTCGCACACGACGATTTTCGTATCTGGCCGCTCCTTGGCGAGCACCCGGGCAACGCCCTTGAGCGTGCCGCCGGTTCCGAATCCGGTCACCCAGTAGTCCAGTCTCTCGCCCTTGAAGTCATCGATGATTTCCCGAGCCGTCGTACGCGAATGTATGTCGGGATTGGCTTCGTTCTCGAATTGGCGGGTGAGGAACCAGCCATGCGTCTTCGCAAGTTCGACCGCCTTGTTGACCATTCCGACTGCACGATCGGCTGCAGGCGTAAGCACCACCTTGGCGCCGAGGAACCGCATGAGTTTGCGGCGCTCGATGCTAAACGTCTCTGCCATCGTGACAACCAGCGGATAGCCTTTCGCTGCGCAGACCATCGCAAGGCCGATCCCGGTATTGCCTGAGGTTGCTTCGATCACAGTCTGTCCGAGTTTGAGCTCTCCCGATTTCTCCGCCGCTTCGATGACGCCGAGCGCGAGGCGGTCCTTGACCGAACCAAGGGGATTGAACGCTTCGCTTTTTACGAAGAAATTGATGCCTTTCGGCGCGAGTTTATTGATGCGGATTACCGGTGTATGGCCGACCGTTTCAAGAATGTTGGCAAATTTTGCCATCGGGTCTTCCTCCGTACTCAACAGTCTTCCCGATGATATCGGACACAAGGCAAGTCTGCCTACCGGCGTTCCGCGGGTGGGTCGGCTGCGCTCGATGCAAAGCAGGGGTCGCGCGGATGGATCTACGCGGTCGTATCGATAAAAATCTTTCGGCGGCGAGCGAGATCAACCAGACAGTATCGTACGCCGGGAAAAAGGGTGCGTTTAAAGGGCTTGAATGGTGGAGCCGAGGGGAAGATCGATTTGCTCGACCCTCGCTCTTGTAAATCAATGCCTTAGCACCCTACGAATTTTCGTTGTGTAGCATGGTTGTGTGACACTGAAAAGCCAATCGGGAAGTGACCAAGACTCTTTCGTGCAGACGACGCCGCCATCTCCCGCTAGTTGCGGCACGGGTGCGCCGCTGAACGACCGGCATACCCGACATGGCACCCACTTAAGTTAGCGCGCGAGGCGTTATCAGTTCGCTTCAACTATTTTGGGCGATCTGATGCAACCAAGTACTATTCAAAGGAATCCGGGGGGCTTGCCACAAGCCCTTGGACCCGACCCT
>DATLJR010000495.1:0-3059 GCA_035538755.1 Pseudolabrys sp.
ATTGTTGCGCAGATCGACTACAAAACCCTTGAGCTTGTCGCCGGATCGGGCCATCAGGTCAGCGATTGCTTTTTTCAGGCCATCCACGGTCTGCTCGCTGAACTGACTGATTCGAATGAAACCAACATCATCTCCTTCCAATCGTGAACGCACTGGGCGCACGCGGATGATTTTGCGGGTGATCGAAACCTCGATCGGCTTGTCCCGGCCGTTGCGAATGATTTTGAGCTTGATCTTGGTATTGACGCGTCCACGCATCTTCTCGATCGCTTCTTCAAACGTGAGCCCCCGCACCGGCGTTTCGTCGAGATGGGTGATTACGTCATTTGGCATAATGCCGGCTTTTGCCGCGGGTGTTCCATCGATTGGGGACATGACCTTAATCAGGCCTTCCTCTATCGTAAGTTCGATACCGATTCCTCCAAATTCGCCGCCGGTCTCCACCTGCATCTCGCGGAGACTCTTGGGATCCATGTAGCTCGAATGGGGATCGAGGCCAGTAAGCATTCCATTAATCGCGAACTTGATCAGCTTTGCGTCGTCAGGTTTCTCGACATAATTGTCACGCACCCGCTCAAACACCTCTTTGAATAGGCTGAGCTGATGATAACTGGCGTTGGCCGCGGCCTGCGCGTGTGGTCCATCCGACAAGAGCAGCGGCTGAGCTGTGATTAACAACACGGCTAGGCCTGTTACCGTGCCCACGAGAATCAGGAGAGTGTTGCGCATCTTTCGACCAACCTTCTGGCCTACTGGGCCTCGGTCTATGAATTTCATCCGTGGCGTTTGGTTAGCATCGCCCGATAGAGCACCGGACAACCGCACTCGGCCTCCATCACGGCGATTGGCTCACGATCCACGCTACCCACCGTAGGCATTAAGGATCAAGACTTGGCCATAATTGCGAAGGGACCGACGTAAGACCGCTGCAGCGCGGTCTTGCCTCCGCACGCTCACATGCATAAGGATCACTCTCGATGCGATCGTTGCCGAGCTTAGGGATAGCCATATCCGCATCGGCGAGACTGCGCGCGCCCGAGGGCGCATCATCGGGGATTGACGTACTCGTCGCGGTTCGCCGGGAAGTCGCGGACGTTGCCCAGCTGCGTGAGGTGAATTCCTCTCGGAACTGTCAATTCACTGAGCATTAAAGCTTCTCTGATGCAATCGTTACCGGACGGACTTACGCACAATCCGCGCCCTTGTGGTAATCCAGAGTAGGCATCGCGTATGTTCTCGTTGATTAACCTTGAACTCCTTTGGTTGGCTCTGGGATTCATCTTGTTGATGGCCGGCATGTTGGCCGCCGCCGCGGAGTAGGACGAGCCAAACCGTTCGTTCTGGAGATAACGCCAGTCAAGTGGCGCGACGCGAAGCCGAGCCCGGCCGGCGCGGCGGTATGTCGATATTACGCGCGGGCCTCGATATGTTGCTAGCGCCTGGCTAGAGACGAATGGTTGGAGCCTGTGGCCGGGACAACACAGTCAACGGCCAGCGCTTAGAGTAGACTTGCCGAAGCAACGGGAGAGCAGCTGATAGCGAGACGCACCGCCTTTGGGCCAGCGCGAGATGAATCGCTGCTGCCGCCTGAAGGGTGCCGGATGCACAACGTGAAGGGCTCCGCCATGTACCAGATGCTTCGTCTCACCATTGCGGCTATGGCCGTCGTTTTCGCTAGCTTGCCGACCAGCGCACCGGCGCGGGTCGCGGTAACGCAGATCAAGCTGACAGAGAAGCACGTCGAGGGATTCATTGCCGCTCAGAAGGACATGTCGGCGGTAGTGGAAAAGATGATGCAGCGCGCCGTACTTTCGAACAGTGCCAATGCCAGATACGAGGCAGAGCTCAAGGCGGTCACCAAGAAGCACGGTTTCAAGAATTTTGCCGAATATGAAGCGGTCGCCGCCAGTATTTCCTTAGTGATGGCGGCGATCGATTCGCAGACGAAGGCGTTCACGGACCCGCCCGCGGCCATCCAGCAAGAGCTCGAAGACGTGATCGCCGCGAAGAACATTCCGAACAGCGAAAAGAAAAAATTACTTCGGAGCCTCACCTTGGCGTTGAAGGCGGCGCGGCATATCCAATTTCCGACCAACATCGAGCTCGTGGAGAAATACTACGACAAGATCGATGCGACGACCATCGCCACCTACGACGGCGATGGGTGGCGGAATTCAAGTGTCGCGCGCACGATCAGCGAATGACTTTGTATTAGCCGCGACTTGTCCTTTCGGAATGTATGGCCTGCAACTGTTTAAGCGCCCGAGCGGGCGAGGAAGCCACCGCCGCGCGCCTAGGGTGACGAACTCGCGCCTTCCATAAAGAAAACGATTGGTCACGGTGCCATCGCTAGGGGGACTCGCGCTGAATAAGCGCTACCGCGTCAACACAATGAATTCGGTGCCGCGTCCGGTTTCCCGCCCCAAGCCTTCGTCGGAGACCACCAGCGATGAACCCGGAACCAGGAGTTCGCCGATACGGTCGACTACTTCCTGAGGCAGGTGGATGCGATCGAGCGCTTGCGCCGCGGTCGATGGCGGCTTCCCGCGGACGACCGGTTTCGGCGGGTCCTTGGATCGACGCCGGCTGTCCCTATGCTCGACAGAGACCGATGAATCGGTTGGAACCGTCATCTGGTTCCATCGCATCCTAGTGCCATCCCCGGTCACCTCCATTGCGGTGAAGACATGGGTGCCGAGCGGTTGATCCGGATCGTCGATCGTGACAGGTAACTCGAACAGCGGCACGAAGCCCTGACGAACGAAAACTTTCTTTTCCTTGCGACTAACGAAAACCGCAACCTGGCCTGTCAGCAGCGGCTTCGGCGGATCGATGGTCGGCGACGGCTTGACCGCATCGCTGCTCACCGGAGCCGCTTTCGGATCGGGCGCCGCGTCGCTGAGCACGCGATCGGGATGCGCGATCATCGCCTCGGTGAGTTCTGCCTTCGGTTGCGCCGCACCTTCGGTCGACCCATTCATCGCTGTTTGCGGCTCGGCCGACTTCGACCTCGGCACGAACAACTTGGCATGCGCAAACTCGGTGGGCGTCAATTCATC
>DATLJR010000496.1:0-3267 GCA_035538755.1 Pseudolabrys sp.
GACCAAACGTGATGCGGTGCCGATCACACGCGATTTTATGGTCGACTCCGAACGGGCGGCCTGGGCGAAGATGCCTGGCTGAACGGCAGCTAATCCGACGTTCGGCTGTGAGGCGGACATTGATCCGCGATCATTGAGATATCTGCTATCGATAGCCGCAGCGGTTGAAGGGTCCGAATACAAGGGATCTTACGCGGGCGTGCACCGGAATGTCTGCTTATGATCCTGGCTGTTCTCTAATTCCGGGCGTGAGGTCAAGCTCTCCTTGAACATCCTTGCCGGGTCCATGGTTCTCTCCGCGGTAGGGGCGAGCCCTCCGCATGATGGCGTAAGATGACGCTGGCGGATCAATGTGTGAAGCGCGTTTTGCTCTTTCGAGCACCGCAAAGCCAGGGGCGATCTCACCAACGCCAGCGTCCCGGCAGGGACGTTCGCTCCCGCTGGTCGGCGGGAACTCGTTTATCCTTTATGCAGGCTGATCAGCAACCTCCTTTGATGACCATTTGAATTCGGTACCTTCGATCCACATTCGGTGCAGAATGACGGCAAGCTTGCGAGCGACGGCTACCTTGGCTTTGCGCAGCCCGCTTCGCTTCGCAAGCCTGACCCCCCAGGCTTTGAGCGCCGACCACTTCGCGACACGGGTGAGCAGCACATTGGCCGCCTCGTAGAGGTAACTTCGCAGCATCTTATCGCCGCATTTCGAGATTCGGCCCGTCCAGTCAATCTCGCCGGACGCGTATCGGCGGGTCGTTAGTCCGGCGTAGGCTCCGACGCTTCGTGATCTCTTGAAGCGAGCGGGGTCATCGATCGTCGCAAGAAAGCAAAGGGCCGTGACTGGGCCGATGCCAGGAGTCGTCATGAACCGTCGCACCTGAGCATTATTGCGGGCCAGCCGCAGCACCTTGCGGTCAAGGTCCAAAATCTGTTGCTCGACGGCCTCGCGTGCCTTGAGCAATGGATCTACCGCGGCAAAAAGTTCTGACCGATCCTCGGCCAACTGCGCAGCGCGCACAGCAAACATGTTCATCTTTGCTCGCCCGATGACGAGCCCAAGATTCTTGAGGAGCCCCCGGATCTGATTTTCAATATCCCGCTTGATCTTGACGAGCAGAGCTCGACTGACAAGAAGGGCTTTGGTCGCATGACTATCGAGATCTTTGACGCAAACCTCCTTGTACCAACCACATTGCATGATACGCGCTATGCCCACGGCGTCGTTTCGGTCGCTCTTGTTGATCTGCATCTTCAGAGCCGCCTTCGCATGCCTGGCGTCAATGCAGATGACGGGCAACCCCATCTTATTCAGCTCGGTCCACAACCATGTCGACGTTGCTCCGGTCTCGAGCCCAATCCGAACGACGTGTGGTGCGTGCAATTTGATGAATGTCGCGATCGCCTCCGGGTCAGAAGCAACCACCCCTTCGCGCTCGACCTTTCCTCTTCGATCGACGATGCAGATCGAAGTCAGTTTCAGCGACACGTCTAGTCCGATATAGTGTTCCATTGCGACTCTCCCTCATTGCAAGGCCCCATGAGGTGGGCCTCGTCGATTCCTGGAGAGCTGATTCCCAGAGCCTGAGTATGGCTCGAGCCCGGAATTACCCCATGTGTGAAAACGCGGTGCAGCTGTTATGATTCTCCCGTGATTCTGTGGGGGAATTGATGGGGCGCTTCGTTGAGGAGGCGGATCGAGGGCAATGTACGCTGTTGCCCGAATGCCTTGATGATTTTATTGACGAGAACAACCCAGTTCGCGTGATCGACGTGTTTGTCGATGCGCTGGATTTGGCGGAGATGAGCTTTGAGGGGGTTGCGCCGGCGGCGACAGGTCGGCCGTCGTATCATCCCTCGGTGCTCCTGAAGCTTTATATTTACGGCTATCTGAACCGGGTGCAGTCGAGCCGGCGGCTCGAACGAGAGGCCGGACGCAACGTCGAGGTCATGTGGCTACTGGGCCGGCTCGCTCCTGATCACAAGACGATCGCAGACTTCCGCAAGGACAATGGCCTGGCGCTAAGCAAGGTCTGCGCACGTTTTGTCGAACTCTGCCGTGAGATGGGCCTTCTGGTGACGGCGAGCGTTGCCATTGATGGCAGCAAATTCAAAGCCGTGAACAATCGGGACAAGAACTTCACGAAGGCGAAGGTCGAGCGACGGCGGGCTCAATTGGAGGAAAGCGTTGCGCGCTATTTGAGCCAACTTGACACGGCCGACCGACAGGAGCCGACAGAGGCTGGCCACGAAGGTGACGAGGCTTTCCGAGAAGCTGACGAAGCTAAAGGAGGAGATGGGCAAGATTTCTCTCCCACTCAGCTGGTCCACCAAGGCGAACCTCGCTTCCTAAGGAGGGTATCTTCATCTGCATTTCTGCGGGCATAGCCGCGCCACCATCCTCCTGAAAAGTGGGAAGAAGTTGGGGTGACGCTCGGGTAACGAAGGTTGCTGCGGTCCGCCGCAAGGCGGTGTTCAGGCTTCCACATCAAAGGCGCTCCAGAGAATCAAGCGCCCAACAATGAATCACATATGACTCATCAGACTCAAGAACTTCCCGGATCGGCTCTAAGCTGCGCCAGCCTCGATTGCCGCAGGACTGGCGGAGGTGGTTTATTATAGAAGCTATTATAAAACGCCCAGACACATGCTCGATCTGCCGAGGTCGAGTTTCGACAAGGATACTGAAATTCGATCCTGTATTCGATCCTGTAAATGCAAGCACAAAACAGCGATACTGCAAATCAGTTACAGGATAGGAATCCTATCAGTGACAGGGTCTTCTGTGCTTATTATAGTTACTGATACTGAACGCCAAAACTATGAAATTTTCGATGCCTCGATTGGCGAAGGACTGAGCCATGATGCGTTCGTCGGGAAAAACACCGAGCCTGCCGCGAATTGTGCAGAGATCTTCGCTACACGTGTCAGCTTGTCACCTTCCGGATCAATGTCGATGACTGCGATATTGTCCGCCCTCAGATCCTGGATCAGACTCGCTCGAACGAGAACACCAACGGCCTGCTGCGTCAGTACTTTCCGAGAGGAACCGACTTCTCGCGCATCTCTCAGAGTTATCTGAATGCGATTGCTCTGCGGCTCAATCAACGTCCGCGAAAGACCTTGGGGTTCGAAACGCCAGCCGATAGACTACAAGCGGTGTTGCACTGACCGGTTGAACGCACACCCCAAAAGCAGACATTGATCGGCAGTCCATCGACGTCCGCTAAGTGCCAAAAGCGGACTCATGTTCGGCTACGCAAGCGCACGCAT
>DATLJR010000497.1:0-5589 GCA_035538755.1 Pseudolabrys sp.
AAAGCCAGCACTGCCATTTTGCCTTTGTCGCCGAGCTTTTTATGTGTGGCCCCCCGGGGTAGGGGGGACTTTTTGGTTTCAAATCTTCATCCAGGCGCCATCCCCGGAAATTTGGTCAGAAACGATTTCTGGCGGTGAGGAAGGTCCTGGCGGGGAAATGGGGTGGCCTGTTTTTGGGCTACCTCCTTGGAAGAAATTATCGGCGGCGTGACCGCGATCGTCTCGTACCGCCCAGGCGGACGGATGCAGCAGTCTGCCGCGCCGAGGTGTGCTATCCTTTCTGTCGGAAGCACGGGAGGCATCGGGCAGTGAGACGCCGCGAGTTCATCGCGCTGTTTGGCGGTGCAGCCGCGTGGCCGCTTGCGGCGCGTGCGCAGGACGCTGGTAAGGTGGCTCGGATCGGATTTCTCGGCCCCGCCCAGACCAGCCCGCCGGCGATCTCATTCTATCAAGCATTCCTGACACAAATGCGAGAGCTTGGCTTCCGCGACGGCGAAAATCTCCGGATCGACTTTCGCGCGATCGAAGATCCACGTGGGCTTTCTGTCGGTGCGGAAGAGTTGATGCGTTCCCAACCCGAACTAATCGTCGCCACCGGGCCGGAAGTGTCCCTGCGAGCCGTCGTGGCCGCCAGCGGCGCAATTCCTGTCGTGATGGTTGCGATCAATTTCGATCCGATTGCTCGTGGTTATGTAACCAGTCTCGCACGTCCGGGCGGCAATATTACAGGCGTCGTCTTTCAACAGTTGGAATTGGCCCAAAAGCAAGTAGAGGTTCTCGCACAGGCCAATCCTGGTAAGACGCGCGTGGCAATTTTCTTTGATGAAGGACAAACGGCCGACCAATTTAGTGCGGCCGAGCGAGCTGCCCAATCTTTGAATTTGCAAGTCCAGGGCATGAAACTCGAAAGCCCAACGTACGATTTCGACGCAGCGTTCCGGAGCGCGGCATTGGCCGGCGCACAGATGGCACTCATTCTGTCCGGCCCGGCCTTCGTTCTGCATAGGTCACGCATTGCAGAACTGGCAATTCAGCACCGCTTGCCCACCATGTTCATTGCCAAGCACTACGTCATGGCTGGTGGCCTCATGTCGTATGGCGTTGATTTCGTGCCGATGTGGCGCCGAGCGGCTGATTACGCGGCAAGAATTCTCAAAGGCGCAAAGCCCGCTGATTTGCCGGTGGAGCAGGCGACCAAGTTTGAGATGGTCGTCAACCTCAAGACTGCAAAGGCGATCGGAATCGAGTTGCCGACCTCAATCCTTTTGCGCGCCGACGAGGTGATCGAATGACTCAATCGAACTTAGGCGCAAGAGCGGAATGCGGACATAGTAGGGAGAGAACCTATGGCAACCTACATCTTGCTTGCGAACTTCACCGAACAAGGAATCCACAAGATCAAGGATTCACCGAAACGGGCAGACGCTTTCAAAGCCATGGCGAAAAAGTGCGGAGCGACCGTGAAGGAGGTATTCTGGACGCTGGGAGAGTACGACATCGTCGCAGTTGTCGAGGCGCCGGATGATATTTCCATCACTGCGCTTGGATTGAGCACTGGCGCCCTTGGAAATGTTCGCACACAAACCATGCGGGCGTTTACGCAGGCAGACATGGGGACGATCCTCGGCAAGATGGTCAAGGGTTGAGTCCAGCGCAGCCGGTCCGTCGCCGCCGATGCTGCTCGCCCGCGCGGACGAGGTGATCGAGTGAGGCGGCGCGAATTCGTCACGCTGCGGCGTGCGGCGTGGCCGTTTACGGACTTCAACCTCTAGACCAACGAACAACGTCAGCAAAGCGGGCGATGTCGTCTTCTGCGATCCTTGAGGATGCGGGGCTGACATAACGCGCGGCCGTCTCGTATCGGCGCGCGGCGCGCCGCAGATGCGCCCCCGGTGGGGAGGACTTTTTGGTTTCCGAGAATTGCTCAAGGCCCCATCCCCGAAAACGCGGCAAAATTTGATTTTGGCCCATTAAGGGGTAGCCTTTGTGTGAAACACGTTTTTGCAAAAAAATTTTTTGGTGCCGGGAGAGATTCCGCTGGCGGCGCGCTCGCATCGGTTCTTCGGAAACACTGCACGGAAAGCAAGCCGCAGGAGATCGGCTTCATATCAGTCGTGAGGATTCCCGCCCTACACGCGTGAATGATGACCTGTAACGGTAGCAACTAGGCCGCCCACATTGCCGGGGAAGGTATTGCCGCGCCAGGCGACATGCTGGTCCGGCCTAATCAAGGCGAAGTCTGCTTCGTAGAGCTGACGAGCATCATTGGAATGAACTGGCAGTGTATCGAGAGGTACCCCGCGGTCTTTTGCACGATTTTGAAATTCGGTGGCCCTATTTTCGTTGCCGCTGAGGCACAAGAGCGTAAAGCCGCGACCGAATCGGTCGAACAAGGATTGGTTTTTGGCAAGCCAGACGTGAGGAGCGCGGCCTCCGGGACTGCCAGTCGGGATGTATTGGTCATGGTTATCGGGTGGAGCAAGCCCATCGTGAACAATGATGGACGAACTATCGTAGCGCGCGCCGAGTTGGATACCGAGGGATGCATAGGTCTCCGTGAATTTCATGTAAAACTCAGCGGCCTTCCGTCGAGCCTGTTCGCCTGCGAGGGTTGTAGCTTCAATTTCATCAGCAACAGGTTCGGTACCGATCCTCCGCGCCATCTGCTGAGCTGCGCGTGTGTTGCGCATCGCGACGGGCTGCCGTTCTTCTGAGTAACTGTTCAGCAGATTTCTACCACCCCAGCCTTGGATGAGTGCTGCGAGTTTCCAGGCAAGATTGGCGACATCATCAATTCCGGTATTCATGCCAAAACCGCCTTGTGGCGTGAAAAGGTGGACAGCATCCCCTGCCATAACAACGCGTCCGCTTCCGTAAGCATCAGCGACCAATCCCTGGCCGGCGGTCCAGGAAAAATGGCCTAGGTGTTCGAAATCAGCCTCTGCGCCGATGCAAAGCCTGAGACGTCTATCGATGACTTCCTTTTCTTTTTCATTTTCTTCCGCAATGAGCCGGGTCGAGAAAAGGAACAGTCCTTTGCCATCAAGCGCGACAAAGTTAGCTCGAACGCGAGGATTAGAAACCATATATTGCCAGCACAGAGGTCTCCGGATGGCCTTCCGATAAAAATCAGGAGCATGAAGAAATGTCGAAGCGGTCAAACCGCCTGCCCAAGCCAGCTCTTGATGAGGATCGCCGCTGTAACGGATGCCAAGCTTTCGTCGAACTATGCTGTTCCCGCCGTCGCATCCCACTGAGTAATCGCATTCAATAATATCTGGTCGGCCGGTGGCCACTTCGACCATCTGCACCTGCACGCTATCTCCTCGGTCTTGCCAGTCGACGCACTCCCATCCGAATTTGCATTCGACGTTTTTGGCTAAATGGATTTGCTCATATAGAAACCGTTCCACATACATCTGGTTGCAACGAAAAATCGGCTCGACGATCTGGTCAGTCGCACTTGCATTTTCAAGTTCGCGCATTTTCTGCGCCTCACAGGGCATCCGGATGCGGGCGACTTCAAAACCGGCGAGGGAGGTGAAGTACCCAACGTCGGTTGGATGCTCTTTAGGTAGACCGAATGATCGAATGCTTTTGGAAAGCCCAAGTCGACGGTAGTGCTCCATCGTACGCGAGTTGTGCGTATTGCCCTTGGGATGCCAGCGACTCTCGGTCTCCTTGTTGATGATCAAGCTTCGCACGCCAAGCTGATCAAGAAGAAGGGCAAGGACCATTCCGACCGGACCGCCCCCGATAATGACAATCGGAACTTTGCGCATGAGCGTCCGGTCAGTTTGTTCAAGGAAATCGGCGGACGGTGTTCATCATTCGATCTTAATGTCGCCTCTACGGATAATATCCGTCCATTTCTTACGCTCTGCCGCTATGAATGCGGCAAAACTCGCGGGCGAACTTGGCATCGGTATCGCATCGAATGTCGAGAGTGTGCGTATCATTTCGTTAGACGACAAAATCCGGTTGATTGTCGTATTCAGCGAGGAGATGATTTCAGGTGAAGTGCCCGCAGGTGCCAAAACACCAAACCATGTTATTGCTTGCAAATCTGGATAACCGCTCTCGGCGGTTGTCGGGACCTCCGGGAGCATCAAGCTTCGACGATCATCAGTGACCCCGAGGGCACGCAGTTTTCCCGCTTGAACGTGTGCTGCCATGAGGGGAACTACTTGGAACGCCATTTGAACACGCCCAGCCAACAAATCGGTTATTCCGCCGACAGCTCCCTTGTACGGTACGTGCACGATGTCGATACCTGTCATCTGGCGAAACATTTCTCCTAAGAGATGGGGTGCCGTGCCGTAACCGGCCGAAGCGTAGTTGACCTTTCCCGGGTTTGCTTTCGCATAATCGACAAGATCGCGGATCGAATGGATTGGAAGTCCGGGGTAGATTGTAAGGAGCTGCGGGCTACGGAAGATCGATCCAATCGGTAAGAAGTCTCGCGCTGGGTCATATCCAAGATTTGGATACAAAGCCGGAGCTGCCACGAACGCCGCCGGCAAGGCCCCCAACAGCGTGTAGCCGTCGGGAACAGCTTTCGCGACAACGCTGGCTCCAATCGTGCCGCCAGCTCCACCAGCGAGATTTTCGGTCACAAAAGGTTGCCCGAAAGCGAGCGACAGTCGCTCCGCGAGCAACCGTACGGCAATGTCCTGAGGTCCACCCGGCGGAGATGCCAGGATTAGCTTTACGGGACGAGAGGGATAATTCTGAGCAACCGCCCTATCAAAGGCGAAAGTTGCAACACCAAGACTTACGGTCTGAAGCAAAATGGAGCGTCGAGATGACCACATGTCAAATGTCCTAGAGTCATTCGAAATCGCTATCAAATTAGGCTGAGTAGCGCGCTTGGTGCAAGTGTGGGCAGGTCAGATTGCTGCTCTCGGACGGCGCGAGTTTCGCTTATTTGGCACTTGTGCGACATAACACGATCGCGGATGGACTTCCGCTTTCGGTGGAAGAGCGGTCGTGCAGCGGACATCACCTACATGACTGAGTTTGAACCCAAAGCGGTCATTCGAAAGCATTCACTCGGCTTGCCTATCGGCCTTAGTCACTGACCGCGCGATGGAAGCGTGGTATGATCCCTCCATTGCATGGATGCCCCCCAACCGGAGGGTCACATGGCAAGCTACATCGGACGCCGAAAATTCTTAGCCACGCTCGGCGGCGCGGCGGCAACATGGCCGCTCGCGGCGCGGGCGCAGCAGCCACCGATGCCGGTGGTGGGGTTTGTCCGCGATGTGACGCCTGACGTGTCGGACGCCCGCGCGACTGCATTCCGCCAGGCCCTGAAGGAAGCAGGCTTCGTTGAGGGCCAGAACGTCGCTATCGAGTACCGCTCGGAGCAAACTGACAGGTTGCCGCTTGTGGTGGCGGACCTTCTTCGCCGGCAGGTAGCTCTGATCGTCGGAAATACCCCTTCGGCGCTGGCGGCCAAGACCGCAACCATGACGGTGCCGATCGTCTTTGTGACCGGGGGCGATCCGGTCAGGGTTGGCCTCGTCGCCAACCTCAACCGGCCTGGTGGCAACGTCACCGGTATCAGCTTCATGTCGGTGGAGCTTG
>DATLJR010000498.1:0-1740 GCA_035538755.1 Pseudolabrys sp.
AGGCTATCGAGGCCGCTTTTGTCACCCTTGTGGAGGAGCGGGCAGGCCCGCTCCTGGTTAGCGGCGACTCATTCTTAGTCTCCAAGCGCGATCAAATAGTCGCGTTGGCCGCGCGGCACGCTGTACCCGCGCTATACCACCTACGTGAGTTCACGACTATCGGTGGACTCATGAGCTACGGACCAAGCCTTCCTGAGGTATATTACCATGTCGGCGACTACACCGGCCGCATCCTCAAGGGTGCAAAGCCCGCCGATTTACCAGTGCAACAATCCACTAAATTCGAGCTGGTGATCAACGCGAAGACCGCAAAGGCGCTTGGTATCGACGTGCCGCCGATGCTAGTCGCGCTCGCCGACGAGGTGATCGAATGAAGCGTCGCGAGTTCATATCGCTGCTCGGCGGCGCGGCGGCAACCTGGCCGCTCGCGGCGAGCGCGCAACAAGCTGAGCGCTTGCGGCGGATCGGGGTGCTGATGGGAGTGGCCGACGATCGGGAAGGACAGGCCCGCGTGACGGCGCTCAAGCAGGGACTTCAAGAATTAGGATGGATAGACGGCCGCAACATCCAAATCGAGATACGCTTTGGTGGGGCAGACGTTGCCCGCATACGGGCTCAGGCAGCAGACCTAGTGGCGCTCGCGCCCGACGTAATCGTCGGCCAAACACCGCCGGTCATCCGGGCGCTGCGGCAGGCGACAAGCTCCATTCCGATCGTTATGGCGGCGATCAACGATCCCGTCGAGCAAGGCTTCGTTTCGAGCCTGGCGCATCCGGGTGGGAACATTACTGGCTTCACGTTCATCGATTTCCAAATGGTGGGGAAGTGGCTGGAGATGCTCAAAGAGGCCGCCCCCGGCGTTGCTCGGGCCTCACTCATATTCAATCCGGACATGTCCCCCCATTATTACGTCTACTTGCGTTCGTTCGAGGCCGAGCCGCGGTCAGCCGCGGTTGAGGTGACTGCGGCCCCTGTTCGCAACACCGCCGAAAGCGAAGAAGCTATCGCCAAACTTGGACGCAAGCCGAGCAGCGGCCTGATCGTTGCGCCGGACGGGTTCACCATTGTTCATCACCAATTGTTCTTAAGGCTGGCGCAGCAGCACCGAGTGCCGGCCGTCTACGGCCTTCGGGCATACGTCGCGCGGGGCGCCTTGATGTCGTATGGACCCGATGTCTACGACATTTTCCGGCGCTCAGCTTCTTATGTCGATCGCATCTTGAAGGGAGCCAAGCCGGCCGATCTCCCCGTTCAGCAGCCCACGAAGTTCGAACTGGCCATCAACCTCAAGACCGCCAAGACGCTGGGTCTCCAAATTCCAGAGAAGCTGCTCGCGCTCGCCGACGAGGTAATCGAATGATCCGACGACGCGAGTTCATCACGCTGCTCGGCGGCGTATCTCCACTTCGAAACTCCAGGCTGGCTGTTATTCTCGTTGCGGCTTCGCTGATAATCCTATGGGGAAAAGCTGCCATGGCGATGACCCTAAATTCACCCGCGTTCCAACCGAATGGTCACATTCCCTCGAAGTACACCTGCGAGGGCGAAGATGTCTCGCCGCCACTTGCGTGGGGGGGTGCCCCCGACAGCGCTAAAAGTCTCGTTCTGATTATCGATGATCCTGACGCGCCCGATCCGAAAGCGCCCAAGATGGTTTGGGTACATTGGGTCGTCTACAACATGCCGCCCGATACCAAGAGCTTGCCCGAGAACGCAGGCAAGGCACGGTTACCGCAAGGC
>DATLJR010000499.1:0-3227 GCA_035538755.1 Pseudolabrys sp.
CTGGCTGCGATGACTACGTGCCGAAACCTTTTAGTCCCCGTCAACTGCTCGCGAAAATTCGTCAATATCTGCAATAGAGGCGGCATTGATTGCTGCAGTGCATATGTCTACTTTTGGCACAAAGCGGACATGCCAGTCGCGTTCCGCTGATGTCTGCTTTTGACCCAAAGCGGACATCGGTCGCCCCATTCCCAGTGTAATTTTGAACCGGTACGATGCGTTGTCCCGATTGGGGGGCCAATGAGACGGCGCGAGTTTATCACGCTTATTGGCGGTACGGCCGCGTGGCCGCACATCCTAGCAGCTCAAGGGATCGACCGGTCTCGGCGGATCGGTGTGTTGATGGACTTCGCGGCTAATGACCCACAGGCACAATCCAATGTCGAGGCGTTACAACGAGGACTTTACAAACTTGGATGGTCACAGGGTGGTAATCTTGGCATTGACTACCGCTGGGCGGGCGGCGACGCGGTACTCGTGTGGAAGTTCGCCAAGGAACTGGTCGATTTGCGGCCCGACGTGATTGTAGCCCACTCCAGTCCCGTGGTGACGACCCTCCTGGGCGAAACGCGCAACATTCCAATTGTATTCGTCTCGATATCCGACCCTGTCGGCGAAGGCTTCGTTGCGAGCTTCGCGCATCCCGGTGGGAACGTCACCGGATTCACCAATTTCGAATCTTCGATGACCGGAAAATGGGTGGGATTGCTTAAAGACATTGCCCCAGACATCGCGCGCGTTGGCTTCCTATTCAACCCCCAGACGACCGCTGGAGGCGGGTCGTATTTTCTGCGTCCGATCGATGCCGCTGCTTCAGCCTTTAAAGTAAAAGCCGCGATGGCCCTGGTTCACGATGACGACGAGATCGAAGCAGCTTTTGCCGCTCTCGCACGCGAGCCAGGTGCTGGTGCGGTAGCACTACCGGACATCTTTACAGCGGCTCATCACCAACAGGTCATCTCTTTCGCAGAGCGTTATCGTGTGCCGACCGTATATAGCTATCGTTTCATGGCGGAAGAGGGTGGTCTGATTTCCTATGGAGTTGATCTCAACAATCTGTTCGAGCGTGCGGCCAGCTACATCGATCGCATTCTCAAGGGCGCCAACTCCGCTGACTTACCTGTGCAGGCTCCGACCAAATTCGAATTGGCTATCAACCGGAAAACCGCCAGCGCCCTCGGGCTGACTATCCCGGCGACGTTGCTCGCCATCGCCGATGAAATGATAGAATGAGAGCGGAGGTCTCCACCTTGACCCGTCGACGAGCAATGGCCGGCGGAGCTGCCGCACTGATCGTGGCGCCGTTCGTCATTCGCCATGGCTTTGCGCAAAGCCGCTCTGTCAATATCGGGGTGGTTCAGCCATTATCCGGGGCCAACGCGCAGTTTGGCATCAATTGCCGCAATGGGATCGAACTCGTCGCTGACTCGATTAACGCGGCCGGGGGCATCAAGGCGCTCGGCGGCGCCAAGATCAACCTGATCGTCAGCGACGCAACTTCGAATCCCGTCACGGCATCGACCGTCGCCCAACATCTGATCACCCAGAACGAACTCACTGCGGTCCTCGGCGCATTCGTATCGTCATTGACGCTGGCGATTTCCGAGGTGACGGCGCGAGCAGACATTCCCTTTCTCACCGAATCGTTCGCTGACGAGATCACCGGCCGTGGCTTGGAGAGCGTCTTCAAGGTCACTGCCAAGGCCTCGGTTCTAGGGCGGGCGCAGGTCAATTACACCGTCGCAATTGCGGAAGCGGCCGGCAGCAAGATCGAGAAGATCGCGATTATGTACGAGGACACGGCCTACGGCGTCGCCCAATCCAGAGGTCTGCGCAGAGCCGCAAAGGACGCCAACATTGAGGTCGTGATGGATGAGCCCTATCCGCTCGGCATCACCGACGCGAAGCCGCTCATTGACAAATTGCAGGCCTCTGGCGCGCAAGCGGCGTTTCCGCTTTCTTACCTCAACGATAGCCTCTTCATCGTCCGCGCCATGCGACAGCGGCGCATCACCATTCCAGTGATCGGCGGCGCGGCCGGTTATATCATTCCCGATTTCGAGAAGGGGCTCAGCGAGTTCGCAGAGGACGTGTTTTCGATCTCACCGACAAACTACGATCTCGCCCCCGCGTTGACGGACCCGTTTCGCAAGCGCTTCGGCTTCTTCATGGTGCACGAAGCGATCGAGAGTGCTGTTACTCTCGACGTGCTTGTGCAGGCGATAGAGCGAGCAAAGTCGGCAAAGCCGAAAGCGGTGACCGAAGCCCTTCATGGTGCCCGCTTTGAAGGCGGCTGGACCAAAGCATTGCCTGGTGGCGCAGTTCAATTCGATCAGACCGGCCTCAATACTCTTTTGGTACCGATCATGGTCCAGTGGCGCAAACAGGAGCTGGTAACAATCTGGCCGAAAGACATCGCAAAAGCTCCCCCAGTATGGCACTCACAGTAATGGTCTCGATGTCTGCTATTGGCACAAAGCGGACATTTACCGGCTGAGTTCCAATGTCCGCTTTTGGGGGTAAAGCGGACATTCGCTGGCACTCCGGTGCGCTGCCACTAGTGGGCCCCCCTCCATCCTCTGAATGTCCCGCTCACAAAAAAATAGAGCCGCCATTAGCGACCCTAAGTTTAGGGAGGAAGATAGCCGGTGGTAGCAAAGCACTGACCGTCAGAGATCGCTGTGACGGTCATCACTTTGGACGCGCCGCCAATTAAAAGCACCAAACTGTGATGGTCGTCACTGGCGCTGTCAGTGACTGGGGAATATCTCCCAGGCGGGACAGATCAATCCCTCAAAAGGCAAACTGCTTTCAATGGAGGGAAACATGATTGATGCACTGTTTAATGTCGCTGTCTTCGCGGCGCTGGTTCTGTGCATTGTTGGGTTCAGTGCGTGGGCGCATAAGCGGGTTGATGCTCACTAAGGGCGCTAGGATTTCACGCTCACCAAACAAGCCGAACGTGCCGCAGCTGTCGTGCTCGGCTTACGCTTTGGTTTAGTGGCACATCAAAACAATCGGTTGTCCTAAACTCGCAAGCTTTTATCGAGACGACCGAATACATTTCGGCTCGGGTGTCGGGGCAAATTTGCGGTTTAAGGACCGCTTTATCCATGCCCCACGAACTCTCTGATAAATGCGCGCCAGCATCGCCGCATTGCCCAGCCTGCGGTCAGGTCATGCGACTCGCTCGAATAACGTCGCGATTTGGCGATTTGCCCGACGTT
>DATLJR010000500.1:0-2020 GCA_035538755.1 Pseudolabrys sp.
GTCACCTTCAAGCAAAACGAACAGCGCCTCGCAATCATCGACTCGCCGCTGCAAGGCTAAGGAGAACTTGCGTCCCTGTTGTCGCTAAAACTACGTCAGCCGAGCCGTTCGCCGACGAAAGCAAGATCAGAACTTGCGCGAGCGTGAACCGATCCAGGAGTGACCGGGCCAAGGAGTTGGGCATTGAGATCTACCTGAACTACAGCTTTGCGCAGCAGCCACCGAAGCCAGAGGAGTAACTGTGTGTAAAAGCAGATGGACCGGTTTTTGATCGCGCGATGAGACCATCGAACCCACGACTTTTGCTCACGCTGGTCACGAAAAAGAAACCCTGGACGAAAATCGGAAATACGTACAGCCACCGCCCACTCTTCGGCAGTGGCGGGCGGTGCGACCGTCACGCCCGGTGGTCGCATCGGCAATCTGCTATGGCGCCTTGCACGTGACTATAGTTTCCGGCCGTGTCCGGCTAGCAATGGTCGGCGGCTCGAAGATCGCGAGATAGGCGTCGCTCCCCGTCAATCGATCGAGGCTGACTTCGCGATATCCCACGGCCGTAAACTCGCAGCGCAGGAGACTTGGCGGCGTACCGTGCTCGGATGTTGGCCCGTAGGCGTCAACAATGCCGACGCGCGCGCCAGGTTTCAGCGCAGGGACGAGATTGTAGAGCAGGGCGTACGGCTGTGCGATCTCGTGATACATGTGGACCAGGATCGCGGTGTCGAGCGAACCGACCGGCAATCTTGGATCGTGCGGTTCACCGAGACTGATTGTAACGTTCTGCAAGCCCAGATCGTGCACCCGGCTGCGCAGGTCCTGCAAATACTCGGGCACAACATCTTCTGCGATGATGCGGCCATGGGGGCCCACAATCGGGGACAGCCGCACAACGTAATAGCCGCTACCAGCGCCGATGTCGGCGATGGTCGTTCCGGAATTGATGCCGAGCAGACGCACGAGCTGGCGTGGTTCACCGGCATCGTCGCGCTCCTTTTCGTCGTGCCAGATCGGGCTGACGATGTCCGCGACCGGACGATCAGGTTTTGGAAAGGCGGAAGCCGGCGCGCCCGATTCCGCCTTGAAGTCCTGCGCAGAGACTGACATCGTGAATGCGGCGGCAAAGACAGCGACAATTGCCGTTCGCATCACATCGCCAAAGTAGCGTCTCGGCGCTTCCCCATTCACTCGTGAGCGTCCTCTTATGAAGTCCATCGCAAGCAACCGAAAAGGGGCACTCATCGCTTTTGGTGCGGAACGGACATCAGGCAACGGTGCGGTATAAGCGAGCGATCAAGCCCTCTCCTTTAAATGGACCAAGTTGCGAGCGTGCAAGCAGTGCGTCGAGACCAAGACTTTTCCCAGCACTGGTGACGACGAAGAACCCCAGTGTGAAAATCAGGAATACGTACAGCCACGGCCATTCCTCTGGTTGGCGGTAAAGGCCGAGCCAAAGCTGCGCGACGAATAGCATCCCAATCGCGGCCATCGGCCGCACCAAAAGGCCAAGAATAAATGCGATCCCGAACGAGAGCTCGAGGAAGTAGACAATGGGATCGAGCACCGGAAGCAACGGTATGAAGACATTCTGTGCGACCCACCTGTGAAACCCAAACGCGGCATATTGGGCGATTGGACGGAGCGAAGCATCGAAGCCGCCGGAAACCGGGAATGGCAGCTTCCAGATCGAGCCCTGATAGAACATGACGCCGATCATGACGCGCATAAACCATGTGGCGAAGTGACCTGCGGTTCGCTGCGACGGATCTTGCCGCCAGTTTTCAACTGCTATCCAAATGCTGGCGGCAACAAGCGCAAGAAACAATGCGACGAGTAACCAACCGACCCCGCTGGCTCGGTGTTCGTCGGTATTGCCGCTCAAAAACAGCCACGCGTCGTAGAACGGGTTGATCCGCATAGAAATCTCCTCTCGCCCTGAACGATTGCGACCCAAACTTCGGGATTGCCGCCTGCAGCCGGTCGGATCTTTCGCGCTCGGCGCGGTCGGGATCGAACGGGCGTT
>DATLJR010000501.1:0-1611 GCA_035538755.1 Pseudolabrys sp.
TCCAGCACCGCCTTGTCCTCAAATGAGGGCGAATTGGCGAGGTCGATCACCACCTGCGCGCCGGCCACGGCCTCTTTGACGCCCTCGCCGGTGATGGTGTTGACGCCGCTATTGGGCGAGGCGGCGACGACCTCGTGGCCACCCTGGCGCAGAATGGCGACCGTCTTCGAGCCGATCAGGCCGGTGCCGCCGATGACGACGATCTTCATGGTTACCCTCCGTTGTCGATGATTGGCGACCCCAAATAAGCGCAGCCATTGATTGCGAGACGCGCGTCTTTACCAGATCGATCGGCGAATGGCCGCGCCCCGCTCCCTAGTTGCCCACGAGCTTCAGCATGTACTTCGCACAAAGTTCCGGAACCCCGTCCATCCGGAGCTCCATGCCGTACCTCTGCGCGAGTTTGGTGATCTGGTCGACATCGCCGCCCGCCCGTAACAAATCGGCCAGTTCGGCGAAATACTGTTCAAAGCCGGCGGGCGAGATGAGTTCGAGCAATCTGGCAGGCTGAGTGGTCGCATTCCAGAACGTGTGTGGCAGGGCCCTCGGCTTGAAAACATAGCTGCCGGTTGTGGCTTGGACCACTTCGTCTCCGACCCGTGCGCCGATCTCGCCCTCAAGGATGTATGAGAATTCGTCCTCGTGCGCGTGCACGTGAGGGTGGACTATTCGGCCGGGATCGATCGGGTGCTCGACGATTGAAAAACGCCCTTCGCTAAAATCGCCGGAAATCTTGAAAATAGCTCCGAACCCACCCAATGAGACAGTCTTGCCTTTGCGCGGCGGAATCACCAGCGTCGTCATTTGGATCACCTCCCGTTTGCGTCGAGCTCATCGGCTCGGCATCTTTTTTTGACCGTTCCGGTTGGCCCAATGCTATCACTCCCACTTTTCAGGCGCACACCGAAATTAGCTTGCGGTGAGCCTGCCCGCCGCACCGTACATTGAGCCATGTGCGGCTGGTGTCTCGCGGGGCATCGGCTGCTAGAGGTCCGGGGGGGCCGGGAAGGTCTGGAATCGGCGCGCCTCGCTCATTCCCGTGCGTCCCGGTGAAGGTCGCCTGGCCGAACCCAACAGATGGTGTATCGCGGCGGCCGCGACACGCATCGATGATGAGTGCGCGTCCCCTTTCTCTGACGATAGTGGATTGAGGTCTGGCGGCCTCGATCCCGAGGAAGGAGCGATAAGATGGTTTATTTCGCTGGTCTGGACGTATCGGTAAAGACAACATCGGTGTGCGTGATCGACGATGCCGGCAAGGTGGTCTTGGAGCAGAGAGACCGACCGAGCCGGCCGATATTATCGCCGTTCTGACCTCGCTTGGTGTGTCCTTCGGCCGGATCGGGATCGAGGCTGGTCCGCTGTCACAGTGGCTGGTTAATGAGTTGATGGCGGCCGACCTGCCCGTGATCTGCGTGGAGACACGGCACATGAAGGCTTTGCTGACGGCGCAGCAAATCAGCAAGACGAACCGCAACGATGCGCGCGGGATCGCGCAGATGATGCGGGTCGGCCTGTTCAAGCCGGTGCATGTGAAGACGCTGGTTGCCCAGGAACAGCGGATGCTGCTGACCAGCCGCAAGCTGCTTCAACGCAAGCTGCTGGACGTGG
>DATLJR010000502.1:0-3289 GCA_035538755.1 Pseudolabrys sp.
GCCCCTTTTTATCTTCCGAAAAACCCGGCGTGCACGACGCGCGTCAGATCAGATCGCCGTCCGCGGAGGAACTCGCGATGCTGACGGCGCCGCGCAACGGCGTGCTGCTCGTGACCTTGGCGCCCGAAGTCGTGCCGCCGGGATTCATCGCCCAGCTCGTCGCCGCCGGCATTCGCGTATCGCTCGGTCATTCCATGGCATCTTACCGGCAGACCCGCGCTGCCATGGCGGAAGGGCTCACGGGCTTCACGCACCTCTTCAATGCCATGCGACCCTTGTCCAGCCGGGAAGGAGGACCAATCGCGCAGGCACTCGAATCGCCTGACGCCTGGTATGGGCTTATCGTCGACGGCGTGCATGTCGATCCCGCCATGCTCCGCCTGGCGCTGCGGGGACTCGGCCATCCGATGCTCGTCACCGATGCGATGCCCCCCGTCGGCGGAAGCCACGCCAATTTCAGCCTGCACGGAAAAAACATCACTGCGCGGGACGGCTATTGCGTCACGGACGATGGGACGCTCGCCGGAACGGTTCTCGACATGGCGTCCGCCGTCAGGAATTGCATTCGCCTGCTCGAAGTCGCATTACCGGACGCGCTACGGTTTGCATCGGCGCATCCGGCCACCTTCCTTGGTCTCGAACGGATGCTCGGCAAGCTTGCCCCCGGATATCGCGCCGACCTGGTGGCCTTCGACCCGAACGACATCACGGTTCTTGCGACGTGGGTTGCCGGACGTGACGATCATTCATTCCAGCTGCGTGGGTCGCTGGGCCGCTCCTGATAACCTGCCTCCTCTGTGTTCGATGTAGCGTCGCCATGTCAGGCGAGCCGGAAGTTCGCAAGCTGGAACTTCATGGCTGCGTTTTGCCACGAGATCACGTTTTGAATCGGAAGAAACATTCATTCAATGGGCTGAGCGTCAGCTCGCGCACCTAATCACATTGTCGACGCAATCGCCGTCAAGGTGCGGCCGGTCCGCGAGCGCGGACACTTTCCTGACAATTTAGCACGGGGATCTCATGCGACAATTTCTCGCCGGAATTTCGAATTGCCCGACGGCACTGTCTGTGGCGCTGTTGGCGGTTGCTATGGCGCCTTCCTCGCCAGACGTGGCCTTGTCCGATGGGTCGGGATCCGGCGCTTTGACCTCCGCAGCGCCGCCGACGCCCGCCTGCGGTTCCAATGAACTCGAGCTGCACGAGCCCTCGCCCGACAGCGAGCCGGGCTGCGCAGCCGCGCAAAGAACACCGGCAGAAATTGCGGAAGCTCGCGCTTATCTGGTCGAGACCGCAAGCCCTGGTTACACCATGATGTTGCAAGGCGCCGAACTCGCGATCGGACGTCTGCATCCCGAATTCGCCGTCCGCTTGGAGATTGCGATTCGGGAAGCGCGGAGCGCCGGGCTGCCGTCTGCAGGAGTTTTCTCAGCTTATCGACCGCCGGCATTCGGCGTTGGCGGTTTCTCCGACAAGTTCAACTCCCTGCACACCTACGGACTCGCGGTCGACATGCATGGCATCGGGAATCCTGGCTCCCCCGAAGCACAGTTGTGGCACCAGATCGCTGCCAGGAATGGCGTCGTTTGTCCCTATGGTCCACGCGACCACGCCGAATGGAATCATTGCCAGCCGACGAGCGTCAAGATCATCTCGGCCCAGAACCCCTTGCGCGAGACGGTGAGCTCCGCGGGCCCATTCGACCTTGAGAGCATGTTTGAGGCCGGCAATCGCATGATCGAGGATATGGCGAGCGCGGCCGACTCACTGTCGAGGGCGGCGCCTACGCCCGTGCACGCATTGGAAGCAGATGCCAATGGTCTTAAGCAAATCCGGCGTCTTGCGGCCAACCGCAAGACGAAGCGAAATTCGTCCGCTGCCACGCGGCGTGTCGCCGCTAAATCGGTGGCGCAGGCGAAGCCAAATTCGCCCGCCGCTAAGCAACGCGTTGCTGCTAAATCGGAGCCGCATGCGAAGCCCGGCCGGCGCGTAGGCGGAGCGCCGACTGTCGCGGTCGAGGAGGCCCGCCGGAAGTCAAAATCCGGAGCGGGCGTAGCCTTAAATCGACGTGCGCATCGGGCGCGCGAGACGTAGCGCAGCAATTAAGGAACGCCGGCCTCGGACCATAACCAGGAAATCAATGCAGGCAAAAATCCCCGCTTTAAAATTCGGCATCGTCTGCCGGCGCCTTTCTGAAAAAATTGGTGCCCAGGGGCGGGTTTAAGCAGTGCTGCCGCGTCAACAACTTATCATGTCCCACTTTGCGTTCGCGTCCCATTTTCTTCCAAGGCGTATTTTTAACTTTGTCCCACCGATTTTCGCGGCTCTCTTTAATAAGGGAATCAAGCCCTGACATGATTTAGAAACCGAACAGACGCCGTAACGCGTGTCTACGAATGCGATCTCGCGCCGCTCATTTCACCAGCAGATCGTCGTCCGCCTTTATGGCGGCGCTGAACAGCACGCAAGCGCTCGCTTCCTGACGTCCTCTCATTATGTTCCGACGGAAGCTATACTCGATGGCCTGTTCGTGATTCGGCCTCGCTTTAACGATAACCATTTCCTATCTGGAACAGCTCAATCCGCAGCAACGCCGCGCGGTCGAGCACGGTGGACCGGCTTTAGCTGAGGCAGGCCCCCTTTTGATCATTGCGGGTGCAGGCTCAGGCAAGACTAACACACTGGCGCATCGCGTGGCGCACCTCATTGTTAATGGTGCGGATCCACGGCGAATTTTGCTGCTAACTTTCTCACGGCGCGCTGCGACCGAGATGATCCGGCGAGTCGAGCGCATCACCTCGCAGGCCCTGGGTCAAAACGCAGGTGTCATGGCAGGTGCACTAACTTGGTCAGGCACTTTTCATGCTATTGGCGCCCGCCTCTTGCGAGAATACGCGCATCAGATCGGACTCTCTCCCTCATTCACAATTCATGATCGCGAAGACTCCGCCGATCTCATGAATCTTGTCCGGCATGATCTTGGCTTCTCAAAAACAGAAAGGCGTTTCCCGGCGAAAAGTACGTGCCTGTCAATTTATTCGCGCGTCGTGAATGCCGAGAGCCCGCTGGAGGACATACTCAGGTCGCTCTTTCCCTGGTGCGCGATGTGGGAAGCTGAGTTACGCCAGCTTTTTTCAGCGTATGTCGAGACAAAGCAGCGCCAGGACCGATCCGGACATGCAGATTTCCCGCATCCGGCTCTCGGACAAGACATGCTCGATTATGACGACCTTTTGCTCTATTGGGCACAAATGATGATGGAGGCCTCTATCGCCGCTGAGATTGGTGAGCG
>DATLJR010000503.1:0-3035 GCA_035538755.1 Pseudolabrys sp.
GAAGGTTTTGCAGAACTCCAGCAGCAGCTTAAATCCATCGCGGCTGATCTCGCTGCCGTAAGGCACACCTTAGAGCAGCAGTCCGCTGCCAATCACGACCAACTTACTCACATCCAAGAACAGATTTCCCAACAAAGCATCTCCCTGCTTTCTTCATCACCCCTTTCATCTCCAGCCCCAGCCGATAAGCCAGTCCACACACCACTGCCAAAACCTGCACAACACCCGGCTTCCGCACAAGATTCGTCCAAGCTGGTACAACACGCACCGCCACAATCTCTGTTACCACCAAAACAGTAATCTGTTGCGGTAGCCCGCCTGTCAGCCTTTGGATTGCTCGGCGGTGTCATTTCAATTGCACCCATCCGGTCTTGAGTCGTTGCGACAATTGATTTTCCCAGAGGCACGAGCTCGCCAGCGTTAACACGATGCGCCGGTACGGCCTGACGACGCGAGGATGTTCACGAAGGCAGTAATTTCAGGCGGCTGAGTTGTTACGCCAGGCAGTCAATCTAAGCTCGTGATTATAGTCCGGGCATCGAAAGATGCGAATTTCGGTATCGCCACCAGCCACTGGAACGATAGCCAATAGGTTCATCTCGGCGGCACAACGGCAATCAGGTAATTCCGTTGAACCCGCCTCTAGCAGGCGCTCGAATTTTGACATTGACACCCCCGTCCCCATCGAAAGTGTATGTCTATCAATGTCGGTCGCCAAGTGAATTTAACTGATTTTCACCGTGATCATGGCGCCGCTTCCCGCCGCCGTGGTCTGTCGATCATTCGCCCAGCACGCGACGATGATGTTCCGTCCGTTTTACTAATGCGGACAGGACTCGTCGAGCGCATCGAATGTCGACACGATCTCTTGGCCGTCCTTTGAAGTTAGGTCCACGGCCCTCAGAGACTCGACCAGCGCGAGGTATTCGGGGCCGAGATTTTTCTCCAAGTCAGTTAACTTCTGGGCGGACTCCTGAGCTTTTTTATCGTCTTTCTCCCGAATGGCCTCGTCGATTTGCTTGCCGACAATTTCCATTTGGCAAAAAGTCTGCGTCTTAGCCTTGTCGCTACTGATGAGGCTGATGACCTTTTGTGCGTCCGCCTTCAACTTGGCAGGATCAGGTTTAGCCTGCGCATAGAGCGGCGCTGTCGAAATTATCAAAATTCCTACGATCATTAGGCGGTTCATTGTAGTGCGGAGTTCCATATTCACACGCTAATCCCACGAACTTGGTGCGCAATTTTCGACAAATTCAGAACCAAAAGTCGGAGAACTAACTTTCGCGGTCGTCGTTAAATGAACGGGCGCGACACTGTCCGCACATCGCAAGTGCGAGGGAGATCTGGCGATGAGTAAAGCTCTCATTCTCGGAGCAGCCACTTTGGTGTTTTCAGCGGCTAGCGCATCGGCGCAGGTTTATTCGACTCCAGATTACGGCTACGGAGAACCGGTCGCTGATTTGGCGGTACCTTCCGACGGGTACGCAGCCCCGCCGGTGTACACGGCACCACCGATCTATGCAGCCCCGGTTTATACAGCACCGACAGTCGTCGTGGTGCCGCCTCCTGTCTACACAGCACCGCCGGTGGTATATGCCCCGCCGGTTGTTTCCCGGCCATTTTATGCCTACGCACCGGGTTATTGGGGCGGGCATGGGTGGCATGGTTACGGTCACCGATGGTGGCGCTAACACCGTTGACAAAAATGGCGGGTCGGTGCTGAGGCAACCACAAGCCGGCCACGCCAGCGGCCCTGGATCGCTCTGTCCCCCAAACCCAGCGCGTCATTCCAGGGCTGCACTGATTCGACTCTTCGGGTTTCAGTTTCTATTAAGCCTGGATGCCGTTGGGTGAGCGTACCCGCCCTGGGCTGGGCATTATCGAGCCGTGTCTGCCATCTCCCGCGAAGGCTCCACCTTCCGGGCCGGGATGGCTGCACGAAATCAAGCATGACGGCTTCCGCATTCTGGCGCGGCGTGACAGTGCCGGTGTCCGCCAAATCACCCGCCACGGCAATGACTTCACGGCGCGCTTTCCCCTCGTTGCCTCCGCTGTCGAGGCTCTACCAGCACGATCCTGTTTGATCGACGGCGAAGCGATCGTTTGCGACGAAAACGGGCTTGCCGTCTTCGAGCTGATCCGCGGTCATGGCAGCAAGACGTCCGCGGTCCTTTGCGCCTTCGACTTGCTGGAACTCGACGGAAAAGATTTGCGGCGACGCCCGATCGAGGAGCGAAAAGGTCTATTGGCAAAACTGCTCCACGATTCAGACTCAGATCGCATCGTACTCAACAAGCATTACGAGGAGGACGGTGCGGTTGTATTCCGCGAGGCTTGCAGCCTCGGTTGCGAGGGCATTGTGTCGAAACGGCTTGGCTCGATTTATCGTCGTGGCCGCTCACCGCTTTGGCTCAAGGTCAAAAATCCGAACGCGCCAGCGGTGAAGCGCGAGGCTGAAGAGGATTGGGGCCGGTAAGTGATCTATCCGACTCCACTTATCCAATTAGTTATCCAATTACTGCACTGCAATGTCGAATGTCGTCGCGCACCTCCCGATTAGAGCGTAGGGTTCATCATCACCGGCAGAAAACACGTTAATAAAATCCGGGCGTCGGTGACTGAGAGATGATTTGCGCTCCCGCCTCTAACGGCTAAGGATGCCAATCACACCATTTCTGCGCAAACAGGCGTTCGATCCGGAAACTGTCGAGGCGATGGGAAAAGCATTCGTCACGACGTGCGAGGCGCTTGGGTTGACCGACCGCACCGACGCCATGACCAAGTTGGTTGCGGAAAAGATTATCGAATTGACACAGCGCGGATTCAAAAATCCACTCACGTTGCATTTGGCCGCAATGTCGGAATTTGAATCCGATCTCCCTTAGGCGATGCCGCTACGGCGCCTGACCGTGCCCGCCCGCCGCTTCCCGCCGCCCTGGTCTGTCGAAGATTGCCGTACTGTTCCGTCAAGCGGAACAATATGTGGGTTATCTCGTTTCCGAAACAGACGGTTCCCGCCACACACCCGATGGTCA
>DATLJR010000504.1:0-1836 GCA_035538755.1 Pseudolabrys sp.
TTCCTCGCCAATGGTGAGCGCAGTGCCAATATCGCGCTCTGTCGACATCTCCTCGACAACTCCAAGACCTCGACAGGCTCAGCACCACCAGCCGAGCCCGTCAAAGATGAGGCAGCCCTCAACTGCTGCGCCACCTGTCCAGAATGCGGCGGCACCATGCGGCGTACGGCAACCATCCCAAAACCACGCTGCTATCCCAACACGTTCCACTGCGACACGTCATGATGACCAGCTCAGCGGCGACAATCGTAATCGATCGTATTTTTGTGGCGACGCTGCCCAGCCGCCGCGCCTACTCTTCGTCCCCATCGATAGGCCGCTCGTTCCGTCCACGTGCCGTAGCCCACCAACACCGTCCCCTTGCCGCATCACAACCTTCGCCAACTATCGTCCAAGCTGCACCCTGTCGCTCGCTGCAACGACACCCGTGACACTATCCCCATAGTGCTCACCATCCCGCAGCTTCGTTCAATCCGGCTTCTGTGAGGTCGCGATCCTTCGTGCGGGCAGGTCCGTGCGCGCGACCTCACAGAACCCTCAAGATTCCCAGATGGTCGCAAATCTGATTCCAGAGTGGCATGCGAAACATGGATGCATGCCTGTATGTCGGGCCCAGTGACCGGATGACACTGGAGCGGCTGATTGCCGATGGCAAGACGCCGCAGAAGATCTTCAAACGCGCGACCATTGTTTTGTTGTCGGGGCGTGGGCTCGGCACCAACGCGATCATTCGGGAGGCGCGGGTCTCGAAGCCCTGCGTTTGGCGCTGGCAGCAGGCCTACATGGAGGGCGGCGTCGAGCGCCTTTTGAAGGAGAAGGGCAAGGGGCCGAAGGCCGGCAAGGCGCGCATCAGCGAGGAGGTGCGGCTTGCGATCGTGACGCGGACCGCCAAGGAAAAGCCAGCAAACGCCACACACTGGAGCGCGCGGATGCTGGCCGAGGAGATGGGGGTCGGCCACACGACAGTACAGCGGATTTGGAAGGAACATGGCCTCAAGCCGCACCTGACGCGAACGTTCAAACTCTCGAACGATCCCAGCTTCGCCGAGAAAGTCGTCGACATCGTCGGGCTCTATCTCAATCCGCCAGACAAGGCAGTAGTGCTGTGCGTCGATGAGAAGAGTCAGATCCAAGCGCTTGATCGCACACAACCGGGATTGCCGATCAAGAAGGGCCGCGCGTCAACACAATGACGCATGACTACAAGCGCAATGGCACAACGACGCTGTTCGCAGCCCTCGACGCGAAAACCGGCGAGGTGATCGGCGAATGCCTGCCACGGCATCGCGCCAAGGAGTTCCTGCGCTTTCTCAAGAAGATCGATCGGAGTGTCGCCAAGCACCTCGACGTGCACGCGATCTGCGACAACTACCGAACTCACAAGACGAAGGAAGTGCAAGCGTGGTTGGCGAAGCATCCACGCTTCAAGCTGCACTTTATTCCGACATCGTCGTCATGGCTCAATCTCGTCGAGCGGCTGTTCGCCGAGATTACGCGCCAGCGCATCCGGCGCGGCGTATTCACGAGCGTCGCCGATCTCGAAGCCGCAATCGAGGCCTGGATCGCCGAACGCAACGCCACGCCAAAGCCCTTCAAGTGGACCGCCAAAGCCGATTCCATTCTAGAAAAGAACGCCCGCGCCCGCCAAGTCCTGGTGCAGCTGGCGGCGGGTACCAATTAAATGAGTCAGAACACTAGCTGAGCATCTTCAGGGCAAGCCAATGGCGCCCCTGTCGCGGTGACGGAACGCAATTCAACCGTACCGACGTGCGTCCCCCAGATGCGGCCCGGTATCCATAGCTCTGGACAAGACGATCCGGTGTCTTCCCGCTGTAG
>DATLJR010000505.1:0-1719 GCA_035538755.1 Pseudolabrys sp.
GGTGCTTTGGCAAGACGCCAATGCAAACCTTTCTTGACGCGCTGCCACTGGCAAAGGAGAAACTCATGGCGGCATGACCACAGACGACAGTCATATCGGTTCAAACCGCCAACACCGTCTGTCCGATCAAGTCCCAGCTAATACACTTGAGGATCGAGGTGTCGGCCGCATGATCATCATCGAGACCTTCGCAAGGGGCTGCCAGCCGAAAAACCGCCCGCGCCCGCTGCAGCAGCGATCAGGATCGACACCTCATAATCCCCTCACCACCGATCCACCAGCCCAGTGACGCTCGCCATTCCGGCTGGCCCTTGGCCAGCACAGTCCCCGCTTGCTGCGGATCGATAAAATCGGCCCGCAATGACACCGCCAACCCTGTCAGGCAACGCCCGCTGCGCTCGTTCGGCCCGTCACCCACACCCATCCCGCTAGGCAAAGCAATTGGGCGGGCGCTCTGACCAACCTCGCCCAACCTGACGCCGCGGCTAAATCCCCATAGAGCCCGCGGCACCGACGGTGCCCCCACTTCCTGCGATTTCGTGTCTCGGCGCTTTTCAGACGCCGGTCGCCTGAACGTGCGCAGGGCTCGTCGCTGCCGGCGTCCGAAAACCTGCACACATCCCGACATCCGACGGCTCACTTCCGGATCCGTAGCAACATCACCTGAGAGGCCTTTTCAGCGTCTGATTAGATCACCTCGTGCGCGCCCCGCGATCCGCGAACCGAGCAGCGAACGAGCAAATTTCGATCTGGAGATGGTAACGGTTTGCCTCAACCTCTTACCAATTCGAAATCAGCTGGAGGTCGGCACCGATTGGAGGATTTGGCAATGTCGGCAGACCGGATTACCGATCACCACCATGAGCATGCCGTTCGAAGGGCGCGCGGCGTGGTCGCCCGCGCGTTTGGTGAGGTGACAAAACGGCCAGGGGTAAGGTCATTCTTTGACGAGCAACCAACACCGCTAGCCATGTCGTGCGGGGTTCCGCGTCCCGCCGCGTCGCAGTTATCGACTCCGTGCTGGATTACGACGCCGCCTCCGGCCGTAAGGCGACGGAGGCGGCGGACGAGCTCATCGCCTTTATCCAGGCGCAGAGGCTCGAGGTCGAGTGGATTCTCGAAACCCACGTCCACGCGGACCACCTCTCAGCAGCGCCCTACATTAAGGAAAGGCTCGGCGGTGCACTCGGCATCGGCTGGAACGTCCGTGTCATCCAAGACATCTTCGGCAAGGTCTTCAATGCCGGGACCGAATTCCAGCGCGACGGCAGCCAGTTCGACGAGCTGTTCATTGACGGCGAGTCCTTTACGATCGGCGGACTCGACGCGATCGCTCTGTATACACCGGGCCACACGCCGGACTCGATGACCTATGTGGTCGGTGACGCCGCCTTCATCGGCGACACGCTGTTCATGCCCGACTACGGGACCGCGCGCGCCGATTTTCCTGGGGGCAATGCACGCGCGCTTTACCGTTCCGCTCGTCGCGTCCTATCGCTTCCTGGTGCAACGCGGTTGTTTCTCTGCCACGACTACAAGGTACCCGGTCGCAGCGAATTCCGGTGGGAAACCACGGTCGCAGCCGAACGCGCGCATAACGTGCATATCCATGACGGGGTGAGCGAGGACGAGTTCGTGCGCATGCGCACCGAGCGCGACGCCAAGCTCGGCATGCCGAAGCTCATCCTGCCGTCGGTGCAGGTCAACATGCGCGCTGGC
>DATLJR010000506.1:0-1527 GCA_035538755.1 Pseudolabrys sp.
AATCGCGAGTTGACTCGGCTGTATGTATCTGCCAGTCGCGCGAGCGACAAGTTCCGCATAGATCGCCTTAGCTTCCGCAGTTTTGCCCCAGTCCGCGAATATCATGGCTTGAGCCGACATCGCGAACGGATGCCGTCCAGAAACTGCGAGTGCCATCTCGCCTGCAGCTACCCCTTTTTCAAACTCCCTGTCTGAATGATATGCGTGCTGCAAAGCCCAATAGGTGAAAAAAGACTCCTCGAGCTCGATGGCGGTCTTTCCCGCCTGGACTGCGTCGCTGCCATTACCAGCATGACCATAGCAAAACGCCATTATGGCATTGGCGTAGCCGGAGAGTGGGTCGTACTCCACAGCCCGCATAGATACGGCAATGCCTTCGTCGAAGCGCCCACGCGCCCAAACCAGATAAAACACAGCATACCAAGCAACATTCTGGAGATATCGCTGATTCAATTCTAGGGCGCGAAGGAATCCTTGCTCCGACTTTACTAGAAGTTATCTCATAAACACATTTAAGCCGTTTTGAGCTTGGTAGTTATGAAAACTGGCGTAAATCAGAAGCATGGACTTGACCGAGGCGCAGTGGCAAGTACTCAGGCCCTTGCTCACTCCCAAACGACGTCCCGATGGTCGCGGTCGGCCCTGGCGCGATGCGCGAGCCGTGCTGAACGGAATCCTGTGGGTTTTGCGCACCGGAGCTCCTTGGCACGATCTGCCCGACCGTTATCCTCCCTATCAAACCTGTCATCGGCGCTTTCAGCAGTGGCAGCGCGATGGCACTCTGACCCGGCTGCTGCACGCCCTCGCCGAAGATCTACGGGCGCGTGGCAAACTCGATCTTTCCGAGACGTTCATCGACGCCAGCTTCAGTTCGGCGAAAAAAGGGGCGCTGCTGTCGGCCCGACTCGCCGAGGAAAAGGCAGTAAAATCATGGCGATCGCAGACCGCCATGGTCTTCCTGTCGCCTGCAGCATCGCCAGCGCTTCGCCTCATGAAACCAAGCTCGTCGAACCCACCGTCGAACAGCGCTTCACGCGAACCAAGCCGCAAAACATGATCGGCGACGCCGCTTACGACTGCGATCCGCTCGACCAACGACTACAAGAAGAACACGGCATTCACTTGATCGCACCGCACAAAATCAACCGTGCTCGCAAAGCGACCCAAGATGGTCGCGAACTCCGCCGTTACTGCCGCCGCTGGAAAATCGAACGTCTCTTTGCTTGGCTACATAACTTCCGCCGCCTCGTGACGCGCTGGGAATATCGCGAAGCCAACTTTCTCGCTATGGTCCAGCTTGGTTGCTTGGTTATCCTCCTGAGGAATTTATGAGATGGCTTGGCTCTGTTGACATCCTCAGGAAAAGGTGACGATGCCTCAGGCGGCACAGATTGAAACTCAGGCCGAGCAACAGGGCTTGGCGCACTTGCATGGACAAGCTGCGGCCCGGAGCGCGGGCCGAGAGCTTGCGTTTGACCGAGGAGAAGACACTCTCGATCAGCGCGCGGCGGCGGTAGAGTCGGCTCG
>DATLJR010000507.1:0-22588 GCA_035538755.1 Pseudolabrys sp.
AGTGCTTTCTTCTCGTTCCGAAGCGCCTCGGTGACTAAGAAAAGTAAAAGCAAAGCGTTGATCAAAAGCCCGACTGTTACAATCGCTCCGATGATCGCCATGAGAATCGCCTCCTTAGCTTGACGATCACGATGGAAGCAAGTTCTTAGCGATGTATGAATCACCAAGCCCGATCTTGCGCGCCGCCGATCATGGAGTTGGACCTTGGGCCAGGGTGTCGAATCGGGTATAAGGGGCTACTCACATTTGTACCGAATTTGACGTTTGCTAGCCGCTGAGCATCCCCATCTCACGGCGGTCAGTTTTTTTTGTCAGCTTGCCTTCCGCAGACACCCGGTAGCCGAAACATTCAGGGGCGTCCCGTGTGCCGCGCGGGCGCCCCTGAGGTTTTCAGGAGGAGGTTGCTCGATCGAGCACGGCGAGGTCATCGGCGGTCAACCTGACCTGCGGCGCCATGGCGATCTCTTTGAACTGCGCGACGCTCGTGGCGCTAGCGATCGGCGCTGTAACGCGGCCGATCAACCAAGCGAGCGCGACCTGCGCCGGCATTGCGTTGTGGCGTGAAGCTACTTCGTCCAGTGCCTTCAGAATGCGTGTGCCGCGCGCGTCGAGATATTTCCTCAGTCTGGCCCCGCGCGCGGGATTTCCGTCGGCATCGGTGGGCACGCGGTATTTGCCGGTGAGGAAACCGGCGGCCAGTCCATAATAAGGGATGACACTGATGTTCTCTTGCCGGCACAGCGCGGCATAGCCCGATTCGAATTCATTGCGATCCGAGAGGTTGTAGAGCGGTTGCAGCGTTTCGTAGCGCGGTAGGCCGAGCGTCTTGCTGACCTCCAGCGAGGCCTTGAAGCGGTTTGGACTGACGTTGGAAGCGCCGACGAGGCGCACCTTGCCGGCTTTTATCAGCGCCGCATAGGCCTCCATTGTCTCCGCAACCGGTGTCACGTCGTCGTCGAAATGGGTCTGGTAGAGATCGATATGGTCCGTATTCAGCCGCCGCAGCGAGCCCTCGCATTCGCGAAGGATGTAATCCTTGCGAAGTGAGCGGCCTTCGCCCATGTCCTCGCCCACCTTGGTCGCGAGCATGATCTTGTCGCGCTTACCGGGCGATTTCAGCCAGTTGCCGATGATGGTCTCGGATTCGCCACCGGCATGGCTCGGCACCCAGCGAGAATAGCTGTCTGAAGTGTCGACGGCGTTGAAACCGGCGTCTACGAACGCGTCGAGAATGCGATGTGAAGTCGGCTCATCGACGTTCCAGCCGAACACGTTGCAACCCAGCACGAGCGGGGCGATGCGCACATCAGAGCGGCCGAGCTGACGAGATTCCAAGCTAGCGCAAGCCCGCGTTGAACTTGTCGAGGGTGGTTTGACCCGGACACAAATCTTTTTCGCCGAGAGAATTGAGCGGCGCCCTCACCGTGCGCAAATGCGCATGCAAATCCTCGGACTCGGCTTCAACGTACAGGAGACCGGTAACGATCTGGCCCTTGGCAGCGTGGTGCTGCAGGAAGCCGAGTGCCGCCGTGCGGTCGTGAATGTCATAATCAGCAGCGAGCTTGCGCAGCGCGAGCTTTGAGCCATCGTGCTGCTCGACAACCTCAACCGTACCGGGTTCGTATTTGACCTCGATCGGCATCCGGCTGGAGATGAAATCGAGTCGATTGACAGCTTCATTGTGCTCGCGAACGAAATCGAAGCTCTTGGTCGATCCCGCGTGGTTGTTGAAGGCCACGCACGGGGAGATGACATCAATAAATGCCGCCCCCGTGTGTGCGATCGCCGCCTTGATGATTGGCACCAGCTGATGCTTGTCGCCGGAGAAGGAGCGGGCTACGAAGCTCGCGCCAAGCTGCAGCGCCATCGCAACAAGATCGATGGAATTGTCGGTATTGATGAAGCCCCGCTTGGATTTCGAGCCACGGTCGGCGGTGGCCGAAAACTGTCCTTTGGTCAGGCCGTAGACGCCATTGTTCTCGACGATATAGACCATGTTCACGCCACGGCGCAGGCAGTGGGCGAACTGACCGAGCCCGATCGAAGCGCTGTCGCCGTCGCCGGACACGCCGAGATAGATCAAATCGCGGTTTGCAAGGTTCGCGCCGGTCAGCACTGACGGCATACGGCCGTGCACCGAATTGAAACCATGCGAGTTACCGAGGAAGTAGGTCGGCGTCTTTGACGAGCAGCCGATCCCCGAGATCTTGGCAACCCGGTGCGGTTCGATCGACAATTCGAAACAAGCCTGGATGATCGCGGCCGTGATCGAGTCATGCCCGCAGCCCGCGCAGAGCGTCGATACAGTGCCCTCATAGTCGCGGTGCGTATAGCCGAGCGAATTCTTCGGCAAATCGGGATGGTGGAATTTCGGTTTGGCGAGATAAGTCATGAGGCCACCTTCATCGGCTTCACCGTCAGCTTGTCAAGGTGGTCACCGATGGCTTTGGCGATAAAACGCGCGGTAATGGGCGTGCCGTCATAGTGCAGGATCGGAACGAGCCGTACCGGGTCGATGCCGCACTCGTTGACGATCAGCGAGCGCAGTTGCGCGTCGCGATTCTGCTCGACCACAAACACGAAGTCGTGGTCCGCGACAAAGCTGTTGACGCTGGAATGGAAGGGGAAAGCGCGCACGCGCATGCGGTCGAGCGCGTGTCCACGTGCCTCGATCATATGGATCGCCTCGTCCATCGCGGGCGAGGTGGAGCCATAGTAGATCACTCCGTATTTGGTTGGCTTTCCCGCGTTCGCGATTAGTGGCCGTGGTACCAGATCCTTGGCGGTTTCGAACTTGCGGACCAACCGCTGCATGTTGTCGACGTAAGGCGCACCTTCTTCGGTGTACCGCGCATAGCGATCGCGCGAAGTGCCGCGCGTGAAGAAGGACCCTTTGGTGGGGTGCGTGCCAGGATAGGTGCGATACGGGATACCATCACCATCGACATCAAGGTAACGCCCAAACTCCTTTCCGGCGTCGAGTTCAGCCGCCGTCATAACCTTGCCGCGGTCATACGTGCGGCTGTCGTCCCAGGCGAGCGGTTTGGACAGGTGGTGGTTCATGCCGATGTCGAGGTCGAGCATGACGAAGATCGGTGTCTGCAGGCGATCGGCGAGGTCGAAGGCCTTGGCGCTGAATTCGAAGCTCTCAGCCGGGTCCTCGGGGAAGAGCAAAACGTGCTTGGTGTCGCCGTGCGAGGCATAGGCGCAGGACGTGACATCGCACTGCTGCGTGCGGGTCGGCATGCCGGTCGAGGGACCGGCACGTTGGACGTCGAAAAGAACTGCAGGAATTTCAGCGAAATAGGCTAGCCCGATAAACTCCTGCATCAAGGAAATGCCGGGGCCTGAGGTCGCCGTGAATGCTCGCGCGCCGTTCCAGCCGGCGCCGATCACGATTCCGATCGAGGCAAGCTCATCCTCGGCCTGGATGATCGCGTATTTGGCTTGCTTGGTGTCCGCGTCAATGCGGAACTTGGCGCAATGCCGGGTGAAGGCATCTGCAAGTGAAGACGATGGGGTGATCGGATACCAGGCACAGACGGTCGCGCCGCCATAGACTGCGCCTAGGCCCGCAGCCGAGTTGCCCTCAATGAATATTCGATCGCCGACGGCATTGGCACGCCTGAGCTTGATGCTGAGCGGGTACTGCAGGTTTAGAACCGCATAGTCGCGGCCGATATGCAGCGCCTTGATATTGGGTTCAATCAGCTTGTCCTTGCCTTTGTATTGTTCGCCAATGAGTTGCTCCACGACCTTCACATCCATGTCGAGGAGGGCGGTAAGTACACCGATATAGATGATGTTCTTGAACAGCTGGCGCTGGCGCGGATCCGTGTATTCGCGATTACAGATGGCTGTTAGCGGCACGCCGATAACCGTAATGTCATCACGGAATTTCGATGGTGGCATCGGCTTGGTCGAATCGTAGAACAGATAACCGCCCGGTTCGATGCCGGCGATATCCCTGTCAAAGGTCTGCGGGTTCATCGCGACCATGAGGTCCGTTCCGCCGCGAGCACCGAGATGGCCCGCCTCCGAAATGCGGACCTCGTACCAGGTCGGTAGGCCTTGAATGTTGGAGGGAAAGATGTTGCGCGGGGCGACCGGCACGCCCATGCGCATAACGGCACGCGCAAACATCTCGTTCGCGCTCGCGGAACCCGAGCCGTTGACGTTGGCGAAACGAACGACGAAGTCGTTTACGCGGCTGATCGGCGCGGCGGTCGGCATGAAGTCCCTGCTTGAGTCATATCGATGAGGAATTTCTGCATGTCCCAGGCGCCCGTCGGGCAGCGCTCGGCGCAGAGGCCGCAGTGCAGACAGACGTCCTCATCCTTGACCATGACGCGGCCGGTCTTGAGGCCATCCTGAACATACAGATCCTGGGTGAGATTGGGCGAAGGCGCATTCAGCTGCTGGCGCAGATGCGCTTCTTCGCCGTTCGCGGTGAACGTAATGCAATCCATAGGGCAGATGTCGACGCAGGCGTCGCATTCGATACACAGCTGCGCCGAAAACACGGTCTGAACGTCGCAATTCAGACAACGCCCGGCTTCCGAGAATGCCAGCTTTTCGTCAAAACCAAGCTCGACTTCGGCCTTGATATCCCTGAGTGCAAAGACTTTATCGCGGTGCGGCACCTTGTAGCGCTTGTCGAGGGCGATTTCGTTATCGTAGCTCCACTCATGGATGCCCATCTTCTGGCTCATCACCTCGACCGCGGGAGCGGGGCGGTCGTTGATGTCTTCGCCATTAAGAAACTTGTCGATCGAGACCGCGGCTTCGTGCCCGTGCGCGACGGCCCAGATGATGTTCTTCGGACCGAATGCGGCGTCACCACCGAAGAAGATCTTTGGATGGGTGGACGCCATCGTCTTGGAATCGACTTTCGGCATGTCCCGTTGATCGAATTCGATGCCTATGTCGCGCTCGACCCATGGGAATGCATTCTCCTGGCCAACAGCAACCAGCACATCGTCGCAGGGGAAGTGTTGGTCGGGTTCACCGGCTGGTAGGAGTTTGCGACGGCCCTTGGCATCGTATTCGGCCTTTACCTTTTCGAAGGTGATGCCGGTGAGCTTTCCATTCTCGTGCGTGAATTCTTTGGGCACGAGGTAGTTATGGATCGGAATGCCCTCGTGCATGGCGTCTTCCTTCTCCCAGGGCGACGCCTTCATTTCCTCAAACCCTGAGCGCACCACGACGTCAACCTGTTCGCCGCCGAGGCGACGCGCGGAGCGGCAACAATCCATCGCGGTATTGCCGCCGCCGAGAACGACCACGCGGCGGCCGATCTTGGAAATGTGTCCGAACGAAACAGAGGAGAGCCAGTCGATACCAATATGGATGTTCTTCGCGGCTTCCTTGCGACCGGGGACATCAAGATCGCGGCCGCGCGGCGCGCCCGAACCGACGAAAATCGCGTCCCAGTTCTCGCCGAGCAGTGCCTTCATGCTGTCGATGCGCTTTCCAGCGCGAAATTCGACGCCAAGGTCGAGGATATAGCCGCACTCCTCGTCTATAACGGAATCCGGCAGGCGGAATTTCGGGATCTGCGTGCGAATCATACCGCCGGCTTTAGGGTCCTGGTCGAAAACAACGCAATGGTAGCCAATCGGGGCGAGATCGCGGGCAACGGTGAGAGAGGCGGGACCGCAGCCGATCAACGCGACGCGCTTTCCGTTTTTCTTCACTGCTGGCTTGGGCAGGCGCTCGCGAATGTCGTCTTTGTAATCAGCTGCGACTCTTTTCAGGCGGCAAATAGCCACCGGCTCCTTCTCCACACGTGTGCGCCGGCACGCCGGCTCGCAGGGGCGATCACAGGTGCGACCGAGGATCCCCGGAAACACATTCGAGCGCCAATTGATCATGTACGCATCGGAATATCGGCCGTGTGCGATCAGACGGATATATTCCGGAACCGGCGTGTGCGCCGGGCAAGCCCACTGGCAGTCCACGACCTTGTGGAAGTAGTCAGGGTCGGAAATGTCGGTATTCTTCATTGACTCCTCGAAACGCGCCCCGCTACTTCCGCACACCTCAAGCGACGTCGCGTCACGGCCCCCCGGCGGCTCCGCTCCCTATCGATCGGCCTATTTCCAGGCACGAATCCGAGCCTGATAATATTGGCTGGGACCCAGCAAGGCTACTTATCCTTCCGTGTATGAGTCCCGCCAACCACAAGTCTCTCTGCGGTTTTTCGCTCCTTGAAAGCGGCGAGAGCATGGCATTCCGGCCCTTAACGTTCCTATTCTAAATTAACATCTAAGGAACGAAGTTCCTCGTTATTTTGCGGCGCACAAATCCGTCCCAATGCGTGAGATTTTTACCCATATTTTCGAGAGCCAATCGCTCGATCCAGCGGAAGCGGCGCGCCAAACCATTCGGCCGCGCTTGCGGAAGCGATTCTACAAACAAGCGCAGCTAACCGACCAGCAGGGCGGTGTTGGAATATCGCTCGACGGCAGACCTGTCCTGACGCCGCGACGGCGCGCTTTTGTCGCGCCCACGCGGGCACTCGGCGCCGCCATTGCGGCGGAGTGGGATGCGCAAGGCGAGACCATCGACCCGCGACAAATGCCGCTCACGCGGCTCGCGAACGCCGTGATAGATGCGGTCAGCGAAAACTCTGCGTCTGTCGCGGATGAGATTGCAAAATATCTTGGTAGCGATTTGCTTTTCTATCGCGCAGAGACGCCCGAGAAGCTCGTAGACAGACAGTCGCAAGCTTGGGATCCGGTGCTTGCCTGGGCCCGTGAGACCTTCGGTGCGAACTTCAAGTCGGCGCAAGGTGTCGTGCACGTCACGCAGCCCACTGAAGCCGTTGAAGCTTTGCAAAGCGCCATTCCTCGTGACCCCTGGCGCCTCGCAGCGGTTTCTTCGATCACCACGTTGACCGGCTCAGCACTGCTGGCTTTGGCGATTGCGCAGGGTGCAATCGATATCGATACAGCTTGGGCAGCTGCGCATGTGGACGAGGATTGGCAAATGACGCAATGGGGACGCGACGAACTTGCGCTCGAACGCCGAGCCTTTCGCGAGGCTGAGTTCAGGGCGGCAGCTTCAGTTCTGAATCTTGCGAGCTAGTCGCTTTTAGTATGGCCGAAGACGGACATGGCGGCCGCGCCTTCGGCACGCGGAAGGCGCGGCGGCACCATGCCATCCAGAATCAATGTCCGGTAGGATCGCCCCGGCGTCCGGCTTCATAAAGGAACCAAACACGTCGTTCAGCGTCGTCGATGAATGTCTCGAGAAAACTGGCCGTCGCAACGTCGTTGTGTTCGTCGCAGAGATCGTGGGTTTCGCGCAGTGCCGTGATCACGCGTTGATTGTCTTCGCGCAGCTCTGCCAGCATGTCCTGTGGATCGACATAAGCTGCGTCATTGTCGCTCAGACGTTGATGACGCGCGATATCGCCGATGGATCGCAGTGTAGTCCCGCCAAGCTTGCGCACGCGCTCAGCGAGCACATCGGTCGTGGCGAATATCTGGTCTGCGTGCTCGTCGAACAATAGGTGATAATCGCGGAAATGCGGCCCACTGACGTGCCAGTGAAAATTCTTAGTTTTCATGTAAAGCGCGAAGGTATCCGCGAGCAACGCGTTCAGCGCCCCGGTGATGTCTTTTTGGGCATTCGCGCCGAGATCGGTCGGCGTGGTCAGGCGCGCGGTAGGTTTGGTATTATTCATGGTCGATGTCCTCGGTAATCAAAAGCCCCCCGAAGAATTCCCCACAGTATGCCGCGCAATTGTCAGCTTTGTGAAGGCTCGTTTTTCTTCGACTGAAGTTCGGCGGCACGCGTATCGGCTGCCCGCGCATCATCTTCCCGCCCCAGTGAGCGCAACAAGCTTGCGCGCGCCTCGTGCATTTTGGCGACATCGGCCCTTATGCCAATTGCCTTGTCGACGCTCGCCAGCGCATCATTAATGCGTGTGAGCTTTTTCAGCGCCAACGCGCGCCCGAGATAGGCCTCCGCCATCTTTGGCTCGAGCGTGATAGCCCGGTCATAGCTTTCCAGGGCTTCCGCATCACGGCCCAGGTCGATCAAAACGTGACCCCGATTGCAATGGGGGACGCAGAAATCCGGGTCGAGCGCGATCGCCCTGTCATAACTGGCAATCGCTTCGCCGAGCCGCCCGGCACCATGAAGCGTTGCTCCCCGGTTGATCCAGTCGGGTGCCGAAATGGGGTCGATCGCGAGAGCCCGATCGAAGCTCGACAAAGCTTCGCTATTTCTTCCGAGTTCGCTCAGCATATTGGCGCGGTTACTGTAGGCGTCCCCTAGATTGGCATCGCATGCAATTGCGCTATCGAAACTTTGCAGGGCGTCTTCGACCTTGCCCATCCGATGAAATGCCTGACCGATCAGGTTGTGTGCCCGAGCCTGCCGCGGACGAAACGACAGCGAACGGCGGGCCAGATCGATCCCTTGCTGAAACTGACCTTCCTGGCAGGCGATAAGCGCAATGTAATAGAGCGCGTCGGCGTTGCGCGGGTCATTGCGCAGCACCTGGGTATAGCGGTCCATGGCCAGAGAAATCTGACCGGCCCTGTGGTGGACCAAGCCCTGCTGAATGAGTTCGGCGGCCGCCTGCGGTTCACTCATGGCCGGGCTTGTAAGCAGGCTTTGAGGGGCTGCCAAGCCCGAACTCAACACTGCGGCCGATGCCAGCTTTCGCGGGGGCGACGGCTGTGGTGTGGTATGCATCGACGGCCGGAATCCACGGGGAAGGGCTCCACTCCATGAAAGATATCCTCGACAGACTCGAAAAGCGGCGCGAGGACGCCCGTCTGGGCGGAGGCAAGGCGCGTATCGAGGCGCAGCACAAGCGTGGCAAGTTGACTGCGCGCGAGCGTATCGAGTTGTTCCTCGATAAAAGCTCCTTCGAGGAGTTTGACATGTTCGTCGAGCATCGCTCCAACGAATTCGGGATGGAGAAAACGAAAATCCCTGGTGACGGCGTCGTCACCGGCTGGGGCACGGTCAATGGTCGTGCGGTCTATCTATTTTCCAAGGATTTTACGGTCTTCGGCGGATCACTGTCGGAGTCACATGCCCAGAAAATCATCAAAGTGCAGGACATGGCGATGAAGGCGCGTTGTCCGATCATCGGCCTGTTCGATGCGGGAGGTGCGCGCATCCAGGAAGGAGTCGCGGCGCTTGGCGGCTATGGCGAAGTCTTCAAACGCAACGTAATTGCGTCGGGCGTTATTCCGCAGATCAGTGTCATCATGGGGCCGTGCGCAGGTGGTGACGTCTATTCGCCCGCCATGACCGATTTCATTTTCATGGTGCGCGACACCTCGTACATGTTCGTCACTGGTCCGGATGTCGTTAAGACGGTGACCAATGAAGTTGTGACCGCCGAGGAACTGGGCGGGGCCTCGGTGCACACCACGAAATCGGGAGTTTCGGACGGCGCCTTCGAGAACGACGTCGAGTGCCTGTTACAGATGCGCCGATTAATCGATTTCCTGCCATCCAATAACGAAAGCGGGGTTCCGGAGTGGCCGACGCAGGACGCGGCGGACCGTATGGACGAGTCCCTCGATACGCTCATCCCTGACAATCCCAACAAGCCCTACGACATCAAAGAGTTGATACTGAAGGTTGCCGACGAGAGCGATTTTTTCGAACTGTCATCAGCCTACGCAAAGAACATTGTCACGGGTTTCGGTCGGATCGCTGGCCGCACCGTTGGCTTCGTGGCGAACCAACCTATGGTGCTCGCAGGTGTGCTCGACAGCGATGCCTCGCGGAAGGCAGCTCGCTTTGTGCGATTCTGTGATGCCTTCGGCATCCCGATCGTTACCTTTGTCGACGTTCCCGGCTTTTTGCCTGGTACAGACCAGGAATATGGCGGGCTGATCAAACATGGCGCCAAACTATTGTTCGCCTATAGCCAATGTACAGTTCCGCTGGTGACGGTGATCACGCGCAAGGCATTTGGCGGAGCCTATGATGTCATGGCGTCGAAGCATGTCGGGGGGGACCTCAACTACGCCTGGCCGACGGCTCAGATCGCGGTCATGGGCGCCAAAGGCGCGGTTGAAATCATTTTCCGCGCCGATATGGGTGATCCGAAGAAGATCGCCGCGCGCACGAAGGAATACGAGGAGCGCTTTCTGTCGCCGTTTGCCGCGGCCGAGCGAGGCTATATCGATGACGTGATCATGCCGCATTCCACGCGTCGCCGGATTGCGCGTGCACTGGCGATGTTGCGCAACAAACGCGTGGAGATGCCCGCGCGCAAGCACGACAACTTGCCGGTCTAACGATGCCCAAGTCGCTCTTCATCGTTCGTGCAGTCGTCGCTGCGCGGTTGCGAACGAAATTCGATCGCTGGTACTCAACCGACCACTTGCCTTGGGCCATCCGGGTTTTCAAATGCGAGAAGGCGTGGCGTTTCTGGAGCGAGGCCGAGCAGGGCGTGCACTACGCTGTCTATCAGTTCGCCGATAGGCCAAGTCTGGACACCGCGCTAGCCTCGGAAGAATTCAAAGAAATGGTCGGTGATTTCAACCGGTCATGGCCTGAGGGTGTCGCACGCACGCGCGATATTGTGACACTCGTGGAAGAGCGAACCGTCTGAACGACGGGTTCCCTAACTTGCGCGGCAACTGCGCGTCCCTAAATGAAAAAGGGAGGAACACCCAATGTCGACCCTTTTTGCCTTTCTCCATCACGTTGCGGCGTTTACTTTGGTTTCGGCGCTTGCCGTCGAATTTGTGCTCATCCGGCAGGACCTGACGATGGCTACCGCGCGAAGGTTGCCAATCATTGACGCTGTACTCGGGGTGTCGGCGGGGTTTCTTTTGGTGATTGGATTATTGCGGGTGTTTTTCTTTGAGAAAGGCGCCGCCTACTATTTTCACAGTCACGCCTTCATGACGAAATTTTCCGTTTTTATCGCAGTCGCACTCCTGTCCATCATACCGACGATTGAATTCCTCTCCTGGCGCAAACCGGTCAAGGCGGGAGAGCTGCCGGTCGTGAGTGAACGAAAGCTGCGACTTGTCCGCGGCATCATTCATGGCGAACTGGGCGCAGTTGTCATCATCCTGCTTTGCGCCGCGATCATGGCGCGCGGTGGTTGGGTATAGCGGCCTGCCGAATCTGTCGCGCCACGTTATGGTCTTTCTTGACCGAGGGGACCTCATGCGCAACGACTGCATTCAAGTCGCGTCATTTCTGTTGGCCGAACAGGACCAAGATAGAGAAGACGGTGATGACAAATTCGGCGAACAGATCCGCAAGGAGAGCGAAGACATGCACCCCAATTTGACGGCCGAAGCGCCGCTCAAGTCAAAGCCCATGAATAACAGGCGTTTTGCTGCGAATTCTGTGGCCCGCGATCAGCGCCATCCGCCGCCACCGTTCACGTAGACTGTGTCAGCGGTCATGAATTCGCAGGCGTCCGAGCACATGAAGAGAACCAATTCGGCAATCTCCTCGGGCTCCGCGAAGCGATTCATCGGCACATCCTCGAGGAAACGCTGCACCAGTTCGGGGGAACTGCTCGCTGCCGCTTGAAACGGCGTTTTGACCGGCCCAGGCGAGATCGAAAGTGCGCGGATCCCCTGCGTTGCAAACTCCCGTGCAACGCCCATGGTCATGGTGACCACTGCTCCTTTGGCCGCCGCGTAGTGCACCGATGAGCCTGGGCCACCACGTCTGTGTGCCATGCTGCCCATGTTGACGATCACGCCGAACTTGTTGGCGAGCATGCGCGGCAGCACGGCCTGCATGGTGTAGAACGTGCCTTTGACATTCAGATCGAAGGTCTTGTCAAAAAGAGCGTTGTCGATTTCGAGAAACTTTGCGCGACGTATTGCAGCGCCGGCCGAGTTGAACAGGAATTGCACGCTGCCGAAGCCGTCGATGGCTAGCTGGACCATATCTTCGACGGCGGCACGCTTGGTAACATCAATGGTCAGAGCCAGGGCCTGGCTGCCGATCTCGTTGATCTTCTCGGCGGTCTTTTCCACGCCAGCCTCGTCGATATCGGCGCAAACAACGTTCGCCTTCTCACGGGCAAAAATAAGTGCCGCCGCGCGGCCGATCCCGCTGGCTGCGCCAGTAATGATGATGGTCTTGCCGGCGAAATAGTCGGGTGATTTCGGCATGAATTCTTCTCCGGCGGTGCTGTTTTCTGGTGTCGCCATCGCACATCATGGATTGCCGGTTTGGGGTCGGCAATGACAATATCGACGGCCAAACGCCTTTGCGTGTCGAGGAGCTTCCATGACAACCGCGATTGAATATGCCGATGCTTTGCCTCAAGTGCGCGCCGTTTATGACGACATCAAAAAAACCCGCAACGTCGCGGACGTGAACAACTTCTGGAAATATCTTGCGCGCGATCCGGCGACCCTCAAACGCACATGGGAAAGCGTGAAGCAGATCATGGCGCCAGGAGCGGTTGATCCACTTGTCAAGGAGATGATCTATCTTGCGGTTTCGGTGACTAATGGCTGCCCTTATTGCATCGCGAGCCACACGTTTGCGGCGCGCAAGGCCGGCATGACCGAGGCGATGCACGGCGAAGTCATGGCTGTTGTGGGAATGGCCAATGAAACGAACCGGCTGGCCAACGGTTACCGCGTTCCGATCGATGATGCCTTTAAATGATTGCCGACGTCGTACCCCTGTGCAAAATATTGTCAGGGGAAGGGGAATTTCATGCTCGATGAAGCTCTGTTGACCAAATTGCTTTGCGTTGGATTTGTTGCGGCTTTCATGTTGCCGTTCGGGGGTCTCTTGTTTCCCTATGTCAGCAATGAATTGTCAGGAATTGAATTTCAGGCGATAGAAGCGGTCGCCAGTGCGACCCTCGCGTTCGGGATCTATTCCGTCCTCGGTTGACCGCGCGCTCCGCGGCGCGAATTCACCGGAAATCCAACGGCTCGGTCCCGGCGCCAAGGGCGCCGGGACGTTTTTCTGTCTGCGAGTAACTATTGGGATTTTGGCGGAGCCGGCGGCGTCGTCGACGGCGTCGACGCGGGCGGCGACAGCGGCTGTGTTGACGTCGCCCCGGAACCCGTGGTGCTCGGCGGCGGCGTCATTCGCGGCGCCGTGTTGCGGCTCGTCGTCGCAGTCGAAGAGTTGCTCGCGGTCGTGCTGTTGTTGTTCCAACCGGCGATGATCAGAAACCCGATCAGCAGCAATACTGCCACACCGGCAATCCAACCCCACATTCCGCCAGCGGAGCTCTCGTCGCGGCGTATAACCGGATCGCTAAGCCGCGGATCGGTAAAACGTGGATCAGTCATGACGTTCCTCCATATTTCGAGACGCTTTGCTTTCGTCTCGAAATATGGAAACCCACCAGGCATGGTGCCGGTTCCGAAATAAGCGCAGTGAGGTGAGGGAACCCGCGAGAAATCAGGTCACTCGCACGGCCAACCGCCAGGCAGCCCAAAAAACAAAAAAGAAACACGCAAGGAACGCGGGCAAACTCGCTCCCGCCGACCAATGCTCGACGGCCCGGCCAATAAGGTAGGCCATCACCATGCCGATCAGGACGAATACAACGTAAAACGCCAGCAATCTCATAGTGACAGCCCCAATCAAATCCCCGTGCGGGCCGGTTCTGGCCCGTGACCTTATAGGGCCCCATCCCGAGAGGACGGGCAAGCCAAAAAAGTGGTATAGCCACGCCGCCCGCCGCAGTCCGATAGCCCCGCGCCGAGATCACCATGAGTCTTAGTCGACTGGCGATTAGGACTGCGCCGGTGCTGTTCGTGCTGCTGTGGAGTACCGGCTTTATCGGTGCGCGCTACGGCCTGCCTTACATCGAACCGCTGACTTTCCTCGCGGTGCGCATGTTTTTTGTCGTTTTGATCATGGGCGCGATAGCGATCATCGGAGGTGCCAAACTTCCCGATGCTAGCGAGATCGGCCACAGCCTCGTCGCGGGCTCGCTGGTCCACGGCCTATATCTCGGCGGGGTCTTCACGGCCATCAGCCAAGGCGTGCCGGCCGGCATTTCAGCTTTGATTCCAGGTCTGCAACCATCCTGACTTCGACCATCGCCAACCGGTTCATGGGCGAAACGGTAACGCGTGTGCAGTGGGTAGGACTCGCGCTCGGGTTGCTTGGTGTTCAGCTTGTGTTACACGACCGCAGCATCGTGCTTGCAGGCTCAGCGCTTGGTTGGACTGCGAGCTTTCTGTCTCTGATCGGGATTACGTTGGGGACGCTCTACCAGAAGCGCTATTGCGGCGCGATCGACTGGCGTTCAGGCAACCTCGTCCAATACATCGGAGCAGGCGTGCTTTTTGCGCTCGGCGCCTTTGCGTTTGAAACACGCGAAATCCACTGGAGCGGTGAGCTCATTTTTGCGCTCGCATGGCTTGTGCTGGTGCTGTCGATTGCGGCGGTCGGCCTGATGTACTGGTTGATCCGCCGGTCTGCCGCGACCGGCTTTGCCAGTCTGTTCTACCTTGTCCCGGCGGCGACAGCCTTGTTCGCCTACATTCTCTTCGGCGAGCGGCTGGACGCCGTCTCGATCCTCGGGATGGTGATCTGCGCCGGCGGCGTCGTGCTCGCCAATCGCGGCGCGCGAAAAAACTGAGTCACTGCTTTCCCCGCTCAAGCACGAGCTGTGTCTGCGTCACCAGCGCACACAGCCTGCCGTCGCTGCGTGTAATGCGCGTTTGCCAGACCATCGTCGTTCGGCCGCGGTGAAGCGGAGTGCATTCCGCCTTAGCCACGTCGCCGATGGGCACGGCCGCAAAGAAATTGGTTTTGCTTTCGATCGTGGTTGTCGACTGACCGGGCTTGAGGTTGGCTGTGGTTGCAGTTCCACCGAGATTGTCAGCAAGAGCCATGAGGGCCCCGCCATGCAAAATCCCAAACCGGTTATTCAGTTCGTCGCGCGCGACCAGTTCCGCGGTTACGCGTTCGGGCGATACGTGGGTGATCTTCAGGCCGAGGAATTCGGCAAAGGGCGGTTGCTCGTTGGCCGCTTCGTTCATCTTCGTCGCTCCCAGCCGTCGTTAAAATAGCAAAGGCGCGGACCTTAGAGCCCGCGCCTTTGCTGCGCAATCGGCGAGTTCGGCTAACCGCGCGGTTGTGGCACAATGCGAATATAAGGCCGCGGCGACTTGAAACCTTGCGGCCAGATCTTCTTCGCTTCATCGTCGGTCACCGAGCCGGCGATGATCACATCCTCGCCCTGCTTCCAGTTCGCCGGTGTGGCGACGCGATGCTTGGCCGTCATTTGCAGCGAATCGATGACACGCAGCACTTCATCGAAGTTGCGGCCGGTCGTCATCGGGTAGACTAGGATCAGTTTGATCTTCTTGTCGGGACCGATGATGAACACATTGCGGACGGTCTGGTTGTCGGCCGGGGTACGTCCTTCGGACGTGCCCGACGTGCTCGCCGGTAGCATGCCGTAGGCCTTGGAGATCTTGAGATCCGTATCGCCGATCAGCGGATAGTTCGGCGCGAAGCCAACGACATCCTTGATGTCGGCAGCCCACTTTTTGTGATTGTCGACCGGGTCAACCGACAGACCGACGATTTTCACATTGCGCTTGTCGAACTCCGGCTTGAGCCGGGCCATGGTGCCGAGTTCGGTGGTGCAAACCGGAGTGAAATCTTTCGGGTGCGAAAACAGGACACCCCAGGAATTTCCAAGCCAGTCATGAAAGCGGATTTTGCCTTCCGTTGTTTCAGCTTCAAAATCAGGTGCGGTATCGCCAATCGCCAATGTCATCACCAACCTCCACTCAAATGGATACGCATGTGCCACCTAATATAGTGGCCGGCGTCGGAGGGGAATAGGGAAGCTGCCATGAAGCATTGTCGCGCCGTCAAATATGCGCGCTGGAGAAGAAAAGAACGGCGCTAAGGCGCCGGGTGGAAAAGCTTTTTCCACCTGGGCGAAGTAGGTCAGCGACTTGCAGCTTTACGCTCGTCCATGCCCACGGTCCGGCCGGGGAAACCTGCAGCGTCGAAATAACGCGTTTTACCGACACTTTGGCCAACCAGAAGGGTAACAAGCCCATTTTCGCTCGGCGTACCGCGCTCGGTCCACGTTTCCACCGTCGGGTCGACGCCGCCCGGAAGCGCTTCTTCCAGCACGCGGCCCTGCAACGATCCCTTCAGTGGAATATTCAGTCCGAGGGCGTGGGCAATTGTTTTGCCGATGTCGGCATTGCTCACCGGCGCCCGATTGACAAAGCCGCTTTTGAAGCTGGGGCCGATCGCTGCCATGAAATTGAGAGTATCGGCGCGACTGAAGCTGCCGTGCATTCCCTGGCCCTGCTGCAGGGCCGTGTCAGCGACGCTGACGGCGCACATCACGGGCTGGCCACAATCGGTCGCGTAGGAGCGGAAATTGACGACAATTGCAGGCCTTGGGGTACGGGCCTTGCCTTGCATGTTGATCGCGGAAAGGGGCAGGGTGCCGGCAAAGGTGCCGATATCACTGTCGACAAACAATCCGCTAATGTAATCCTGGGCCAGCAAGGCCTCTATCACCTTGCCTGTACGCGCGGCGTCCTTGTCCGGAACGTAGATCAGATTTGACCCGCCGTTCGCCGCGACCACGACGGCCGGTTTTTCCGGATCATTGCCGATCAGACCATTGCCACGGCTTGTATGTTTGCTTGCCTCGACAATCTTGTTTTTGTCGTCAGGATCATAGAGAGGCAGATCGAGCGCCTTGGCGATATCGATGGCGAGGAATCCGGGTGGCAGCAATCCGGCGGGTACGTCCGCATAGCTCGCCTGCGCGGCCGGGCTGGTTTTGCTTTCTTTTGAGATTGTCGAGAAACCGTGGTCGGCCGCGACGACAATATCGGTTGTCGCGGCAAGGCCGAGCTCATCCAGCGCTTTGCGTAGATCGGCGAGATTGTCGTCGGCATTCTTGACGGATGCGAGAGAGGTTGGCCCATTGATGCCTGGTGAAACCTTCAGATGGCTATCACCCTGATTGTGCTGCGTACCATCGGGATCGCGCGACCAGAAGACCAGCACAAACGGTTTGTTGCGTGCCTTGAACATCGGCAACACAACCTTTGCGGCAACGTCAGCAAAATATTTCTGCTGCACAATGTTGGCGACCAAAGTGCCGGGTTTTTCGAAATTTCCCGCGTTTGAGTTGTCGCCGGGCGTGTCTTTTCGGGAAGGCGCCACCACGGGCAGGCCGGCCGACTTCAATGCGTCCTGCATTTCCTGCGAGAGCGGAATGCCTTGTTTGCTGCCAGTGGAGTCATCGACGGTGATGGTTGCGTCACCCGTGCGCTCGGTATGATCGAACATCAAGGTTGGGCCGAGCTTGCCGATCGCCGCAGTGCTCAAACCCTGGCGCCGTGCCGCAAAAAGAATTGTGTCCTCATCGACGAAGTTGCCGGAAAAATGCGCGTCGATATCGCCGAGGATTGGATCATTTTCGATGAATGGCGTGACGCTGCCGTCGGCCGACGGCACCGGATAGGCGGTGTAGATCGTGTTGCTGAAAGCACCGGTATCACCGAGAAAATGGCCCGTCGCCATTCCTGAGGCATTGGCCATGGTGAAGGTGGGGAATAATGAGTGCGGATTGACGAAATTGACGCCTTTGTCGCGCACCGCAGCGAGAGTGGGCGCGGTCTCCGGCGTTACGGAATTGGGTCGTAGTCCATCGGGAACGAACAGAATGAGGTTGCGCTGGCTTTGAGCGGCCACGGGCACAATTTGTAATAAGACGGCAGCACACGCGGCTAAGAGCGTCTTCGAACGAAATAACACGCGGAATTCTCCCGATATCTGGTCCACCGTGACGTGGTGGATACGCTCGCTGTAAGACAGTATTGTAACAAGAGAGATTTATCCCGCGAGCTTTTCCTGTGGCCGAGCACGGGCCGCCCCTGGACCTTCTTGATTGATTGCCGAGATTTGCGGTTGCGCTCGGTATCGGACTGCTCAATGGACTAGAGCGCGGTTAGCATACCCGCGAGATGAAGCCCGGAACTCGGGCGGCCGGCGCACCTTTGCAATAACAAGTCTGGAGCAAACTGGTCGTTGGCGTGCTCCTCGGAAGTGGTCGTTTCGCACTGTGCCTGGCGGGTTTTGTTTTGGCCTGCCTCGCCGCCGCCGGCATCGCAATTTAGATCAGGGTTTCCTTTGTGCCGCCGTAGGAACGCCGCGATTGACTTTTTTGTCATAACCCCGCAAGCCAACGGGCCGGCATCTGGGGCCGTAAACGGAATGTTCAAGCGTATCCTCGTTGCCAATCGCGGTGAAATCGCCTGCCGGATCATCAGAACCGCGCGCAAGATGGGAATCGAAACGGTCGCCGTCTATTCGGACGCTGACAAGGATGCCTTGCACGTCGATATGGCAGATACCGCAGTGGCCATAGGGCCGCCCCCGGCAGCTGAAAGCTACCTCGTCATCGAAAAGATCGTCGACGCCTGCAAGCAAAGCGGCGCCGAGGCAGTCCACCCTGGCTATGGCTTTCTGTCCGAACGCGAGGCATTTCCGAAAGCCCTCACGTCCGCAGGTGTTGTGTTCATTGGCCCAAACCCGAAGGCTATCGCCGCCATGGGCGACAAGATCGAGTCGAAGAAGGCGGCTGCCGCCGCCAAAGTCTCGACGGTGCCGGGCCATCTCGGGGTGATCGAAAGCGAGGCTGAGGCGATCAGGATCGCAGAGCAGATCGGCTATCCGGTGATGATCAAGGCAAGTGCCGGCGGCGGCGGCAAGGGCATGCGCATCGCGCACAGCAGGGACGAGGTCACCGAAGGATTCACGCGCGCCCGTTCTGAAGCGAAATCGTCGTTCGGCGACGAACGCGTATTCATTGAGAAATTCATCACCGATCCGCGCCATGTCGAAATTCAGGTGCTTGGCGACAAGCATGGCAACGTTATCCATCTTGGCGAGCGCGAATGTTCTATCCAGCGGCGCAATCAGAAAGTGATTGAAGAGGCACCAAGCCCGCTGCTCGATGCGCCGACACGAAAGAAGATGGGCGATCAGGCGGTCGCACTGGCCAAAGCTGTCGGTTACGATAGCGCCGGGACCGTAGAGTTTGTCGCGGGGCAGGACAAAAGCTTTTACTTCCTCGAGATGAACACACGCTTGCAGGTCGAGCATCCGGTTACTGAGTTGATCACCGGCATCGATCTTGTCGAGCAGATGATCCGTGTTGCTGCGGGAGAAAAGCTCGCGATTGCGCAGGGCGACGTAAAGTTCAATGGCTGGGCGGTTGAGAGCCGCGTGTATGCCGAGGATCCATATCGAAACTTTCTGCCCTCGACTGGCCGGCTGACGCGCTACCGGCCGCCGCAAGAAGAAACCGCACATGGCGTTACGGTGCGCAATGACACCGGCGTTTACGAGGGCGGCGAAATCTCACTTTTCTACGACCCGATGATTGCGAAGTTGGTGACGCACACCTCGACGCGTGGCGCGGCGATTACAGCGCAAAGTGACGCACTCGATCGATTCGTCATCGACGGCATCCGCCACAACGTCCCGTTCCTGGCGGCGTTGATGGCGCATCCCCGCTGGCGGGCCGGAAAACTCTCCACGGGGTTCATCGCCGAGGAATTTCGCGGGGGATTTCATGCGCAGGCGCCCGAGGGTGAGACTGGCAACGTACTGGCAGCTGTTGCCGCCGCAATCGACCACGTTTTGGGCGAGCGCAAGCGCCGCATATCCGGGCAGCTTGATGGTCAAAGCGTCACCCGTGAAAGCCAACGCGCTCTGTGGCTCGGTGATCGTGAGGTTAGGCTCGAAGTCAAACGCGAGAATGTTGTCATCAACGTTCGCTTCGAGCGGGACAAAACCTCCGGTTCGAAACTCCATTCCGATTGGAAGCCAGGCGATGTGATCTGGAGCGGCACGATCGATGACCGAGCGGTTGCGGTGCAAGTGCGGACCATTCCCAACGGTTTTGCGTTGAGCTATCGCGGCGTTGAAACCAGGGCTTATGTCTATACTGAACGCGAGGCCGGCTACGCGCGGCTGATGCCGCCAAAGAAGATCAACGATACCGGGAAACAGGTCCTCTGTCCGATGCCGGGTCTTGTCGTTTCGATCGCCGTGAAAGAAGGCCAGGAGGTCAAGGCCGGCGAGCTCGTGGCGGTTGTCGAGGCGATGAAGATGGAGAACGTGCTGCGCGCGGAAATCGACGGCACCGTAAAGAAGATCAACGTAAAACCGGGCGACAGCCTTGCAGTGGATGCCGTGATCCTGGAATTCAGCTGACACGGACAGGCTCTAATTCCAGGAACTTCGCGATTGCGGTGGCGTTGGTTTCCGACGTTGTAAGGGAGCCAGACCATGCTTGATGAACCGCGACGGCGGCGCCGAGCGCCGGATCTGGAGACAAAAACGGCACCTGATCTCTTGCACGATGACTTGCGCCGGCGGGATCAGCGTGAAACGCCCCCCGACTCGATGCCGTCCGACGATGAGCGGAAAGGCGAAGAGCCGGCCGGCGGCGGCTTTACGCCGAAAGGTGATGGCGGCAACGACCAACATCCGATCCGCGATGAGGATCAGAAGGACGCATCCCCTAGCTACTATGAGCGGGAGATCGATCGGCTTGATGCGGCCATCCGCGACCGTTCGCGCTGACTCCACCCGGCGAGCTCTGCTATGTCGGGGTCATGACGCTGTATTTCGCTTATGGCTCCAACATGGATCGTTCGGCCATGAAGCGCCGCTGTCCCGGCGCCAGGGCAGTGGGGCCTGCCGTGCTCGACGACTACCGTTTTTTCGTTGGAATTGATGGATGGGGCTCGGTCAGTGCAAGGCGGGGTGACGTCGTCCACGGCGTTTTGTGGCGGCTCACCGCGCGTGATATCGCCGCTCTTCACGCCTTCGAGCTTCTGCACCAGGGTCTTTACGATGTCAGGTATCTGCCCGTACGTCATGGATCGCGGCGCGTGCGCGCGATGATTTATCTTCTGCGACGACGAGCCATAGGCATGGCGAAGCCTGGCTATGTCGAGCGGATCGCCCTTGCAGCACGCGAATGGAATTTGCCCGAACCCTACGTCCGCTCCATGGAGCGCTGGTCCAATTCGCGATACACAGGCGCGCGAGCCATCGATCGGGAGATCACGCGTGAGTGACGATATCATTCGTCACGTCGTGGTGCGGGGCCGGGTGCAGGGGGTTGGCTATCGTGCCTTTGTCGAAGACGAGGCGATGCAACGCAGATTGCGTGGGTGGGTCCGTAACCGCCGCGACGGATCGGTTGAAGCCGTTTTCGCCGGGCCCCGACCGGTTGTCGAGGCCATGATTGAGGCGTGTCGACGCGGGCCAATGTCTGCGCGCGTCGATGCCCTCGATCAGCGGGATGGGACGGAGGCCGAGCTTTCGGAAGCGGCGAAAGGCGGCTCGTTTGAGGTCTTGCGCACAGTTTGAGCTGTCGTCAGTCCGAACAGCGGCTCGAACTCTCGTCGCAGCAACTCGTCCAGCTCTGTCAGCGAAATCGGAACGCCGAGGTCGGACAGACTCGTAACCCCGTAGCGCTTTTCGTTCACGCCGCATGGCACGATGCCGGAGAAGTGCGAGAGGTTCGGATTCACGTTGATCGCAATGCCGTGCAGCGTCACCCACTGCTTCACGCGGATACCGAGGGCGGCGATCTTGTCTTCGAAACCGTTGCCCTTTTCGGACCGGCGCACCCATACGCCAATTCGATCTTCGCGCCGCTCGGCGCGCACGTCGAGAGCGGCCAAGCTTCGTATGATCCATTCTTCCAATGTGGCGACGAAGCGCCGTATGTCCGGGCCGCGACGTCGCAGATCGATCATGACGTAGGCAACGCGCTGTCCTGGCCCGTGATAGGTAAGTTGGCCTCCACGGCCGCTTTCGTAGATGGGGAAACGAGCGTCGATCACGTCGGCGCGGTTCGTGCTGGTGCCGGCGGTGTAGAGAGGCGGGTGCTCCAGGAGCCAGACGAGCTCAGCCGCCCGCCCGGCTGCGATCGCGGCTGCCCGAGCCTCCATGGTTGCGATCGCGTCCTCGTAGGAAACCAGGGAATCGCTGACGCGCCATTCAACCGCTGTTGATCCGGTCGGCGCTGGAAGTCCGATTACCAGTGTATTTCGCGTGTTAACCACTCATTCACCATACCATGGTGACCTTATACCTGCTTATCGTCGCGTGACCGCGCAATAGGGAGAGAACGTAAGGTTGCCGTTGACATCACCGTGGTGCTCGGCACCACATTCATGCCAATCCACCAGGTGCTGCGGCTTGGCCGCGGCGTAATCATCGAACTGGATGCCTCGGAGGAAGATGCGGTGAGTAATCTGCCTGTGGCCACGGGAACGGTGGTGGTGAATGGCACCGTATAGCGGTCAACGTGGCCGAATTGCTTCCCCGTCCTCCCAGTATGCGATAATCGGCCTGCCCAAGGGCCTGACACTGCGACGAAAATAAAGGGCAGGGGGCGGCCGCGGGTCTTGTCCCTCTACATCCTATTTGTTACATGGCAAACATCATTGGGACAGCAGGCCGCAGCCTTCTCGTTCCTCTCCCCATGCGGTCGTGGCGGAATTGGTAGACGCACTAGCTTGAGGTGCTAGCGGGGCAACCCGTGGAGGTTCGAGTCCTCTCGACCGCACCA
>DATLJR010000508.1:0-84914 GCA_035538755.1 Pseudolabrys sp.
GGCGAGCAGCCGACGGCCCCGGTGTTCATCGACGGCAAGAAGGCCGCCACGCTGCGCGGCGCGACGCTGAGCGCGGATTTCAAGCAGATGGTGATCGATTATATCGAGCGCCGCTGGGGCCAGGCCGCGCGGGCGGCGGAATAGACCGGGTTGCACGCGACTGCAGCCGCGCTACCATCCCGATAAAGGGGTGCGCCATGAGTTCCTTGAGCGGCAAAGACGGTCCTCGCTATCGGCACGCCACGGACGAGTCCGCGCCTTATGAGACGATCGGTGTGGAGAAACTGACGCCGATCATCGGTGCGGAAATTGACGGCGTCGATCTCGCAAAACCTTTGTCCAACCGGACGGTGGATGAGATTCACCGGGCGCTGGCTGAGAACATCGTCATATTTTTTCGCGATCAGCACATCACGCCGCAACAGCATCTCGCATTCGGACGCCTCTTCGGAGAATTGCACGTGCATCCCGCGGCGCCACACGAGCCAGGCGAACCGGCGCTGATGAAAATCTATGCCGACAAGAACAGTCCACGGGCGAACGGCGAGGGCTGGCATACCGACGTCTCGTGCGACCTTGAGCCGCCGATGGGGAGCATTCTCTACATCAAGCAATGTCCGCCGCACGGCGGCGATACCTTGTTCGCTAGCATGTATGCGGCTTACGACGCGCTGTCCGACCGGATGAAAACCTATCTGAACGGACTAACCGCTGTGCATGACGGGGAGCCGGTCTATCGCGGCCTTTATGCGAATACAGGCGTCGCCGACAAGCCGTCCTACCCGCGGGCCGAACATCCAGTTGTACGAACGCATGCAGTAACGGGAAAGAAGGCGCTGTACGTCAATCGTGGGTTCACAAATCATATCGTCGGCATCCCGCGCGACGAAAGCGATGCCATTCTGGCCTATCTCTATGAGCACGCCGAAAATCCACTTTTCCAATGCCGGTTTCGCTGGACCGAAAATGCGATCGCTTTCTGGGACAATCGCTGCTCGCAGCACCGGGCGATGTGGGATTACTGGCCGCACACGCGGTCGGGCAACCGGGTGACGGTGAAAGGCGAGCGTCCCTTCTGACGCGGCCAGAGTCCTGAGCCTTCGCGTCGCAAAGGGCTATATCCAGCCGCCGCCATCCTTGCCGCGGTTCGCAACGCTCGCCTCTTCGAGATCCAGCTCATATTCGATGCGACGGCGCGCCTCATCGGTAATCTTGCCTTCGCGCAGGAGCTGGTAGATGAAATCGCGTTCGATATCGATCAGCTCTTTCTTCAACTCGGCGCTCTGCCGTACGCGCGACAGAGCATCATCCATGTTTGTCGGCAGGATCTGCCTTCGACTCTCATTGCGGGTGCGCAGAAGTTGGACGACGTCATCATGCAATTCGCGCTCTGCGATCACTTTCTCGAGACGCTTTTCCACTTGCTCGAGCGCGGATGCGCGGGCTTCCAGTTCTGACTGGATCGCGCCGGCCTGCTCTTCCTTGCCGAGACGCGTAAGTCCAATCCAGCGAACGACAAACGGAAGCATCAGGCCCTGACCAACAAGCGTGATGATAATGACGCCAAATGTAATGAACAGGATCATGTCGCGGTGTGGAAAGGGCTGGCCATTGTTCAGTGCGAACGGGATCGCAAGCGCGGCCGCGAGAGAAACGACGCCACGCACGCCGACAAAGCCGATCGTAAAGGGTCCTTGCCAGGGAGGTGACGGGTCGCGCTTTGCGAGCGACGGGCTGAGCCACCGCGGAAGATAGGTAGCCGGATAAATCCAGATAAATCGTGCGGCAATTACCAGCAGCGTAATCCAGACTGTCGCAACAACCAGTTCGCGAATTGAAAAACCGTGTACGCGATCGATCAACGCGCGCGCCTGTGATCCGGTCAGCAGGAACACGAGGCCTTCCACGAGGTAGACCAACAAATCCCAGAAGAATATGCCTTGCAGCCGCGTAGCGGACGAAATCAAGCGCGGGCCGTTCCAACTGACATAAAGGCCGCACGCAACCGTAGCCAGCACGCCCGATCCGCCGAGATGCTCTGGCACCCAGAACGCGAGATATGGCGTCATCAGCGACAGTGTGATTTCCACTCGCGGCTCATGTGCCCATTGCCGCAACCTCAGACTCAACCAACCAACGGCGATGCCATAGAAAATCTCGCCGATGACAATGAACGTGAAAGTGCCGGCTGCCTCGGGCAGAGAGAATGCGCCGGTGACCGCCGCAGCGACCGCGAAGCGATAAAGAATTAGGGCTGTCGCATCATTCGCCAGTCCTTCGCCTTCCAGCACCACCAGCAAACGCCGCGGCAGCGCGAGTCGCCGCGCGATCGCTAGCGGGGCGACTACGTCGGGAGGGGCGATGATGGCGCCGAGGACAAATCCAATCGCCCAGTCGAAGTTCAGCAAGTAGTGCGTTGCGATTGCGACCGCGCAGGTCGTGAAAACCACGCAGCCAAACGCCAACAGGGTGATCGGCCGTAGGTTGAAGCGAAATTCACGCCAACTCATCGAAACGCCCGCCGAATAGATGAGCGGCGGAAGGATCACGAGCAGCACGACTTCCGGCGCGAGTTGAATGCGTGGCAGGCCGGGAATAAGCGCCATGCCGATACCGGCGATCACCAGCAGGATCGATGGCGCGGTTTTGAGCCGCTGCGCGATGACAGCCGCCGCGGCCAGCACCGCCAGCATGAACAGGAGCGTTCCCATGGTTAGCGTCATATGAGGTTCGCCACCATGTTCACTGTCAGCGCGAGTACGACGAGGTTGAAGAAGAAAGAAAGGACTCCATGAACTGCCGCCATGCGCCTGATGATCTTGCTGGTGACCGCCACGTCCGAAACTTGTGATGTCATTCCGATGACCAAGGAAAAATACAGAAAGTCCCGATAGTCGGGCTCGCGATCCTCGGGGAAGCGCAGCCCGCCAATCTTTCCGTCACTGCCCTCACCGTAGTACTCGTGCGCGTAGTGAAAAGAAAATATCGTATGAACGAATGTCCATGAGAGCAGAATGGTTGCGAACGCGAATGCAACGCTTAACGCGGTGCTACCCTGGGGTGCCTGCTTTGCGCCGCCGAGCGCGAAGACCACGGCGACAAGACTGGCAAACGTGGCGATGATTGACAGGGTCAGAATGGCACCGGCGCCCTCATCCTGTTGCGACGCACGACGACGGATGTGCGTAATAGTCGCCCGCCACATCAGGGGCAGCGTGAGGCTAAGGTAGACCACAATGCCCGCGTCCCATCCGGCGAGCGCGCGCGTTCCCCACCCAGGCGTAAGCGGTTTGACCGCTATCGAGACCGCGATGCCGACGAGGATGGCAAGTGCAAGTTTGGCGTGGAGTCCGACCATTCTCAGCGGCAGCGATGAGGGCGGACGTTTGGCGCTGGGCATCCTGGTTCGCCCTCAGGTTCTCCGCTCGGCGACGAAACGCGCAGCGGCACGCAAAGTATCGGCCTTTGTGCCGAACCGGGCCAGCGCGCTATCGGACTCGGTCACCAGTTCCTTGAGGCGCGCACGCGCGCCCTCAAGACCGAGGGCCGCGACAAGTGTCGCTTTGCCGGCCGCGGCGTCTTTGCCCGCGGCTTTGCCGAGCGTCTTGGTATCACCCTCAACGTCAAGCAGATCGTCGGCGATCTGGAACGCCTGGCCGATCGCAATGCCGTAGCGATCGATATCGGCGAGCGCCGCCATATCGGCTTTTCCGAGAATCGCGCCGGCCCGACAAGCGAAGCGGATCAACGCACCGGTCTTCATCGCCTGCAGTGTGGCGATCTCTTTTTCACTCAGGCGCTTCGGTTCGAAGCGGCCTTCGGCAGCAAGGTCGAGCATTTGTCCTCCCGCCATTCCGCCGAGGCCAGATGCGCGCGCGAGTTCTGCCACAAGCGCGATTCGTACCGAGGGATCGGCATGCACCTCAGGTCGCGCCATCACGTCGAAAGCCAAGGTAAGAAGTGCATCGCCGACAAGAATCGCAGTGGCCTCGTCGTAGGCTTTGTGCACCGTCGGTCGCCCGCGCCGCAGATCGTCGTCGTCCATTGCCGGCAAGTCGTCATGCACCAGCGAATAACAATGTACGAGCTCAAGTGCAGCGCCAGCGGTCAGTGCACCCGAGCGCGGGGCCCCGAACACAGCGGCGCTCTCGACCAGCAAAAACGGGCGCAGGCGTTTGCCGCCATCAAGTGCTGCATGACGCATTGCGGTGGTAAGCCGCGCCGGCCGGAAGATTTCCCCATCGAGGGGTGCGTCGCCGAGCAGTTGCTTGAGCAACATTTCGGTCTCAGCGGCAATCGAGGCAAGCCGCGCGGGGAAGTCGGTGATACCCTTGTTCATTCCTACATTGTTAGCTGCTGTGAATGATCTGGCAAAGTGGGGCGTATGACACCGGATCGGATAGGTTAATCTCCGACGGTGAAACAACCGGGCCTCAAAGGACGCTCTACGCTGTGGCGGGTGCTGCGCATCGTCGTCCTTGTGCTGATCGCGGCGGTGTTGCTGCCGTATCTGATCACACCGCTCTACGCAGTGGTCGATCCGGTCTCGACGAGCCTGCTGTGGCGGCGCCTGAGCGGGGCGCGGGTTGAGCGTCAGTATGTCCCAATTGCGCGTATCTCGCCGTCCTTGTCTCTTGCGGTGATCGTCGCCGAAGACGGCCGCTTCTGCAGCCACCACGGCGTCGATCTCGCGGAACTTCGGGAGGCTTTCGCCGAGGCCGATGACATGGATGAGATGCGCGGCGGCTCAACCATCACTCAACAGGTGGCAAAGAATTTGTTCCTTTGGCAGGGGCGAAGCTACGTCCGCAAGGCGCTGGAATTTCCGCTGGCGCTTTGGATCGATCTGATTCTGTCGAAGCGTAGGGTTCTGGAAATTTACCTGAATATCGCGGAGTTGGGGCCCAACGGTGAATTCGGCGCCGAGGCGGGAGCGCGCCGCGCCTTTGGCAAATCGGCTCAGGACCTTTCTCGCTATGAGGGGGCCCTGCTGGCCGCAACCTTGCCAAATCCGACGATCCGCAACGCGCGCCGTCCGGGGCCGGGTCTTCAATGGCTGGCTGGCCTCTATGTGGCCCGGGCTGCAAAATCGCCGGATGCGGCCGCATGTCTGCGGCGAAGCCACTAGCGTTAGCGCAATCCTTCCTCTATAAGCCCGGCTTCAAGCTGACATATAATGACTTTCAGGAGTCCCCTCCCATGGCTGTGCCGAAAAGAAAAACCTCACCGTCGCGTCGCGGCATGCGCCGCTCCGCTGACGCGCTCAAGCGCCCGGCCTATGTCGAGGACAAGGATTCAGGCGAGCTGCGTCGTCCGCATCATATCGACCTGAAAACCGGCATGTACAAAGGCCGTCAGGTTTTGAAGTCGAAGACCGAGGCTTAGCGCGACGGGGCCGAGGTAAGCTGCGCCATGTTCATGCTCGGCTTTCCGCTGCTGCTGATTCCATTCGCGATCTACAACATCATCGCATTTCTCATGCCGGGCGTAGCGTGGAGTAGCGTGGTCTCCACGGTCCACATGATGTCGGGCGTAGATTGGACGATGACGACGAGTGACGTGCTCGTCGCGCTCTCGATTCTGCTGCTCTGCGGTGAGGTGATGAAATCGTCGCGCATCAGCAGACGCACCATCATCGACCACGCGTTGTCGTTAATACTTTTCCTCGGCATGTTGATCGAATTTATTCTCGTCAAGCAGGCCGCCACCGCGACATTTTTCCTGCTCCTCGTCGTGGGCTTCATCGACGTGCTCGGTGGCTTCGCGTTTACTTTGCGCTCGGCCCAGCGAGACCTTACGGTTGAGGGTGTCGAGCGCGTTTCGCCCTGAGTAAGTCGAAACTTCATCTGAGCCCGTCATGAGCCGCGATTTCCAGCTCCCCGGCCGCTCGCCCGTGATTGCCTGCGAAGGCATGGCGGCGACCTCCCATCCGTTGTCGACGCTTGCCGCGATCGACATGCTCCGCGCGGGTGGCACGGCAGCCGACGCGGCGGTGACCGCGGTTGCCGTCTTGTGTGTTGTCGAGCCGCACATGACGGGCATCGGAGGCGACTGCTTCTCCCTGGTGTCCCGGCCGGGCAAGCCGGTCTGGGGTTACAACGGTTCGGGTCGTGCGGGAATGAAGGCGTCCGATCAGGCGCTGCGCGCGAAGGGTCTGGCTGAAATTGGCAACTCCATCCATGCGGTCACCGTACCCGGAGCGATCGAAGCCTGGGAGGAAATCCTGAAGGCGCATGGCCGGTTTGGTCTCGATCGCGCGTTGGCGCCAGCGATCAAATATGCCGAGGGCGGATTTCCCGTCAGCGCCCGCGTGGCCTGGGACTGGCAGAGACACGTCGTCAAGCTCAAGGCCGATGCCGGAGCGTCCAGGCACTACCTTTTCAACGGCGGAGCACCCAAGGAAGGCGACGTTATTCGCTTTCCGGCGCTTGCGTCTACGTTGAAGACCATCGCCACGAAGGGTGCTCGTGCTTTCTACGAGGGCGAAATCGCCGACGACATGACTAGAACGCTTGCGGCTCGGGACTCTTTCCTCACGGCGGAGGATTTCACGCGCCATCGCGGCGACGCGGTTACGCCGATTTCGACCAATTATCGCGGGCTCGACCTCGTGGAGATTCCTCCAAATGCACAAGGGCTCACTGCGTTGGTGATGCTCAACATCCTGGAGAACTTTGACGTTGGTGCGCTGGACCCGCTCGGCGCGGATCGCTTTCATCTGGTGCTTGAGGCCGCGCGGCTAGGTTACGCCCTGCGCGATACGCATATTGCCGACGAGGCGCATATGCGCACTTCGGTCAAGAATCTGCTCGATAAAAAGTTTGCCAAGATGCTTGCGTCCCTTATCGACACGAAGAAGCGCGCGAAATTACCAAGCGCGCCCGGGCCCGGAAACGACACAGTCTATCTGACGGTCGTTGATCGCGACCGGACCGCCGTTTCCTTCATCAATTCCCTGTATTCCAGCTTCGGCACCGGAATCTGCACGGAGAAGACGAGCATCATGCTCACCAATCGCGGGGCTTGCTTCACGCTGGAGCAAGGTCACCCGAACGTCTTCGGTCCAGGCAAACGTCCGATGCATACGATCATTCCGGCTCTCGCAATGCGCAATGGCCGCTGCGACATGAGCTTTGGAGTCATGGGCGCGCACTATCAGCCGATGGGTCACGTTCAAATCATCCTCAACATGCTCGACTACGGCATGGACGTGCAGCAGGCGATCGACGCACCGCGTTTTTTCTTCGAGGGTGAGAAGGCCGACGTCGAGCATGGAACGCCGACAACGACAATCGATGGACTTACGGCCCGTGGACACGACGTGGTAATGGCGAGCTCACCTTGGGGTGGTGCACAAACCATCAAGATTGATTGGGATCGCGGCGTGCTGATCGGGGGCTCGGAGCCGCGCAAGGACGGTTGCGCACTCGGCTATTAAAGTGCGTCGAGCGCTGCTGTAGCCCGATAGGCAGCTAACGCCACATTAGGTTCGGCGCGGCGACGCTCGCTCATTTGCGGATGCCCATCCTTGGTCGCGACAAGCTGCGCCAGAAGCGAGACGTGGTAATGGGCTGTCGCTGGCTTGGTTGCCTGAGGTGCGCGCGCGAGTACAACCACCGCACGTGTTCCGGCGTTTTCACCGTAACTCGTCGCGTCGGATTGGCACACCGTTTGCTTCGCTTTCGTCAGGCCGCATCGCGGTACCGTTTCAATCCCGGGCAGAGCCGATTTCTCATGTATGGCATGGCAAGGCGCGTGCCATCCGACGCTAACCGGCTGGGACGCGCAATAGGTCCGTCATTTATCGGTTTGGTAAACGCCGATCACCGGAAATGTGCCGGCGTTCTTGAAGTTACGAGCGACTATTCCTTCTCACCGAGCTTATCCAGTCGCTTTTGCATCTCGTCGAGCTGGCGCTTGAGTTCGTCCATCTCGCTGCCCGAACCCTGCGGTTTTTCCGACGGTTTCGTCTGACCGCGTGCAAACGGGGCGAACATGGCGAAAGTCTTTTCGAACATCTCCATGTTTCGCCGGACCTGATCCTCGAGCGGCCCAAATGCACCGACGCCGAAAGCTTGCGCCATCTGTTCGCGGAATTTGCCCTGTTCCTTCGATAGAGATTCAATCGAAGCTTCCAAAAAACGGGGCACCAGCATCTGCATACTATCGCCGTAAAAGCGGATCAGTTGCCGCAGGAAGGTGATCGGCAGGAGGCTTTGCCCTTCCTTGTTCTCCTGTTCGAAGATGATTTGCGCGAGCACCGAGCGCGTAATGTCTTCACCGGTTTTTGCGTCGTAGACGATAAAATCCTCGCCGTTCTTGACCATCGCCGCGAGGTCTTCGAGCGTCACATAGGTGCTCGTTCCGGTATTATAGAGCCGCCGGTTTGCATACTTTTTGATGGTGACTGGCTCTTTTTTTTCCTCTGCCATGTGGATCACACGTCTTCCCTTGCCCAGGCCTTGAGCATAGCCAATTTCCGCTCATATGGGCCAGCCGTTTTGTGGCAGCGCGGGAGCGCCGTTCGTGATGAGGCGTCCCTTGCGGAAAGGCCGAAAAAGCGCCAATTGTCGGGAATATTCGAGTGGCAGGTCATGTTGACAGACCCGCATGGCCTGCCGAGGATGCGGCAGTGCCAAATATCTCCGCCTGCCCCCGAACGCGACGCAACAGGAGTTTCGTATGAAAGACGACATCGTCATCGTGAGCGCTACCCGCACCCCGGTTGGCGCATTCAATGGGGCATTTGCCAATCTGCCGGCGCATGAGCTTGGCAAAGCGGCTATCAAAGGCGCGGTCGAGCGCGCCGGTGTGGAAGGAGTCCGCGTCAGCGAAGTGATCTTGGGACAGATCCTGACCGCGGGTCAGGGCCAGAACCCCGCGCGGCAGGCCTCGATCGCAGCCGCTATCCCTGTCGAAACACCCGCTTGGGGCGTGAACCAGCTATGCGGTTCGGGCTTGCGCGCGGTCGCACTCGGCTATCAGGCGATCCTCAATGGCGACAGCGACATCGTAGTCGCGGGTGGCCAAGAATCGATGAGCATGGCACCGCACTGTCAGCACCTGCGCGCCGGGATAAAGATGGGCTCGTTCGAAATGATCGACACGATGATCAAGGACGGGCTTTGGGATGCCTTCAACGGCTATCACATGGGCACGACTGCGGAGAACGTCGCGAAGCAGTGGCAGATCACCCGCCAACAGCAGGATGAATTTGCCGTCGCCTCGCAGAACAAGGCTGAGGCCGCGCAGAAGGCCGGCAAGTTCAAGGACGAAATCACGCCGGTGACCATAAAGTCGCGCAAGGGCGATATCGTTGTAGACACCGACGAATATCCGAAAGCCGGCGTGACTATGGAATCGATTGCTAAGCTGCGCCCCGCCTTCGACAAAGAAGGAACGGTCACGGCTGCGAACGCGTCCGGAATTAACGACGGCGCCGCCGCCGTTGTTCTGATGAAAGCGAGCGAGGCCGTCAAACTCGGCAAGACGCCGCTCGCGCGCATCGTGTCGTGGGCACAAGCCGGTGTCGATCCGTCGATCATGGGTACGGGGCCAATCCCTGCTTCGCGCGCCGCACTCAAGAAAGCCGGCTGGAAAAAAGAGGACCTCGATCTGGTCGAGGCGAACGAGGCCTTCGCCGCGCAAGCCTGTGCAGTGAACAAGGACCTCGGCTGGGACACCAGCAAGGTCAATGTCAACGGCGGAGCCATCGCAATCGGCCATCCGATCGGGGCGTCGGGGGCGCGCGTGTTGGTGACGCTGCTTTACGAAATGCAGAAGCGCAATGCCAAGAAAGGGCTGGCCACCCTTTGCATCGGTGGCGGCATGGGCATTGCCATGTGCGTCGAGCGGTAGCCGGTTCGGCGTTAATTTAGGTCATGGCCGGGCTTGTCCCGGCCATGATGTTTTAAGAACATGTGTTTCAAGAAACTTATTTGAGGGAGCGAACCAATGGCGCGCGTTGCATTAGTAACGGGGGGAACCCGCGGTATCGGGGCTGCAATCACCAAGGCGCTGAAGTCAGCCGGGTACAAGGCCGCCGCCAACTACGGCGGCAACGACGAAGCTGCGCAGAAGTTCAAAGCCGAGACCGGCGTTCCCGTTTTCAAATGGGACGTGTCGTCCTACGACGCCTGCGTCGACGGCATCAAGAAAGTGGAGGGCGAAGTCGGGCCGGTCGAAGTGCTGGTCAACAACGCTGGCATTACCCGCGATGCCATGTTTCATCGCATGAAGCCCGAACAATGGACCGCCGTCATCAATACGAATCTCGGCTCGCTGTTCAACATGTGCCGGCCGCTCATCGAAGGCATGCGCGACCGCAAGTTCGGTCGCATCATTAATATCTCTTCGATCAACGGCCAGAAGGGCCAGATGGGACAAGCGAACTACTCGGCCGCAAAAGCTGGCGAGCTTGGCTTCACCAAGGCCCTGGCCCAGGAAGGGGCACGATCTGGCATTACGGTGAACGCAATCTGCCCGGGCTACATCAATACCGAGATGGTGCAGGCTGTGCCAAAAGACGTTCTGGAAAAATCGATCCTTCCGCAGATTCCGATCGGCCGTCTGGGCGAGCCCGAGGAGATCGCGCGCTGCGTGGTATTCCTCGCATCAGACGAAGCGGGCCTGATCACCGGCGCGACATTGAGCGCGAATGGTGGGCAATATTTCGTCTAGCTTAGGCCGCCGAACGTGACGAAGGCTCTCAACGCGATCGTTGCCATCTGCTTGTTCGCGCCGGCAGCGGCGACACCTGTTGCCGCACAGGACGTCGATGCGCGTTGCAAGGATGTCTACGACAAAGTCGCCTGCGGCTGTGCCCTTCAGAACGGCGGGCAAATCATTCCCCCGCCGGGTGGGGTCAAGCGCGAAGGGCTGAAGCTGCGGCCGACGGAGGGCCGTGAAACGACCCAGACGCTTGATGGAGGTCGCGTCGCATTTCCAAAGTACTTCAGGCGAGACGGACTGAAAATCCAGAAGAGTCGTGCGCTCGAGGGCTATATGGCGTGCATGCGCAGTAGCGGCCGCAAGTAGCGCGAACAGGAGTTTATCGCCGCGTTTGGCCGCGCGGCGACCAGTCCCCGGGCGCGAGTTCGAATCCGGCATCGACCCGGTGCCAATGCGACCGCTCGTCGCTCGCCAGCAGAAAGAGAATCGCGGCGGAAGCGGGGCGTCCTTCAGCCTGCTGCGGGTCGAGAAAGGTTTCGCGATAGTGCCCGCCCTCCGGGCGAGGTTTGAGTCCGAGGGCGCTTATTATTTCGGGAGTGGTGGGTGAGGGTCATGGATGCCGTTAAAATTTGTTCTTGCGCGCCCGAATTTCCGCGAAAACCTCAGCCGGCGGCCGACCAGCCATGCCAATTCCGGCCGCCACATTGGGCAGATCGGCGCGCAGAAAAGGGTTGGCTTTCTTTTCCTCGCCGATGGCGACCGGAATGGTCGGCTCCTTTCGTGCGATTTCCTCCTTCGCCCGCCGCTCACGTGCGGCAAGCGCCTTGTTGTTCGGCTCGATCGTGCGCGCGAATTTGATGTTCGCCTCGGTGTATTCATGACCGCAATAAATTTCGGTGTCGTCTGGAAGATCGCGCAGTTTTACGAGCGAATGCCACATTTGGTCCGGCGTTCCTTCGATGACGCGACCACAGCCGATCGAAAACAACGTGTCGCCGACGAATGCGAGCTTGTCTGCGTGAAACCAGTAAGCGATGTGACCGAGCGTGTGGCCCGGCGTTTCAATCACATTGGCTGACAAGGTTCCGACTTTGACCTTGTCGCCTTGACGAACGGTTTCGTCCACTGCCGGAATTTTGGAAGCTTCGGCCGCAGGCGCCACAACGCGGCACTTGTATTTTTCCTTCAGTGGTTTGATGCCGTCGGTGTGGTCGGCGTGGTGATGCGTGACCAGAATGTCGGTCAATTTCCACCCTGTGGCCTTCAGTGCGGCCTCAATGGGCGCCGCCTCTGGCGCGTCGATACTAGCAGTGGCGCCGCTGGCGGGGTCATGCAGCAGCACCCCGAAGTTGTCAGATCGGCAGAGAAAAAGACGGGTTTCCGCTGGCATTGGCGTTATTCCTGATTGACGTTTCGAGCAGAAATTAACCGTACCACGCCGATGTATGGGCGTGCACCTTCGTCCGGTTCCTCACGTTAGCGTTTTGCTACGGCGTTTCATGATAGTTTTGTGGCATGTCGATCGACGTTGTGGATCTTCGCAATTTCTACGGCCAGCGGCTGGGGGTCGTTGCCCGCCGATTCATCGGCCGTGGCATCCGCTCGTTATGGGGCAACACCGCGGGCCAACGCGTGCTTGGTATCGGTTACGCCACGCCTTACCTGGGTCTATTTCGCGAGGAAGCCGAACGCTGTTTCGCGCTCATGCCGGCGGGGCAGGGTGTGGTGAAATGGCCCACGTCGCGTCCCGCATTGTCGGCGCTGGTCGATGAAAACGAATTGCCGCTCGCTGATTCAGCAATAGATCGTGTGATGCTTGTGCATGCGCTTGAAATGACCAACGACCCGGGTGCGCTGTTGCGCGAGGTGTGGCGGGTGCTTGCCTCCGGCGGACGCTTGCTCGCCGTAGTGCCAAACCGGCGAGGTCTTTGGGCGCGAATGGATACGACGCCGTTCGGGCACGGCCGGCCTTATTCGCGCAGCCAGATCAATCAGCTCTTGCGGGAGACCTGGTTTACTCCAACCGGGTGGAGCGAAGCTCTTTACGTGCCGCCCGTTGAACGCGGCTGGTTCCTGCGATCGGCGGTTGCGTGGGAGCGGACCGGTGCGACGCTGTCCGCGCCATTTGCGGGAGTGCATCTGGTTGAGGCAACCAAGCAGGTCTATCGCGCGATCCCGGCGCGCCGCGAGAAGCGACGACTGGTGCCCGCGCTGGAGCCCGCACTGGCGCCGTCACCAGGCGCGTAGAGCAAACGTCATCAGTTTTGCAGGCGGCTGAAATTCTCGCTTGCGCAGGAACGAGCGGCGATCGTCGGCCTACTCAGGCTGACGTGGCTCATCGCCGCCGCCTTCGTCTTGTGCCGATTGCGGGGCCGCGCCTTGCTGATGGCCGCCGCCGTAGTCAGGCCGATCCTGTCGGTAACCACCACCACCACCACGGTGGCGGCGCCGACGGCGATGCATGCCGAAGCGGTCCTGGTTGCGATCGCCTTGGTTGCGATCACCCTGGTTGCGATCGCCCTGGTTGCGATCGCCTTGGTCGTGACCGTTCTGCCCGGAGTTTTGTTGCGGCTGACCGCCGCCGGTTATGAATGCCGGCAAGCCACCGACATCCTGCCCGCCTTCATGTCCCCCTTGATTCGGATGATACGGCTGCGGCTGATGCTGCTGGCGATTGTGGACTTGTTGGTCGCGCGGTGGAAATGGTTGAGCATCGCGAGGGAGATATGGCTGCTGCTGAGGTTCGCGCGGCGCATAGCTCGGTTCATTCTGGCCCATGAAAGTTTGGCCATCGTCATCGTCGCCGTCGAAACTCTCGTCGTTCCCTTGCTGGTGCTGCCCGCCGGGTGCGCCCTGTTGAGGCTGCTGATTGTAGTAGGGGTTCTGCTGGCGGAATTGTTCCTGCGCGGCGGCAATAAGACGGAAATAATGCTCGGCGTGCTGGTAGTAATTCTCGGCGGCAACCGGATCGCCGGAGCCCTGGGCGTCACGCGCAAGCTGGATATATTTTTCTGCAATGTGCGAAGCCGTGCCGCGAATTTTAACGTCAGGGCCGTTTGATTCGTAAACACGCGTCAGCGGATTTTGACTTTTGCGGTGGTTACCGCGTCCCCGCATGCGCTTCTGACCGTTTCTCATGTGCCTGTTATCGCCTTTTTGCCTGTCCCGGCTTTACCCGCCGACCTCAACCCGATTTGCAAGTCCATACACTCTCATTGCGCGGCCGGACCCGCATTTGTTGTCCGCGCCAATGATCGAACCGTTGTGTTTCTTTATCGCGTTAGTCGCAGCAACCCCTTAGCCGCGTTATTTCCGCGGCGTTGCCAAGCACTCTCGTTACGCGCATCTTCCCAGGTTTCGAAAAATGATGGCCCAACCGGTGAAGCATCCAGACCCATCTCTAGCGAATGTGTTTGCCGTCTATACGAAGTCGGCTCTTCGTCATCCGCCTTGCGCCGAACCACACAGAACATCAGCTCTGGGGCTCACGGCGATGCAACCGTCACGGGTCGATTCCGTGACTGGAACCTAGTCGTTTCCGTGGAATAATCCAAGAGGTTTTTTCGGTACAAAGAGCACTGCAATTTTCATCGGGTGGGAATGCAACTCGCTCATGGCACGAAACCTGCGCCGAGTACACGCGGTGTTCCAGTTAAGTCACTGCGTGCAACCCCAACCGCAAGTCCCGCATTGGTAAATATTTTGCGCACATTGGGTTCCTGTCCTGCACCCAATTCCACGAATAGTCGTCCGCCCTGTGCCAAAAGCCGTTTTGCATCCGCCGAAATGGAACGGTAGGCAGCCAGACCGTCGTCGCCGCCGTCGAGTGCCATCATTGGGTCGTAATCCCGCACCTCCGGCGCGAGAGAGGCAATATCGCCGCGCGCGACATAAGGAGGATTCGAAACCACCAGATCGAATTGACCCTCGACGCCGGCAGCCATGTCGCAGGAAATCAGGCTGCACCGGCCTTCGAACCCGAATTGGGTGACATTGATCTGTGCCGCTTCCAGAGCCGCGCGGCTGATATCGGTGCCAATTCCCGTAGCGTTCGGGAGTTCGTTTAAGAGCGCCACAAGCAAAGCCCCCGAGCCGGTACCGATGTCGAGTATACGCAGCTTTTCCATGCGCAGACCGCCGCGCACGACGAAATCCAGCGCACCTTCGACCACGGTTTCAGTCTCCGGTCGTGGCACCAGAACGTCCGGCGTAACCGCAAGCGCAAGACTCCAGAATTCCTTTCTTCCAAGAATGCGTGATACCGGCTCGCGTTTCAGTCTGCGCGCGGCTAGTCCAGATATCGCGTTGACTTCGCGAGCTTCCAAAACGCGATCCGTCTGACTGATCAAGCGGGCACGATCAAGATGCAGCGCGTGACCAGCCAGCACACGGGCGTCGACGTCAGCATCCTCGATGCCGGCGGTATGGAACGCATGGGCAACCAGCTGCAGTGCCCGGGAAAGAGAGGCTCCGTCCTTCAGTCCCGGAATAATTCTCACGCCGAGCCTTCGGCCGCCAGCAACTCGGCCTGATGCTCGGTGACCAGTGCGTCGATGACCTCGTCGAGAGCTTCGCCTTCGATGATCTGCGGCAGTTTGTGCAGCGTGAGATTGATTCGATGATCGGTGACGCGACCTTGCGGATAATTGTAAGTGCGGATGCGTTCCGAGCGGTCACCCGAACCGACCTGGCCACGCCGCTCGGCCGCGCGCGCGGAATCGCGTTTGGTTTTTTCGACGTCATAAAGTTTCGCACGCAGCATCGTCATCGCCTTTGATTTATTTTTGTGTTGCGATCGTTCTTCCTGTACGAATACAACGATTCCGCTCGGCATGTGCGTGATGCGGATGGCAGATTCAGTCTTGTTGACGTGCTGTCCGCCGGCGCCCTGCGCGCGCATGGTATCGATCTTGAGATCGGACTCGTTGATATGAATGTCGACATCCTCCACCTCAGGAAGCACGGCGACCGTTGCCGCCGAGGTATGGATGCGCCCAGAGGCTTCCGTGTCGGGTACGCGCTGGACGCGATGCACCCCTGACTCAAATTTAAGCTTGGCGAACACGCCACGCCCGCGCACCTCGGCGACGATTTCCTTGAACCCACCTTTCGTGCCTTCGCTCAGCGAAAGAATCTCCGTTTTCCAGCCCTGCTTGGCGGCATAGCGTTCGTACATGCGGAAAAGATCTCCGGCGAACAACGCGGCTTCATCGCCGCCGGTACCCGCGCGGATTTCGAGGATTGCATTGTGATCGTCCATCGCATCCTTCGGCAGCAAAGCGAGACGAATCTTTTGCGTCAGGACTTCCTTGCGTTCCTGTAATTCGTGTCGTTCGTTGTCGGCAAGTTTGCGCATCTCCGCGTCCGTGTCGGAATCATCGATCAGCGCCGAAAGCTCCGCGATTTCCTTGTCGGTGCCGCGATAGGCCTTGATCGCTTCGACGACCGGAGTGAGTTCAGCGAATTCACGCGACAACTTGACGTAGGCGTCCGGAGACAATCCGCTGGCGAGCTCACTTTCCACCAATGCATGGCGGGCCAGCAAAGCGTCCATCTTCTGTTGCGGCAGAATCGTCAAAGCTGCAATCCCTCGGCGACAGCGAAGGCCTCGAGCTTGTGGCGAATGGAAACGCTGCCGACCGGCTGCTCAAGACACGGCAGGAGGGTCTCTTCACCCTTTCGGCAATCGAGGTCTAGCAGAAGCGCTTTCACCGGCCCGACTGCGGAAGGAGTGAGGGACAACGTGCGATACCCGAGAATGGTCAGCGCCAGAGCGCCGATCGGCTGCGAGGCGAGTTCGCCGCACAGCGTAACCGGCTTGCCGTGCTTCTTTGCCTTGTCGGCGATGTCCTTCAGCGCGCGCAAGACCGGCGCTGAAAGCGGATCGAATCGTTCGGATACGCGCGGATTGCCGCGGTCGGCCGCGTACAGGAACTGCATCAGGTCGTTGGACCCGACGGACAGAAAATCGACCCGCTCGAGCAATTCGTTGAGCTGGAACAGGAGCGATGGGACCTCGACCATCGTGCCGATCTCGACCCGTTCGGGCAATTCGTGCCCGTGCCGGCGCAGGTGCGTCAGCTCGACCTCGACCAGCGACTTTGCCTTGTCGAATTCTTCGACGACGGCGATCATTGGAAACATGAGCTTGAGGCTGCGCCCGCTCGCCGCGCGCAGCAAGGCACGCACCTGGCTGCGCAACAAACCTGGCCTGTCGAGACCAAGCCTGATCGCCCGCCAGCCCAGGGCGGGGTTTTCTTCGTCGATGTTCCGCATGTACGGCAACACCTTGTCACCGCCGATGTCGAGCGTGCGGAAAGTAACTGGCTTTTTTCCTGCCGCATCGAGGACCGCGCGATAGAGAGCGAGCTGTTCGCCGGTGCGCGGCAAAGTGGTCGCAACCATGAACTGCAGTTCGGTGCGGAAAAGCCCGATGCCGGCTGCGCCCGTGTCCTCGATGTGCGGAAGATCAATGGTGAGCCCGGCATTGATCATCAGCGAAACCTTCTGCCCGTCCTTGGTGATGCAAGGACGATCCCGCAGCGCTCGATATTGGGCTTGCCGGCGGGCGCGGAGTTTTACGCGCTCACCATACGAAGCCTGGATGTCCTGCGGAGGACGCATATGAACGTGGCCAGTCGAGCCGTCGACGATGATGGGATCGTTCGGTTCGACCAGCCCCGTGGCATTCTCGATTTCGCCTACGGTTGGAATTCCGAGCGCGCGCGCCACGATCGAGACGTGCGAAGTCGGCCCACCTTCCTCGAGGATCAGGCCACGCAGTCGCTTGCGATCGTAGTCTAGAAGTGCCGCAGGTCCCATGGATCGCGCAACGACAATCGCATTCTCCGGCATCTGTTCTTTCGTCGGAGCGTGATCCTGCCCCATCAGCACGCGCATCAACCGGTTGGCGAGATCATCAAGGTCGTGCAGGCGGTCGCGCAGATAGTGATCGGAGGCTCGCAGCATACGTGCACGCGTATCCGATTGTACGCGTTCGACGCCCGCTTCCGCGGTGAGACCCGTCATGACGGCCTCGCGAATTCGATGCAACCAGCCCTGATCATAAGAAAACATGCGGTAGGCTTCGAGCACGTCACGATGCTCACCACCGTCAGCGATGTCACGATGTTCGACCAGCCGGTCGAGATCTTCACGCAAGGTAGCGATCGCGGCGTCGAGCCGCTTGAGTTCGTGCTGCACGTCGTCAGCGATGACGTTGGTGACGACCACTCGTGGCTCGTGCAGCACTACGTGGCCGAGTGCGATCCCATCGGACAGTGAACTGCCCGTGAGATGCATCGCATGTCGCGCGACCGGTTCCGCGCCGGGGCGGGCGAGCGAGGACAACTCGCCCGATGCAATCATCTCGGCGAGCACCATCGCCGTTGTTTGCAGGGCTTCTTCTTCTTCCTCGGTATAGGTACGGCGCGCGCGGTTTTGCACGACGAGCACGCCGAGCGTATTGCCGGCCCGCAGGATCGGCACGCCCAGGAACGAATGGTAGATTTCTTCGCCGGTTTCCGCCCGATACGAGAAGGCCGGGTGTGCCTGTGCGTCGGACAGGTTGATCGGATTGGCTTCGCTGGAGACGAGGCCGACGAGGCCTTCGTCCGCCTTTAGGACCGTCTGGTGGACGGCTTCCCGTTTGAGGCCCTCGGTGGCGTATAGCTCGAGCGTTCCGTCTACGCGCAGGACGTAGACAGAGCACACCTCGGCCACCATGTTGGCGGCGATCAGAACCACCACCTTGTCGAGGCGATCCTGCGCGCTGACCGGCTCGGCCATAACCTCGCGAAGCCGGCGTAACAGCACGCGCGGACCGCCGAGCGCGCCACGCATTATTGAGGTCCTCTGGCCGCAGCGTCATTACGGCCAAATCGTGTACGAACGGCGACCGTACGATTATGGATCGGCGGGCCGCTTATGTGTCAGGCTATAGCCAATGGGCCATGCAAGGGGCAAGCCAAAGCGCTGTTGGGTTTCGGCACGTGCACCCCAGAGTCGGCCCCACCATCCCCATAAGGCCGCACAGACACTGAGCCCCAGATCGCCCAGAGCAGGATCAGGATAGCGAGTTCGCTGGCAGTGCAGGTCTGCCCATCAATGCAGCGTCTTGAAAGGGGGCCGGCAAGGGCGAGCGTCGCGAGAAAGATCGAATACAGGATGAAGCCCGCAAGCAGATAGGCCGCAATCGCGGCTGCGCGCCGGACCGGTGAGGGCATGACCTGCGGTGTCGGCGGATCCCGCCGAGGCCTGAAATGGTAGGGTTTCGACTTGGTCAGGTCCCTCATCTGGACCGTCGAGCGGGTCAGAAGGTCGTGAACGGCCTGATGACGGGATGTCATCACCATTGCCAGGAATGAGTACCAGCCCAGCAACGATTTGATGATCATGCGGCCGAAGGGCTTGATGAAGCTGACATTGCCGCCACGGTCGTCGACTACCCACATGTTGCACAGGTAGTGGCCGATCGTGCCGCCGGCCAGAACGCACACACATGCAATGTATGCGTGCAGCCATCGCCGATCGCATAAGGCAGGATGGTCAATTCTTCAAATGCTTGGCTTTGAGAATTTCGAATTGCTCGGGCAGCGGCGCGAAACCGATCAGCGATCCGATGTCGCGGTCCAGCAACGGTTGGCAAAGTTCGGTATGCCCGATGTTGCTCGCGCCGATATTGACGACCGCCGCACGCCTTGTCGGCGTCAGTAACTCAAGGAGTTTGTCGTCAGCCATCGCTCAGATCTTGTCCAGTCCGTAGAGCGTATGCAACGTGCGTACGGCCAGATCGGTTTGGGTGGCCTTGATCAGCACGGAGAATTTTATCTCTGACGTTGTGATCGCAAGGATGTTGATCTTCTGCTCGGAGAGGGCCTTGAATGCCTTTGCCGCGACTCCGGCGTGGCTGCGCATGCCAATGCCGATGACGGACACCTTGGCGACATCGGTCGCGCCATCCAGCCGCTCAAAGCCGATGGCATTCCTTGCCTTGTCGAGAGTGACACGAGCACGCTCGTAGTCGGCGGATGGGACCGTAAAGGTCAGGTCGGTCGTGGCGCCATCCGCGGACACGTTCTGCACGATCATGTCGACATTGATGTTGTTGTCGGCGAGCGGACCGAAAATCGCGGCGGCGACTCCCGGCTTGTCCTGCACCCGACGAAGCGAGATCTGCGCCTCGTCCTTGGAAAAGGCGATCCCGGTGACGACTTGCTGTTCCACGATGTCTCCTTCGTCGCAAATAAGCGTGCCTGATGGCGGCTTTGTGGGGTTGATATCCTCCGGCTTCTCGAAACTGGAGCGCACAAAGATCCGCACATTGTGCACCATCCCGAGTTCGACCGAACGCACTTGCATGACCTTGGCGCCGAGAGACGCAAGCTCGAGCATTTCCTCATACGCGATCTTGTCCATCCGGTGGGCCTTGGGGACCACGCGCGGATCGGTCGTGTAAACGCCGTCCACGTCGGTGTAGATGTCGCAACGCTCGGCGCCGATGGCGGCCGCGATCGCGACCGCCGACGTGTCGGACCCGCCGCGGCCAAGCGTGGTGACGCGCCCGGTTTCCTTATGCATGCCCTGGAAACCGGCAATGACCGCGACCTGGTTGTAGTCCTTAAAGCGTTTGATCAGTTCGGCACCGTTCACATCGAGGATGCGAGCCGAGCCGTGTGCGTTGTCGGTCAGGATCGGCAGTTGCCAGCCTTGCCACGAGCGCGCATTGACGCCCATTCCCTCGAGAACGATCGCGAGAAGTCCGGCAGTGACCTCTTCGCCGGTGGCCACGACTGCGTCGTATTCACGCGCGTCATGCAGCATTGCTGCCTGCCAGCACCATTCAACCAGTTGATTGGTAACTCCCGCCATCGCGGAAACGACGACGGCCACATCGTAGCGCGCATCGACCTCGCGCTTGACGTGCCGCGCCACGTTGCGGATGCGGTCAAGGTCGGCGACGGATGTTCCGCCGAATTTCATCACCAGTCGAGCCATGACAGTCCCGGATGCACCGAAAACGTTAACAAACAATCGGTGCAAGCGCGCAAGGTTCGAGCGCCGGCCCGAAAAGGCGCGTATACATACCGGCGGTGTGCGACAACCGCAACATCAGCGCTGCAGCACCGGTCTAGCCTCGAAGAACCATGGCTAAATGAAGCGATACATCGATCATATCCTGCAGCCAGGCGAGACGGTGGCGACCACTTTGCACTGGGTGGTGTATCTGCCGGCGATAGGCCTCTGGCTATTGGCCTTCATAGCCCTGACGGTGGGTGGATTGGTCGCAATTGTCTGCGCGCTGGTTGGTCTTGGTCTCGCCTTCAGCGCGTGGTTTCGACGCTGGACAACGGAAATCGACGTGACCGACAGAAAGCGTGGATGTTGATCAGTCGATACTGGGATGTATGCTTAATTACGGCGACATCACGATCCGCGGAACGGGCGTGGGCATCGAGCCGCTGCATAATATCGATGCGCCGCTCGAATTCCGAAATAAGGTGACGGCCCGCTGACTTTGCGACCACCGGAGAGAGTTATGGCAGATAAACGTCACGCGCCGTCGATCGATCAAGCCGAGATCGAGCGTTTCTCGCGCCGCGCTGCGGATTGGTGGGATCCGCGCGGGCCCATGGCCGCGCTGCACAAGTTTAATCCCGTCCGTCTTGCCTACATCCGGGACCAGGCCGCCACCTGCTTTGATCGCGATCCCAAGAAGCTAGACTGCCTCAAGGGATTGCGCATTCTGGATATCGGATGCGGCGGTGGCATCTTGTCAGAGCCGCTTGCGCGCCTGGGCGCGGCAGTCGTAGGCGCCGACCCATCGAAGGAAAACATCAATGCCGCGCGTGCACATGCCGAGGATGCGCGCATCACGGTCAACTATCGCGCAACGACGGCGGAAGAACTGGCTGCTGCGAACGAGCGCTTTGATGTCGTGCTGGCGATGGAAGTCGTTGAGCATGTCGCTGACCTGAACGCGTTCGTCGCAACCTGCGCGACCATGGTAAAACCCGCCGGCCTGATGATCGCCGCCACGCTCAATCGCACGCTGAAAAGCTTCGCACTCGCCATAGTCGGTGCCGAGTACGTGTTGCGCTGGCTGCCGCGCGGCACGCATCAATGGGACAAGTTCGTCACGCCAGTCGAGCTGGAATCCGCGATAGAGAATAATGATTTGCAGGTGATCGGAGAGCGCGGCGTGATCTACAATCCATTTGCCGACCGGTGGCAGTTATCGTCGGACATGGATGTCAATTACATGCTCGTTGCGCAGCGCCAGAAAAAAAGGCGAGGTCGAAATGATTCTCGAACTGGTTGAATTCAATTCTCCGAAAGGATGGAGTCGTCAGCAGATCGCCGAGGAGGCGCGCAATGTTATTCCAAAATGGCGCGACAACAAGGAATTGCTGCGCAAGCAGTTCCTTCTTGAGCTCAACGGCAAGACCGGCGCGGGTGTCTATATCTGGCCTTCGGTCGAGGCGGCGAGAAAGGCGCACAACGAAGAATGGCGGCAGTCGATCATTAAACGTACTGGTGGCGCTCCGACCATCCGGTATTTTGACCTGTTCCTGCTTATCGATAATGAAAAGGGCGCCGTGACCGAATTTCCCGAGGCGGCGGAAATCCGGGCCAACGCCGCGTAGCGAATAGCTGCCTCGTCACGGCCGGGCTTGTCCCGGCCATCGACCCCTTGTTAGGAAAACAAGCACGTGGATGCCCGGCGCATGGCCGGGCATAACTGTGCAAGAGACCGACGAGATGCTCTGGGCCGTCTTTACGCTGATTGCCGCGGCGGCGCAGACCGCGCGCAACGCCATGCAGCGCGAGTTGACCGCGACGCTTGGGACGGTCGGCGCCACTCACGTCCGCTTTCTCTTCGGTTTTCCATTCGCGCTGCTCTTTCTCGCCGGCGTATTGATCGCAACGGGCGAGGCTCTGCCGAAGCCGCCAAATGTCTTCTGGCCTTGGGTGATCGCCGGCGCTTTCACTCAAATCGCAGCGACGGCGACTATGCTTTCCGTAATGGGCCAGCGCTCGTTTGTGGTGGCCTATGCCTACATCAAGACCGAGCCCGTGCATGTGGCCCTGTTCGGGTTGATCTTTCTCGGTGACAAGATCACGCCGCTTTCAGCGGTTGCAATCCTTCTTTCCACAGCTGGTGTGATCGTCATCTCCCTCAAGGGGGGGATCGACGAAAAGCCCACCGTGCGCTCGACCGTCATCGGCCTCGTGTCGGGCGCGCTGTTCGGGCTTTCTGCCGTTGGCTATCGCGGGGCCATCCTGTCGTTGCAGTTACCGGATTTTGTGCTGGCGGCGACATTTACCGTTGCAATCGGCCTTGTGATCCAGGCAGCGACCTTGTCGCTCTATCTTGCGCTGCGCGACCCCAAGGTTCTCCGGGCCATTGCCGGTGCGTGGCGTCCCTCACTTTTAGCCGGGTTCATGGGCGCGTTTGCATCGGAATTCTGGTTTCTGGCTTTTGCCATTACGACCGCAGCCAATGTGCGCACGCTGGCACTGGTTGAGGTCCTATTCGCGCAAGGTGTGACCCGTTTTGTGTTCAAGCAACCGACGACGCAACGCGAGGCTTTCGGGGTCGTGCTCGTCGTGATCGGCGTCGCGCTGCTCGTGTGGCAGCGTTAGTTCCGCTCGTCCGGCAAAACCGGCAAGGGATGGAATTCGACGCCTTCCTCTGAAAGCTCTTTCGCTTCCTCAGGCGAGGCAACACCATAGATCGAGCGGTGCTCGATTTCTCCATAGTGCATTTTGCGTGCTTCCTCAGGGAATTTCGCGCCGACATTGTCGGCGTTCTTGGTGAGGTGATCGTGCAATTCCTTCAGCTTGGTGCGGAATTCCCGCTCTTGCGGCGATATCATTGCGACAGGCGCGGCCGGCACAGGGGGCGCGACGTCGGCCGCGGGAGCCGGCGTTTCAATGGGTGCGCTTTGTTTTTTTGCCGTCGTTGACAGGCGCGGCGCCATGATTGCCTTCTCGACCTTGGTCGAGGCGCACTGGGGACAGCTCACGAGGGCGCGCTTCGCCTGTTTGTCGTAGGCGACGGAATCCTGGAACCAGCTTTCGAATTCGTGGCCGCGGTCGCAGACAAGCGCGTAGCGTATCATTCTGCCCCCCGCACGACGTGCAAATGAGCCGGCTCTGCCATCGGCTCGACGATTTCAAAGCGGCGGCCATGCTGCAGCGATGGAATGCGCGCGCGCGAATTAGCCACTTCCGCGGGATCGATCCTGGCCATCACTACCCCGGGCTCGGTGCCGCCCTCCGCAATGATGCGTCCCCAAGGGCCAACGATCAGTGAATGGCCATATGTGTCGCGGCCGTTCTCATGTCTGCCGCCCTGTGCGGCAGCGAAGACGAAGCATCCGTTTTCGATGGCACGTGCGCGGATCAGCACATGCCAATGCGCTTCGCCGGTTTGCTTCGTAAAAGCTGAGGGGATCGCCAGCATGGTAGCGCCGGCTTCGGCCAACGCGCGATAGAGGGCCGGGAAACGCAGGTCGTAGCAGATCGTCAGCCCCAATCGCCCCCACGGAAGATCCGCCAGCACCGCCGATTCACCGGGTCGGTAATTGCGCGACTCCCGATAACTCTCGCCGCCGGCAAGATCGACGTCGAACATATGGATTTTGTCATAGCGCGCCGCGATTTCGCCCTTTGGGTCGATAAGGAAAGAGCGATTGACGGCTTTATCGTGCGAAATTCTGATCGCCAGTGAGCCGACGTGAATATAGATACCGAGCCGCCGCGCCAGGTCGCGTAAAGTTGCGAGAGCGCGGTCTGATTCTTCCTCGTCGATCACGTCGAAAAGCTGCCCGCGTTTGGCGGCCAGAATGTTCGTCATTTCCGGCGTGAGTACATAGTCGGCACCGGCTTCTTTTGCCTCGCCGATCATGCGCACGGCGTCGTCGATGTTTTCGCCCGGCTTCAGGCTCGAACGCATCTGGATCATTGCGGCGTTGAAGCTGCCTGCGGTCATGCGGATGCCCCATCGCACGTTATTAGTGGATCGAGTTTGCCTGCTCGTTCAAGTGCGTGCAGTTCGTCGCTGCCACCGACGTGAACGGGGCCAATGAAGATCTGAGGCGCCGTCATGCGTCCGTTCGCGCGCTGGATCATTTCGTTGCGTCGCTGCCAGTCGCGGCTGACATCGATCTCGCTGTAGGTCGCGCCTTTGCGCTTCAGCAAAGCCTTGGCGGCGTTGCAATAAGGGCAATAACGGGTCGTATAGATCTCGATGGGCGGCATAGTATTTCTGCGCTTTCGGACCTTTCTATATGGGACTTCGCGCCGGCGCCACAACCCGCGCGAATACCAGCACATCGACCTGTGCAGCGCCCGCCCGCAATAATGTGCGGCTGCAGGCGTAGACCGTGGCGCCGGACGTCAGCACATCGTCGACCAGCACCAGGTGACGACCGGCAACCTCGACCCTGTGTTCAGGCTGGGACAAGAAATGCCCCTTGGACGTTATCGGCGCGCTCGGTTCGAGACCGTCCGACCTGCTGCGGTGTGGCGCCCGCCATGGGTGACAGGGACACCGCAAATCGCCGATATTGTGCGGGCAAGAACGGCCGACTGATTGTATCGTCGTGCCCATCGCCTTCGCCAATGCAGGGGTACCGGAACTGGCGCATCGGCATCGGCCAGAAGTTCGCAGCAAGCGTGCGCCATCAAGCGTCCCATCATGGGTGAAAGGTCGAGCCCGTCGCTATATTTGAGGCCGTGTACCAGGGTGCTGGCGACATCGTCGTAACGGGCGATGGCACGCGCCAGGTTGTAAGCCGGTGGATCGGCGATCGCTTCCGTCGACAGCAGGTCAGGCCTGGGGTGATAGGCAAATAGAGCACCCAATCGCATGCAATAAGGCGACTCGATGAGCGAGACTTTCGATCAGCTGGGCGCGCAAAGCCCTTTGCCCTCGCTGATAGGCTCACGGCAGGAGGGACAGAGCTGCGGCAAGGCAAAATCGAGAATGACCCGAAACGCTCCGCGCAAGCTTTCGCGAAAACGAGCGCCGTGCGATTCCGGTCCGTCCGGCCTTGCCGATACAAGCTCGTTCATGCTGAAACCGTAGCATAGTCGCGCGTCGCACTGACACGATCACTGTCGCGCTATCGGACAAGACAATGTCGCCAGGCCCCAGCATATTTGACCGACAGCTTCTCCGAGCGCGGCAAGCGCGTGCGCGCAAGCTTGGCCCGGCAACTTTTCTGCTCGATCGCACTGCGTCCGAATTGGGAGAGCGTCTTTCGGCTGTCCTGCGTCAATTCAACGTCGCAGTCGATCTGGGCACCCCGACCGATGCAGTGCGCGAGGTTCTTGCAGCAAGTGGGAAAGTTGGAACGATTGTCGCTACGAGCGTTCACCCGCTCGACGGAGACCGTCCATTCCTGCGTATTGCAGCGGACGAGGAGGAGTTGCCATTTGCCAACGCGTCGGTCGATTTGGTGGTGTCGGCACTGGCCTTGCAATTTGTCAACGACTTGCCAGGAACCCTGATCCAGATTCGTCGCGCACTGAAGCCGGATGCCTTGCTGCTGGCGGCGCTTGTCGGCGGCGAAAGTTTGTCGGAGCTGCGCGAGGCCATCGCAACTGCCGAGATCGAGATCGAAGGTGGAGTTTCGCCGCACGTTGCTCCATTTGCCGACGTCCGCGAACTCGGCACGCTGTTGCAGCGTGCAGGATTTGCTCTACCGGTGATCGACAGCGAACGGCTAGTCGTACGATACGATTCGATATTTGCCTTGATACGCGATCTTCGTCACATGGGCGCGACCAATATATTGAATGAGCGCAGACGAAAGCCGCTCAATCGCGCAACGGTACAGCGTATGGCCGAGATTTATCGCGAGCGGTTTGCTGACGAAGATGGTCGCTTGCGTGCAAGCTTCGAGATCGTCTGGTTGTCCGGGTGGGCGCCGCACGAGGGCCAGCAGAAGCCACTCAAACCTGGTTCGGCGGGGCGGCGGCTTTCCGATGCTCTGAATACGACCGAAATCTCGGCCGGAGAAAAGCCGGAGCGATTGCGTTAGAGCAAGGTAATCAGGTGCGCGATCAGGGGTACGTCAGCCGGAGGCATTTCGTACTCTCGCAACTTGTTAGGCCTTACCCAGGCAAGTTGCTGACCTTCGGTGGCAACGACGGTGCCTTCCCAACGCCGGCAGACATACAACGGCATGAGAAGATGAAAGTCCGGGTAGCTGTGGCTCGCGAAGGTGAGGGGGGCGAGGCAATTTTCGCTAACGGTTATTCCCAGTTCCTCTTTTAACTCGCGGATCAAGGTGTCCTCTGGACGCTCGCCGCTCTCGAACTTTCCACCGGGAAACTCCCACAAACCGGCCATCGGCTTGCCTTCCGGCCGCCGCGCGATCAGCACGCGACCATCAGGATCCACTAGGGCGCAGGCGACAACCAGGACGACCTTGATAGCCACAGCCTCAACCTTGCCCATCTTACGATCGATAGTCGCCATTGATTGCGACATATTCCTTGGTCAGATCGCATGTGAGCACGCGATCGCGGCCCTTGCCCATTCCAAGTGCCACTTTCAGACTGATTTCCGGCTTCTTCATCGCCGCACTGACAGTAGCTTCGTCATAACCTGGGTCGCGGGCGCCTTTGTGCGCCACGCGAATCCCTCCAAACCAGATCGAAAGCTTGTCACGGTCTGCCGGTTCACCCGCCTTGCCGACCGCCATCACGACGCGACCCCAGTTGGCATCTTCGCCTGCAATAGCCGTCTTCACGAGAGGCGAATTGGCGATCGACATGGCGATACGGCGGGCCGAGACTTTCGAGACCGCGCCCTCGACCACGATCTCGACCAGCTTGCGAGCGCCTTCGCCGTCACGTGCAATCTGTTCCGAGAGATTGGCAAGCACGGCATGCAGAGCCTTCTTGAAACCTTTCAGACGTGGGTCAGAGGCCCGCGTGATAGGTGGCGCGCCCGCTTTGCCGGTTGCAAACATCATCAGTGTATCCGACGTGGACGTATCGCCGTCGATCGTTACGGCATTGAACGTATCGCCGGCATCATCTTTCAGCAGCGATTGAAGAGCAGGCGCCGAAATCGCTGCGTCCGTGAAAATGAAAGACAGCATTGTCGCCATATCGGGAGCGATCATGCCGGCGCCTTTGGCGATCCCGTTTATTGTTACATTTGCGTTGCCGATTTTTGCTGTCGCGGTTGCGACTTTCGGAAACGTATCCGTGGTCATAATCGCGCGCGCAGCCGCGAGAAAATCGCCAGCTTGAGCGCGTGCAACGAGGCCTTCCATCACCCCTTCGAAAGCCTGCGCCTTGAGCGGTTCGCCGATCACGCCTGTGGAAGCCAGAAAGACATCCTCCGGTTTACAGCCAGCAGCACGAGAGGCGATTTGCGCAGTGAACTTGCAGGCGTCTCGTCCGCTCTTCCCGGTGAAGGCATTGGCATTTCCGGAATTGACGACGAGGACGCGCGCCTTTCCCTTTTTCAGATGTGCGCGGCACCATTCGACCGGCGCTGACGGGCACTTCGAGCGCGTGAATACGCCGGCCGCGATTGTGCCCGCGGCAAAAAGCGCAAGCAGAACATCCGTGCGTCCGGCATAGCGGATGCCCGCGGCGGCCGTTGCCAGCCGGACGCCGGCAATTGTCGGCAGGTCCGGAATATGGGCTGGGGCGAGAGGGGAAACGGCAGTCGACATGGCGATCTCCGGCGTCGTGACCGGGGTTGTCCCGGGCATCTACTCGAAGCATCGGCATAAAAGACGTCAATGGCCGGGACAAGCCCGGCCATAACGAAATCATTTGATGAGTCTAATCCGCGTTATTTCTTTGCGGGCGCGGGCGCAGTCGGCTTGTCTTCGGCCTTGGCCGGTTTGTCCATGCGCTCGATCTTGGCGTCGGCGCGCAGTTTGGTGACTAGCTCTGCCTGCGCTTTGCGGACGACAAAGTTCTCGATCTGCGGCTTCACGTCTTCGAACTTGGGAGGCTGTTTCGCGCGCTTATCCTCAACCTTGATGACATGCCAGCCAAATTGGGTTTTGACCGGGTCAGAAATCTGTCCCGCATCCAGCTTGAAAGCCGCTTCGGCGAACTCCGGCACCATCTGATCTTTCGTGAAGTAGCCGAGGTCTCCACCGTTCGCCTTTCCCGACGGGTCTTCAGTAACCTCGCCGGCCACCTTGGCGAAGTCCTCGCCTTTCTTCAGCCGCGCAATCACGGCTTTGACCTTGTCTTCGGCTTCCTTGCTGCTCTTGTCGTCGCCGGCTGGCGTGCGGAACAGGATATGGCGGGCGTGCACCTCCTTCTCTTCGCTTGCCTGCTTGATAGCTTCATCATAGACCTTGTGCATTTCCGCGTCGGTGAGCGCTTCCTTACCGACCGACTGCAGCAGTCCTTCCATGAGAAGCTTCTTACGGGCGAACTCGAGCTTTCGCTTGAAATCGGGCGTGTCGCCGAATTTCTTATCTTGTGCGGCCTTTGAAACTAGGATCATGTCGGCCACGAATTGCACCAGATAATCCTGCTTGGCCTCCGGTGACATCGGCGGAATTTGACCGGCTTCATCCTCCGCGACGGCGAGGTCGCTTTGATGGACTTCGACACCATTAACTTTCGCGACAAGAGGGTCCTTGTCCTGGGCAAAGAGTGGTCCGCTCGAAAGGACGAGCAGCGCCAGAAAGGGGGCAACAAAGCCGGCCGGGCGGAGGCGGACCGGAAAGCCGGCGGGTACAGAAATCGTCATGGCGTTGTCCTTGGATATTAACGGCCGCCCTGGTTCAGACAGGCGGTGCGCGCGACTATTCGCCTAACAACCGTGGCTTTGCAATGGCCGACCAACGGATGAATCTAACGTCCGCGTGACTGGAGAACCGGTAAGTCATTGGCAGGCCGGCGATTGACAACAATCTGACCCCCTCATATCTCTCGCACGGCTTTGGCCGTTCGCTATCCGTCGACGTGTTTTGCGTCGAATTTGCCCGAAAAGTGCCGCATTCCGGAGTGCCGGAGGCAAATCCGGCCGTTGGCGGCGTGATATAAGTCCCCGGCCCACGTTAGGAGCTCCCGTATGATCGGCGCCGTTGCCCGCAAGCTGTTTGGATCCGCCAACGAGCGGCGTATCCGCAGCTATCTGCCCCGGGTTCGCGAGATCAATGAGCTCGAAAAGGAACTCGAAGCTCTTTCCGACGACGCGCTGAAGTCCCGCACCGAAGAATTCAAGAAGCAGGTCGCTGCAGGCGCCGCGCTCGATGAGCTGCTGGTCCCTGCCTTCGCTACGGTCCGCGAGGCCGCGAAGCGCACGCTCGGTCAGCGACATTTCGACGTTCAGCTGATCGGCGGCATGATTCTCCACGAGGGCAAGATTTCGGAAATGAAGACCGGCGAAGGCAAAACGCTGGTTGCAACCCTTCCAGTTTATCTCAATGCCATTTCGGGCCGTGGCGTGCACGTCGTCACGGTCAACGACTACCTTGCCAAACGCGACGCGGAGTGGATGGGGCAGATCTACAATTTCCTTGGTCTTTCCGTCGGCGTGATCGTGCATGGGCTTGAGGATGAACAGCGCAAGAAGGCCTACGATTGCGACATCACGTACGGGACCAATAACGAACTTGGTTTCGACTATCTGCGCGACAACATGAAGTATCGGCTGGAGGATATGGTCCAGCGTGGTCACATCTATGCCATCGTAGACGAAGTGGACTCGATCCTGATCGATGAGGCGCGCACGCCGTTGATCATTTCCGGTCCGCTCGACGATCGGTCCGATTTCTACAATACGATCGACAGCTACATTCCGCAGCTCGACAAGTCCGACTACGAGGTCGATGAAAAACAAAGAACCGTCACGCTGACCGAGGCGGGGATGGAGAGACTTGAGCAGCGGCTGCGCGATGCCGGTCAGCTCAAGGGAGAGTCGCTCTACGACGTGGAAAACGTTTCCGTCGTTCATCACGTGAACCAGGCGCTTCGGGCGCACAAACTTTTTCAGCGCGACAAGGACTACATCGTGCGCAATGGCGAAGTCGTCATCATTGATGAATTCACCGGCCGCATGATGCCCGGCCGGCGCTATTCCGAGGGCCTGCACCAGGCATTGGAAGCCAAAGAACACCAGCCGATCCAGCCCGAAAACCAGACGCTCGCGTCGATCACGTTCCAGAACTATTTCCGCATGTACGAAAAGCTTGCCGGCATGACCGGCACAGCAATGACAGAAGCCGAAGAGTTCATGGATATTTACGGCCTCGAAGTGCTCGAAGTGCCCACCAATATGCCACTCATTCGTCTTGATGACGACGACGAGGTCTATCGCACTGCCACCGAAAAGTACCGGTCAATCCTGACTCTCATCGAAGACTGCAAGACGCGCGGTCAGCCGGTTCTTGTGGGCACGACGTCAATCGAAAAGTCCGAACAGCTCGCGGAAATGTTGCGTCAGAAAGGCTGGGAACAGCACGATTTCTCCGATCCGAATGCGTTCGCGGCGCTCTACTCGGGGGACGAAGGGGCTTCGAAGAAAAAGGTCTTTGCGATCCTGAATGCCCGCTATCACGAGCAGGAAGCCTACATCGTCGCCCAGGCCGGCGTTCCGGGCGCTATCACAATCGCCACCAACATGGCCGGCCGCGGGACCGACATTCAGCTCGGTGGCAACGCCGACATGCGTATTCGTCAGGAGATTACCGATATTGCCGATCCGCGTGAGCGTGAGAAAAATCCTCGTGCCGAGGAAATTCGTAAGCAGGTTGCACGACTGAAGGAAAAGGCGCTTGCCGCCGGCGGCCTCTTTGTACTCGGCACCGAGCGACACGAAAGCCGGCGCATTGATAACCAGTTGCGCGGTCGTTCGGGCCGGCAGGGCGATCCAGGTCACTCCAAATTTTTCTTGTCGTTGGAAGACGACCTGATGCGGATTTTCGGATCCGACAAGCTTGACGGAATGCTGCAGAAACTCGGCTTGAAGGAAAACGAGGCGATCGTTCATCCTTGGATCAACAAGGCGCTGGAAAAGGCGCAGCAGAAAGTCGAGGCGCGCAACTTCGACATCCGCAAGAACCTGCTCAAGTTCGACAACGTGATGAATGACCAGCGCAAGGTTATTTTCGAGCAGCGTCTCGAATTGATGCGCGACGAGACCGTGGACGAAACGATCGCCGATATGCGCCAAGCGATGATCGAAGACCTGGTCGCCAAACATGTTCCCGAAAACGCCTATCCCGAGCAGTGGGACACGGCTGGTCTCGATCAAGCCTTGCGCGAAATCCTCACTTTGACTTTGCCTGTTCAGGATTGGGCGAAGGAAGAAGGCATTACGCCGGACGATGTGCGCGAACGCGTTACGCGGCGCGCAGACGAGTGGATGGCTTCAAAGGTGGCCAAGTGGGGCCCCGACGTTATGCGTTATGTCGAAAAATCAATTTTACTGCAAACCTTGGATCACCTGTGGCGCGAACACCTAGTGATGCTTGAACATCTGCGGCAGGTCATCGGTCTGCGCGGCTATGGTCAGCGCGATCCGCTGAACGAATACAAGGCTGAAGCATTCTCCCTATTCGAGGCCATGGTCGCGCACCTGCGTGAGGCGGTGACCGCGCAACTCATGCGCGTCGAAGTCGTTCAGGCGCCACCGGCCGAAGAGCCTTCAAAGCTGCCATACATGGAAGCCCACAAAGTCGATCCGACGACGGGCGAAGATGAAATGGCGCCTGCGCTGGCAGCCGCGCTGGTCGGCAACGGAAACGGAGCGCAGGCTGAACGCAAACCGAACGATCCGTCGAGCTGGGGTAAGGTCGGACGCAACGAGCTCTGTCCCTGCGGATCGGGCAAGAAATTCAAGCACTGCCACGGCAAATTCGGCTGACCCGTTCAGGGCAGCACGATTTCCGTAAGGACGCCACGTACGTCCATTTCATAGTCGAGTACGTCGACTGGCGGACGACAAAACTGCCAGGTCAGTCCGGCGCTTGCGGCGCCGCGGCGGACGATCTCGTCGGCCATGATGTGATGGATGTCGTAGACTGTGTACAGATGCGTTGCGGTTGAATCGGTCCAGGTGACCCCGAGCGCTGCCATCCGTCGCTCCATCTCACGCAAGACCCATTGCCCTTTCTCGCGGATCGCGTCTGGAGAGTGTTCGCGGATGCGAACCGCCTTTTCGCCATAGGTTTGCAGGCCTTCCGGCGCTTCGCCGCTGCCGGCAATGACGAAAGTCGGCGCGGCCGACGCAGTCATGGGCACGGTATAGGCGAATGCATAAAACCCCGGCTCCGAAGGCGGGTTCACAGCGGGACAGACATTGCTGCGGGCGATCGGATTTACGTCGTCCTTGACGATGCCCCACCGTCGCAACGGTTCGACGTAGCTTTTGTTGAACGCAAGAAAGCCGGCATCATCGAAGGGACGCGGCGAACGCAGTTCGCACGCACAAAAGGCGAAAATCGGGCGGCCCAGGCCGGCGAGATGCGCCTCGATCCTCTCGAAGCCTTTCTTGATCGGCAAAACCTTTGCGAAACGCGCGCGGACGATCTCAAACCCGGGTTCGGCGGCGACGCCGGCCGAATATTGGAACACGCCATTCACAAAGCGATATCCGCCCCGTGTGAATTTTGAAACTATGGCCCCAGCCATTCTGTCGGCACTCGAGAAATTCGACTATTTGATTCCTAGCGCCAGCTTCTTGCGAAAACCGCGGTCACGCTTGAGATGCCACTCGCGACTCATTGCGTGGCGTTTGCTGGCGCACCGCTCGGAATAGAGCAAAACCCATGTGCGGCCGCGTGTCGAACGTGCGCCCTTGCCGGCATTGTGTTGCGTCAGGCGGCGCGCGACGTCATCGGTCCAGCCGACGTAAGTCAGATGGCGGTTATGTGTGACGGTGCCGAGAACATAGACATAGCAGTCCATGTTTCGTCCATCTTGCTGCTGAGAGGACTACCGGAAGCTGTTGAACGAACCAACCGGTACCACCGGCTGGGCGCCCGCCAGCATGCCGTTGTTGCTTGCTGGCGGTGTCGTGTACGCGGTTCGGATTTCCGATTGCGGTGGCGGCTCAGCTTTGGCGGCTTGCACCGGTGCCGGAGTCCGGACGGTTGGCGCCGGCGCGGCCTGCGCACTTTGCACAGGTGCCGGAGCTGTCGTGCGGGCCGGAGCTGCGCGCTTCGATTTTGTATCCGCGGCGGTGGCGCGCGCGGCAGGCTGTTCCTTATCCGGTGCCGTGGCGGTTGTTTCGGCTTTCGAGCCGCTGAACCAGCCACCGATCAAGCCGGCAATCGTGGTCGGCTTGCGTTCGGGGGCAGGGGTTTCCTCCGGCTTGGCCTGCGGTGCAGTCCGCGGCACCGGCACGCTTGCCGTGGTGGACGGTTCGCTGGTCTTCGCTGGAGCGGTGGTTTTGGCCGGAGTGTCTGCAGACGCGGCCGGCGGCGTGGTGTCGCGTGGCAGTGCGCCAGGTGCGTTCTCTACGCGCGGCAGCGCGCCAGGTGCAGCACTGGCCACCTGATAACGACCGTTGTTATCGAACCCGATCTGCGGCGAAAGCTTTGCGACGAACACGGGATTCATGCCGCCATCAATGCCGGCGCGTGACGGGGCGGTTGCAACACCGCTGGCGATATACTGCGCCATTTTGTACTGCTCTTGCCGCCGGACATCGAGCACCGCGTCGGCAACGTTTTTGTCGAGCTGATAAGCGGGGCAAGCGCCCTTTGGGTTGAACGAGAGCGGCCTGTTGGAATCATCGGGCGCCGCTGCGTCGAAAACGTACCGCCGATCGCAAACCGCAACCTTCGGTTCGCGGTGCGTGGCGTTGAAATGGTCGTAGCCCTCTTTCAACATTTTCCAGAACGCGAAGTTCGGATTGTCGCGGTGCTTCGCCATGTTCAGCGGCGTCATGCGGAACGGAAACGCCTGCAGCTGGAACGCCTTTTGCCCGCCGAAGAACGACTCGCGTGCCAACGCGTAAATTTCCTGGATCTGCTCATCGGTCATGGCGTAGCAGCCGCGCGATGAACAATCGCCGTGCACCATCAGTTCTGCGCCCGTGTAGCCCATTGCACGGTCATAGGCGTTCGGGAAACCGGTGTTGAACGCCAGATAGTAGTTGGAGTTCGGATTCATCTGGCCGGGCGTGATCGTGTAGAACCCCTCTGGCGCCTGCCGGTCGCCTTCCTTTTTCTTGGGGCCGAGATCGCCGGACCAACGGCAAATCGGATAGGTCTTCAGCAGCACGAACTCGCCATCGCGATTCTGCTTCCAGATCTCCATCTCCGACTCTTCTTTGAAGATCCGACCGAGAATCGGGGACTCTTTGTCCATGTTTTTCGCCGCGATCTCGGCGACCATCTTTTCGGACAATGGGGCCTTTGCCCGGCCCGTGGGAGAAATGCTCTCAGCGTCACAGCCGGCCAGGGCAATCGCAGCTGCAATAGCCGCAGACGCCAGCAGCGCGCGAGCGAACGGTCGTTTCAAACCTGGTACTCCCCGAAGCGGCGGGTCCCTCAGTACACAATGGTTACCCGTTAGATGTGGCATCCGCAAGGCGTTCCCCACTATCCCGGCTTACCGCTAACCCATGGTAGACAAAAGTAAATTGCCAAGCCGTTAACTGCCATTGCGCCCCATCGCGAGGAACTTTTCCCGGCGCTGCTTGCGAACGGCCTCGCGATCCAGTCCCCGCAGGTCAGATAGGGCATTGGCAATGGCTTCCCCGGTCAACCCTATAGCCGCCTGGTGGTCACGGTGGGCCCCCCCGGTTGGCTCCGGCACGACCCTATCGATCACGCCAAAGCGGACCATATCCTGGGCAGTAATCTTCATGCTGGTCGCCGCCTCCTGCGCTTTGGCTGTGTCACGCCACAGGATGGATGCCGCCCCTTCGGGTGAGATGACGCTGTAGATGGCGTGCTCCAGCATCAGGACCCGGTTGGCCGTGGCAATGGCGATTGCACCACCGGAGCCACCTTCGCCCAGGATGACTGCAACGTTCGGGACACCGAGGGAAAGGCAGGTTTCGGTCGAGCGCGCAATCGCTTCGGCCTGGCCGCGCTCTTCCGCGCCGATGCCGGGATAGGCGCCGGCGGTGTCCACCAACGAAATCACCGGGATGCCAAAGCGGTCTGCCATTTCCATCAACCGGACAGCCTTCCGATAACCCTCCGGACGTGCCATTCCGAAATTATGTTTGAGGCGGCTCTCTGTGTCCGAACCCTTTTCATGGCCGATGACGCAGACGCTTTCACCGCGGAAACGACCGAACCCACCGACAATCGCTGCGTCGTCGCCGAACTTGCGGTCACCGGCGAGCGGAATGAAATTCTCGATCAGCCCGGCGATGTAGTCGAGACAATGTGGTCGTTGTGGATGTCGAGCGACCTGGGTTTTTTGCCAAGGCGTAAGTTCGGCATAGAGCTCTTTGAGCGCAGCCGCTGCTTTCGATTCCAGCCGACCGATCTCTTCGCCGATAGCGACCGCATCGCCCGTCTCGCCCATAGCGCGCAATTCTTCGACTTTGGCCTCGAGCTCGGCCACGGGCTTTTCGAAGTCGAGGTAACTGCGCATTGGGTCCGTGCAAAAGGTGCTTTTTCTAAGCGAAATGACGCGGGCAAAGCCCTTTAGTCAAGCAAACGGGTAATTTGGCTTTTACCTATGTTTTTGGCCAGTCGCGGCCAACGGGTGCAGGTCGCGCACCAGTGACTTCAGCCGTTCTTCCAGCACGTGCGTGTAGATTTGTGTCGTCGAAATATCCGAGTGCCCAAGCAGCGTCTGCACCACCCGCAGATCGGCGCCATTGTGCAGAAGATGACTGGCGAATGCGTGCCGCAGTACATGCGGGCTCAGGCGATCGGCTCGAATGCCGCATGCTTGCCCAAGTGCCTTGAGCTCGCGCGCAAAGTGCTGCCGGGTGAGGTGGCCCTGGGCGCCGAAGGACGGAAACAGCCATTTCGATTTGGCGTCGCACTCGGTTGCCGCGCGTAGTTCCAAATAGTCGGACATCGCGCGTTTGGCCTTCGCGTTGAGAGGCACGAGCCGTTCCTTACCTCCCTTGCCGCGCACAACCAGCATGCGCTGGTCGCGTCGCGCCGCGGATGTCGGCAGTGTCACGAGTTCCGAAACTCGCAAGCCGGTGGCGTAGACGACTTCCAAAAGACAAAGAAGACGCGTGGCCCGCACGCGTTGCGCAAGCGGCTGCTTGGCGTTCTCGCTGTTTACCTGCGCCTTTTTCAGAAGTGTTTCGACATCGGCGATCGAAAGCACTTTGGGCAATGGTCGTCCGCGTTTCGGCCCCTCGAGTACCGCGGCGGGGTCGTCGCTGCGTCGTCCTTCCGCATACAAGAATCGGTAGAACTGCCGAACCGCCGACAGGCGACGCGCAAGCGATGACGCCTTGAAGTCACGCTTCGACAGACTGGCGATAAAGTCGCGCAGATCGTTGGTCGTCGCGCCGGCCAGCGTGTGACTCGATGCGTGCATATGCGCCGAGAGATCTTCCAGGTCGTTGCGATAGGCGGCAAGTGTGTTTACGCCGGCGCCGCGTTCGGCTGCAAGCATGTCGAGAAACAATTCGACCAGCGCGTCGTCGGATGATCGTTGCCGGCGGGTCATCGCCACGCTTGCGTCCGGCGTCAGTGGTTCTTGAGAAACTTGTCGGGCGGAATTGTCACTATGATCTCGCGCGGCTGATATTTGACAAAGTTGGCAAGCGAAAACACCGCGCCGTAACCGAGCCCGACAAGCAAGCCAAGGAAAATCAGAAATCTAAACAGACTCGGCATGACTAAACCCGGCAAGTGTCCGTGCACCAGCGCCTAGCGATTTTAGGCGAGTTACGACCACGTTCCGGAACCGCTGGCAACACTACCCTCGCGGTTGGCGTGATTGCTGGTATATGGAACCGTGGATTCGTCCTGGAACTATAGCATGGTTAACGGCGCCGTCCAAAAACCGGCGGAAAATGGTCCGGAATCTGCGGTCGTCCGTGCACTCGGCAACCGCTCGATTGTGCTTGTCGGTATGATGGGCGCCGGCAAGTCGTCGATCGGCCGGCGACTCGCTGCCCGACTCGGTATTCCATTTATCGATGCCGATGCCGAAATTGAGAGCGCGGCCGGGATGACTATTCCAGAAATTTTCGACAAGCACGGCGAACCGTATTTTCGCGCGGGCGAAGCGCGTGTGATCGCAAGATTGCTCGACGGCGGTCCGCAGGTATTGGCAACTGGCGGCGGTTCCCTAATGGACGCGCAGACACGCGCACTGATCGGGGTAAAAGGCGTCTCGATATGGCTGAAGGCGGATATCGATGTCCTGCTCAAGCGAACCAAACGCCGCAACGACCGCCCGTTGGCGGAGAAAATCAAAGACCTGTTGCCGATACGCGAGCCTCTTTATGCTCAGGCGGACATCGTTGTTCAATCGCGCGATGAACCACACGACAACATAGTCGATGAAATCATGATCCAGTTGCCGAGACGTCTTGGTGTTGGCGGGAAGAAGCCATCGTGACCGCACCGCTACGTCAAACAGAACCAGACGTCGTGAAAGTCGCGCTCGAGGCGCGCGGCTATGACATTTTAATTGGTCGTGGGCTGCTCGCGGACCTGGGGCAGCGCATCAAGGCATTGCGACCGGGTGCGCGATGCGCAATCGTCACCGACGAGACGGTTGGGAAGATTCATCTCGCTGCCGCCGAGACGGCGCTCAAGTCGTGCGGAATTGACAGCGCACGCATCATTGTGCCGGCCGGCGAGAACTCAAAAAACTACGCGACGTTCGAAAAGGTCTGCGAGGCAATCATTGCCGCTCGGCTCGAACGCAATGACCTTGTCGTGGCGCTTGGCGGAGGTGTTGTTGGCGATCTTGCGGGCTTCGCTGCGTCTTGCGTGCGTCGCGGCCTCGACTTTGTGCAAGTGCCGACGACGCTTCTTGCGCAGGTCGATTCCTCGGTCGGCGGCAAGACCGGAATCAATTCGCGTCAGGGAAAGAATCTGATTGGCGCGTTTCATCAACCGGTCATGGTGATTGCCGACACCGGCTTGCTCGATACATTGTCGAAGCGGGAATTTCGCGCAGGCTATGCCGAGGTTGCCAAATTCGGGTTGCTTGCCGACGGTGCCTTCTTTGCCTGGCTCGAGAAGAATTGCGAGGACGTGTTTGCGGGCGGTCCGGCGCGCGAGCACGCGATTGCAGTCTGTTGTCGTGGAAAGGCCGGCATCGTTGCGCGCGATGAGCGTGAAACAGGCGAGCGCGCGCTGCTCAACCTCGGCCATACATTCGGTCACGCGCTGGAAGCCGGCTGCGGTTATTCCGACCGGCTGCTGCACGGGGAAGCAGTGGCGTTGGGCATCGTGCTGGCATTCGAATTTTCCGCGCGCAAAGGCCTGATTGCGGCTTCCGACGTCAGGCGCGTCATTACGCATCTTGCAGCGGCTGGTCTGCCCACACAAATAAGGGATGTGCCCGGCGGTGTTCCGGGCGTTGACGTCTTGATGGATCTTATCAGCCAGGACAAGAAAGTAAGACGCGGAACGATCACCTTCATATTGGTGCGCGTTATCGGCGAGGCGTTCATCGAAAATAAAGTCGATCCCGCCGAGGTCCGGGCCTTTCTCACCGAAAAACTTGCAAATGCATGATCCCGAGATGGGACCGGATGCCGGGTAAGATCATGCGCAAGAAAATACTCCGATGACTGGTTCCGATTGGCTGTCACTCGTTGTCGTCCTGCTCTGCCTGCTGATTTCAGCATTCTTTGCCGGCAGCGAAACGGGATTGACCGCGTCATCGCGCGCGAGGATGACACGGCTTGAGAAGCAGGGGAACCGGCGCGCGGCCATCGTCAATCGGTTGCTGTCGCAACGCGAGCGACTGATCGGCGGGCTGATGCTCGGAAACAACCTGGTCAATATCGCTGCATCGGCACTCGCGACCGGAGTGTTGCTGGCATGGTTTGGGACGGCGGGCGTGGCCTACGCCACGTTGATCATGACCGTTGTGGTCGTGGTGTTCTCCGAGATCCTGCCGAAGACGGCCGCGTTTAACGCGCCGGATCGCACGGCACTCATGGTGGCGAGGCCGATGTCATTCGTCATCAAGGTGCTCGGGCCGGCCTTGATGGCGATCGAAGCGTTGGTGCGGTGGCTGCTTAAGCTCATTGGTATGAACGTCGGCAAGGACCAGGCGGTCCTTTCGGCGCACGAAGAATTGCGCGGCGCGGTCGATCTGCTCCATCGAGAAGGCGGTGTCGAAGCGTCTGACCGCGATATGTTCGGCGGTGTGCTGGATCTGCGTGAACTCGCCTTGTCCGATGTGATGATCCACCGCACCAACATGATCACGCTCAATGCCGACGACTCGCCGGAAGGTGTGGTCAATGCGGTCATCGCCTCGCCGGTTACTCGAATTCCGCTGTGGCGCGAAAATCCGGAAAATATTGTCGGCATCCTGCATGTGAAGGATCTGTTGCGGGCATTGCACGCGGTCGACGGTGATACCACCAAAGTCGATATTGCCTCGCTGATGACGCCACCCTGGTTTGTGCCGGACACGCGGTCGGTCTCCGAACAGCTGAAAGCGTTCCGCCGTCGCAAAACTCCCTTCGCTCTTGTCGTGGACGAGTATGGCGAAGTCGAAGGTTTGGTGACGCTGGAGGATATTCTGGAGGAGATCGTCGGTGACATCACCGACGAGCATGATGTCGCGATGCCGGGTGTCCGGCGTCAGCCCGATGGATCAGTCAACGTCGATGGCGCCGTACCGATCCGGGATCTCAATCGCGTCATGGACTGGAATTTGCCCGACGAGGAGGCGACGACGATCGCAGGACTTGTGATCCACGAGGCACGTTCGATTCCCGAAGTGGGCCAGAGCTTCACGTTCCATGGATTTCGGTTCAGGGTGCTGCGTCGTGCACGCAATCGCATCACGGCATTGCGCATACAACCCCTACCGCGTGCGCAGACAATCAAGGCGTAAGTTCTAGGCTCCGCCTTCTCCCGGCGCGGTTGCATGGATCGCGAGTGCATGAACGCCGCCCGCGAGTTCGGTTGCGAGCAATTGATTTATCATGCGGTGGCGTTCCAGCCGGGTCTTTCCTTTGAAGGCATCAGACACAATATAAACGCGGAAATGTGTCTGTCCGCCCGGCCGATGCCCGGCATGGCCCTCATGCTGGTGCGATTCATCAAGCACCTTGAGGCTTTGCGGCGTGAAAGCCGCGGTCAACTTTTTTGCGATCAGATCGACGGTTCGCATGCTGACCCCGCTTAGGGTAAGAGAAGCCCGCCGGTCAATGGTTCGCTGGTGTTGCGAAGAAGTCTTGAAGGCGTCACCGGCAAAAGCGCATAATGTTCGGTCATGAAATTCGACTCACCCCTATTTGACCGTATTCGCGTCAAACCGGAAAAGGATCGCCGCCCGAAAACCGGCGGTCCCAACTGCGAATGGCACGGGTGCAAGGAAAAGGCGACGCATCGTGCACCCAAAGGGCGCGGACGCGAGAAGGACTATTGGCGTTTTTGCCTCGATCACGTGCGCGAATACAACCATTCCTACAATTTTTTCGCCGGAATGAGCGACGCGGCGGTGATGGCCTACCAGAAGGATGCCCTTACGGGACATCGTCCGACCTGGAAGATGGGAACCGGCAAGGGAACAGTTCGACCGGATGTGCGTGCATTTGGCAGCCACGCTGATCCGTTCGGATTGTTTGGCGAGGGTTTGCGTGCGGAGCAGAAGGCGCAAGCCGAAACTCGACCGATCCGCAACGCCGAGCGGAAAGCCCTAGATACGCTCGGGCTAGAGGTCGGAGCCACATCGCAGCAGGTGAAAATGCGGTTCAAGGAGCTGGTGAAACGTCATCATCCGGACGCGAATGGCGGCGACCGCTCAAGCGAGGACCGGCTGGTGGAAATTATCCAGTCCTACAATTACCTCAAATCGGTCGGGTTCGGCTGACTTCGGATTTCGGTGACCAAACAACCCAGCCCCGCCTTTCGCACAGGGCTGATCGTGCCTATCTCATTGAAATAATTGATGGTGCCATGGGCCACAGCGGGTTTTTTGCCGTGATTGGCTCTGCTAAGTTGCGCCCGCCATCAGCCGGACCGTATGAGTCGGACCGCAAAGGGGTTTCGGTATTCCGAAGCCACGGAGGATCAATGACCGCTGCAGTGCAAGAAGTGGCCGGGACCCCTGACATGAAAGTGTCGGTCCGGCAGGTTTTTGGAATCGACAGTGACCTTGAAGTGCCGGCTTACTCGCAGGCTGATGAGCATGTTCCGGATGTCGACCCCGACTACCGCTTCGACCGCCCAACGACGCTTGCCATACTCGCGGGCTTCGCCAAAAACCGTCGCGTCATCGTCACCGGCTACCATGGTACCGGCAAGTCCACGCACATCGAGCAAGTCGCTGCGCGGCTCAACTGGCCGTGCGTCCGCGTCAACCTCGACAGCCACATCAGCCGGATCGATCTGATCGGCAAAGACGCCATCGTCATCAAGGACGGTCAGCAGGTCACCGAATTCCGCGAAGGCATTCTGCCGTGGGCGCTGCAAAACAATGTTGCGCTCTGTTTCGACGAATACGATGCCGGTCGCCCGGACGTCATGTTCGTCATTCAACGCGTTCTGGAAGCATCGGGACGGCTTACGCTGCTCGACCAAAGTAAAGTGATCAAGCCGCATCCTTCATTTCGTCTGTTCGCAACGGCCAATACCGTCGGACTCGGAGATACCTCGGGCCTCTACCACGGGACCCAGCAAATCAATCAGGGCCAGATGGACCGCTGGTCGATCGTCACCACGCTGAACTATCTGCCGCACGACAACGAAGTGGAGATCGTGCTGGCCAAAGCGAAGCACTATCGCAACGAGCAGGGGCGCGACATCGTCAATAAGATGGTCCGCGTGGCCGATCTCACCCGTAATGCTTTCATGAACGGCGACATCTCCACCGTGATGAGCCCGCGCACCGTCATTACCTGGGCTGAGAACTCCGAGATCTTCAACGATATCGGGTTCGCCTTCCGGCTCACCTTCCTCAACAAGTGCGACGAGCTCGAGCGTCCGATTGTCGCTGAATTCTATCAGCGCTGTTTCGGGGTTGAATTGCCGGAATCCTCGGTCAACGTAGCACTGTCATGACTTTTACCTCTCTCGCTCGCGAGCAGAGGGGGGATGCGTGATGGCCTCCAACATCAAAGCCAAGCCGTCGTCGAAAGAATCCCCGACTGAACCGTTCAAGCGGGCAGTGACCGGTTGCCTGCGCGCCTTGGCGCGCAAGCCGGAACTCGAAGTCGCGTTCGCGGCTGAACGACCGGGACTGATGGGCGGAAAGGTCCGTCTGCCGGAACCGCCACGCAAGCTCGGCAAGACCGAGGCGGCTATCGTTCGCGGTCACGCCGATTCGATTGCATTGCGTCTTGCGTGCCACGATCAGGCCTTGCATCGCCGCCTTCAGCCGGCTGGCCAGCAAGCCCGGGCGGTCTTCGAAGCGGTGGAGCAAGCGCGCGTCGAAGCGATCGGCGCCCGACGCATGAACGGCGTTGCGCAAAATCTTACGGCAATGCTCGACGAGCGCTTCCATCGCGGCAAGTTCGACCAGATCACGGAACGTGCGGATGCGCCGATCGAAGACGCACTCGCTCTCATGGTGCGCGAACGCCTGACCGGATTGGCTCCCCCGCCGGCCGCCAAGCGGCTTGTCGATCTGTGGCGTCCGCTGATTGAAGAGCGCGCGGGGCAGGATCTCGACCGGCTGGAAAACCTGGTAGAGGACCAGCGACAATTCAGCGATGTCGTCCACGATCTTCTGGATGCCCTCGAAATGGGTGAGGATCGCAGCCACGACTCAGAGGATGAGGAAGACAAAGGCGAGGAGGATCGTCGCAAGCAGGAATCCGGTGAAGACGGCGATGCGGCCGATTCCGACGAAATGCAGCGCATGAGCATGGAGGACACGCAGGTGTCCGCCGAGGACATGCCTGATGCCGCGGCCGAAGCCGTCGACGCGCCCACAGACGACATGGCGGATGACACGGACATGGGCGATGCCGAAACGCCCGGCGAACCGCAACGGCCCCGCCATTTCGGAGCGAACGAGCCGCGCGGGCCGGACTATCGCGCGTTCACCACCAAATTTGACGAGACGGTTGCTGCTGAAGACCTATGCGAAGCGGAGGAATTAGACCGCCTCAGGGGTTACCTCGACAAACAGCTCTCGCATTTGCAGGGCGTTGTTGCGCGTCTCGCCAACCGCCTGCAGCGGCGATTGATGGCTCAACAGAACAGGTCCTGGGAATTCGATCTGGAGGAGGGGCAACTCGATCCGGCGCGCTTGTCGCGTATCATCATCGACCCTTTGCACCCACTTTCTTTCAAAGCCGAAAAGGATACCGAGTTCCGAGATACGGTTGTTACCTTGCTGCTCGACAATTCCGGTTCAATGCGGGGCCGTCCGATCACGGTCGCCGCCACTTGCGCCGATATTCTCGCGCGCACGCTGGAGCGCTGCGGCGTCAAGGTCGAAATCCTCGGCTTCACGACGCGCGCATGGAAGGGTGGGCAATCGCGCGAGCACTGGTTGACGGCCGGCAAGCCGGCAAATCCGGGCCGCCTGAATGATCTGCGCCATATCATCTACAAGTCGGCCGACGCGCCCTGGCGCCGTGCACGCAAGAATCTTGGCCTGATGATGCGCGAGGGTCTGCTGAAGGAAAATATCGACGGCGAAGCGCTCGATTGGGCGCACAAGCGTCTGTTGGGCCGCACCGAGCAACGCAAAATTCTGATGATGATTTCCGATGGTGCGCCGGTTGACGATTCCACCTTGTCTGTGAACCCAGGCAACTATCTCGAGCGTCACTTGCGCTGGGTGATCGAAGAGATCGAAACCCGTTCTCCGGTCGAATTGATTGCCATAGGCATCGGTCACGACGTGACGCGTTACTACCGCCGTGCGGTCACGATCGTCGATGCGGAAGAACTCGGCGGCGCGATGACCGAGAAACTTGCCGAGTTGTTCGAAGAACACGCTGCGACCGAGTGGCGAAGTCCCAGCTGGCGGAGACGCGTCGCTTGAGCTTTTTGCGTGGCCGTCCGTCGATTGTCGGACTCGTGCTCTTTATCCTGGCTGTCGTCGTTGCCGTTGCCGCGCCCCGTTATGCAACGGGGCTCGTGCGTGTCGTCATCGATGCAACGCCGGTAACCTCGTTCGACAATCGTGACCCATCAAAAGTGCGCTTTGGCAATCTGGAATTCCGCGGAGGGCTGGCGCTCGAGTCGAAATATCCGGCGTTTGGTGGGATCTCGGGAATCCACGTAGAACCTGGCGGCAACCGGTTCATCGCGGTCACCGACAAAGGCTCTTGGCTCCGCGGCCGAATTATTTATCGCGACGGCCGACCGGCCGGTATCGCCGACACGGAAATGGCGCCTATTCTGGGACAAGACGGCAGGCCGCTCGCCGCACGCGGCTGGTACGACACCGAGTCCCTCGCCGAGCGCGACGGCATTCTCTACGTGGGCATCGAGCGGGTCGAACAGATTGTTCGGTTCGACTATCGTCGCGACGGATTGCTTGCTCGTGGGCAACCGATCAATGTGCCGGCCGACTTCAAGACCCTCACATACAACAAGAGCCTCGAATGCGTCGCGGCACCGCAGCAGGGTTCGTTGGCGGGCGAATTGATCGCGGTTTCCGAGAAGAGCCTCGACGCGGCGGGCAATTTGCGATCGTTTGTGCTCGGCACGAACCGCGTCACGCGTTTCAGCGTCAAGCGGACCGACGAGTTCGACGTCAGCGATTGCACGATTCTTCCGCCTGACGATTTGTTGCTGCTTGAGCGGCGCTTTTCCTTTGTGCGCGGCATCGCGATACGCATTCGTCGCGTGCCTATCTCTAGTCTCAAAGAAGGTGTGGTGGTCGACGGCCGCACAATGATCGAAGCCGATCTGGCCTATGAGATCGACAACATGGAAGGAATTTCCATCCATCGCACGACGGGCGGTGAAACGATCATCACGATTGTGTCGGACGACAATTTTTCCGTTCTCCAGCGCAATCTGCTTCTACAGTTTGCGGTGGTGGGGGAATAGACACCCGAGCCGCGATCTCCCGGCCAAAAAGTGTATGCCCGGCACGACGCCGGCTATCGCCGATCAGATGCTCTGAAAAAGACCTGTCAGCCCGCCTGGGCGGCCGAGCGCTTCTTCACAATCTGGCGCTTGAGGTCGAGCATTCGCGGGGCCAGCTCGTCGTCGTTTGCCTTGAGCAAAAACGCATCGAGTCCACCGCGATGGTCGACCGTCTTCAAGGCGTTGGCGGAAACGCGCAAACGGATCCTGCGGCCGAGAGTGTCGGAGATGAGTGTGACGTTGCGCAGGTTCGGAAGGAACCGACGTTTCGTCTTGATATTGGAGTGGCTCACCTTGTGGCCGACCAGTGGCCTTTTACCGGTCAGGTCGCAACGCCATGACATAGCTTAGTCCTCAAGAACCCCGGCACGAAAACGTGCCGGTTCCGATCAAATCGTGTGGTTAAGATGGGCGGACGTATAGAGAGCGAGGTAAGTCGCGTCAAGCCAAGCTATTGGACGGTATTTAATAGGATTTCTATTCGGCCGGGCGCTGCAAAGCGAACACAGTTTCGACGAAATCCGCGCCGACGTAGTGACTGTATCAGGCGTTCCGTAATTAACTCTGTGGCCCGCTCCCGGCCAATCCCGCGTGGTGGATTGCTCCGTGAGTGATATTGTCCGGTGCCCCAATCGCGGAACGTCGCCGGTGCCGGCGAGCGGAAGGATCACGTCTTGCGTCCACTGACACAGCGTTTGCTCCTGGCGTCCGCCGCGGCGGCTATGGCTGTTACCCTGGTCGTGTCGGCGCACGCACAAGCGCGTCTCGAAGCTCACTACTCGGCGACAATTGCCGGCATTCCAATCGGTACCGGCAGCTGGGTCATCGACATCAGTGACACGCAATATAGCGCCGCCGTAAGCGGGCAGACGTCAGGGCTGCTGCGTGCATTTACCGGCGGTCAGGGTAACGCCACTGTGCGCGGCACGTTGAATGGCGGGCGATCCTTGACCTCTGTCTACATGGCCACCATCAACGGCCGAGGCAAAAGATTGGACTCGATCCGCATCGCCATCAGCAATGGCAACGTGAAAGAGTACAAGGTGGACCCGCCGGCCGACGACGACCCGGCACGAGTGCCGATCACCGAGACATCACAACGTGGCGTGCTCGATCCGATCACCGGTTCGATCGTGCGCATGGCGGGTACCGGCGATCTTCTCGTGCCAGAAGCCTGTCAGCGGACTCACGAAATTTTCGACGGCCGGCTGCGTTACGACATGCAGTTTGCCTTCAAGCGCATGGAAAAAGTAAAGGCGCCAAAAGGCTATTCGGGCCCGGTTGTGGTTTGTGCCGCGTATTTCACCCCAGTGGCGGGCTTTATTCCCACGCGAATGGCGATCAGATATCTCGCCAAGCAGCGCGACATGGAGATCTGGCTCGCGCCCGTCTCTGGAACCCGAGTCCTCGTGCCAATCCGCGCGCAAGGGCCGACACCCATTGGCCAGGCGGTGCTTGAAGCCACGGAGTTCATTTCGACCCCGATCCAGGCCGGCGCCAACGGCATGAAGACTCAGTAATACACTCTTGACTCTTCGGTTCCGGGCGCATCCACATTCGCATTAACCTTTAAAGGGGCTAAAGCGCACTTGAATCGAGGCCATGCTACTCCATCTTGTGGTTGCGCAGCCACTGCTCTCCAGATGTCGCCGTGAACGAAGTCATACAGCTCCGGAGTCAGTGATTCGGGCGCGTTTCGTTCCAGACTCGTTCTAAGTTTAACACACGCACATGCTTGTTGTCGCATTGTGATACAGGGAGGCCGCGAGAGGGCCCCTCCAGGCTCTCTCGCCAGTCCGGACGCGTAATGGCCATCAGTTTTTCCCAGCAGCCTGCCCGAGCATCGCGAGCCCGCGGCGCCGGTGTCACGGCGGTGCTGGGTCCTACTAACACCGGAAAGACCCATCTCGCCATCGAGCGCATGCTGGCGCATTCCAGCGGCGTCATCGGACTGCCGCTGCGGCTGCTGGCGCGCGAGGTCTACAACAAGGTTGTCGATCGTGTCGGCAAGGATTCGGTTGCCCTGGTCACCGGCGAGGAAAAGATCAAACCGCCGAATCCACGATTCTGGGTGTGCACCGTGGAGGCGATGCCGCGCGATCTCGACGTCGCATTCCTCGCGGTCGATGAAGTCCAGCTGGGGGCCGATTTCGAGCGCGGCCATGTTTTCACCGATCGCATGCTCAATGCCCGTGCGCGTGAAGAGACTTTGGTGCTTGGCGCCGCGACCGTTCGGCCGATGGTGGAGAAATTGCTGCCCGGCGCGCATGTTGTCAGCCGGCCACGCCTTTCAACGCTCACATATGCCGGCGAAAAAAAACTGACGCGGCTCCCGCCGCGATCCGCGATCGTAGCGTTTTCGGCCGAGGAAGTTTACGCCATCGCCGAGTTGATCCGTCGTCAGCGCGGCGGCGCGGCAGTCGTTCTTGGGGCGCTTTCGCCGCGCACGCGCAATGCGCAAGTAGCGCTGTACCAGTCCAGTGACGTCGACTACCTCGTTGCGACCGATGCGATCGGCATGGGGCTCAACCTCGACGTGGATCATGTGGCGTTTGCCTCGGACCGGAAATTCGATGGCTATCAGTTCAGAAAGCTTAATCCGGCCGAACTCGCGCAGATCGCCGGCCGCGCCGGCCGCGCCACACGCGACGGGACATTTGGCACTACCGGCCGTTGCGACCCCTTTGAGCCTGAACTCGTGCAGGCGCTCGAAAGCCACAACTTCGAACCTGTTCGGCTGCTGCAGTGGCGCAATACAAATCTTGATTTTGCCTCGATCGGTGCGCTGCAGGCTTCGCTTGCTGCGACACCGAGCGAACAAGGGCTGACACGCGCACCGATTGGCGAGGACATACTCGTCCTGGAACACGCAGCGCGCGACGAGGATGTTCGCGGTCTGGCGCGCGATCGAGCCGCGATCGCGCGGTTATGGGATGCCTGTCAGGTTCCCGACTATCGAAAGATCGCGCCGGCGACCCACGCCGAATTGGCCGTAACCCTCTATGGATTCCTGATGCGAGAGGGTAACATCCCCACGGATTGGTTCGCTCGTCAGGTTGCCCATGCCGACCGGACCGACGGCGGCATCGACACTCTCTCCAACCGGATCGCGCATGTCAGAACCTGGACTTTCGTTGCCAACCGCCCGGATTGGCTTGCCGATCCGGACCATTGGCAAGGCGTCACGCGCGCGGTTGAGGACAAGCTGTCCGATGCGTTGCACGAACGTTTGGCGGAACGGTTCGTCGACCGCCGCACCAGCATGTTGATGCGGCGGCTTCGAGAAAACGCAATGCTGGAAACTGAAATCGGAAAAGCTGGCGAAGTGACCGTCGAGGGCCATGTTATCGGCCGGCTCGACGGGTTCATGTTCGCGCCTGATGCGTCAGCCGCGGGCTCGGAAGCCAAAGCGCTCAATGCCGCCGCGCAAAAAGTGCTGGCCGGAGAGATCGAGGCGCGCGCCACTAAGATTTCGCAGGCATCGAACGATCAGATCGTTCTGGCGGCCGACGGTGCGTTACGCTGGACCGGTGACCTCGTAGGGAAATTGACGGCTGGCGACGATACTTTGCGTCCACGTGTCCGGGTGATCGCCGACGAACATCTCACAGGTCCCGCACGCGAGCTGGTTCAGAAGCGGCTCGATCTTTGGCTCAAGACCCACATCGAAAAATTGCTGGCGCCACTATTCTCGCTGACCGCCGCCGACGACATCACCGGCGTTGCGCGCGGTGTCGCGTTTCAGCTCGTGGAGTCGCTTGGCGTGCTGGAGCGGCAGAAAGTTGCCGAAGAGGTCAAGGGACTGGACCAGCCGGCCCGGGCCACTCTGCGAAAGTATGGCGTGCGCTTCGGGGCCTATCACATCTACTTGCCGGCGCTGCTGAAGCCGGCACCGCGTGCGCTTGCGACGCAATTGTGGGCGATAAAGCACGAAAGCCCGGAAGCGAAGGGCGTCGGCGACTTGCTGCATCTTGCAGCAAGCGGTCGCACATCGATCCCGGTCGACAAAGACACGCCCAAGGCGCTTTACCGGACTGCCGGCTACCGCATTTGCGGCGAGCGTGCGGTACGCGTCGATATCCTGGAAAGGCTCGCCGATCTCATCCGGCCGACGCTCTCCTGGCGTGAAGGCGCGCCGGGTCCCAAACCTGACGGCGTGTTCGACGGACGCGGCTTTCTAGTGACCGGCGCGATGACCTCGCTCACTGGCGCATCTGGCGATGATTTTGCGTCGATCCTGCGCTCACTCGGCTATCGGATGGATCGCAAGCCGAAGCCGGTCGAAACCGTCGCAGCGGCTCCTGCCACCGAAACGACCGCCAGTGACGATTCACTCGTCACCGCAAAAGCTACAGCTGAGGCTGGCTCGTCGTCAGAAACACTGGAACCGGCCGCCGAGGTGCAATCGCGCTCGCTGCTGCCTGAGCCTGAACTAGTGACACCCGAAACTGCGCCCGAAAATGCACCGGAAACTGTGCCTGGTGCGGACGCATCTGCGCCGGCCGCCAAACCCGCGGCCGAGGCGGCTGCCGCGAGTGATACGGCACCGGTGCCGACGGCTGAAAACAAGCCAGCCGAAGAACCTGCCTTTGTCGAAGTCTGGCGTCCGGCTGGTCGATCCGAACGACGACCAAATCGGCCTCGCCGTCAACGTCCGCATCAAACGCAAGCTGCTGCCGCCGACGCTGCCGCAGCGCCAGCAACCACGTCGGCCGAGGGTGCCGCATCAACTCCTTCCGACTCCACTCAGCCGTCGCGAAGTCCGCGCCGCCCGCGCCACGATCGTGGCGAGCGCCCGGACAGGGAGAAACGGCAGGAGCGACATGAGCGCCAGCAGCGAATGGAACGCCAGGGTGAGCGCGCAGAGCGGCAAGGTCACGCTGCTCGCCGCGAACGACCGCGGCGCGAACGTGGCGACCGTGTCGAGCGGGCCGAACGTGAACAGTATTATGCAAAGCCTTTCGGCAGCGGCTCAGGTGGGCGCGACAAACAACCGGATCCGAATTCCCCGTTTGCCAAGCTTGCCGCGCTCAAACAGCAGCTTGAACAGACCAACAAAGAGCCGTCTTGAGCACCAGCGCCAAGGAACTGGCACGTCAGCGCATCGACAAATGGTTGTGGCATGCGCGAATGGTGCGGACACGGACCGATGCCGCCGCGCTTACAACGGCAGGATTTGTCCGCCTTAACGGCAAGCGCATGACGGCCGCCGGTCATCCGGTGCGAGTTGGTGATGTGGTGACGGTTGCGCTTGACCGGACCGTCAGGGTGGTCCGGGTCGAAGGTCTTTGCGAACGGCGCGGGGGCGCGCCCATTGCGCGTGCACTTTACCGCGATTTGACCTGAGAATCCGCGAGCGGGGCCTTCTTTGCCATTGGATCACGCGGTTAGGTCGGGCGGGTCGCAGCCGCGCTGGTTGCAGCTTATCTGGGGTTGGTCTAGGCAGCGTTGCGAGTTGGTTTGCCGGAGTGGGGAATGACTTACGTCGTCGTCGAAAACTGTATTAAATGCAAATACATGGACTGCGTAGAGGTGTGTCCGGTGGACTGCTTCTACGAAGGCGAGAATATGCTCGTCATCCACCCCGACGAATGCATCGATTGTGGCGTATGCGAACCGGAATGCCCCGCAGAGGCGATTAAGCCGGATACCGAAGCCGGCCTCGAAAAGTGGCTCGAACTGAACGCTGAGTATTCAAAGACCTGGGCCAATATAACGGTCAAAAAGGAAGCACCCCCGGACGCCAAGGACTGGGATGGCGTGCCGGAAAAATTCCAAAAGTTCTTTTCCCCCCAGTCCGGAACCGGGGATTGAAGTTAATCTAGCTGCCATCCTCGGCTGTAGAGATTGTTACTTTATTGCGCGACGTTAACCGATTTAGCCAAAATTTATCCGACCGGCGAAGGGAAATCGCCATTCTACGTCGCCATAACGCTTTGATTCCGCCTAAAAATGTGCTATATATAGAAAAAATGGACAGGAACGACGTTGCTACCGGTGCGCTCCCCATTCGGGAGCCTTATTTTTCGGTGGTTGAGTTCCCCGGTTTACAGTTCAGAGGGCGTGCGATCCACGCGTGAGCAGTGGCAGGAAAAACGCGTCATAAATCAAAGAAAGGCTCCGCCGGCACGAGCCGGGGACCAAAAAAGTCTGCTGCAGTGCGGCGGACCTCCCACACCTCTCGCGGTGCTGTCCGCGGTGGGGTTCCTGCAGCCAAGATGGCCGGCAGCCGAAAAGGACCTGGCGAAGGAGTCATGCCCGGAATGACTAGCAATAAAAAGACTACACAACGACAAGGCTTCAAGACTAACGAGTTTATCGTTTACCCGGCCCATGGAGTTGGCCAGATCATCGCGATCGAGGAGCAGGAGGTTGCGGGCGCCAAGCTTGAACTGTTCGTCATCAACTTCATCAAGGACAAGATGACCCTGCGGGTTCCGACCGCGAAAATCGTATCCGTCGGCATGCGCAAGCTGGCCGAGGCACCGCTTGTCAAGCGGGCACTTGAGACGCTCAAGGGCCGTGCGCGCATCAAGCGCACCATGTGGTCTCGCCGGGCGCAGGAATATGAAGCGAAGATCAATTCCGGCGATATCGTCGCCATTGCTGAGGTCGTTCGCGACCTGTACCGATCGGAGACCCAGCCCGAGCAGTCCTATTCGGAGCGGCAGCTTTACGAGGCTGCTCTCGATCGGCTCTCGCGCGAGATCGCGGCGGTTCAGCGCGTGACCGAGACCGAGGCGATCAAGGAGATCGAAGCGGCTCTCGCCAAAGGACCGCGCCGCGGTCCGAAGCCGTCCGAACAGGCCGGTTCTGAGGAAGGCGTCGAGGAAGAGGCGGCCTGAAGATAGGCGCTCAAACACAATTTTCGAAAAGCCCGGCCCAGCGCCGGGCTTTTTTGTTTTTGAATGCGCCGTTTGAACCGCCGTATGTCCGCGCCCATAGTGGTGGGCAGCGCAGTAGTTGCTCGCCACGCGTCTCTGGCTTATATGCCGGCCAATCACCCCAGAAGTGGGAGTAAGGAATGACCGCTATTCGCGGCTATGTCGCGCCGACCACCGAATCCGATGCCCTCGGTGTGCACTCGCTCGACCAATTCGTCCTCGCGGTACCCGATGCATCGGTCGCGCAGGATTTTTACTGCAACTTCGGGCTCGATATGCAGCGCGACGGCAACGTCCTTGCCATCAAGACATTTGGCCACGACCACCACTGGGGTTCAGTCATAGAAGGCACCAAAGCGAAGGCGCTGCACCATCTTTCATTCGGCTGCTATGCCGACGACCTTCCGCGCTTGAAGACGCGCATCGAAGAGCAAGGGGTCAAACTCATCGACCCGCCGCCGGGCTTCGAGAGCAATGGTTTCTGGTTCCGCAACCACGAAGGCGTGTTGATCGAAGTGAAGGTCGGACCCAAAGTGTCTCCCGACCGGAAATCGGACAGCCAGTGGATCTCGGTTCCCGCGGGAGCCGCCGGCGCAACGACGCGAGATAAAGCGCCTCCGGTGCGCCCGCGCCGACTCTCGCATGTTTTGATCTTTACCCGTGACGTCTCCGAGTCGATCAAATTCTACGAGCGTACGCTTGGTCTTCGACTTTCCGATCGTGCCTCGGATATCGTTGCCTTCATGCACGGGATCCACGGCAGCGACCATCATCTTTTGGCCTTGGTGAAATCCAGCGCGCCGGGCTTTCACCATTGCAGCTGGGATGTTTCCAGCGTGAATGATATCGGCCTCGGCGCGATGCGGATGCATGACAAAGGTTGGACCAAGGGGTGGGGGCTGGGCCGGCATGTGCTCGGTTCGAATTATTTCCACTACGTGCGCGATCCTTGGGGGAGCTTCGCCGAATACTCCTGCAATATCGATTACATCCCGAAGGAAGAGCGTTGGCCGTCGGGCGACCACAAGCCCGAGGATTCCTTTTACCTCTGGGGTCCGGACGTGCCGAGGGAATTCACGATCAACTACGAAGGCGGCGAGAGCTGAACTCGACCCGAACGTCTCTCGTAATGGCCAAGACGCGCCCCCGCCATTTCGTTTTCAGAGGAGAATGAAATAACGATGCGAGATCGTGCGCGCGTCGTCACTCGACGACAACCTTGACCTTGTCGCCCGGCTTCAGCCTGTCCTGCTGTCCGAGGCCATTGAGCGTCCGGAATCTCTCGAGAGAGTGGTCGGACGTTGCCATGCGGTGTGCGAGTTTCTCGACAGTATCGTTTTGTCCGACAGTCACGATTTTAAGACGCAGCGGCCTGACCTGCTGACTCTCCTTCAAAGTCATGCGGCGAAAGCTCATGACCGATTCGCGAAACGCGATATCGACCTGCGTCGTCCTCGCTTTGGCTGCGAAGATAAAACGGTAGACCTCGCTGCCGAAGCGCACGGCGTACAAACGGAATGACCAGTTGCCGCCTCCAGCCGCAGCGGTTGCCGCCTGAAAACCGTTGACCGAGAACTCTTCGACACTTGCCGGGTCGACATTCTCCATCCAACCCGATTTGAGGTAGTCCGGCAGGGATTGCTCGGCCGGCACGGCCACTACATCGAGACGCAAGGCTTCGCCGCCGCCTTCCTTGAGTCCGAGCACCGCTTGCGCTGTATTGTCGAGTGTGAATCCCGGAGGTGCGGCAAACGTAAAGCCGAGCTTGGGGTGGAGAAAATGCCGGCCGCGCACGAAGCCTTCGCTCGGGTCTTCGCCGTAAACCATTCCGTCGAGATTGCTCAGGTACTCGCCGCGGTCACGTTCTCCAGGACCGGGACTGCTGAATTGCCTCGCGTTCGCAAGTGCGTTTTTCACGCGGTCCGGGGTAGCGGGATGGCTGGACAAAAAGTCCAGCGCGCGCGGGTCGGCTCCGCCGGCGGCGGCCTTGAGGTCCGCAGTTCGCTGCATCTCGGTCAAAAACCGGGAGGCCCCATAAGGGTCAAATCCTGCGCGCGCCGAAATGCCAACGCCGATTCCATCAGCTTCGAACTCCTGCGCACGCGAAAATGCCGCGAGCGTGAGTTTTGACTTGGCCAGGGCGAGAGCTCCGACCTGCGGGTCGCTCAGTACGTCGTTGACAACGTGATTGATGATCGCGACCTGGCGGGCCTGCTCTTCCCGAATGGCCGCGTGACGCGCGATCACATGACCCATTTCGTGCGAGAGGACCGAGGCGAGTTCGGCCTTGTCGTTGGCGAGCGCAATCAGTCCGCGCGTGATGTATAGCTTGCCGTTCGGAAGAGAGAAGGCATTGATGGACGGCGAATTGAGGATGATGACCTGGTATTTTAGGTCAGGACGTTCAGACGCGGCAACGAGACGCTCAACCGTCTTCTCGATCATCGCGTGCAGACGCGCGTTGTCGTATTCACCGCCATAGGTCCCAAGTATGCGCGCCTGCTCCCGTTGCGTTGCCGGCTCGAGGGTCGGCGACGGAACCTGCGTCACCGGCAAGGAAATCAGACGATTTTCGGACGTGCCAGTGCAACCGGCCAAAGCCGCGGCAAAAGCGACAAGCAGTGCTCGACTTGCGAACCCGGATTTACGCGTACCCATATCCGCCCTACGTATTTTACTCGACGCGTTCGATCTGCTCAGGGGCCACGGCATCGATGACCGGGCCGCCAACCTGCTCGACCCAACTGCGCACTTGAATTGGACGCCCCTCCCAACCCCTTCGGGTCGATCCCCGCTGCGGCGAATTCTCGCCGATGACGCTTAAGAATCGTTACCGTAAAGTCGCGCGACCAACGCCGCCCGAAATTTCGAATATATTGTGGCGCCGCTTTCGCGCACCGACAATACCTTGCCCTCTACCAGTGCAAATTGGCCCCACGCGGATGCAATCCGGTTAAGATGTTCCGGCCGCAAAGGGGCGAAATTGGGGTCAGAGGCCGCGCCGCGCGGCGCGCGCAACCCGTTCTGAACGCAAGACGATATCGGCGCAAGCCTTGTCGCCGATCCTTGCTGCGACCCGCGCCTGGCCCTGCGCGATCAGTATTTCCTGGATCGCCTGTTGGCTGTCACCGACACGAACGAAGGCGACTACGCGTCCAAACCAACCCGCATAAGCTGCAGGTCACGGCCATCGACGAGCGATTGCAGCGCGTCACGACTGCTGCCGACAACTTCGACTGCCGCCAGTCGCACTTCGCGGCCATCGGTCAGCAACACCGTCCGCCCGTCGCGAACGACAGTGCCTCTTCCCGATGCAAGATTCCTGCCTTTAGCTCGAGGACCGAAACTGTCGGATACGCAATGGACAAGACCGTAAGGAATATCGCGAACGAAAAGGTCTTCGGCAAATCTGTAAACCCGCAATAAAGATGGCGGCCGGACGGCCACACGGTAGAATGCCCGAAAGCCAGCAAACGCCGGGAGGCTATCAATGCAAACGCGCCGCACTGTGCCTAGCCGCCGCGAGGTCCTGACATCGATTGCTGCCGTCAGCGCAATGGCTGTGACTGGAGCGCGTGGTGAAGACACCCGTTGGCCTGATCATCCGGTTCGCATCATCGTCCCTTATCCGGCCGGGGGTTCGACCGACGTGCTGACCCGGATTCTGGCGGAGCGGTTGAAGGACATTTTCGGCCAGCCTTTCGTGATTGAGAACCGCGCCGGCGCCGGCGGCAATATCGGCATCGCGGCCGTTACTGGGAGCGCGCCGGATGGCTACACGATTGGTGCCGCGACGATCGGCCATTTCGCGATCAATCAATATCTTTACAACAAGATGCCTTACGATCCCGAACGCGACATGGTCCCGGCGTCGCTCACCTGGGAGTTGCCCAACGTCTTTGTCGTCCCGACTGATCATGTCCCAGCAAAAACATTGGCTGAATTTCTGACCTGGGCAAAGCAAAAAGGCCGCGTCAGTTATGGTAGCCCCGGCGTTGGCACCTCGCCGCATTTGTCCGGCGTGATGTTTGCCAAGCAAACGGGCATCGATGGAATTCACGTCCCATTTCGCGGGGCGGCGCAGACCATCCCGGCCATGCTCGCCGGCGACGTAAATTTTGCGATCGACAACCTCGCTTCATATGTGCCTGTCATCCAGTCGGGAAAAATGCGCGCGCTTGCCGTGACCTCTGCGCAGCGCTGGCCGACACTGCCGGACGTTCCCACCATGAACGAAGCGGGGATCAAGGACTTTGTGGTGACATCGTGGGCAGCTTTCGTATTCCCGGCGGCGACCCCGCGTCCGATCGTCGACAGATTTTCCGCTGCCCAGCGCCAGATCGCCGGCGAACAGGCAATCCAGGAACGGTTCCTCGTCGCCGGTGCCCGAGTTCTTTCCAGCACACCGGAAGGTGCGGTTGCGTTTGCTGCGAAGGAACGAACGATGTGGAAGGATGTCGTCGCCGCGTCAGGTGCGAAGGTTGACTAGCTGAAACGATGCGTTAGACCCACGCCTGTGCTACATCGTCCCTGATAGTCCTGTAGCTCAGCAGGATAGAGCAGCGGTTTCCTAATTCTATGGCCTCCATTTCGGCAGGTTCCCGCCTGTCTCTTAACCCCCCAATCTGTCGCGCCTTTTGAGCAATTTAGGAACCCTCGTCTTTGCTCATCCCGCCTCGTGCTACCGAGTTCGGTAGCAAATTCGGTAGCAACGTACACCGATTGTTCTTACCGGTGTCGGCCTCTCATAGAGTCGCGACCCGCGCCATATTCGCCGCCCAATTCCTTTGAGTCAGGGCACATTGTTTCACGCCCCGCCTGAATGATGGCTGAGCAGGCCTCGATCTGCTTTTCGTCGGAACCGTTTTCGCAGTCCTTCCACTGTTGTGAATACTGTGCTGCCGCAGGCAGCAAGTTCGCCAATATGAAGGTAGGGACAACTATCGCCTTCAATACGCGCATCCACGTTTTCCTTCGAATGCGGGAGGAATACCAATCAGCATATCGGAGCAGTCATCTAATTAAACGAAACGCGGGATCGGCCCGTTGTGTGGGGTCATGCGATCCGAAAGATCGAACGCGACTTCGTCAATGTAGCACCAGCCCCATCCTTCGGGCGGATCGTAGCCTTCGATAATAGGGTGTCTGGTTGCGTGAAAGTGCTTCGTCGCGTGGCGATTGGGAGAATCGTCACAGCACCCAACATGGCCGCACGTACGACACAGACGTAAATGGACCCACTTGTCGCCTGTCTTCAAGCACTCCTCACAGCCCAGAGCGCTCGGTGTGACATTACGAATGTATTTCAAGTGACTGCATCCATTGGCCATCTGGGACGCCCTTTAAGCTGGGGCACTTTGAACGATCAAATAAGGTGAATGCGATGAGCGTACGCTTTCGGCGGTAAGGCGGACATGACTTTGTGCGGCGTGAATGTCTGCTTTTGACCCAAGGCGGACATTGGGTGCGGGCCGTAAGGCGCTTGAGGAAGTAGGACAGTTTAGTGAAATAGGCCCTATGCCGAACGTGCTCCGATTAGTACGGATGAGCGCCACGTTTTCGGGTCTGCTCCGCAGGTCCAGCGACGTAGTACGGGCTCGGAGTGCAAAAGCCTCGATTGCCTGCCAAAATATTGCCTCTGCGGTAGCAGTCTTCGAACGAGCCATACTGGCAGTCCCAATACCAGTCACCTGTGCCCATGTCGATCAACGCGCACCACGGAGCCTGTGCGCCCTCCGCGTGTCCGCGACTGAAGCTTATGGATGAGCCGCCACAGCCACCAAAATCGTACGTATCATCATCTTTCAAACTCCATGCAGGAGCTAGTAATAACACCAAGGAGGTTGTCGCTATTTCAATATGTCGTGGTACGCAAATCGCTTTCTGACTGACTCAGCAACGCCTCTTGGTCACGATGGCGGCAGCGATTACCAAGTTCACCGCCCTGCCGGTAACGTACCACCAGTATCAAATACCTGTGGGCGAGTCGGGATTCAGACGAACGTCCACGGATAGTGACCTCTATAATCCACGCCATGTTGAGGAGAGCCGCGCCGCTAGTGATCGCATTTGCGCTTATCGCGCCCGACGTTCAGGCGTCGCCGCAATGTATGACCAAGCAGGAGGCGCGCGCGAAATGGCCCGCGAAGCCTATCTATTTGCACGGTTCGAGCCGTTGTTGGAATGACCAACCGCTGAGCAGCCGCCATTTGACTACACCGGCTGTAAATACATCGGATAGCGCTACTAAGGCGCTCGCATTGGACTCCTCTGCGCCTCGCCCGAAAGCGACAAAGACCGAAATCTTTTTTCCGGCGGTCGTCGTCAGGAACAGCGCGAGTATCGATTTTTTCCCCGGCACGCCCGCGAGTACCGAGTTGTTTGCCGGCGCGCCAATGACTGGCTGGCCGCTGCTGATCAACGTTGATGACGAAGCACCAAAGCCGAACAACGGCGTCGACGGTTGCTGCTGGCCATCACTGGATACGCTGAGGGCGTTGGTAGAAGCGGTAAAATAAGCCTCTAAAATCATCCTCTCCATCATAAGGTTGGAATAAGAATTAGATTGGGCGGTCGGCTGAACGGGAGCGGGTCGTTTGATGATCTCACTTCGAACACTTGCCGCCATTTGCGCCACGTTGGTTTGGGTTGAAACATGCTCGGCCGATTGCTCCTCACTCCGAGCACTCGCTCAACAGCACGCCAATGACATGGCTCGCCGCAACAGTCTCGATCACGCTGGATTCATGCAGCATCGCGGGCCGGCCGGTGCCGTAGCCGAAAATGTGGCGATGGGATGCGCGACCGAGGCCTGTGCAAGGCGAATGTGGATGCAGTCGTCACCGCACCGCGCGAATATGATGCGCGGCGGCTGTCAGGCTGTCGCATCTGCGATATCTGCCAGCGGCCGCCGATATTGGGCAATGGAAATTGGTGGCAGCAGTAGTGCTCGAGTCCGTTATGCTGGTGCCGTTCGCGTTCGGGCCACGCGTAGAGGTGGCGGCCGCGCCGATGAATTTGGTCGGGACATGACCATTGATCCCTACCGTTGAGCGTTAACAGGTAACCTGACCTCGCTGCCGACCGCCGTGAGGCCTATCTAGAGGCCACGGTTGTCTCATCCGTCTGGCCACTCGTTGGAGCGGTTTGCCGCGATCAATCAGCACCCTCCTGAGCCAAACGTCCCGCCAAGCGACTTCTTCAATTGGGTGCGGCTCGGCAGTACTAATTTTCTTGTTAGGCATGGCCTGACACCAAGTCATTGCTCATCGGAAGGATGAATAAACGACAAATGCAAATTCCGATGAACTCACTCAATGACCCAGCTGAGAATAAAGTCATCGCTTCGTATACAGCAACACCATGCTCGGAATCGCGAATAGAACGAGCAAGAGGACGGAAAGGTCGCTCAACATTTCAGCTACACGCAGCTAAACTTGCGCAAAAAACATCGCAACAATTATGATGATATACGCTATTAATTAAGATTCTGTTGGTGGGCGTTTAGCGGCAACGACGCCTGTCTGCTTTTGGCCCTTGGCGAACATAGCCGTTACTTGGAATGAATATCGACTTCTGATGGTTGGTCGTATGCAAGGGCGATATACGCAACGCCCTCGTTCGTAAAAGCACCGAGATCGCGCATCCCCATTTTGTGGTGCGCTCGGAGCGACGGGGCATTATCTGCCCGCACAAATGTCATCAGAGGACGACCATCCATATGCGTTTGCAAGACTTTGAACAGCGCGGCGGCGAGCCCATTTCCGCGCTCATTTTCGGCGATGCAGACAGGCCCGTAGAGATAGCAATCATGGGGAGGTGGGAAAGCACGCAGCATGGTTTGGATGATCCGCACGTGTGCTTTCGCTGCCAGTGAAGTTCCCAAGACGTAGCCCACAACTTGCCCATTGCGCCGGCCGACCACGATCGATTTTTCTAAGATCGCATTCCTGAACCAGTCCGCGGTCTGGCGTACCGAAAGACTGCCGCCGTGATCGGGTAGGTTTGGCTCCTGTACCGTCAAGATGCCGGGAATATCGTCCGGGGTGGCGAGAGAAATGTCGTAACTGAAAGTCATCCGAGCCCAATCCCAACCAACCCAACAGTAGCGTTAGCGGCAGTATTTGGTCGAGTTAACCGACGTCCGCTTCTGGCCCATAGCGGACATGGGCTGTCGTACTGCAAATGTCTGCTTTCGGGGGTAGGGCGGATAGCCGTAGAACAAAACGGCACTACGCAAGGCTTTCTTGCATTTTTCAGCTTCGAAAAACCCGCGTGCGTAAAGGGCTGCGTAAACAAACGTGCAATGGTACGTCAAAATTAAATGCCTTCCTCTGGCGGCCGATTATTTTATCGCCATGGATACAGAGCTACGTGGCGTTGTGATTGGGTTGCTAATTATCATTTTGCTCTGCGGCGTTCTGTTGGTCGCGGCTAAGGGCGCACCTATTATCTTGAAATTTCTTGTCATGCTGTGATTTCCGACCGCTTATGCGCCCATGCCATAGGGGCCGGCCTCTTACATCAAACGGATGAAGATCGCGACGATCGCTGACAGCGGTGTCCCTCTATTGGCTCGGGTTTGGGCGACATCGCCAGCAACTAATATTTAGCTTTTGCCCGTCAACGCATTCCACTCATACTGGCTGAGGTGCAGTTCGTAGCTTCTCACCGCCCAAAATGTTGCGAACACCCAAAGGCCAGCCGCCTCAACAAAAAATATCCGCTCGTCAGAAACTCCTAGGATGCGGGTCATCACAATTGCTGTGAGCGGCGCTACGATCATTAGGATCCCGAGCGTTTTGTAGGCCCACCAGAACCATCGACGTTTCCGAGTGTCAGACAATTTGATCAACGTTCCATTCGTACAGAACAAAGCAACAAGGGCGATGCAGGAAAAGGCAACAACACCAGCTATTTCGTGGATATAGGCAAATGTGTTGCTCCCACAGTTGTCGCAGTAGTCCGGCGTCTGCATTGGAACCAGCGCGGCAACGACGCCGGCTGTACCCGCTATATTCAGCAACCAGTCTTCCCACCATGAGAACCTTTTGTACAAAATCATAGTAACGCCAAGCATGAATAGGAGCCCGACAAACACGGCACGGCCGGGAAAAACGCGCAATGTCGAGTTCTCCGGTGCGAAGGCGAAGTAGTATGCGCTCATCGAACCCTGAAGATGAATCTGATTCCACCAGCCAATTGCGATAAGCAACAGCGGAAAGGCAATAGCGAGCACGCAAAACCCATTTCGAAGCCCGTAGTAGGTTTTGTAAATGTGCTCTTGAAGCTTTTCTGGCTTCATTGATCCCCCCGCTCATCGGAATGACGCCGCGTTTCATAGCACCACACAAGCCGCCTCGCCTGTGATCTAGTTCACATTCGCTCGAAATCTGGCACGTCATCGTAAAAAGCGCGAGTGGCCGATTTCTAAGCCACCCGTCCTCAAGCCTCACGCTTCAGTTCTGTCCGCTGCCCGATAGGTGGCCGCGAATGAGCAGAGCGCGGGTGCCCGACGTGGTGTCGGTGTGGCTGGGACCAAAGATCACGCAGCGAGTGACACCTCCGTTTATGACCAAGGCGCACGTGCCCGACATATCTCGCGCTAAGTCGAGGCCCTAAGGCGGTCGTATTGCGCAATTTTTGCGACGACCATGCGCGGACTCGGTTTCTTTGCTACTTATTTCTCGGACGAGCCCAGGCTTGGGCTGCCACCTCGGTCGTTCTGGTGAGCATGTTTCACTTCACGACTAAGTGAGCTAACACGCCAGTCGTCGTAGGTGCCTGATACTCTCGTATCGCAGCCAGATTTAATGCAGAATTTATTAGAACCAACGCCCCACGGTCATATTGGAACGGTAGCCTGCACAAAGGGACGGGTGTGTCCGTAAAGTGAGGATCACCCATGACAATACAGCGTGATCAAAGATCGTATTCCAATTTTGCAGCAGCAGGCCAACTAACGCTCTTTGGCGCGGCAGCAATCGTACTCTTGTTCTTCGCTTGGACTTACATCCACTAGCTTAATCAACTTTGAAGGTTTCGCGCAGGCAGCACCGCGTGAACCACCGTCCGCGTGGGTTGCCATCGCAAGGAGGGTGTCATGAACCGAGCTTCTATTACTACACTCGCGAAGATTTCTTGTGGCGAAGCAGCTTTCCGTAGAGTGAAGATGCTGGTCTTAGTCGGTGCGGCGGCTGTCGTTGCACGATCTTTTGTCGCGTTCGCTGCGGAAGTGCCCACCTTCGACCTCCACAAAACCTGCAGGGCCGATGTAGGGGCTTATCAGAGCACGACCACCGGCCAAGCTAGTGGTCAAGACAGCAGCCAAGTCAGTGAACAGGGCTGCCTTAAATCAGAACAAAGTGCGCGAGAAACGCTTGTAAGTCATTGGACGCAGTTTACCCCGGCAACCAGACGGGAGTGCTTAGAAATCCAAGGCGATGGTGCCACTTCCCGGAGCTACGTTGAGCTGCTCACCTGCCTGCAAATGGCAAATGACAAAACCTTTAAATAACCCGAAGCGAGGGACGGGAGACGAGGCCCCAGTCCTTGTTAGCAGGTCCGCCGGTCGCGATTGGTGCGGCGCCGGTAACCACATGAACACTAACTGCCGACGCGCGCCAAGAAGCCGTCGCACCAACCCGCGTACTCTGTTAGGATCCAGTTCCAAGGAGCTTGTCACAGGGCTACGACACTTTCGTGCCAGGGCCAGCACGCTAAAGGAAACCCGTTTCACGACGCTGGCGTGACGGTTTCCATATTGACGCTGTTTCCTGCTTTGCGTTCGACAGCGTCTGCCACGCGACTCCAGGCCATATAGCCCTCAAGGTCACCATTTCTTTGAAGTTTGTCGGCGGTCTTGCGCGCGTAATAGTGTGCCGATTTTCCATGTCGACCCATCAAATAGCGCGCGTAGATTTCGACGGCGTCATCCTCTTTTGGCATCCACATTTTGTATTTAACCCCCTTACTAAGACTGAAAAAGTCGAAACAAATGGCCGCGTTGGCCCATAGCAAACATTAGTGTTTGCGCGGCTGCGAATGTCCGCTTTCGAGCTGAGCAAGACCACTGTTTGCGACTTGCCAATCGGAAGTCATCAGTCGCCAATCCGGCCTAACATCGAACCCATCTTTGCAAAGACGGTTGGCACAGAGTTGGTGCCCGCTTGGGCTAAGGACCAACGCATCACCGCATTCTGCGCAGACTGTTAACAGTGACACTCTGTTGTGTTTCTTGGCCTTCATTACTCTGCCTTAAAAAAACCGCCGCGTTAGCGGCGGGTTGAAGACTTGGCCAAACGCGGCGCGCGAGGCAGCCCCCTCTGAAACACCTCCGCGAACTCGTTCCAGCACTTGGCTGTAATTTTGATTGTTCGCTTAAGGCAATTCGCTTGGCGCAGTCTTGTTATTTCCAGCCAAAGAATTGGCAGTTGCTTCCCAGTAAGACGAGGCGCGCACGGGAATACCGCCTCGAGTTCTGCGATGCTTGCACCGTATTGCGCAAATAGTCAGTGCCCTCCTGCGGACGTGCGCGGACGTTTGACTGTCCAACGTGCGCTTATGCGGAAACGGTAACTGTGAAATTCCGATAAGGCGCTAAAACATTTTCAGCGAACCGGGGCGAGCAAGCTTAGCCCAGCCTGCAAAGCGTATTTTAAACCGAGTTTACAGCAACAAACGAATCGTTGCCCCATGGTCCAATCCACGGGATACCACCCCTCTTGTATAATTGGAACGTTCGGGGGCTGGGAGCCATTGTCAGGAGCACAACATGGCCAAACTTTCTGAACAACTCGCTGACTTGTCAGTCCGCGCAAAACACGCAGAGGACGCCGCCAGTGCGGCGCAGAAGGAAGCGCATGACAAAGTGATGGCACGCAGGGAGCAAGCGCGCGCTGCGGCTACGGCGGCGGCCGAAAAAGTAGAGCGCAACATAAAGTCCGTTGGCGACAACGTGAAATCGGCAGGAGATGCTGCCACGAAGAAATGGGCCGCGTTCCAATCGAAAATTTCCAACGACCTGCAATCGATAAAGGAAGGCATTGCTCAGAAGAAGCATGACCTGGACGTAAAACATGCGGAAAAGCACGCCGATCGCCTCGAGTGGGAAGCCGGACTCGCCGTAGATTATGCTATTGCCGCTGTTGAACAGGCAGAATTGGCTGTCCTTGATGCTGTGGCCGGCCGAATGGAAGTTGGACAAACTAAGTGAAACTAGCGGTGGTTGCGAAGCCTTACGTTTGCGATTGAGCATCGAGGGTGCGGAGTAACGCATCCGCGCCCTCACGCCTCAGTCACTTTCAGGATTCACGATGCTTTTCCTTGCGCGTCGCCGACAATCTGCAAGATACGGCGCGATTCATCCGGGCCGCTTTCACTCGTAAGGAGAGCAGCTGCGATGGAGATCATGTGGATCGCTGCCTGCACTGCTACGTCGACGCCATCTCGGCAGTAGGCAATCCTGAGGATGGCCTCGGCGCTCTCGGCGTGCTGGTGCGAATCATCGACCATGATGCAACAGCATGCGCCCCGAATAGGTTGCGGACAACGTCGGCATAATGGTTTGTTGATAAATGGGACGCGGTTGCCACTTGTGCTGTATTGAGCCGGGGCGGCGCTGATAGGCTTAGCCGCGCGTTTGGATGTCTGCTTTTGGCGGAAATGTGTCCAACAGAGTCCTGTCGGCATGTTGTGATCGGCAACGCGTGGTTTTCATTAAAAACATGGCCACGTGTCGTGCATCGCTTGCATCACTCCTGTGTCCGCGCTTGTACTCCATTTTTCAAGATGTTCGTTTGCCCACTCGCTGAAGGCCTCAACCATCGCATCATTTGACACAAATGATTTTGGACATGCAGATGGGATTGTGTTTTTCGCTAGATCAGGGGGACGTTTAAGGTCTTTCAATGCGAGTCCATTCGTAAAGACCTGACGTCCGGCGTTTGAAACAAATTCCAAACAGAAGATTCTCTCAAGACTTCCTTTGTATTGGCACTGTTTGTAAAGTTCGTGAACATTCCACATAGTTTTTTCAGTTTCTGCAAATGTTGGAAGTTCGATAATTGCTGGGAGAACAATGGCCGCCGCCATCAGCATCACGTGAAGTGGTCTCGCGTTCATTGCTGCCCGGTTCCTTCAATCGACACGGCCAAAATTCGGGCACCATCAAATTCCGCTTCTATCCTATTCGGCGCATATTGCAGTTCTGTTGCGGCTATATGTACTCGCTGCTGCCACGTGATCTATGTGGGATAACTCACATCACGGCGAACTTTATTTATGAGTGAGGAATGCTACCGCGAAGGCTCACTCGTGCGGCGTCTTCCTTGGAGTAACAAGAGGGTTGAGGCAAAAACGCGGACGAGGTCGTTACGCGTCGGCTACAGCCAAGACGTATGCATGTCACGGCGGCTTCGCCATTTCATCATATGATTAAGTTAGGTGTGAGGCGCCAAGCCCATGTAATGGAGACTTCTCATGAAGCCTTTCGCATTTTTAATAGTGGCCGCGATTATTGTTACCCCCGGATCGGCAGCTCTTGCGCAAAAAAGTCAGACTGCGAAATCGAACGCGGCTTCGAAAGCCAACGCGTCTGTGCCGATGTCGAGAGATGAAGCACTTCAAAAATGTAATGCCGAAGCAGCGAAGTGGAGCTACCGAGATTTTCACCAATCTGACCGTCTATCGGGACTGCATGGCACGCCACGGCCAGTCGTCTGAATAGTCCCCCTGAGCCTCCCTGGGGCGATGTATTGGCCCATACAACATCCCGGCGGGTCCGCACCTCGCGCTTTCGCCGGGTAGTCCACCGCCGGCGTTTTCTGACCCACGCGGGGGTTAACAATGCTCACTTCCGTTTCTGCCGGCCGTAAAACAACCCACCCCAAACAAGCGAAGGAAACATCAGAATTCTGGGCAGTAGCCCTGCTCGTCGCGATCTTCCTTTCGCTTCTGAAGCTTGCGCTTCGCAGCGAGGACTTTGCTCAAGTGCTGCAACTTATCGGGCAGTGGTCCTGAGGTTGCCCCGGCCCCCTAACGGCGTCCATCCGTTGCGGGCCGTTACTCCGCTATTGGCCCAAAACAGGCATTTACACTGCAGGCAAATTCATCCAGCGAACCAGCCGAGCGGCCGCTATTTGTGTCCGTGATCTTCCGCGTGAGCTTTTCCTGCTTCCTCGGAATGATGCCGAGCATGAATTGCATGCCCGCTCGCGGTATGGGCGTGGTGGGCCGCTTTTTCGTGGTGTCCGCTTTCATGATGCTTGGCAGCTTCCGCATGGTGGTGCGCAGCGTGCTCATGATGCTCGGATGCCTTCTTGTGATGTTCAGCAGCTTTTTTCGACATTTGGAATCTCCAGATGCGACCCGGGCGAAACTCTAACCCTCGAGCGCGGATGATTGGTTTTGTTCGTGACAATGACGTGACGGGAGAACGAAACGGATGTCCAAGCGAGCGAGGCGCCGCATTTTTTTATGTTGTCTTAATGCTGGCCGATATTCGAAGCCAAACGTTCCGTTTGAACTAGATTAAAAGAATTATGACAGGCGCAATTTGCATCGAGCTATTCAGTGTGTTGAATGGCTTCAGAAAAGTGCTCTGCGACCGAATTGGTGACGATGCGCGGTGTTGTTCCGATTTCTATTGAGCAGGTCAGCCGCGCGTTCACGCGGTGGGATGCGCTCGCCATCCTGCTGACCTTTGGTGTTCTGATCTTCCTTGCCGAAACAAGCAGCGATCTGTTGCGGCCGCTTGCGGAATTGCAACAGGCGCCTGTGTCGCTCGATCCGCACTTTTTGCCAGAATACGCCGCCCGCACCACCTTACGAATGCTAGGCGCTTTGGGGCTGTCCCTCATTTTTACATTCACCTATGCAACGGCCGCTGCCAAAAGCCGGCGGGCCGAACTGATACTCATCCCTTTGCTCGACGTTCTTCAGTCTGTGCCGATCCTCGGCTTCATCTCAGTGACTGTCATTTTCTTTATGTCGCTTGCACCAGGCCGCGTACTGGGCGCCGAGTTCGCGGCCGTTTTCGCGATTTTCACCAGCCAGGCCTGGAATATGGCGTTCAGCTTCTACCAGTCCCTGCGGACGGTGCCGATCGAGCTGGTGGAAGCCTCGCGCACGTTCCGTCTGTCACGCTGGATGCATTTTTGGCGGGTCGAAGTGCCCTTTGCGATGCCGCAGCTAATCTGGAACATGATGGTATCGATGTCGGGTAGTTGGTTCTTCGTGGTGGCATCGGAAGCAATCAGTGTCGGCAACACGACGGTGACACTGCCTGGCATTGGTTCATACCTTGCCCTTGCGATTGATCAAAAGAATCTCGCTGCGGTGGGCTGGGCTATCGCCGCCATGCTGGTCGTCATTCTGCTTTATGACCAACTCCTCTTTCGACCGCTCGTGGCCTGGGCTGATCGCTTCCGTTTTGAGCAACAGGCCAGCGTCGCTCCGCCGCAGTCCTGGGTACTGGACGTATTCCGACGATCACGCGTTGTGGCTACGCTTGTTGTACCGGTTTCGCGACTTTGGCAGCGCACCTACCAGTTGTCTGTCGCTGAGCGAGCCAACAATAAGGTCGTCAAGTTGACCAGCGAGCGATCGCGATGGGGCGATTGCGTTTGGACCGGCCTCGTTTTGGCGCTCGCCGCTGTTGCGCTCTGGCGGCTTGTTAGTTTCGTTGCTGGCAACATCTCGCTGCAAGAATTGGTCAAAGCCAGTTTGTATGGTCTCGCCACATTGACGCGCGTGGTTATTTTGATCGCGCTTGCCAGCGTGATCTGGGTACCAATTGGAGTGATGATCGGCACCCGGTCACGCCTCACTCAACTCGTTCAACCACTCGTGCAATTCTTTGCGGCCTTTCCCGCCAACGTGCTGTTTCCAGTGGTCGTGGTTGTCATTGTTAACTACGGTCTCGATCCAGACATCTGGCTCAGCCCGCTGATGATTTTAGGCACCCAATGGTACATCCTATTCAATGTGGTGGCGGGCGCGATGGCGATCCCTTCGGAGATGCGTGACGTTGCCACCAATCTTCAGCTGCGGGGATGGCTCTGGTGGAAGAAGATCGCGCTACCGGCCATCTTTCCCTACTACGTTACTGGCGCAATCACAGCGTCTGGCGGCTCATGGAATGCCAGCATCGTCGCCGAAGTGGCGTCATGGGGTGATACGCATCTGCACGCCCACGGCTTGGGTGCCTACATTGCACAGGCGACAGAGGCAGGCGACATGCACCGCGTGGTTCTTGGAATCGCGGTCATGAGCCTCTACGTGGTCGTCGTCAATCGGTTGTTCTGGCGGCCCCTCTATTGGTTCGCCGAGCGAAAATTCCGGCTTGGATAAGGGTCATAACTATGAATGACGCGCTGCTGCAAATTCAATCTTGCTGCCAAGCCTTCCCGAAGCCAGACGGCGAGGAGTTACTCGTCCTCCAGGACATCAATCTTACCCTGCGAGACGGAGAGATTGTTGGGCTGCTCGGCCGCTCTGGATCAGGCAAATCGACCCTGTTGCGACTTATAGCTGGACTCGCGCAGCCAATTTCAGGTCAGGTCAATTATGAAGGCCAACGGGTCACCGGGCCTGCGCCCGGCATCGCAATGGTTTTTCAGAACTCAGCGCTATTTCCATGGCTAACCGTGTTGGAAAATGTGCAGCTCGGCCTTGAGGCGCTTGGTCTGCCTGAGGCCGAGATTCGGAAGCGTGCGCTGGCTGGCATCGACTTGATCGGTCTGGACGGTTATGAGTCGGCCTATCCGCGTGAATTGTCGGGTGGCATGCGGCAACGCGTCGGCTTTGCGCGCGCGCTTGTCGTGCACCCCAAAATTCTTCTCATGGATGAGCCATTCTCTGCACTCGACGTGCTAACTGCAGAGACGCTAAGAACCGATTTCCTCGAACTGTGGACGGAAGGTAAGTTGCCGATCAAAGGCGTGATCCTGGTCACACACAACATCGAGGAAGCGGTACTGATGTGTGACCGCGTCCTCATTTTCTCGCGAAACCCCGGTCACATCATTGAAGAGATCAAAATTAATCTGCCTCAACCACGCAGTCGTATGGAGCCGGCGTTCCGCGATCTCGTCGAGCGCATGTATGTCGCCTTGACTGCGCGTCCTATGACACCAACGCACACCATTTCTACACCCGAGCGTACTGCAGGCATGGGCATCGACATGGAGTTGCCGCGAGTTTCGGCTAATGCGATGGCCGGCCTGATAGAAGCAATTGCTGGTGAACCCTACAACGGCAAAGCCGATATGCCGGTTATCGCGAGCCAGTTGCATATGGAGGTGGACGATCTATTTCCTATCGCGGAATCATTGCAACTGATGCGGTTTGCCGAGATCGAGGGCGGCGACATCCACCTTACCGATGTTGGCAAAGAGTTTGCTGGCGCAGGGATCGATGAACGCAAGAAATTGTTCCAGAACCAGCTCCTAAACCAGGTGCCTTTGGCTACGCACATCCGGCGTATCTTACAGGAGCGTACCAATCATATGGCGCCGCGCACCCGGTTTCGTAATGAGCTTGAGGATTACATGAGTACTGAAAGCGCGACCCGCACGCTAGGTGCTGTGATTGCGTGGGCGCGCTTTGCGGAGGCCTTCGCTTACGATGCGCGCTCGGAAACCTTCAGCCTTGACAATCCGACTTAAAATTGATGCCGGCCATGGGTGGAGACCTCAACTTTGTCATCCCTTCGGCTCAGCGAATTGGCCGATTTCTAAGCCTCCTCGCCCGAATTTTTACGACAACTCATGCACAGACTTGGTGAACCCAAGCCGACCGGCCTATTCGGCGCCGGCCGATGACCCCGCTAGGGCGCGCGCTCTGGCACCGCACAAACAATCGACATCCTTAAAATCTGGCAACAAGATGAGAGTTATCCCCGTTTTTCACCGGTCGAACTTTGAGGTTGATTGCTGTGATTTTTGCTTTGAAGGACGGCGCCTAATCATTTGTCTGATTTGTGCCGGTGTCCTGCCGCGAACGTCGTAACCGCGCCGCTCGAGTTCGGCAATCGCCTCCTTTTTGAGCTCTTCGAGGGTTTTCTTTCGCGGAGCCATGATGCCGAGAATAGGGAAGCTCGGTTGGCCGTTCTGTGCTGGCAATCACAAAAGTCCAATTTATGATAATATGAGGGCAGTTCGGACTACCGGACGACGCTCAGAGGCGAGCGACCGGTGACTGATAGAGCCCTCGCGTACTTTGGGGGAAGTGGGATGCCGCCGCGACGTCAGCTGTTTACATATATTCCACTCGCCCACATAAAACCAATTGTTTGTCCGCGGTGTGGAGAAAAAGCTTGTGCCGTCTGGCATTCACCGCTCCCTGCAGGCTTAAAGGGAGAGATGCGCAGTTTTGAATGCGCGCATTGCGGTAAAGAAATGAAAATGATCGTTGAAGAAACGGAGCCACAACCCACCGGGCAATCTAGCGTTCAGTCATGACACAGCGCCTGCTTGGTCGACTACCGGTAACAAAAGAACGGCGGCCACATAGGCGGGCCGCCGCAAGTGAGGGTCATCTTCGAAACAAAAATATTGTTAGCCAAGCATCGTACCGTTCACAAATCTTCGACTTCTCGGGTGTGAAAAGCGTGTGTAATTAACAAATTCCTTTTTGGTGTAGCGGTCGTGCAACTTGCAGAACGATAAAAAAGCGCGGTTTTTGCCCAATTGCGTGTTCTCAAGACTGTCGGACTATGCCGACGCATACGCTCGCACCGCGTATTCTTGAAGAGGCGGGTCGTCTTTTTATCCCTGCTTCGCGGCGCGCTTGGGCGGCGTGTCGGGCGGCAAAGACACCCAAGGGTGACGTGACTCTTCCCACACTGCGATGGTCGGCGCGGCAAAATTCGGGTCGGCGAAGCTACCGACGGCAACAGCGACATATCCAGGAAAGCCTTCACCCTCCCAGTAGACGGTGGAGCCGCACACCGGACAGAAGTGAAAGGTCAATGCATTGCCGCTTTCGGCTCTGCGCGTCCACGCCGTAGCCTTACCCTCGAAGGTGATCTGCTCGCGGCGGAAGCGCGCCTGATTGCTGATCACGGCGCCGGTGCGCCGTTGGCACTCCAAGCAGTGACACATGGATATGCGCGAAGGTTCGCCCTCAATCGTAAGGCAAAGCTGCCCGCAGCTACAGGCGGCGCGTCGAGTGGTCATGGATTGCTCCGTAGCTGTCGTTATGGACGAGTGACATGGTGTGATGCGGCTCGGTCATGTACCAAGAACCCCGACCCGTTGCAAAATGCAACAAGGCTCATCCCGATCACCGATCGGCAGGATTGATCGGTCTTTTCTCTCTTGAGGGAGCTATGGAGACCTCAACTTTTGTCATCGCTTCGGCTCAGCGCATTTGGCTTTTTAAGGGCGAGCGGGCGTCGCCCGATAGCTAGCACGCGAATGAGCAGAGCACACGTGCCCGACAAATGGAAATTCCATCCGCCTGTAAAATGCTCCACGACCGTGTAACTCATTTGCATCAATCGAGCGGATTTCGTCAGTATGAATGCGTATCTTTTTCGGTTTCATTTTAGTGTCACGGATTAGAGATTAGGGTTTCGGTTTGGCGTCGTTTGTTCAGAGTACGGCCATGACAGAGCGCCGCTTGAACTATATTCCAGTGCCAACACTGACCGTCCCGCGCAAAATTCCAGCAGGGCAAATACTGGTACACAATCATATGACGCACGAAGAAAACACGCCCAGCGGTAAGGGTGGCTTTCGAGGCTGGTTCCAAACTCGATTACCGTCACGAGCCAAGCTGGTGTCGTGCGATTGTGGTTGGTCTGGATTGCCGCACTATCGAACGGATTTTTAATCTCTGATCAGGCCCGCTTTTTTCATTTGCTGCAGCTTCAGTTTGTTTCAGGCGTACTTCACCTCGCTTATGGCGGACGCGGCGGCAAGAGCTCTTTCTTCCGCCGACAACGTGACGCGGTTGGGTGATGTAGTTGGTCCCATGATCGGGGTGTATTCGCCGCGCGAAATAGGCGCGGCGGTCTGTTCGGCGGCATTCTGTTCGGCGCCGGCGGATTTGTCATAACAAGCGAGTCGCTCGTTATCGTGGGCGCTATGGAGACCTAAACGTTTTGTCATCGCTTCGGCTCAGTGTGTTGGCCGTCACAGCCAACCGCCTCCGATTCTGGCACGATAATTACGTGAAAGTATTGAACTCACCTTCATGGCCCCTCCGGTGAATCGTAGTCCCAAAAGCTTGCATTCCCCGGCGGGGTTTCATGCGTCGCTAACGTTCAGGGAGAGAGCAAATGAATAAGCTTTTGAGATTCGCCTTAATCGCTGTGGCTGCGAGTTTTTCGGCAATTGGTGCCCAAGCGATGCCATTTAGCAGCACTCAAACTCACGACAGCTTAGTCGTTGAAGTCGCCGGTGGATGTGGCCTCGGGTTCCATCGCGGTCCCTATGGCGGATGCCGTCGCAATGGCTACTACGGCGGTGCGTACTACGGCGGCGGCGCTGTAGTGGTGCCGGGCGTGGCGGTTGTCCCACCGGTTGTTGTAGCGCCCGCATGCCGTCGAGTTTGCAACCCCTACCGATGCTGGCGGGTTTGCTGAAGATAACCAATTCAGACCAAACTTCATGGCCTCGCCTCGCGAGGCCACTGCCATTCATCCCTCACTGCGTCCTGGCTGACGAACCTGCTGGACTTGGCAAGAAGCGCGGGTGGGTTGGGTTAGCGCCCGAAAAAGAATGGAAAAAACGGCAGTAGCGGACGATTGTCGTCGTAGCGCGGCCGGGACTGTGACAGCGGCGCATCGTAGCTTGAGTGATCGGCAGCCGGCGCCGTCTGCGCCGCATAGATCGAGCTGTCTGGCGTCAATGGCAGGGGCTGAGAGCGCGCCACCGCCGGTGGACCGGCATCGCGGATCGCACCGTTTACCACGACGGTGGTGTTGGCCATCTTCTCTTGCTTCACCAGATTCCACAGCGTAGCGGCGTTCTTTACCGACAACCGCACGCAGCCATGCGACACGGCACGACCAAGATTGCGTTGCTCGTAAGTGCCGTGGATAGCGTTTCCGGTCTGGGTGAAGAAGATCGAGTAAGGCATCGGCGCGTTGTCGTACTCGTCGCTATAGTGGTCCATCTCCATGCGGAATGGCTTAAACGTCCCGCCCGGCGTGTCGTAGCCGCCCCCTCCGGTCGTCACCGGCCAGTTGTAAAGCTGCTCGCCATTGACCGTGACGGTCATGCGCTGGACGGATTTGTCGACTTTAATGAGCAGTTCGGCGTAAGCGGCTTGACCAAGTGGGAGTGCCGAGATGGCGGCGGCGGTTAACGGTGCGATGAGGTGCTTTATGCGCATGGCGAAACACTCCAGCCCTGATCCCGATTTAATAACCCTTAATAGAAAACCTATCGAATTGGTTCCGTTGTTGGTCGATAGTTGATTGCGCTTCGCGACGCGCCTTGGCTGAGGCTTCGATCCGTAGCTTGTTGGACGACGCTTCGGCCCGTGCCTCACGCGCCGCAGAGTCGATCCCTGCTGGAGCTTCAGGCGTCGCCGACTTAGGCTGAGCAGCCAGTACAGCTTGCGATGTCATGTCGGGAGCTGGTGCGGGCGCAGTGGTGAGAGTCTTTATCGCGTTAGCGTTGCCATAGTGTGGCGCTGGCAGACCGGTGCGTTGGCTCGTGACTATCGCAGGCGAACCGTTATCCAGCGTTGCATCCGCAACAAACAGCAATGCGATCAGCACCGAACCTACCACTGCAAAAAAAGCGAGAACTGGCATTGGCGCGTTCCGTACTTCAGAAAGACATACCGTTCAGGATCAACAGGCCCAAAAAAATGGTCGTGAGCGACAGACCAAACATTTGTGCCGTCCTATGCTCACTTGTACTGAACACCTGTGTAGTTGCGCGCTCCCTTGTATTTGTCATGACTCGATCCCCACACGTCGCAGTTTTGTCATCAGAAGGGAAACGCTAGAGTGCGGCGAGGCGGTCACGCCAGCATACGGAGGGAGCGGTCAACCATCGTAAGGCTTACAAAATTATACGTAAGTACAATACGGAGGTAGGAAGATGGTGCAGACCCGCGACCGGCCCAGACCGGCCCAGACCGACACGCCGGCCAGCTACGCCGGGTAAGCGCCAACGTAATATCTACAGGCAGAATGCCGCGGTTTGTTGCGAGTCCGGCGGTTTACTTTTCGGCCTTTTTGTTCTTCGTATCGTCTAGGTGCATACCGAAATAGAATGGGAGCGACCAGCTTGGCAGCACCAGCGGGAGCGCGTCCCTTAGAGCACGTCGGGTATTGTCGTGCTGCTTCGCTATTTCCTCAGCCTCTGTGCTTTGTTTTTGCTTCTTTTCCTTCGTGCCGGCCACAGTTGGAGATGATGCGGCAAAAGTGGCAACGACCAGCAATGAAATGAGCTTCCTCATAGATGCCCCCCATGGCTACGCAGTTGTGTCAACTAGCAATCTTATCATCGGCCATGCTGGGTCGTCGGGCACAATGACTTTATGATTAACGGCAGGACGACTTTTCGATCCACGCGAAGCCACGCTTTGGCATGCGTCTCTATTGGCAATAAGCCAAATTATCGGCGGCTATTTTTGGCGGCTGCACGATTAAGGAGCGAGGAATCCTTCAGTTGGTTCGTTGCTTCAATCATTTTCTGCAGAGCCATCGTCATGGCTTCGTCGTGGTGCAACTGGAGCCGCAACCGCCGACGTTCCCGCCAGATGTCAACGAATGCTCCCCATATTCTCAGGAACCATGTAAGTGGCTTATCCACGCTGTCACCCTGATTCGTTTTTTTAGGATACACCGTTAATATCAAGTCCCTGCGCCACGTCAGCGGTAATAACTTCTGGCGCATGGGCTATGCAGTAACAATGTATGACTCGCTGTCCACTCAGAGCGTATGGGGCGGCTCGCCAAGTAGTTTGAGTTTGGCCGTTAGCATCGCGATGCGTATATCCGCCTCGGCGCTGGTGAGGTTCGGCTTGAACGCATCTGGCTCGTAGGCGTCTTGCGCAAGCCTCTTCAACGTCGCTGCCTGCGTGACCGTCATCGGTTGCTGCTTGGGGGCGACAGTCATACAGCCTGTAACCATGCACCTTTTCTGGCTTGTAATGGGTAAACGTAAATTTTGCTCGGGTTGTCTTTCAAGAAAAGACTCCCCAAAGTTGGCCGCCTCGCTGCATTCCAGCCTGCTATGAAACACATCAAGGGAACAAAAAGACGAACTTCGGTAGCAATTTCGGTAGCAATTGAGCTTCGAGCCATCGCGCCTAATTATAAGATCGTTTACAGTTCAAATGGATGGTCCCGTAGCTCAGCAGGATAGAGCAGCGGTTTCCTAAACCGAAGGTCGGAGGTTCGACTCCTCTCGGGACCGCCAGGGAAATCAAAAACTTACCGACGACACCACTGAGAACGTAGGAAGTACGGCTGCAAGTTTGGACCCAAGTTGGACCCAAACTCGTTCTGGACCCGTTCGCTAGTCAGTCAAAGCACCGCCCAAGAGTTTGCCGATCTTGTTTGCGACATCGGTGTCCGCTTTTTTTGTGCGCTTCGCATAGCTGTGCAACAGCGCTGCTGGATCATGACCACATCGTGCGGCAACTACATGCCACAGGTACGCCAGCGTCGAGCAGGGCTGCATGTCCGCTTTTGGGTGTAAAGCGGACATTTCTGATCACTTCCGTTTGTTACCCTCCGTATTTCGCCATTAGTTGCAGGACATAAGCCTCGTATTTCGACGCGATGGCTGCGTCGCCAATGAGCAGCACATTTTCGGCGTTGCCCATCGCGTGGTTTGAGAGGTTAAAGCTTCCCGTCACCACGATGTCATCAGCAATAACCAATTTGTTGTGCATGAAGTTGTGCGGCTGGTGCGGCTTGTTCCGATCATAGGGTAGCGAGTTCTTGCGCACGAGATGGCCGACAACCTTATCCCATGTATTGATCTTATCGGCGCCAACACGCGCGGCTTGCCACTGCCGCCTCACCTGATCCATCTGCGGACCATCATAAATCCCCGCGCATGGCATGCCCCGGTCGATGGCTTCTGACAACGCAGCAAGGATGGGACCCGACGAAAGCACCACTGACGCCACCAGAAGTCGCTGCCGCGCGGCTGTGATCGCACCGACAATCTCCTTAACGATCGCGGGGCTTTGTTCGGGCGCAAAACCAACGGTCACCGGCACGTCTGCGACACGAATGGAATCGACGTCACGAACGGCGGGCCTTTCCGTAATCTTTCCCGCCGCCAGAAGATCGGTAAAGTTCTTGGAGAAACAGACAGCCAGAGGGCGCGACCGTAACTGCAAAAGATTATTCTCCTGCAATCCCCAGGAGTCGTTGGTATAGTTCGCTGAGCCCAGGAAGATCGCAGCGTTGTCAACATCGCTATCGCGCACCAAATATTTGCTATGCATCAACACCCGATAGCCGGTGATACCTTTTATCTGCGCAATGTCTGCGAAAGAGCGCACGAAAGTCTCCGTGCCTGGCGCCTTCTTGTCTGCCTCGAGGTGCGCAAGTGAACCGGCAGGCACGGTGTCGCCGTCCGGTTCGGTGGTAGCATCGTAAATGATGCGGATGACAACTTTGTTCTTGGCCCGCTCCCGCAGCGCGTCCGCAATGATTGCAGCGGCCTCATCGTGGAGCCGAAAATCGTAGATCGCGATGTCGAGCGTGCTACGGGCTTCGCTGATAAAACGTGCAATTCTACTAGCGACCTCACTAATCTGTGCCCTTCGTTCAGGCGTTGAAACAAAGGGATCGTCCCCCCTCTGGCGGAGAAACATAATCTCTATGCTGCCGCTGCCCGCAGAGACGGTTTCCATCAGCATTCAAGGCGCGCCCTTTTGCCGGAGTCAGTTTACTCGCGTCATTGAATTGATGGATAACCAGGGGGCCGTGGCCCGGCTTTCAATCCGCGCCTGACAAGCTCCTGCCAGGCCCCTTCGGAGTCATCAGCAAGCGAAAATAGGTCGAGATCAGCGGGGTCGATCATACCGTCCACGGCGAGCGTCTCGAAATTTATAACTCGCGTCCAATACGACTTGTCGACAAGGATGACGGGAACCGGTGGCATCTTGTTGGTCTGAATCAACGTGAGCAATTCGAACAGCTCATCGAGCGTCCCAAAACCACCCGGAAAAGCTACCAATGCATTGGCCCGCATTGCGAAGTGCAGTTTGCGGATCGCGAAATAGTGAAACTGAAACGTGAGATCGGGCGTCGAATAGGCATTAGGCTCCTGTTCGTGCGGCAACCCAATGTTGAATCCTATGGACGGCGCGCCGGCGTCCGCTGCGCCGCGGTTGGCCGCTTCCATGATGCCCGGGCCGCCGCCCGTCGCGATGACATTATCGCGAATACCGTGATCCGAAATAAGCGCACCACCGCGTTCCGACACAAGCTTGCCAAAACGCCGCGCATCCTCATACCACCGTGCCAACTGATTACTGGGACGCGCGCGAGCGCTGCCAAATACCACGACGGTCGATCGAACGGTCCAGGTTCGTAATCGCTCCTCCGCCTTAGCGTATTCGAGCTGCAAGCGGACACCCCGCATGGAGTCGGCCAGCAGAAAATCAGGATCAAGCGCGGGAAGGCGAAAAGCAGTTGAATTTTTTTGCAAGCTGTTATCAGCCATGGACGCAGCGTCCTCCCCAATTCTCTTCCAAGAATCGATAATTCGAGCAAGTCATCAATCTTACCACGACAAAAATGCTGCGGGCTAAACGTGCCCACCGTTCTTATCGCTTGCCCAATGAGGTTGATTGAATGACGGTGAAAGTCTGCTCTTGGCGCAAAGCGGCCAATCTACCGGTGCAGCGCCCCGTCAAGTTGGGGTTCGTTACGTCCGGTTCAACGAATTGCAGTGCTCGTTTCTGCTCCGGGGAGTTTGGGCCCCAGTCTGCAAACCAATATCTCTGGCGAGGCTAAGAAGCGCGAAATTTTTGCTGAAGATGCACTCGCGTTGCTACCCCTAACTCGAACCTACGGCCGTTGCAGCGACCGGCATAAGCTGGGCTAATTGAACCACGAGAAAATTTCTTGAGTCGTCCTGGACAGGCGATACAGAATCACGGCCAACCCACGCGCCAAATCGAATCGGCGTGGATGCTTCGCCCGCTTCCGCCTGCTAACAGGGCGATAACAGCACCTTCATTTCGTCATTCCGGTTCAGGTAGGGTATTTCGTCCTATAGGTTGACTGATTGCGGCCGTATCTTGTCCGCCTGCTAACAGGACAAGAACTAGGGCGGACCGGCATTGGGAGCGCTGGCTCAAACAAAACCGCAGCGCGCGGCCGGGGTTCAGCTGAAGAAGGGTTTGTAGGACTTGCTCTGATTAAATTCAGCCCGTGACCCTGTAGAGACCGCTTATTTTCTGATGCAGTCCTTCAAGAAAGCCCTTCTTTTTGAACCGCTGAGTTTTTGTTCTTTCGCCTGCTTTCGGCAAGCCACTGATTTCGCTGCCCTCTCCTCCTCCTGTTGGGTTGGACTTATGTTTTGTGCCACTCGAAGCGATTTTGAAGCCGAGCTTTGCGCCCTCGCCGGCAAGCCCGCCAGCCCTAGGGCGACTACCAAGATACCCGCTGATGCAAAAAGGCGTAGCATGTGGTTCCTCCCTGAAGAGATCAGTAATTTCGCGACGACGGTAGCCTTGCCCCAAATCGAACTTAGCTCAAGCATGCAATCGCTATGTCCACTTTACCCCCGAAAGCGGACAGAACCGCGACCGCCAAAGGCACTCTTAGATCTCCCCTTCGGCAGCAGCGGGCGGTACACCACCGTCTCGATTCTTGGGTACAATGTACCATCAAGGCGGCGAACACTGACCAATGTGTACCCGGTCGATGCGAATCGCTTCGATTGAAGCTGCGCGATTTTATCGGCGGCTCCTCATATACAACCGCTGATGTCGCTTTCGGACGTAAAGCGGACATGGCCTTTTGCAATGCACATTTCCGCTTATGACCCAAGCGGACATTGGCCGGAACCCATAGGCAACTCGACGTTTTATCTCTGACAGGGCTAGGAAAATGTGAACGTTTCTTTTGCGCTATGTCAAAGTCGAAGTTGTATGATGTCACAGTATATTTTTATGAATAAAGCCTCGGACCCTCGGCTCGTCTGGGTCGCCACGGTGCTGGCTGTAGCTGTGTTCGTTCTTTACATCGTGCACGTCTAGAGTGCCGCGTCGGAGACGACCAGTCATAAAAACGTGTGAAGCCCGATTGGGTCCCGCACGCAACGTGGACTATTTACTAGCCAATAACGTTTCCCTCGGCCGCGGCCATCTTCAACCGAGGTGTGTGCATTGCCCGCATTCCAACGGCTAGACTGTCGAAACTTCGAGCAATCTGACAACCCATTCCGCCGATGCGAGGATGCTGGCCCGTTTAGCCAATTTATTAGTCGCGCGGAAATTTTGATTAAGCAGAGCTACCGCCGTGCGCCGTAGCTTCGGATTGACTCCAAAAACGGCAGCGGTTGTCACTCGCCGAAGCAGTTCTTGCCGGCGTCTCTCAAGCTCAAGATAACGCGCTCTCGAGCGTACCCGCTTCAGAGCCTGGTGCCCCACCCGCAGAACACGTTTTGGCATGTCCTTTCATTACGATGAGAGCTGCTGACTGCTAAATAAACATTGCATAAATTTGCCTCGATTACAGGAAGTTAGGGTAGTACGGCCCACTTTAGTCGTAATGACGCGACTGGGCGATCGTCCTAGCCTTATCGAGCGGCGACATGTGCTGAACTCGTAACAAGAAGCCGCACACCATCGAGAGGGTGACTATGACGACCGCCGGTTCTCAATCGGAAGCGGTCGGGAATTACATTGAAGGACCACCAGGGCCCTGTAAGCACGACGGTCTCTACTCCTCCTTTCGGCTGGTGCGCGATCCACATGCCAGCAGCAAACCGTTTTTCCAATACGGAGGAGGGCGATATGGCTGGACCTCAAATCCCTAAGAACTTTCGACAGGTGATCGTCGCCGCATCGGTCGGCAACGTCATCGAGTGGTATGACTTCTATATATTCGGCAGCTTGGCCGCGGTGCTGTCGGTGAAGTTCTTCGAGAAGACCCATCCGGTCGCGGCACTCTTAAGCACGATCGCACTGTTCACCGCGGGTTTTCTGATCCGCCCGCTGGGCGCGTTCCTGTTCGGATGGATGGGCGACAGGATTGGCCGCAAGTACACCTTCCTTCTCACCCTGACTGGCATGGGCATCGGTACTGGTGCCATCGGCCTGATCCCGACCTTCGAGTCGATCGGCATCGCGGCCGCCTTCATCCTCTTCGGCCTGCGCATGATTCAAGGCTTGTGTCTGGGTGGTGAATACGGCGGTGCCATCACCTACGTGGCCGAGCACGTCTCCGACGAACGTCGCGGCTATTACACAGGTTGGCTGCAAACTTCGCCGACGCTCGGGATCGTGGTGGCTCTGGCGGTCGTGCTCGCTGTGCGTGGCTACTATGGCGAACAGGTGTTCAATACCTGGGCCTGGCGCGTGCCATTCTTGATTTCGTTCCTGTTGGTCGCGATAGCGATCTACATCCGGCTCCAACTGGGTGAGACGCCGATCTTCCAGGAAATCAAGGCCAAGGGGCTGACGACTAGGAATCCCTGGAGGGAGGCGTTCCTCAGCGCGAATATCAAGTTCGTGCTGATCGCTAGCATCGTGGTCATCGGCGAAGGTGTGGTCTGGTATAGCGGCCAGTTCTGGGCGCTCTACTTCCTGCAGCAGGTCTCCAAGGTAGACTTGTTCAGCTCAAGCTACATCGTGATGGCCGCGCTGCTCATCGCGACGCCAACCTTGATCCTGTGGGGCTGGGTGTCCGATCACATCGGCCGCAAGCCGGTGATCCTGGGCGGCTTTCTGCTCGCTGCCGTCACCTATTATCCGCTCTATTCGTGGCTCGGGACGGTGACACAGCCGAACAATATCAACTATCCGATCGCGATCTTTATCATTGCCATCCTGGTGAATTACGTGGGGATGGTCTATGGGCCGATCGGCGCCTTCCTGGCGGAGTACTTCCCTGCCCGCATCCGCTACACCTCGGTATCGGTGCCATATCACATCGGCAACGGCTGGGGCGGCGGACTAGTGCCGTTCATTACCACGGCGGCGTTCGCAGCGACCGGCAGCCTCTTTTACGCGCTGCTCTATCCGATCCTTGTTCCTCTGGTGTGCTTCTTCCTTAGCCTCTGGCTGATGCCGGAAACGCGGCACATCAGCATCTGGAAAGAAGCGAAAGCGGCTGCCTAATAGTCGAGTTGGTGCGGGGCCCGTGTGGGGCCTCGCACTGCTATCCGCGTTCCAGCTTAGTGATCAGCTACTCAGCGGTGCGGACGGCACCCGTCGCACCGATGCCGGACAAAGGCGACTTTGGACTTGAACGAAGGGCACGAAACAACTCGGGGCGGCGAGCGCGTGCTGATCCGCCCGGTGCAGCCCGAAGATACGGCGTTATACCGGGATTTTTTAGCCGATGTCAGCGCCGAGGATCTGCGACTTCGTTTTTTTGCGCGCATCGCCGAGCTCAGTGCCGACGAGATCGATTGGCTCAGCCATCTCAACCACCAGCATGACATGGCGTTCATCGCCCTCGACCAAGAGACCGGGTGCATGCTCGGGCTTGTGCGGCTGAAAGAAGAGCTCGACGAAGAAACCGCGGAATTTGCGATCTTGGTCCGCTCACGGCTTAAGGGTCACGGCCTCGGTTGGCTATTGATGCAACGCGTCATCGACTACGCCAAAGGAAAAGGTCTGAGGCGCGTGTATGGCGATGTGTTGGTCGAAAACACGGCCATGCTGCAAATGTGCGCCGAACTCGGCTTTCGCGAGGAGGATTTAGGATCTGGCATGAAGCGCGTCGTGATCGACCTCGAAAATGACGACGGCCATTAAGCGTCAACCTTGTAGGCCCCATCGCAAAATCCATCGCGCTTTGCGAACGTTCCGCTTTGTCTGATTGTCCGCTATAGCCCTTAGCGGACATTCCATTTTGTCGCGTTTGATGTCGCTAATGGGGGTAAAGCGGACATGCCGTTGTGCACCCCATATGTCTGCTTTTGACCCAAAGCGGACATTTCGAGAATTGTTATATTGCATTCTTAGATCTGCTCGAAGCACTTGGAGGAGCCAGTGGTGCCACAAGGCTATGTACTTGGTCCCCGCGAGGGCGAACATCTGATTCTTCGTGGCGGGGACATCTTCATCAACGTGGACCCGTTAAAGGGCTCCAACGGTCTCACTACTGGAACTCAACAGATCCCGGTTGGCATAGGTATCCCGATTCATCGACACTTCGATATGGACGAGGCCTTCTACGTCATTGAGGGTAGCGGAAGTTTGATTCTTGACGATGTGCGCTATCCTATAGGCAAAGGTGTGTCCATTTTCATTCCGATGAATAGTTGGCATGGTTTTGAAAATGCCTCGTATGAACTAGTTCTGCTCTGGACTGTTGCACCTGCCGGGCTGGAACGTTTTTTCCGTGAAATAGCTACGCGACCCGGTGTATCGCCAACACAGCGAAGCAAGAAACAACTGAACGAAATTGCCAGCAAATATGGCACCGAATTCAAATAATGGGATGTCCGCTATTGGCCCAAAGCGGACATGGGCTAGTGCACTGCATATGTCCGCTGTTGGGTGTAAAGCTGACATTGCGCCGACATGGCTTGTTGTCCGTTTCTGACCCTTAGGCCACCATGGATACCCCGCTGCTATGGCACATCCCGCTCTCGCACTTCAGCGAAAAAGTGCGCTGGGCGCTCGACTACAAGGGCATCGCGCACCGGCGCGGCGTGCTCGGCCCCAACTACCTGGTCCGCGTTTGGCGCGCGACGGGCCAGGGCAAGTTACCTGTTCTGTGGCTCGACGGCCGGGCCATCGCCGATTCCACGCGCATCATTGCCGCGCTTGAGGCGCATTACCCCGAGCCGCCGCTTTATCCGTGTGACACCGCCACGCGGCAACGCGCGCTCGCACTGGAGGACGATCTCGACGAAACGCTTGGCCCGGCGTTGCGCGCGGCTATCGTGACGCCGCTGTTCCGGAACGATCCAGACATTGCGCTGCGCGTGCTGACGACGGGCATGGGCGACAAGGCCTACCGCACGCTCCGGCCGCTGCTCCGGATTTTTCCATCGCTCTACCGATTCCGTCATAGAATCAGCGAAAGCAATTTGGAGAGGGATCGGTCCACCGTCGCAGCGGCGCTCGACCGAATCGAACACGAGCGGCAAGGCCGCGCGTATCTCGTCGGCGAGGCTTTCACCGTCGCAGACCTCACGGCCGCCGCACTGCTGGGGGCGCTCCTGCAGCCTCACGAGATTCAGTACCCACTGCAGGTGGAGCTGCCGCTGTATCTGAAGGACTACCGCGCCACGCTGTTTCGGCATCCAGCTGCGCAATGGGCGGCCGGCATCTACCGCCTGCATCGCGGATACTCCTCGGAAGTTGCCAACCGCACGATTGCGCCGTAGTGATACCCGGCAATGTCCGCTTATGGCCCAAAGCGGACATCCCAACCTCTTTCTCGGTACACGTGAGTGTTGATACCATTTGCTGTTTTAGCCTCGGGGTGTCCGTGAAACGACGCGAGTTCATCGGCCTTCTCGGCGGCGCGGCAGCCGCGTCGCCGCTTGCAGCATGGGCACAAGGGACGCAACAGGTGCGGCGAGTCAGCATGCTGCTTGGCCTCGACGAAAAGGACCCCGAAACGAATAGCCGCGTTAGGGCGTTCCGGTTGGGCATGCGCGATCTAGGGTGGGTCGAAGGACGCAACGTCCAGATCGAATATCGGTTTGCCGGGACCAAACTGGAGTCAATAAATAAGCATGTCGCGGAGGTGATCAGGCTGGCACCAGACGTAATTGTCGCGCACTCCAGTCCGGTCGTGGCTGTTCTACGACCGGCGACAAGCACTATTCCAATCGTAGTGGCGATGGCGGTTGATCCAGTCGGTCAAGGATTCATTTCGAATCTCGCGCACCCGGGGGGCAATATCACCGGGTTCTCATTCATAGAGTCCGAAATAATCGGCAAGTGGATCAACCTACTCAGCGACGTTAAGCCCGATCTGTCGCGGGTCGCATTGATGTTTAACCCTGATACCGTGCCCTACTATGACGCTTTTCTTCGGTCATTCAACGCCGCCCCGAAGCAAACATCAGTCGAAGTCGATGCAGCGCACGTGCGG
>DATLJR010000509.1:0-2515 GCA_035538755.1 Pseudolabrys sp.
CAATGGCGACGAGATAACGAATGGAACGTGCCGGCATTTTGATCCTCCCCAAGTTTTCTTGCGGCGCTCCACCAAACAAGGTGAGGAACTCGCGCCGTCGCATGAGTTGCCCTCAGACGAGGCCTACAATCTAGCACATCCCTGGACAATCAGGGCGCTGTGCATCGCAGCGAAATCTTCCCGCTTATGTCGGTTCAGGGTCAAACTCGGTCATTCGGCGATGTCGGTTCAATGTCCGGTTTGCCCGAAAACGGACATGGCTGGGCGATTTACGAGTACACACGCCCTACTAGTACTTCGGTGAAGGAAGGAGAGCGAAGCAACCCCTCCTCCCACACCTCGTCATGATCAAGCCGCCTTCTTTGTCTTCCGTACCTGCGCGGATTTCGGCGCTGCCGCCAACTGCTCGTCGAGCTCGCCGTTGCGAACAGCAGTGATCAGCGTATCGATCAGCGCCGGTAGCTTGTCCAACGAAGCTACCGCGATGCCCGCCCTGCCCTTCTCGAACTCGATGGTCTTTTGGCTGGCGCGAACAAAGAACACAAACGTCCCATTTCCCGTCATACGCCACCACGGCATGACGCGATGCTGCGTTTCGACGACGGATTTCACGCCGTCTTTCTTGGCCGACGTGCGGATGGTCCGTTTGTAATTCGGATCGGCAACCAGCCGCTTCTGTTCTTCCAGGCGTTCGATGACGCGCTGGCGGCGATCCAAAGTCGGATTTGCGCCGGGCTGGGGCAACGTTGTGAATGTGAGGGATTTAAGAACTGGCATTGAAGCCTCCATTGATACTGCGGAGGCTAAATGAATATACAACTTCAGGTTGTTTTGTACAGCGTTTTCTAGAGTGTGACCGGGATCAGGAGGAGTTGAGCGGGGCCAAAAAGAAAAGCCCCGACCCGATACTCACACTATGGGGCCGGGGCCAGTTGGCTGTTCTTCTTGCCATGAGGCGACAGGCGGCTCAGCACGGGGGCGATTGGTCGAGCCGACTTCCATCGCCGCCAATGCAACGCGGTCGTGGCGCCGGTGTTCCGCGAGCGCAAAAGAAAAGCCGGAGCGCGAGGGGCGGGCCGGCTTTGAGGTTGCCTCTTGAGGAGAAAAACAGTCCCTCCCCGCGGGAAAGGACCAGAACGATCATAACCCGCGAGCGTCGCCGCGCACAAGCGGCGAAGCAAAGAGGTATCCTCACCTCGCCAGCCAGGCGCCGAGATACGCGCCGATCCCGGCGGCGATTGCCGTCACCACTATCGCCTCGGGCATGACCAACACGAGCCGCGCGTCGGCGGGCAGGTGGCGAGATTAGTTAGCCCCAACCGTATCAGCGCACCAACGGGGGGTGTGAATTTTCGCAGACTTCGCAATACCGGGGATACGGCGCGATAAATTGGGTCCCAACCCAGGGGCATGTCAAACAAATACCTCCTGCTTCAGAAAATTTTTTCTGCTGCCGATAAATATCGAAAATCACATTGCAACACCTTGGAGACATGGATCACCCAAACACTCTGGACTTTGACGGGAAGCTCGCTCGGTTTCGTGCCACGCAAGATGCGGTCAGCATAGATCGCTGCGCGCCGATAATTATCGACCAGGTCATAGCCATACGACGCTAGGCCGCCGACTTTCGTGTAGTCACATTATAGCCCGTCCGCTCTCTTCTCACGCTCATCAAACTAGCGCATGCTAGGAGCAACACTGTCGGGTCAGGCCCGTGACGGCGACCCGGTCGTGCCGTAAACGAGAACAATATTTTGGGGAGGAAATCCATGACCCATCACATCACCCGGCGCCACGTAAATGCCGGCATCGGCGCAGCGCTCATTTCCCCCGCATGGGCGTCCGCGCCCGCTTTTGCGCAGGGCGGTGAACCCAACAAGATCGGGTTCAGCATGGCGCAGACCGGCTCGCTTGCGGGAGCTGGCAAGCAGGCGCTGCTCGGCGCCCAGATCTGGGAAAAAGAGATGAACGGCAAGGGCGGGTTGCTCGGCCGTCCCGTCAAGCTCGTCTATTACGACGACCAGACCAACCCGGCAACAGTGCCGGGCATCTACGCGAAGCTGCTCGACGTCGACAAGGTCGACCTCGTCATCGGCCCGTATGGGACAAACATGGTGGCGCCGGCGCTTCCTGGTGTCATGCAAAAGGGTAAGACCTTCATCGGCTTGTTCGCGCTCGATGTCAATCATGACTTTCACTACCCGAAATACTTCTCCATGCTGCCCTCTGGCCCCACGCCGAGACAGTCATTCACCGACGGCTTCTTCAGCGTAGCGGCCGCGCAGAATCCGAAACCGCAAACCGTCGCGATTGCGGCCGAGGACGCCGAGTTCTCGCGCAATGCCGCGGACGGCGCCCGCGACAACGTCCACACGTACGGCTTCAAGACCGTCTACGATAGAAACTATCCGCCAAACATGACTGACTTCTCGCCGATCATCCGCGCCATCCAAGCGACCAATCCGGATCTCGTGGTGCTCTGTTCCTATCCAAATACCTCGGTCGGCCTGGT
>DATLJR010000510.1:0-2663 GCA_035538755.1 Pseudolabrys sp.
CGCGCGCTCGCACTCAACGATGTCCGCTTTTGGGGGTAAAGCGGACATGACGCGGACGTGCGCCGATGTCCGCTTTTTGGCCCAAAGCGGACATTGGCCGCCCAAATTCGCAACGATGCACCCTGATAGGGTGGCGGTCCTAAGCGGGAGACGCCCAATGCAAGAATTTTCGTCTGGAAGCCAGTGCCGTGGAACAGATCTCTCTTTTTGACATTGCCCAAAACCGCGTTAGTGTTTTTACACAGCTGATCTTGCGCACGTTGTGCGTCGCGACGATCATGCTTTCCTACAGATTTACCTCGAACGGCGATCATCGCACTTGGTAGCATCACTGTTTGCGACGACCATGCTTTTGCGAGACAAACGATTGCCAGTCGATCTCTTCCTAACATAGCGATTTTAACAGCAATTTTTTGCGCTTTGCTCGCTGAAAGCATGTCACGGCGCGGATGCACGGATCTAGATCCCGCGCCATCTGAGTGCTCACCAGTAATTGGAAAAACTAAAGATGCCTTCCCTTGACACCGCCGTGATCTTTCTTGCCGGGATCGCTTTGTTTGCAGCTTTCGTAAATGGCGCCATTGGCTATGGGTTTTCGTCGCTCACCGTACCCCTTGCGCTCGTTTTTTATACAAATCGCATCCTAAATCCCGCCGTCGTTGTGATCGAAGTCTTCCTTAACTTGTACGTTCTATCCATCAATCTGAACCGGCTGTGTGGAAAAGAGTGTTTCCCATTCTCTTGGGAATGCTGCCCGGTATTGCAGTCGGAGCCTCAGTCCTTGCTTTGCTTCAACCCGGCTGGGTCAAATTCGCCACCTACACGGTTATTTTGCCCCTCATCCTAGTCCAAGCAGCGGGTTGGCGGAGGCCCATTCAGTCGACATGGCTGATCGGCCTCCCTTTTGGAACGGCGCTGGGCGTCCTGTATTCAGTCACGACCATCTCAGGACCGCCCTTAGCAATTCTGTTCAATAACCAAGGCTTGGTCAAAAATGAATTTCGAGCCGGTCTGGCATTGGTTCGCGTGACTGAGTCGAGCGTGACAGCCGTCGTGTATTATCAGCTTGGCCTGTTTATAGCCGAAAGCCAGAACATCTTATTGGTGTTTATTCCCAGCGTTCTGGTTGGAATACCGATTGGCGCCTATCTCATCCGACGGCTGGATGCCGAGACGTTTCGTCGGATATGCATGAGCTTTGATGCGTGGGTCGTCGGATTCGGCCTCTCCCGGGTGTTGATCGAACTGAATTTGATGGAAAGTCCGTGGGCTTACAGCGTCATGGCGGTCACTATGTTGATAGATGCCTATTTGTTGTACATCTTCTTCACGGTCCGGAGACCGGCCTCAATGCCATCGCAGACATTGCGGGTGCCACAGACACCCGACGACCGGCAGTATGATCGCATTCCTTTACGGATTACAGAGCCTTCCCGCGACCTCTTCGGTCCCCTTAACCCTATGTTCGGTTTGCTCGGTTACGTCATTGCGATCGCCGCTATTGCAATGCTGGCATACGTCGTTTCCCCTGCAATTTGGCCGCTGCCATAGAGCCGTGCAGCGCGGATACAAACGTGGCTTCGCTAGATTTGTCTTGCTTCCCTTCTCCGATCTCAAAAACCCGGTGCGCCATGGACACGAATTTTGCGACGTTGAATATCGACCGACCGCAAGCGCACGTCATGCTGGTCACTTTGAACCGGCCAGCCTCGGCCAACGCGATGAACAGCCAGCTGGGTACAGAGATCATGACGCTCTTCGAGTCGTTAAACCTCGATGCGGGTGACGCGCGTTGCATTGTCGTGACGGGCGCTGGAGACCGAGCATTTTGTGCCGGTGCTGATCTCAAAGAACGAAAAGACATGACCGACGAGGCTTGGACAAAGCAGCATCTGATTTACGAACGAATGGTGCCCGCTATATTGGGCTGCCCGATCCCAATCATCGCCGCGGTAAATGGCGCCGCTTACGCAGGCGGCTGCGAGTTTGCGCTTGCTTGCGATTTTATCTATGCAGCCGAGCATTCCCGTTTCGCACTGACCGAAGTCACGCTGGGTATCATGCCGGGTGCGGGTGGAACGCAGACCTTAGCCCGCGCGGCGGGAGAACGCCGGGCGAAAGAAATCATTCTCACCGGCAAGCCCTTCACGGCTGCCGAGGCGCTGCAGTGGGGACTCGTCAACCGCGTCCTACCGAGGACCGACCTCCTTCCGGAGGCTCTCTCGACCGCTGAGGTCATTGCGCGCAATGCACCCATCTCGGTCCGCCAGGCAAAGCAAGCAATCGCTCGCGGCTTGAACATGTCCCTGTCTGATGGGCTCGTGTTCGAGACCGAGGCATATTACAGGACCATCCCGACGGAAGACCGGCGCGAAGGGATCACTTCGTTCAATGAAAAACGGTCACCGATCTTCAGGGGCAAATAACCGACACGAGGGCGTTGACGTCGACCAGACCGCGTTTCCGCGGACGTCCGCTTTCGGGGCAAAGCGGATCGTGTTGCAATGTCCGCTGGTGACCTGAAGCGGTGATTGTGCACCGGCAGCGGGCAGAGGATGACGGCCACTGCCAGAACATGCGCGGCGGTCGACCAGCTTCGTGCAAATCCATTCGCCACGGGGTTTAGTTACAGATGAATGTCAGAATCGTGTACGGCAACACCC
>DATLJR010000511.1:0-2738 GCA_035538755.1 Pseudolabrys sp.
GAGCAATCGAGCTAAAACCGGACTATGCCAAAGCTTTCAATAACCGCGGCTATGTCTACGATGAAAAGGGAGAGTTCGACCACGCCATCGAGGATTATGATCGAGCGGTCGCGCTAAAACCCGGCTACGCCAAAGCTTTCAATAACCGAGGTATTTCTTACACGAAAAAAGGCCAGTACGACCGCGCTATCCAGGACTACAATGAAGCAATTAAGCTTGAGCCCGAATATGCTGAGGCTCTCAACAATCGGGGCAGCGCTTATTTTGGGAAACGAGAGTACGACCACGCCATACAAGACTATGATGGAGCGATTAAGATCAACCCGAGCTTCGCACAAGCCCTCTACAATCGCGGAGTGACTAAGTTGACGAACGGCGACACGGACGGTGGCAATGCTGATATTGCCGCAGCGAAGAGAATCAATCCGGCCATTGTTCGGCAACCCAAGCGGAATGACGCAGACGCTCCGGGGTTTTAGACGCGCCCGAACGAACCCGCCCGGCACCGAACGAGATGACGACAATCATCCGCAGAACGCTCGGTGCGACTGCCTCCACGCTCCTGTTCGCAGTGTCGCTTGCCGCGGCGCAAACGCCGGAAACTTTGCGCGTGCGCGGAACGATTGAAAGCGTCGATGGTCCCATCTTTAACGTCAAGACGCGCGACGGCGCGATGCTGAAGTTAAAGCTTGCCGAAAACGCGCCGGTCCGCGCCGTCGTCAAGGCGTCGCTCGGCGACATCAAGGTAGGTTCCTATCTCGCCATAACCAGCGTGCCACTGCCCGACGACAGCCAGAAGGCGCTTGCAGTGCTGATATTCCCGGAGGCCCAGCGCGGCGTCGCCGAAGGCTCGATGCCCTGGGACTTCGTTCCCAACAGCAGAATGACGAATGCCACCGTGGAAAGCACGGTGGCCAGCGTCGACGGCCAAGCGTTGATCGTGAAGTACAAGGACAACGATCAGAAAATCGTCGTCCCGCCGAATGCCGAGATTATCACCTATGCCGCGGCGACAGCGGCCGACCTCAAGCTAGGCAAGAAAATATTTGTCTTCACTGCCAAAAAGCTTCCTGACGGTACGGCGGAGGTGCCGAACGTATCATTCGGCGATTACGGCGTCTGGCGCTGAAGTTCGCAATTTTTTCCTGGCTACCCTGCTCCGCCCGTGCCGACAAAGTGATCGAGTGGCACCAGTTTCCGCCGTAGCGCAGTATGTCCGCTTATGGCGCTTAGTAGACTTCTCGATGCTATCGATCAATGTCCGCTTTCGGAGGTAAAGCGAGAACGCGGTGTGGACCTAGTGCGATGTCCGCTTAAGACCCAAAGCGGCGTGGAATGCCTCCGGTGACCCAGGGGGCCCGCGGATGCGTCGTTTGATCTAAGTCAAAGTCGAGAAGCCATTGTTGGCTTTGAATTAGGTTGGACTAAGGCCTACAAATCGCCAACCGTGTCATGTATTCGTTTCTTAAGATTTTCGTTGTCGTGTTGCTTGCTCTTGCCCTTCTCGATTGGCTCGCTGACCGTGACCGACGCGCGGACACCAATATACCCAACGCCACGCCCGGATGGGCGTTTCTTTCAGGTAACATCAAAATAGCCAGATCGGCGGTAGCAAATGAGAATCCGAAAGGAACTGTTCCGCCGGGAGAGTCATTTCTTGCGGGTGACATTAAATACGAGAGTCCGAACGGAAATGTTCGTATCTATTTCCCTATCGTGACATCGATCGTCCTCTCAGTTTTGTTCACCCTGATCCTTCGTTTCATCGGTACAAAGCGGACATCGTAGTCGTGCTGAGTGAATGTCCGCTCTGAGGGGTAACGCGGACATCAGTGCCGTCGCAAAAAGAAAGGCCCCGACGACGGGGAGCGTGTCGAGGGCGAGTTTTTCACCCAACTGGCCATTCGGGGGACGTGCGGTAAGTACGCCTAGCGCAGTCTCAGACACAGCAAAGCCGCCGGCCAGGTGAGGCAACACCACCAGCGGCTTTGCCTTCGTCCGCAAGCCGTGCCGTCCCCAAGCACGGCATCTGGCCGGGCCGTCGAGACTTCCAGGAGAGGCCCTCGGCTGCGACAGTCCGACCAGAAAAACATAGTGCGGCCGCGCCCGAGGGTCGGTCGGCAATCCGACTCCATAACAAGCCCGATCATCAAAGTTTCTTACAGTGCCGCGGGAGCGGGAACCCTCTATTTCTTGCCGCAAGGAAACGCCTTCTCGTTTCTGCATTGATTCGGCGGTTTTGAATGCATGGTGAGGACCACGAATTTAATGTGGGAGCGGGACATTATAGGATACATCCTCACTACTGGTGCCAATTGGTCGGGACCGATAAAGGACTTTCGATTAGTAGTGGACAAGGAATCGACGAATAATCTCGTAAGTTTTTGTGCGCAAGGTGTTCGCAAAATTGGCCCAACGCAAGTTGAGATTCGCATATCGAATTTTATGCCAACATCGAATCTGAGTATTTTAATACTCTCACCGACCCATTCGCCGGCAAATCGGTGAACGATGAAAACATGTGTCGCTATGCGCTCGATCCTGGTTTTTGCCGGCGTTTATATTCTCTCGCTTGTCGTCGCCTATGTGGTCGGCATGCAGGTCGCCGAGTATTTCTTTCTGCAGGAGGAATTCACCGTCGTCATGTTCGCGCTGGCGCTGTTTTCTTTTGTCGCCATCGTTGCGTTCGTAGTGATTTATGTAGTGCAGCCGAATGTGAAATGGCTTGGTTACGGTGC